>NVVV01000010.1 GCA_002733495.1 Robiginitomaculum sp.
CAATGTCGCGGGCGAAATCTTTAACATCGGCCCGGATGTACACCTAAGCGAGAAAGAGCGGGCCATAGCCTTTTCCAACGCTGTAGGCAAAACCATCAGGGTTGCAACCACATCAGTGCCGCGTGATGAAAACGGCCAGAATTATGATCAACATTTGGTGTTATCTTCGGATCATTTGCGCCGGTGTGTTGGCTGGTCGCCATTACTGAGCCAGAAGGCGGCCTATCAAAGTGTCTGGGCCTGGGAAAAGCAGCAATATGGTGCGCCATGACCTTGTCGCATATTGGTGCTTGCCAGTCCGGGCCAGCTGTCCCACATAAGGGTGATCACGACGCCGCAGGGCTATAGGAATAAAGTACATGCATGCACTAGAGGCAGCTTTGGCAGCATACCCGTGGGGGATTTATGCCTTTTTTCTGTTGGCACCGTTTATACAGGAAGATGCGGCGGTGATCGGGGCGGCGTCCGCCTCGTCTATGGGTCTGGGCGTTCCGATATGGCTGTTTGCCTCACTGATTTTTGGGCTAAGTGCCAGTGATTTATGGAAATACTGGGCCGGCCGCGCCGCGCGTACCCAGCATTGGGCCGAACGCTTTGCAAAGCGCGAAGGGGTGCAAGCGGCACGGGACAAAGTGTTAAAGCGTCTGGCCCCCACCTTGCTGGCGGTGCGCTTTATCCCGGGCACGCGTATCCCCACCTATCTGGCGTCGGGGTTTTTCAAGGCACCTTTTGGATCTTTTGCCTTCTGGGTGGTATTTTCCGGGACGCTCTATGGGGCGCTGGTGTTTGCCCTGTTTCATGCTTTGGGCGAGGTCGGCGGCGAAAAAGCCAAGGCCATCATGCCGCTGATTGCCATCGGGCTGGTGGTGTGCGCCGTTATTGTACAGATTGTGCGCGTAAAAATGCATAAAAAAGAAACCGCCTAATCGGCGTCTTCGGGCACCAGAGTTTCGCGCGCCGGATCATTTTTCCATACCAACCAGGAATACGGCAGTGCAATCAGGATCGTCAGTGCTATGCCGCCGATCAATACCACCAAAGCCCAGCGCGGGATCAGCACCAAGGCGGTAAAAAAAGTAGCCATACCGGTCAACATAAACAGCCAACCCGCCAGGCGGTGGGTTTTGTCCCACGAAAGATCGGATGACAGCGTCCAGGGGGTGCGCACCCCCATAAACCAGTTGGGGCGTATTTTGCCCATCACTGCGCCCATGGCGGTGAACAGACCGCCGGTGAGTAGGCTCATCCAGCGGAGCAGGCCAGGCCCGTGCGAGACATCGGCCAGATCAAACATTTTTGTCGCATTCAGTACCATGATGGCATGCCCGGTTGCCAGTATCAGCAAGGCCCCGATCCAGATGACCAGATAGGCCGTGGATGAGCGCAATAAATTGCGCCCGCGCGGATCAATCCTCGGCAAAATGGCAATCAGGGCCGCTATGCCCGCAGCAATGCCGGGCATCAGCCACAAGATAACGGCCCGGTTGCTGGTGCCATCGACTTGCCCGTTGATATTCCAGTGGGTGGCAAATTGGCCATCGCCGGCAAGGTGCGGCATGGCCCAGAGGCTAAGGCCCAGCATCACGATAATCAGAAGTGCAGATGCGATCAGTCCCGTACGGATCATGAGGTTTCTCCCTTGCCAAATAAGGCCATCAGGGCCGCAATGGCCTCTTCGGCGGCCCCGGTGTTCAGCCGATAGCGGATTTGCGTGTCAAAGCGTTCAGCATGCACCAGCCCGGCCTCTTTCAAAACTTTCAGATGCCCGGTCATGGTCGGCCAGGCCATATCGAACCGGGCGGCAATATCGCCCGATATCATCGGTCCATCACGCAGCATGGACAGGATTTCCCGCCGTACCGGATGGGCCAGTGCTTTGAACGTTTTATTCATTTTCTCTAATTAGGAAAAATACTAAATAATGTCAGGGCAAGAAATATGACTAAATTTCTTCAAGAACCTTTTTGGCATTTTTCTTTCCCTGTCTACTCATCCAAGCAAAGAACAGCACCATGAAAATGGTCCAAAAGCTAACAAAAAATGCATTTTGGAAATACCAACTCCATTGCCAGTGAAAGTTGGGTATGCACCAAATTCCAAAAAGTGGAGTGAGGGCTAATGTCAGGCTAATGACAATTACTACATCATACCAAAAATGCCATTTTTTCCTGTTTTTGGTAGATTTGCTTTGTGCCTCTTTAGCGCTCTTTTGGTTTTTAATACGCCCGATGACCAAATTAAACCGGATGAGTACATAGAGATAGAAAACAACCAGGAGCACAATCATGCTGGCGATGAAAGGCGAATCCATAAAGATGGAAACATGGCGGGATAGCCACGAATGATAATACAGATAGTACATAGCTGGGATGAATAAAACGCCCAGTGTCATCGTGCGGATTTGCAAGCGTCGGTATTTAGAAACTTTTGACTGACCGTCGGAAAAGAAATCGGCTTGCGCCGCTTTTTTTGCATCCGTATAGAAGACATAAAGTCCCTTGATCGCGCACCCAAGCCGCCAACCGGCATCCTCGCAAAGCTGAATATACGCATCTCGTTCTTTCTTGCTGACCGGGCGATAATCAACGCGAAACTCTATATCTTGTGGTTCAACGCGCTTGAATATATAGCCGTATGGCCTCCACATCATCAAAGCATTTTGCTTTTTAAAACCGCACAATATCCAGCCCTTTGCCGCCATGGATTTGAGAAAGTTCAGGAAATCACCYTCTTTCCAGGATACCCAGGGAAAGTTCTGGATCAGAGTTTCTGGCGTGCTCATTGTTTGCAGTCCTGATGTTTCAGCTTCCTGATTTTAAGGATGATGGCTATGCTTGAGTAAACAAGAAAACCTGTAAGTATGACGTACAAAAACTTTACTGCCACATATAGCGCAGGCGTGCTGAAATCACCTTCACTGATAGTACCTGGGATAAATATCAGACTAAGGTACAATATCGGAAGTGCCAGCAACGCCAAAATCCCCAATACACGCCTGTATTTGGCGATTTGCGAGCGGGCATCTGAGAAAAACTCTGCTGAGGAGGCAATGTCAGCATCTGCACAAAAATAACGCCATGAAGCAAAATCACAAACATGTTTCCAGCCAGCATCTGCGCAAAGTTGAAAGTAATCTGTAAGTGAATTTTCTGTCCCGGTTTGAAAATCAAGCCGATAAACAAGATCGCACGGCTCACCCTTTTCAAAGCGATACACAAAAGGCCAAACCTTTTGCAAATGCCACCCTTTGGCCGATTGCTGGTGTAACCAGGCGCTTTCTGCACCCTCTTGCCATACTAAGAAAAACTTGAAAACGGTTTTGATTTTATGTTTCTTACTCATGATAATCTTCCTTGTTGCCACGCCAAAAGTGCCGCCTCGCCATAACTGACAAGCGCGGTGAGGCGGGCCATTTCGCTTTGTAATTGTTCATGGCCCAGGGCGGTTAATTCATAGACTTTGCGCCGTTCGCCATTTTCGACCGGCAGTGGGTTGATCCACCCCCTTTTGACCATTTTTGTTAGCGCGCCGTACAGCGTGCCCGGGCCAAGGCGTACACGGCCATCGCTCATCTGTTCGACCTTTTTGATAATCCCATAACCATGCAGTGGTTCTGCCAGTGCCAGCAGGATGAACGTGCTGGCTTCGGACAGGATTTCGGCTTTCTCACTCATGGCGCAACTATAACGCGCCGCGATATAACGTCAAGTGATGTAGTCGAGGATTGTCACCCCGACCTTTTCTGGTGCCCTTCACCCCTCGCGTGTCATACCGGACTTGATCCGGTATCCAACTTGCGGTTCACCCTGCACAGCCTGGCATAGCTTAAACCCGGTCTGGATCCCGGCGCGGGGGTCGGGATGACACCTTTTTTTGCGTATCGGCGCTTGCCTATATGCAACAAATGCTTTTGATAAGCCTACCATAGAGCGAGAGCGTGAAATCATGACCCGACCCCTTATTCTCATCACCGGCGCATCGGCTGGTATTGGCGCGGCTTTGGCCCGTGAATTTGCGGCCCATGGCTGGGATCTGGCGCTGACGGCACGGCGTAAAGAGCGCCTTGAGGATCTGGCCGAGGAAATGAAAGCCAAAAACGGCGTGGATAGCCTGATCATTCCGGTGGATATGCACACCAAGGGCGCGTCCAAGGCGATTATGAAGGCCATTGCCGATGCCGGGCGGCATGTGGATGGCATTGTCAATAATGCTGGCTATGGCGTGCCGGGCATTTTTACCAAACCGTCCTGGAAGACCCATACGGATTTTATCCAGATCATGCTGACCGCCCCGTGTGAGCTGGTCTATCTGGCTTTGCCGGGCATGGTGGAGCGCGGCTTTGGTCGCATCATCAATGTGGCCTCGCTGGCCGGGCATTTGCCCGGGTCCATGGGTCATACGCTTTATGCCGCCGACAAGGCCTTTTTGATCAAGTTTTCACAATCGCTAAATCTGGAAACCACGGGCACAGGCGTGCACGTATCGGCGCTTTGCCCCGGCTTCACCTTTTCCGAGTTTCACGACGTCAATGACACGCGCGGGCTGGTTTCTAAACTGCCAAACTGGATGTGGATGACGTCCGAAGACGTGGCGGCCATTGGCTATCAGGCGGTCGAGAAAAACGCCGCCGTGCGGGTGCCGGGTTTTGCCAATAAAACCATCGCCGCTTTGGCCAAAATTATACCGGACCCCATCGCCATGGCCCTGATGAAGCGGCAGACCAAAAATTTTCGCGTAACGGATGATTAAGGGGCCGCGATAGTCCTTGGCCAGTCCTGATTATCATTTTGAAGCCGCCATTTTGGGCCGCGTTTGCGGGGTGGATGAGGTGGGCCGTGGTCCGGGCGCCGGGCCGGTGGTGGCCGCAGCGGTGATCCTCGATCCGGCCAGAATTCCGCCGGGTCTGAATGATTCGAAAAAGCTTTCGCAAAAGTACCGCGAGGAATTGTTTGGCGAGCTTGTCCGCTGCGCCCATTTTGGTGTGGGCATGGCCGAACCCGAAGAGATCGACCGGCGTAATATTTTGCACGCCAGCATGGTGGCCATGGGCCGCGCCGTGGCGGCTTTGCCCCATGCGCCCGATCATGCGTTAATCGATGGTAATCGACTGCCAAAAAATTTGCCCTGTCCGGCAGAGGCAATCATCAAGGGCGATGGCAAAAGCGTTTCCATCGCGGCGGCCTCCATCATCGCCAAGGTGGTGCGTGACCGCCTGATGGTGCGTGCTGACTTTCTCTATCCCGGCTACGGCTTTGCCGCCCATAAGGGCTATCTGACCAAGGTGCACAAAGCGGCGCTGCAAAGCTTTGGGCCATGCCCCCTTCACCGCTTTTCCTTTGCCCCGGTGGTGATCGCCGCAGAGCGGTTTAACCCTTGATTAACCATAACTCTTAACACCTTGTTTACTATGCCTTTTAAGGTATCATAAACCGAAGCAGCCCACGATTCACCACTGAAAAACATGGGTGAATCACTATGACCGAACTGCCGTTAAACCAGATTTTACATAATGAATGCGTTGCCGCTATGGAGGCCATGCCGGAAAATAGTGTGGATCTTATTTTTGCCGATCCGCCTTATAATCTTCAGCTTGGCGGTGATTTGCACAGGCCGGATAATTCCAAGGTTGCGGCGGTGACCGATGGCTGGGACCAGATCGGCGGGTTTGATGATTATGATCTGTTCACCTGGCGCTGGTTGGAGGCTGCGCGGCGCGTGTTGAAAGAGGATGGGGCCATCTGGGTGATGGGCTCATATCACAATATTTTTCGCGTTGGCGGCATTTTGCAAGATGCGGGCTTCTGGTTCATGAATGATGTGATCTGGCGCAAGTCCAATCCCATGCCAAACTTCAAAGGCACGCGCTTTACCAATGCCCATGAAACGCTGATCTGGGCGCTGAAATCTCGCGAGCAGAAAAAATACACCTTCAACTATCCGGCGATGAAGATGTTAAACGATGGTGTGCAAATGCGCTCCGACTGGAATTTGCCCATTTGCGCCGGCCATGAGCGCATTAAAAACGAAGAAGGCACCAAGGCGCACCCGACGCAAAAGCCGGAAAGCCTGTTGCACCGGGTGATCCTGGCGACCACCAATCCCGGTGATGTGGTGCTGGACCCGTTCTTTGGCACCGGCACCACCGGCGCGGTGGCCAAAAAACTTGGCCGTAACTTTATTGGTATCGAGCAAGACGCCACCTATGTAGAGGTCGCCCGTACGCGCATTGATGCCATTGTCACGGCGCAAGACAAGGATTTAGAGGTTACACCTTCCAAAAAATCCTTGCCGCGCATACCCTTTGGGGCGGTGGTCGAAGCCGGGTTGTTGCACGCTGGCGACAAGCTCTTTTGTCCGCAAAAACGCCGCATTGCTCGCGTGCGCCCCGATGGCTCGATCACCACGGGCGAGAATAAAGGCTCGATCCATCAGGTGGGGGCTGCGGTGCAACACGCCCCGGCCTGTAATGGCTGGACGTTTTGGCACTATCGTCAGGGCAAAGCCGGTAATTTCGCCCCGATTGATGTATTGCGCCAGCAAATGCGCGCCCAATTGGTGAGTTAGCCTGTTACGCAGTTCTGGGGTGGGCAGCGATTACATTTTAGGGTTCCCGGCCTTGAGCCGGGACCCATTATGCGGTGAAAGATTAGACCCCGGACTAAATCCGGGGCCCCTTGGCTGGCTGCTCATTCTTACAGCCTAGCTTCACTTCTTTGAACTAATAACTATTTTTTACGCAAACTCAAAACGGCCAATTTCTAATTACCTGCACGAGAAAGAACATCCCCGATAGAAAAAAGGAAACCGTTCGCATCTTAATAGCGCTAGGCGTATAATTGAGGAATGCCGTTCCACCAAATAATAATTTTTCGTGGTCTCCCCAAAAGGTTAAATCCATTTTCTTTTCATAGCTTTTCATCAAATCAATTGTTTTCCAGAAAACAATTCTTATTCTCTCTGTTGCTATATAAGACATTACAGAAAAAAAGGTGCCAACAAAGGCCGCGAAGAACCTAACTGATTGATCCCCATCACCAAACCCAAGGGTAACAGCACCCAATGGAATGGAAAATGCAAGTAAGGTAGACGTAGATCGATGCAGAAACCCTTCATATTGGTTTATTATTGCAACTATTGCTTGATATTCAACGCCTTTATTGCTCATTTTGTTTGCCTTTAATTATTTAAAACGTAATGAAAGTTCATCCCACCATCTCTTATATAATATATTTGGAACTCAAGGTTCAAAATGGCGGTATGACAAAGACTTCACCCTTATTGCATCGTAGTTGATAAAGGAAGATGGTTTAGTAGGGAGCACTAGTTTCTTCAAATATCCTCAAACCGTGCCCACAGAGCCTCAAGGCATGCCCGGCCCAAAGCCATGGCGCGGTCTGGCGACCAGCCAAAGTCTTCATCAGGCGTGTCCACCGTATCCTTGAATGGCATTTCCAAAGTCATCGCCAGACAGGTAAATTCCTGCGCCGTCCAATTGGTGGCCATGGACAAATTGGCAGTGCCGGGGGCGCTGGGCGGATAGCCATGTTCGGTTTGAAAATCCGGGCTGGCCTTTTTAAGCGCATCCAGATAATCGGCCAATTGCGTGGCCCGCGCATTAGACCAATCGGGTGTACCCTCGGCCCCGGCAATAAAGTTATAGGGCAGGGCCTCATCGCCATGCATATCCAGCGCAAAATCCACCCCGGTCTCGCGCATTTTCTCCCGTACCAGATAAACCTCTGGTGAGCGCGCCATGGTGGTGCTTTCCCATTCCCGGTTCAAATTGGCCCCGCACGCATTGGTGCGCAAATGGCCGCGTTTTGAGCCATCGGGGTTCATATTGGGCACAATGTAGAAATCCATCTGCTGCAAAAGCGCGCGGGAAACCGGGTCGGCCTCATCCAGCAGTCGCCAGATCAACCCCTCGGCGCACCACTGGGCCATGCTTTCGCCAGGGTGTTGGCGCGCGGTAATCCAGCAGACTTTCTTGGGGCCATTGCTGCCATCGCTGATGTGCAACAGGTCCATGTCCTGCCCATCCAGGGTTTTGCCCAAAATGCTTAAGTTCACCCGTTGGGACTGTTGCGCCAGTGCCAAAAGGTCGGCGTGGCGTTCCATGGAATAGGGGGCGAAATACGCGATCCAGATGGCATCATCATCGACGGCAATATGGATATTTAGCACGCCATCATCAAAACTGGTTTCAACGCGAAACCAGTTTTCCCGATCCGTCGAGGCCACGGCCTGATAATTGTCCCAGCCATCTGGATAAGCGGCGCCGCCCGCATTCATAATGCGCAGGCGGCAAGGGGTATCGCGCGCGCCGGTCAGGCGAAAATAGAA
Source organism: Robiginitomaculum sp. (assembly GCA_002733495.1). GTDB lineage: Bacteria > Pseudomonadota > Alphaproteobacteria > Caulobacterales > Maricaulaceae > Robiginitomaculum_B. The sequence goes on from NVVV01000010.1 coordinate 8,344, forward strand.
CCATTGGTAAAAGTCAGAATTATTGTCCTTATTGATCTCAAGGCGAATGTCCTGCGGGTCGCTGGCGTCAATAATTTTGATRTTTCCGGCGTCAAAGRCCGAAGAAATTTGCAACATGATGGTCTCCAGATATGANGGYRWWTTTTCTNKTYTTATAKGMYKCRCCWTYWGSCAAMRCCATGRCYTGWWCTGCMAAGTTTAATTTGCCGCYCTTAARKGCTTCSCCTAGGGTNGNCWTGWGGGAAACGGCAGGAGCATGATTATGNGGAAANAACAGTATAAAAATAAGTGCGTGTGTKGCGGCGCTTGTCYTGGGTGYAGGCAGTGCGTGGGCGCAAAGYGCMCCGCCGGGCGAARTTSTGCTGATGCATGAMYTGGCCGCAGAYGTGTCGGCGGATCGYCTGCACAGTGACGTGCAAAAACTGGTMGATTTTGGTACGCGCCATACGCTTTCWGATACCAAATCCGATACGCGCGGCATTGGCGCGGCGCGGCGCTGGATCAAGGCCGAGTTCGAGCGTATCAGCGCTGAATGTGGCGGCTGTCTTGAGGTCATCACCATTGGCGATACGGTCAAGGGCGAGCGGCGCATTCCTGATCCGGTGGAGGTGGTTAGCGTGATTGCCATTCAGCGCGGCACGCTGGATACAGACCGTTATGTGTTGATGAGCGGCGATATAGACAGCCGCGTCACCGACCCCATGGATTTTACCTCTGATAGCCCGGGGGCCAATGATAATGCGTCTGGCATGGCCGGGGTAATTGAGGCTGCGCGGGTGCTGAGCAAGCACAAATTCGCCGGCTCCATCATTTATGCGGGATTGGCTGGCGAGGAACAGGGGCTTTTTGGCGGCAAGATTGTTGCCAAGTACGCGCTGGATCATGGCTGGCGGATCAAGGCGGTGCTGAATAATGACATGATCGGCAATATTACCGGCATTGACGGCATCACCGACAACACCACGGCACGGGTATTTTCCGAAGGCACGCGGGATGTGGAAACCCCCAAGGAGGCCCGTATGAGGCGTTTTACCGGCGGCGAAGTGGATTCGCCTTCGCGTAATCTGGCACGTTATATTGATGTGCGCGCAGACCGTTATATTCCGGCGCTGGATGTGATGATGGTCTATCGGCTGGACCGTTTTGGCCGGGGCGGGCATCATCGCCCGTTTAATGCCGTGGGCATTCCCGGTGTGCGGATTATGGAAACTCACGAGCATTATGACCGCCAGCATCAGGATATTCGCACCGAAAATGGTCGCGCGTTTGGCGATGTGATCGACGGCATCGATTTTGATTATGCGCGTAAACTGACCGCGCTGAATGTTGTTTCCCTGGCCGAAATGGCGGGCGCGCCGCCCTTTCCGGCCAAAGTCAGCATTAAGGGCGCGGTTCAGCCCTCCACACAGTTAAGCTGGAAAATGGCTGAGGGGAAAGCGGCTGATAATCTTGCCGGGTATAAGGTCTATTGGCGGCTTACCGACCAGCCGCAATGGCAATGGTCGCGCTTTGTCGGCAAGGTCAATCATGCAGAGATGAAAAACATTGTGATCGATAATTATTATTTCGGCATAGCCTCGGTAGCCAAAGACGGTTCAGAAAGCCCGGTGGTGTTTCCGGGGCCAGCGGGATCATTCGGAGACTGAGGCGAGGGGCGAAAATATGTTCATAGGTCATTACAGTGCCGCCTTTGCGGCGCGTGCATTCAAACCCGCGCTGCCTTTGTGGTTGCTTTTTATGGCCGTCCAGTTGGTGGACTTTTTCTGGGCAGGATTAGTGATCGCCGGGGTGGAAAAGTTCCGCATTGAGCCGGGGTTTTTAGAGGCCTCGCCGCTGGACCTTTATTATATGCCCTTCACCCATTCCTTGCTGAGCGCGGTGATCTGGGCCGTGGCGGCAGCGCTTCTTTATGGGGCCATGCGCAAGGGGGCTGGCCATTGGACGGCGGCGCTCATTCTGGGCGGCGCGGTATTGTCGCACTGGTTTGCCGACCTTCTGGTTCATGCGCCGGATTTGCCGCTGATCGTTGGCGAGCCAAAATACGGCTTTGCGCTCTGGCGCTCACTGCTGTGGTCACAAGTGGCGGAAATGGGCCTGCTTGTGGGCGGGTTCTGGCTGTATCTGCGCAACACCACGCCCAAAGGCATGATGGGGAAAGTCTCGCCTTGGGTGTTTTTGCTGGTGCTGGCGCTGTTGCAGGCCATCAGCCATATGGGTGAGGCCCAGGCCGGTGCTCCGATCCAGCCTTTCGCCGTATCGGCTTTGTTGGCGTACGGTCTGATTGCTCTTGGGGCGTGGCTGGTTGACCGGACACGACAGGACGCCGCGCGCCGATGATCAGAAAATCGTTTAACGCCTTTCGGTATTGGTTTCGCCAACCTTGCCAGTATAATGCGGGCAAAGTCGCGCGGCATTGCCCAATCTGTGATTACCGGGGCTTGTTTTATGCGGTGGGGTCGCCGCCGCGCTATGATGCCCGGTGTCCAAATTGCCGCTCACGGGAACGGCACCGGCTGGTGCATCTTTATTTTGAAAGAGAAGGCGTGAACCCGCGCCATGCCGGCCCCTTCCTGCATGTGGCTCCTGAACCACATTTTTCACGCTCCATGGCGGGTTGTGAAAATTACCATAGCGCCGATCTGCATCCGGGGCGCGCCCGCCATTGTGCCGACATTCAGGACCTTCCTTTTCCTGACAACCATTTTGACTGGGCCATGGCTAATCATGTGCTGGAACATGTACCCGATGATATGAGGGCTCTTTTAGAAATATTCCGGGTTTTAAAACCGGGGGGACGGGCTTTGTTGACGGTGCCGCAAAACTGGTCACGAGAATCCACCTATGAAAGCCATGAAATTACCAATACCGCATTAGCCTTTGCCCATTATGCGGACCCACTGCATGTGCGTTTTTACGGGAGAGATTTTGCAGACCGTCTCCGCAAGGCAGGGTTTGACGTGCTATGTTGGCGTTTATCCCCGCAAGAAGAGGTGACCTACGGCCTTTATCGTGAAGATGTCTTGTACGTTTGCACAAAAGCGTGCTTGGAGCGTGAGTGAATCTCACGACTTTTTCATAACGGGTTATGGGGTTGTTATGATGACAATAGGCGCAAACAGGCTATGTCTATGGTCAGACGTCGCACGCATTGCGACGTGCGAGGAACAAAGAAAACGGAAGATCATCTTATGAACGTATATACAAAAATCGGTGTCGCCACAGTCACATTGGCTTCTTTTGCCCTGACCGCTGGCGTTGCCAACGCCGCCAAGGTCAAAGGCCCCAAAGAAAAATGTTATGGCATTACTGCTGCTGGTGAAAATGATTGCGGCAATCTGGCCGGTACACACTCTTGCCAGGGCCAGTCCACCGCCTCTTATGACAAGGGCGAATGGGAATTTGTTGCCAAAGGCACGTGCAGCACCACCGTTGTTAAGGCCGAAGGTGCAGAATACAAAGGCTTGCTAAAGGACGAAGCCAAGGCAGCAATGGCTGGCTAAGCGCCAACTTATATCTTGTACGCGTATGAAAAGACGGCGGTTGCGCGATGATGTGCGACCGCCGCCTTTATTTGGACCCCAAATGAAACCATTGAACACATTGCCGTTGCGTGCTGGTTTGGGACTGAAACCCGGACATTATCGCGATGCCTTGAAAGCTTCTGGTGAAGGTTTGTGGTTCGAGGTGCACCCGGAAAATTACATGGTGGCTGGTGGGCCACGTCTGGCCTGGCTGGACGCCATCGCCGAACGTTATCCCTTGTCTTTGCATGGCGTTGGCCTGTCACTGGGCGGCCCGGATGCCCCGGATGCCGATCATCTGGCGCGCCTGAAGGCCTTGATTGATCGCTATAACCCGGCCAGCGTGTCTGAACATGTGGCCTGGTCGCGTTTGGGCAATACCTATTTTGCCGACCTGTTGCCACCGCCGCCAACCCGGCAGACGCTTAAAGCATTGGCTGATCATATCAGTCAGACTCAGGACGCATTGGGGCGACAAATCCTGATGGAAAATCCGGCGCTGTATCTCTCGCTGGATGGTGATATTTCCATGGCCCAGCTGTATGTTGAGGCCGCGAAAATGGCCGGTGCCGGCCTGTTATTCGATCTGAATAATATTTATGTCTGCGCGCAAAACCTTGGTGGCTCTGTGCGCGAATGGCTGGATGTGGTGCCTGCCGATCAGGTGGGCGAGGTGCATTTGGCCGGTTTTACCCGGCAAAAGCGCCCGGGCGGCGATCAGGTGTTGATCGACAGCCACGGCGCGCCCATCAGTGGGGCCGTCTGGGGGCTTTATGAAGATTTTATTCGCGCCGCAGGGCCAAAACCCACACTGATCGAGCGCGATGAAAATATTCCCCCCTTTGCCGACCTGATGAGCGAAGTGGCGCAGGCCAATACTATTTTACGGGCCATAGAAACGGAGCAGAGTGATGACTGATACCCGTGATTTTTATGAAAATTTTGCCGCTGTGCTGCGTGGGGAAGAACCGGGAAATATGAGCAAATGGCTGAAAGATGAGCGCCATGAGGCGCGTTTTGGCATTCATCAGGGCAATTTTCGCATGACCGCAACCCGGGCCATGCAGGGCATTTACAAGGCCGTATCTCGCCTTGTCGGGGATGAGTATTTTGAGGCCCTGATAGCCGAGTTTATTAAAGATACCCCGCCGGTCTCTTCCAGCCTGACCCATTACGGCGAAGGCTTTGCCGATTTTCTGCGCGGCTTTGCCCCGGTCAAGAAAGACCTGCCCTGGCTGCCCCCAGTGGCGCGCCTCGACTGGGCCTGGTTTTGCGCTTATGGGGCGGCCAATAAAAAGGCGCTGACGGCCAGTGACTTGCAAAATGTGGCCCCGGAAACACTGCCAGCGCGCGCACCCGGCCTGCACGGATCAGCTACATTGTTACGCTTTTCCGTGCCGGCGTATTCGATCTGGCGCACCAATATCGAAGATGATGCGGTGCAGAGCATTGATCTGGGCAAGGGCGGGGAATGGGCGCTGGTCTGGCGCGAAGATATGCAGATCCGCCACAATCTTTTGACCCGCGCACAATATGTATTTTTGGATGCCATAGGTGGTAAGCGCTCGTTGGCGCAAGGCTGGACCGACGCCCAGCGCCATGATCCGGCTTTTAATCTAGCTAAGGAATTCGCACACTGGCTAAACGCCGGGGTTTTTAACGGAGAGCACGATGACTGAGACTAGCAAAGCCGGGCCTATCGGCGCGGCCAAGGCCCTTTATTGCCGTTTCACCGACATGGCCAATGGCCTTCAGGGGATCGCAGCGCTGGCCGCACGTCTGGTCATGGCGCGGATGTTTTTAAAATCCGGCCTGTTAAAGCTGGAGGATTTTGGCACGGCGGTTGATCTCTTCGAGTACGAATATTTTGAAGGCATGCCCCATGGCCTAGCCATTGTTGCCGGTGCCTTTGCCACCTTTGGCGAAACCGTTTTGCCGCTGATGCTGATTGTTGGGTTTATGACCCGCTTTGCCAGTGCGGGCCTGTTGATCATGACCATCATTATCGTAACACTGGTCTATCCCTTCTGGTCCGGCACCGGGATCAGCCTGTGGTGGAATGATCATGTCTGGTGGACAGTTATCCTGCTGGCGCTTTTGGCCTATGGACCAGGCAGTTTGTCGCTGGATGCCATATTTAGCAAAAAGCGCTAGCTCATTTTGTGTGCGCAACCACTCCGGATAAGTCCGGGGTGGTGCGTTGCTAGCGGCATTAGGCCTCGGCCCATGTCATCGCCTGATCGTATCTGCCTTCTTCAAAGGCTTTCACATCGCCTTTGGATACGGCGTCAAACATTTTTAAAAAAATATCAAGCCATTTGGGCGCGCCAACCAAAGCGATTTTTTCAAAATCATTCCAGTGGGCAAAGCACAGCTTTGCATCATCCAGCATGGCTTTGGCCTCCCAGCCTTTGAAGTTATCGCTCCATTCGACCAGGATGCGGGCTTTGCCGTTTGCTTTGATCTGGGCTTCTATCGCGGGCATCAGCACCTCTTCATAATCCTCGGCGCTTAGTTTACCTGAGACGTGAAATCCAAGAACTTTACGGTCTTCAGGGGTGGTATAGGAAATCATGGCGGCCTCCTTTGGTCTTGCTCTATGACTTAAATCTGGTGGGCGTTCTTGGGCCTCACAAGAGCCTGCGGCACTGTGTCCCAGCCTTTTCGTACAGGGCCAGAGGGCTTATATGCGCACCACACAGTTTGCTGTGGGCTTTTGATCCCGCTGGAGGCGAGAAAGATGACTGATATACTGAGCCGTGCTCGGGCACGGGCGCTTGACCCTATGGTGCTGGATTTACCAGCTAGCCAATGGGGCGATGACCGATCCAAAATTCGTATTGTTGTGGCCATGTCTGGCGGTGTGGACAGCACCGTGACCGCCGCGCTTTTGCACGAGGCCGGCTATGATGTGGTGGGCATCACCTTGCAACTCTATGATCATGGGGCCGCAATTGCGCGCAAGGGCGCATGTTGCGCCGGAGATGATATTCAGGACGCGCGCATGGCCGCCGAACGGCTGGGCTTTCCCCATTATGTGCTGGATTATGAAGGGCGCTTTTCCGAAGCGGTGATGGAGGACTTTGCCGACACCTATCTGGCGGGCCAAACCCCCATCCCCTGTGTGCGCTGTAACCAGACCGTAAAATTTGCCGACCTTTTACGCACCGCCAAGGATTTGGGCGCGGCGGCCTTGGCCACCGGGCATTATGTGCAAAGGGTGAAAACCCCGTCGGGTGTGCATTTGCACCGGGCCGTGGATGCGGCCAAGGACCAGTCATACTTCCTCTTTGCCACAACCCCTGAGCAATTGGACTTTTTGCGCTTTCCGCTAGGCGGTTTGCAAAAGGACGAAGTGCGCGCGCTGGCCGCCGATCTGGGGCTGGCGGCAGCGGATAAACCTGATAGTCAGGATATTTGTTTTGTGCCCGATGGTAATTATGCCGCCGTGGTCGAGCGCCTGCGTCCGGGCGCGGTGCGCCCCGGCGATATTGTCCATATTGATGGCCGGGTTCTGGGTCAGCACAAGGGCGTTATTCACTTTACCGTCGGCCAGCGCCGGGGCCTTGGGGTGGCGCTGGGCGAGCCGCTTTACGTGGTGCGCCTTGATGCCAAAACGGCGCAAGTCTTTGTCGGTCCGCGTGAGGCTTTGCTGATCTCTGGTCTAAGCTTGCGCGAAGTGAACTGGCTGGGTGATGGCGATCATACGGCGCTGGATGGATTGCCGGTGGCAGTTAAAGTGCGCTCGACCCGCCCGCCCATGCCGGGGCAATTTGTGCAAGATCGTAATGGGGCGTTGGGCGTACGTCTGGATGATGGCGATGCAGGGGTAGCACCGGGTCAAGCTTGCGTTTTCTATAGTGCCGAGGATGAAAACAGGCGGGTTCTGGGCGGCGGCTGGATTGCCGGGACGGCAGGCGGCTGACACGTGCGCGGGATGCAATGAAGTGGATCACGCATCTTGGATGAAATTATGCAGCCAACGCCTTGTCTTATTATTGCGCGGGCCGTATTTTTTTGATCATCGGCTGGGGGATTTTTTGGCCTAACGATCGGTCTGAAACTAATTGTCGGGGCGCTGGTGCCGCATTAGTTTTTCGCGCTCCTGCTTTGGTGCTAACCCAGCGTCTGAATGACCTTAGGGAATATCCAATATGGTCAAGGTGATCGACAGAGCTGAATTACGCAGCATGCTAGTGCGGGATGAAAACATTGTGCTGATCGACGCACTGCCGACAACTGCCTATGCCCGTGGCCATATTCCGGGTGCCATCAGTATTCCGTCGGAGGATATTATCGTGCGTGCGCCAAAGATGTTGACGGATCGCAGCACAGTCATTGTCGTCTACTGCAAAAACGGCCCCTGTCGCCGCTCCGAACGTGCTGCTGCGCGTCTGGAATCCCTCGGCTACACCCAAGTTTGTGATTACCACTTGGGGCGAGATGACTGGTCCGAAGCTGGACTGCCAATTGAAATGGCTGTTTCCCCGTGAACGTCCAGTGGTGGTCTTTGGTAATATATGCCGCAGCGGCGGTTGCCGAAATTGCGGGGTGCTTTGCATTCTGGGCTTGGTTGCGGCTTGATCTCACCCCACTCTGGCTAATTCCAGGCATTGCTTCGTTGATACTCTTTGCTTTTCTACTGACCCAAGTGGATTTGACATTGGCTGGCCGCGCTTATGCCGCTTATGGCGGGATTTACATTACCGCATCGGTCGTTTGGCTGTGTGTGATAGAAGGACAAACACCCGATCGATTTGATTTTGCCGGTGTTGGTTTCAGCCTTCTTGGGACCGCTATCATTCTGTTGGCACCCAGCTTGCGAAGCTGAGCATATTAAAAGGCACGATGCTGCTTAAATTGACAGTATCTTCGATGCGCCCTTACTGGATATACACCTGCCGTTACCACCTTCCCTGACTGATGAGCCGACATTCAGCCAAAGTGGTTTAAATTTTGTGTTACGATAATGGTATGGACGCTCCGTATGGCTTCTGGATAAGTCATTTTGGGGCGTTGTTTGAACAGTGGCACCCATACATGCCATTGCCGTAATTATATATTATCTGTATTCTCCTGCCGGATTCGCCTCAATGACGCTTGTTAAAATATACAGATAAATTTTTGTAGGGGAGAAAGTATATATGGCGCATATTGTTATTATAGGTGCAGGTTTGGGCGGTGTGCCTATGGCCTTTGAAATGCGGAACAAGGCGCGCAAGGAAGATACAATCACCGTTGTTTGTGACCAGCCGACGTTTAACTTTACCCCATCTAACCCCTGGGTTGCGGTTAACTGGCGCACGGCTGATCAAATCAAGGTCGAGCTGGCCCCGGTATTCAAACGCAAGAATATAGAGTTTATTCACGCCCGCCTTGATGCGCTGGACCCCAAGTCTAATGCCATGACCTTAAGTGATGGTCAGACGATCAATTATGATTATCTGGTCATCGCCACCGGACCGGAGCTGGCCTTTGATGAGGTCGAAGGCCTTGGTCCCGATGGCTATACGGTTTCGATCTGTACCACTGACCATGCCGATAATGCCCGCAAAAAATGGCTGGATTTTATTGAAGATCCCGGCCCGATTATTGTTGGCGCGGCGCAGGGGGCGTCATGCTATGGCCCAGCGTATGAATTTGCCATGATCATGGATACCGATCTGCGCAAACGCAAAATCCGCCATAAAGTACCCATGACCTACGTCACCGCCGAGCCGTATATCGGCCATCTGGGCCTCAATGGTGTTGGTGATACCAAAGGCATGCTGGAAAGCGAAATGCGCAACCGGGACATTAACTGGATCACCAATGCGCGGATTAAAAAAGTGCTTGATGGCACCATGATTGTTGAAGAAATGAACGAGGATGGCTCGATTAAGACCACCCATGAGCTGCCATTCAAACACTCGATGATGTTGCCAGCCTTTCGCGGTATTAAACCGCTGATGGGACAGGAAGGCCTGGTTAATCCACGTGGTTTTGTCATGGTGGACGAGCACCAGCGAAACAAAGCCTATCCCAACATTTTCTCCATCGGTGTGTGCATTGCCATTCCCCCGGTGGGGCCAACGCCTGTGCCGGTTGGTGTACCCAAAACCGGCTTTATGATCGAAAGCATGGTCCGTGCCACGGCCCACAATATTGGGGCGCTTCTGAATGGCCACGAGCCAAAACACGAAGGCACATGGAATGCCGTCTGCCTTGCCGACTTTGGTGATGGCGGTTTTGCCTTTATTGCCATGCCGCAAATTCCGCCGCGCAATGTCAATTGGGCGTCGGGCGGCAAATGGGTGCATTGGGGCAAAATTGCCTTTGAAAAATTCTTTCTCGGCAAGGTGAGACGCGGTGTGGCCGAGCCTTTTTATGAAAAAATGGCGCTGGACATTATGGGTATAACCAAGTCCAAGTAAAAGGACTGGTCACAGGCCGTTTTAAACCGGGTTTTGGTTTTTCTGGCCTGCACATCGCTTTTCTGCTTTAATACGGGCTAGATATTAAAGAGGGGGAGCGATCATGACCATTTTAAAGTCTTCGCAAATACTATCGGATTCAACGCAATCTTTTGAAGAGGCTGTAGCCAATGGCGTGGAGCGGTTCGCCAAAACTGTCAACCATGTAAGGTCGGCCAGCGTCAATCATTTGTCGGTAACCGTTGAGGACGGCAAGATCGACAAATACCGGGTCAATATGCAGGTCACTTTCGAAGTTAAATAAAGGGGTTCGCTGCTGCTTCTCTTTGGGGTGCAGCTCCATCTTGACGGACGGACTGTGGGTGCCCATGTTGCGGCGCATCAAAAACGGAGTTCGTCATGTCCCAAGCCTCTGATCCCATTGTCATTGTCGGATACGCCCGCACGCCTATCGGCGGTTTGCTTGGCGAAATGACGCCCCTTAGCGCCAATGAAATGGGCGCGGTGGCGATCAAGGCGGCGCTGGATGATGCCGGGATAGAAGGCGATGCGGTCGAGCAGGCTTTTATGGGCTGTGTTCTACCCGCCGGCCAGGGCCAGGCCCCGGCGCGCCAGGCCGTGTTAAAAGCCGGGCTGCCGCTCTCCGTCGAGGCCACAACGCTGAACAAAATGTGCGGCTCAGGGATGCAAGCGGCGATCATGGCCCATGATGCACTCAAAGCCGGTCAGGCTGATGTGATCATTGCGGGCGGTATGGAAAGCATGAGTAATGCGCCGTTTCTTCTGCCGGAGCATCGCAAAGGCCATAAATACGGCCATGCTAAAATCTATGATTCCATGGCGCTTGATGGGCTGGAAGATGCCTATGCCCACGAACCCATGGGCAAGTTTGCCGATACGGCTGCTGAAAAATATCAACTCACCCGCGAGGCCCAGGACGCCTATGCGCTGGAAACTTTACGCCGCGCCCAGGAAGCCGCCAAAAGCGGGGCCTTTGATCGCGAAACCACACCCGTGACCATTAAAACCCGCAAGGGCGAGATAGTGATTGATACGGACGAATTGCCGCGCAAGGCGCGCCCGGAGAAAATCCCTAATCTGCGCCCGGCCTTTAATAAAGACGGTACGGTAACGGCGGCCAATGCCTCTGGAATTTCTGATGGCGCGGCGGCTATGGTGCTGATGCGCCAATCGCAAGCCAAAAAACGCGGCCTGAAACCCATTGCCAGAATTGCCGCCACCGCCGCTCATGCCCACGAGCCGGAATGGTTCACCACCGCGCCGGTTCCGGCCATGAAAAAGGCACTTAAAAAAGCAGGCTGGAGCGTGGACGATGTGGACCTGTGGGAGATTAACGAGGCCTTTGCCGTAGTGCCGATGATCGCCATGAAAGAGCTGGGCATCAGCCATGATGTGATCAATGTGCATGGCGGGGCCTGTGCCCTTGGCCACCCCATTGGCGCTTCGGGCGCACGCATAATGGCGACATTAATGGCGGCGCTGGAACAGCGCGGCCTTAAAAAAGGCGTGGCGTCTTTGTGCATTGGCGGCGGTGAGGCTACGGCCATTGCGCTGGAAATGCTCTAGGCACCCCCTTTTCCCATGTCTGTCATTGCCGGGCATGTCCCGGTAATCCAGTGTGCTATCAGAATAGAACTGGATACCCCGGATAAACCGGGTAATGACACGGATGAGGCGGAAATTATATTTTTCTCACCCTAGCCAAGCATTGCCAATGGCTTGATGAATGGCAAGTTTGATCGCTTATTTTGCCTTGAATTTAGGTTTGTTCGCTCTGCCCATTGGGCGCGCGACAGGTCTTTTTCCTGCCGTCTTGATTTCAGCTAATTTGGCCGCAGAAATATAAGTTACTTTACCCCCGCTTCCATCCGAGAGGGTTTTTACGTCTTCCTTATTAATTTTAATAGAGATCGGTGAACCGCCATTTGGGCCGACACTGGTGCAGATAAGACCGCCGCCCCCAATAACATTTTCATCATCATCAAAGATAAAGGGCGTGAGTACACAGTCACTGGCCGGGAGCTTTTCAAAACACTTGCCACCATAAAGAGGACCGCCGCAACTTTTTTCAGCAAATGCCGCCGTGCTGGATGAAAGAAATAGAACCAACGCACTGCCGGAAAAAATCATTGTTTTAATATTCATAACCTTAATTTCCTTTGTCGCGTCATGTTCACTTTAATAACGGATATCGAAATGAAGATGAACCAGATGTGAACGCGAACATATACCATGTTGTATGGGAATAGAAGGGGAGGTAATTTCTGCCATGTCTGTCATTGCCGGGCATGTCCCGGCAATCCAGTGTGGTATCAGAATAGAACTGGATACCCCGGATAAACCGGGTAATGACATGGATGAGGTGGAAGTTATACTTTTCTCACCCTGGCCGGGCATTGCCAAGGGCTTGATGAATGGCAAGGCCGCCCATCAGATTGCCATAGGTATAGCCACCCAGAAGCGTGCGCAGGTCTTCGGCATCTGTGCACACCTGTTCATAGCGGGCCTTGGTAACCTCGTCCTTGGGGTCAGGGCTTTGTTCCGCCAGCGGTTTCCTCCCCTGCTTTTTGCGTGGGTATGAACAAGGGAGGTGGGCGCAGATGCGCCCGGAGGGGGTATTGGCGGGTCATCTTATGGATCGTTCCGGCTTTTGGGCATTCCTGATGGATTGCGGTGACACACCGAACCTATTATAATCATTGATAAAATACAATAATTTCGGTTACTGTCACCGCAACCCCACATCAGAGAAATACTGACTCTTATTGAGGATGGTGATAGGGTGTACTTAAGTTCGGCAATGCGCCATATCCTGATGTTACGGAACGAGAGAGGTAGGGACAAATACAAAAAAATAGGCTATAATATTATGGCACTTAAATACAAAGGTTATTGGGCATGACGACATTTGAGATAGGAACATTAGCTGTTAGCTCTATGGCAGCTATTCTTTTTATTCTCCAATTATGGATGATAAATCGTACAGTAAAATTAGATTACGAAAGACATAGAAATCAGGCCACTATAGAATTTGCGGGAAAGGAATTCCGAAAAGCACGGGAGCTTCTCCAGCAGAATCATGGTACACAAAAACTCACAGAAGAAGAATTTGAAAAGCTAAAAAATAATGCGGACCAAATGGCTAGTATTAATTCTGCATTTGGTACTCTAGAGCATATTGCTGTTGCTTTGAATGCTGGTGTTTATGATAAAACCATATTTTTTAAAATGTTTGGCAGAACCTGTATTGAAATATTCAATAATTATTATTTGTACATAGAGTATAGACGATCGAATCACGGTAAAACTACGTACAGTCAGTTTGAAAAATTGGTTAAAGATAATTCAATTAAAGGTGCTGTGAAGCATTGAAGCGTTAAACTTCATGACCAAAATTAGGTTTGCAACCAATAAGGATGCAGAAATTATAACAAATATACAACTCTCTGCTTGGAGACATTCATTCACACACGTCCCGCAAGAGGTTCTGGCAGGACTTTCTGTAGAGAAACGACTGGCGCGTTGGAAGAATCTCATTCGTATGGGGGAAATCCAATTATATGTGTTGGATAAGAAGGATACTGGAGTTGTTGGATTTTGCCAAATAGGAACTGCATCTGACATTGATCTTTCACAATATTGCGGGAAGCTTAAAAAGCTGTACATCCATCCGGATTATCAGACACAAGGTTTTGGCAGTTTATTATTTGAGTACGGAATTAAGAAACTTAGAGAGCAACTTTATACGAAGCTTGTATTGTGGGTAGCCGTTGAAAATTCTTTAGCCATTAGCTATTATACGAGACGTGGCTTCCAAGACGATGGCGCTAGGCGAATAGATACTTTTACTGTTGATGGATCTAGTGCGACTTACCGATTAAAAGATTGGGATGGCTCACACACTCTCAAATTAGCGGAAGTACTGGAAGCTCGATATTATAAACAATTTGATGGTATGTAAGACAATAAGTCTGTAAGCAAGTTTGTCGAAAATGTTTTCACTTTTTCTTTTATACTAAAATCACCACCGGGTGCGATGTACAAAATCGTCTTGACCTCTCATCTGGGCACCGAACCGCAGCGTAGCACAATGCATCGCACCTTACTAATCCGACCAAGCCCTTATCCGCTACGGGTCATTTGCTGCCTATCCTATCTCAACAGCCCCGAATTTCAGCTTTTTCTGGACGACACCTAACATTTTCTCTTTGATGATTTTCGTAGTACTATGCAGCCTATATGCACAACCATTTAACCTGGAAAAGTGCCGCGCACACGTCTCCAGCTTGACATTGGCCTCACTCACCGCTTCTTCTACAAAATCCGTCATGGCCGCCCCCTATGATGTTGTTATGGCCTCATTCAAACGCGATCGGGCGGGTAATGCAAATCTCCATTGGGGTCACGCGGCAGCCATAGACCAGCATTTCAACACCGGCGGCGCGGGCATTGCCAAGGGCCTCAGCATAGGCGGGGTCTATATCAATGGCCGGGGCAAAGTGCTCGCCATCATCACGTTGCACCACAAAAAGCACGACGGCGCGGGCGCCATTTTTTACTTCCCGTTTCAAATCATCCATGTGTTTGGCGGCGCGTTTGCTGACGCTATCTGGAAATTCGGCCAGTGCGGGGCTTCGCGACAGGGTGACGCTTTTAACCTCTACAAAGCAGGGGGCGCAGTTTTCATCCTCAAGAAGAAAATCCACCCGGCTGGCCTCACCATATTTTACTTCGCGGCGCAGCGAGCCATAGCCCGTCAGCGGCGCGATTACGCCGTCCAGAATTGCCTCTTCGGCCAGCCCATTGGCCCGGCCCGTATGCACGCCCACCAGCGTACCGTCCGCTTCGATCAATTCCAGCGAATGACGCAATTTGCGTTTGGGGTTGTGGCTGTCGGAAATAAATACCCGCGCGCCCGGTATGTTTAGTCCCAGCATAGAGCCGGGATTGGCGCAATGCACCGTCATCTCTTCGCCATTGCCAAGGCGAACATCGGCCAAAAAGCGCTTATAGCGCTTGATCAGGGTGGCTTCGATCAGGGGGTCTTTGAAAAACATGCGCGTCTCATTTCTGTCTGGCATCAGAAAAGGCCAGTGCGGTCCCAAAGGCAATCAGAAACGCGCCGCTAATTTTGTTAAACACACCAAGGGTGCGCGGAGTCTTTAAAAAAATTCTGGCACCACTGGCCAGAAAAATCCACACCGTGATGTTCAGGGCCGCCAGTGCAAGGAAGGTTGCCTCCAGCACTATAAATTGCAGCAGAGCGGACTACGCTGGATTGATGAATAACGGCACGAAAGCAATAAAAAAAACAAACCCACCTGGGTGCAAAGTGGTGGTAGCAAAGGCGTTGGTAAACATCCGGGTCGTATCCGGCGGCGCGTTTTTTTGTTGCAAAGCAGCGGTGTGCGATGACGTAACAACCAACTGTGCACCCATCCAGAGAAGATAGGCGGCGCCAAACCATCTCAATAGGGAAAATAAAAGCGCAGAAGCACTCAGGATCGCCCCGGCCCCTAGCAAAGACCCGGTCATGGCGACAAAATCACCCAGAATTGCCCCCAGCACAATCGGCCATGCGGCCAGCCTTCCCTTTTTAAGGGCATGGGACACGGCGACCATAACGGTCGGCCCCGGCGTGGCCAGCAAAAGAGCGCTGGCCAAAACAAAAGTCAGCCATACGTGCATGTTCATAGGAAAAGCCTGTTTTTATCCTGAAGGCTGAATTGCCAGATTGGCGTTTATGGCATCAAAATATATAAAGCAATAACTTTATTAAAACAAATGACATAAGCGTGTGAAATTGACCCGCAAGAGGGGCTTTCTTTTACGGCGTCTTTTGCCATAGTGCGCACTTCGGTTACGGCTTTGCGGGCGTGGCGGAATTGGTAGACGCACAGGACTTAAAATCCTGAGATCTGTTAGATCGTGGGGGTTCGATTCCCCCCGCCCGCACCAAATTCACCCGGACACTCAAACCTCGAACTTTGTTGTAATATTTTTGTGGCTGCCATCAATAGCAAATAAAAACTATTTATATCAGATAGTTAAGGATAGATTGTCACAATTTCCCTGTCATCAGCAAGGCATCCAAAAATATTGGATCAAGCAATGGATCGGCGCTGACTTTTTGCTCGACAAGCGTGGCACGTTCAAGAGGCAGCGCACTTTTTAGCTCGGCCAGTCTTGGCACCAGATCCGCGCAAGCTTCATCATCCAGAAAACAGGCGCGGCTTAGCACATAATATTCAACTTCTTTGGACTGAACAAAAACATCGTCGCGCTGCAACAATTCCCCAATTTTGATCAGTGCCAAAATATAGTCTCTTTTTGCAAGACCTATGAGCATTGCGATATTGTGATCTCGCATTTCTACCCAATAGTTATCATATTGCACATCATCCAAGATAAACCTTGCATTGAATTTTGGTGGTGTCAGCCTCTGTATACGAATTTCGTATTCGTCCATGTTGAAACCGGATGCCGCTTTGCAGTACGCATATCCGTCAAAAATAACCCCCGAAGAGGCCTCCCAATAAAAACATTCCTTATCGCCAAGGCACTGTCGTTTGAGCTTTGTGCGGTCGAATTGCGGATATTGCCGAATGAAGGCCCTATTCAGCAAAATACTGGCCAACTCGCATTCCAGGTTTTCAACCGCCTGAGTATAATATTTGAATTCACCATCCGACATCAATTCTTTTGCCGGCATGCTTTTGAAAGACGCCAAATCGGGTAGGCGCTCAAGCTTCGGTTTGGACTGAAAATGAATGATGAGACACACCACAGCCGCAAAGGTCGCCCCTGTGAGGGCAATCAATCCATAACGAAACTTGGACATAAGTTATCCCGCCCTATTGATATTATTTATCATCCCCCTTGCAGATATGCTTATGATAACCACAGAAATTGGCCTTCGCGGTATTTGCAAGTTCTGTCCACTATACCGTGCCATTCCAGTATTGAACAGTGCAATCCATCACGTCGTATAGGATATACTACAAATGAAAAACTCAGAACAATTCATTGAGAACTTACAGCGATGCAGGAAATTACGTGATAATCGGGAAAATTTCGAGAAGCAGAGAAATAGCGTCATCCAAGAGGTTCGTCGACTTACTGAACGCGTGGGTACACGTAAGGGTGAAATTAGCATCGCTGAGAGCGACTTATCCACGACCCTGGCCGCCCCATCAAGGAAAATAGCGCGAGTGTCGTCAGTTTTGGCGTAAACGCATTACGGCGCAATCCCGGTGGCATGATCGCAGATGCCACAACAGTAGCAATCGGTCTGAGCAATGCGGGGCCTAGACAAAAAGAAAATATCCGAAATTTACGGCGAAAACTTGCGGCAGAAGAAGACTTACTGCGGTTAAAAAGAGAAGAGCAAGCCGATGTTGAAACACAAATTGATAATACAGCAAGGCTCATGATAGCCAATAACTGCAGCATGTGATTGAGGAATAATCTTTCAAGGACATTCTCACTATCTATGTATTTTTCTGTTCCACCTCTCCAATTCCTCCCAAAACTGGTTCGAGGTTTCCGTGTCTAAGCGCACCATTCTCTCTTGCGCTATCGGGATGGCAAGCCTCGCTATATGAGCGCGGGGATTTTTCATACACATCCTCATCCTGAGCTTGTCGAAGGATGAAGGGCCTGATGTAAAACTATGCGGGTAATCGTGGTCGGCTTAGCGCAGGAAGTTTAAAAGCGACAAATCACGCAGCAGTGAGAAGGTACGCGCCGAGGCTTCAACGGCGGTCTGGGCCTGGGTAAGCCGTGTGGCGGCCTCGGCCAAGTCAATATCTTCAATATCGCCCACCACGCCTTTAAGCAATATCTGCTGGTTTTCTGCACGACTTTGCGCATTTTCCACCCGGTTTTGCAACAGGCCGTTTTTACCAACTTGTATATTCAGGCCATCAGCAGCGCTGGAAATAGAGGCCAGTGTGCTTTGCAGAAACGTTTTCTGAGCATTGGTCAGGTTCGCGGTAAAGGGGCCGGAGGCCCCGTCATTAAAATCCTTTATGGATTTGATAACCGTCAGAATGTCAGTCCCCACATCGTCGGCCAGAAAGCCAGTTTCGATAGGATTGCCTTCATCGACACGCGCAGTAGCCTTGACTTTGGTATTATCAAACACATCAGAGACAGCCACGGCGGCACCCAAATCATTCAGCGTTTTGATATTAACCGGCGGTGTGTCTACACGGCTGCCGCCAAAGAGGGGCCGCCCGGCAAAAGTCTGGTTCAGGCCATTAAGGGCACGACCAAAAACGGATTCCAGTTGCTGGACCAGCGTAATGCCAGAGCCAAGGGAGAGGGCGTCAATAACAGCCTGGCGTAAATCGTCTGCAGAACTGGCAACTTCACTAAGCGCCAGATTTTGTGCGGCCAGACGGCCATTAACCTCTTTAATCGCCTCAATATAGCTATCATTACGTGTGGACAGGGCATGGGCGGCGTTCAACGTGTCCAGTTGTGGGGCAAGACCCTTAAGGTCGGTAGATTTTTTGCCGCTGGAAACTTGTTTCTGGGCTTGCAATAAATCGCTCTGATTACGCAACAACTCGAACAGGGTAACCTGGTTGGAAACATTTGTGGCTATACGGGGCATGATATAGTGTCCTTATTCCTATACCTAGATGATCGACAACAGAGTATCAGTAAGTTCTTTGGCCGCCTGAATAAGGCGCGCCGAGGCGTTATAGGATTGCTGGAACTGGGTCATCAGGGCCAGTTCTTCATCAATATTCACGCCCTGTTTGTTGGCCAGCCTCTGTTCAGCTTCGTTGCGTAAAGAGATGGCCGCATCAGACTGGCGCACGGCCCGTGCCGCTCGGCTGCCCACATCGGTGGCAAAGCGTCCGGCAAAATCACTTAGTGAGCCGGTGACGCCAGATAATGAGCCGGCGCTTTGAAAGTTGCGCGTTTGCTCCAAAGCGCGGGCAATGGCTTCACCGCCCCGGCCATCGCCATTGCCCAGCACAATGTCGCCAACCACCGTTGTTGGTGTCAGCTCCAGTTTTGCCAGGGCAAGAAGGTCCGGGTTGTTGGCTATGTCTGTGCGCACAGCAAAGGCAGAGGCTCGCCCGCCCTGAACGCCCTGGCCCAAGCCGAATATTTGTGTAAAACCTAGGCCCGTTGTGCCGCGCGTCGTGGAATCGGCGCGGGGCTCCACTTTGTAACTTTCGGCGCCAACGGTGGGGGTCTGGACCAAACGTCCGGATGAATCGAGAGAAAACGTGGCAAAGCGACCAATGCCGGTTGTGGTATTGTTCAGGGCGGCCAGGTAATCATTGATGCTGGCACCGGCCACGGGCACATTGATTTGCGCAGAGGTGCGCCCGTCTGCGCCAATAATGTCAAAGGTGATCGAGCCGCCGCCCGCCAGGCCATGCGCATCGGTACCGCTTAACCCCGTTTCAAACTGTGTCGGGGCGGCGCTGGTCACCAGCTCGTTTAAGCCGAAGAAGTGTGCGAAGCTGCGCCCCGCCCGGTCAGACGGGGTTGTTGCATCCTGAACCAGCGAAACACCATTACCGCCGCTGGCGCTAAGGGTAAGTTCCCCATTGCTAAAGCTGGCTGACCCCAAGGCCCCAAGGGCGGTGTTTAGCGCTGTGTTCAGGCCGCCAATTGTTGCCCCAAAGGCCACGGGGGCGGCACCATCAACAGAAAGGGATCCTGCGCCAAAATCAATATCCACACGGCGAACCAGCGCGCCGGACGTATCTGTCAGAGCCAGACTGGTTTTCCCGGTAAAGTTTAGAGAATCCGTGCTGAGCAAGCCTGTATTGCGGCCACGCAGTGTTGCCGGTGCAGGGACGGCGCTGGCATTGCTATGGGCGGCATTCAAGGCATCGGCGGCCCCGGCGGCAAATTCGGCCAGTTCCAGAGCCAAAGCAGGCAGTTCATTGTCGCGCAGATCCAGATAGCCGCGCAATGTGCCGCTTTTTATATGTGATTGTAATTCAATGACATTGCCTGACGGGCTACGTCCCTGAATGGGCGCATAGCTTTGTCCAAGATTACCCGGTCCCCCGGTTGGCCCCTCTATAACCAGGGGAAATTGACCAAGCAACAAAACACCATCTGCGGTCCGCAAAATCGCGCCGCCGCCTTCTGTGCGGTCTACCTTAATATCTATCAGTGCAGACAATTCAGTAATCAACGCATCCTGGCGGTTTTCCGCGCCGGTGGCATCGCCCTGAATGCGCCCCCGTGTAATGTCACTATTAAGCGCACTGATTTCCTGCAACAGGGTGTTGACCTGCTCAATACCAAACCCGATCTGGCGCTGCGCTTCGCTGCGCGCGGTCAGCAATTCGCCTTCAAGACGGGTAAATTCGTCGAACAAAAACTGTACATCGGAGACTGCCGTCAGGCGGCGCGTTCCAGAGGCGGCGTCCAGTGCTGCCGAGCCAATTTCTGCAAAGGCATTATTCAGGCGGGCGAACAGCGATCCTGGGTCATCCAATGTTCCAAATTGCGCCTGGACACGGTCCAGAGCTGCCGCCTTGGCTTCGCCTGCCGCCGCATCGCCATTGGCACTAAGGGAGGTGGCGAACAAGAAACGGTCGGTAATCCGGGTCAGGCTTTTGGCATCGACCCCAAGGCCCGCCCCGATCACATTACGAGAGCTGAAATTGGCTTGCGATCTGGCATAAGCTGGTGTGTTGACGTTGCTGATATTGGTTGAGGCGGATTGTAAGCCAAGCCGGGAAGCATTCAGGCCGGAAAGCGCATTGCCAAGAATGGAGTTAATGGACATTGATCAATACCTTTCCGGCAGGACTTGCCGCCCAAGGGGCTATTTTTTCCGACATGACAAGTTTCCTCAAAGAGAAAATCCAAATTATTACGTTCGTAACACTATGTAATATATGATATAATTTAGAATAACCGGGTGTGACCCCTTCTATGCTTGTATTAACCATAACAAAGACAAAGCAAGGGTTGGGCCAAGTGGGAAAGCAGGGCTTTTCAACATGTGTGAGCGGTGCAAATGATTCCGGCACTTTGTGCAACTGGGCAGAAACAGCCCTGTGTTTTACCGATTTATCAATCAAATAAATTAGAGGAACATATTGTTATATAAGGAATAATAAAAAATTCCCCAACTGGCCCGGCTTTTGCTTTGATGAATGGCAAACGTAAATGGTGAATGCGTGCTTTGCGCAAAACACAGGCGAGTGGAATGAGTTTGGACTTTAATTTTCTGACGATTACAAACGGCAAAACTGCCAATCCTGGCGGAATTGTGCCTGTCGGTACTCAGGGAAATACTCAATCTGGCAAAGCGCAGGGCATTACATTTGCCCAATTCCTGAGCCCTGAACTTAAGAGCGCGACGGGTATCAATCCTGACATTAATATACAAAGTGAAGGCGCAGGCCTTGCCGGTGAAATTGTCAATGCACTTGAAGGTATAACGACAACCACTTTGCTCTCACAGACAGAGCAGGCGGAAACGCCATCCGGGCAAAATGAAATCCCTGGCTTTCTAAATGGGGTCACTCCGTATTTTAATGCGGCGCAATTAGATGCGGTCGTTGAACAGCTCGGCCAGGGGGTAAACCTGGGTGAGTTTCAAAAAGATAGTGGGCCGGGGCTTTCAACCGCACCAGCCATTGAAACGGGCCCAATTGTGGCTGGCCTTGATCCCAAAGCGGTAACGGCTCCACAGCCATCGACCGCACCGGGCGTTCAAACGGGTCCAATAGTGGCTGGCCTTGATCCAAAATTAGTTGCGAACCCACAGCCGTCTACTTCGCCTGCGATTGTCTCAGGCCCAATTGTGGCGGGCCTTGATCCCAAAACGGTCGCGGCCCCGCAACTTTCGACCGCCCCGGGCGTTCAAACGGGCCCGATTGTGGCTGGCCTTGATCCCAAAACGGTCGCGGCCCCGCAACCTTCGACCGCCCCGGGCGTTCAAACGGGCCCGATTGTGGCTGGCCTTGATCCCAAAACGGTCGCGAACCCGCAACCTTCGACCGCCCCGGGCGTTCAAACGGGCCCGATTGTCGCTGGCCTTGATCCCAAAACGGTCGCGGCCCCGCAACTTTCGACCGCACCTGGCGTTCAAACCGGCCCAATTGTGGCTGGCCAGGTTGCTCTGATCGCTACGGCGCTGGGCGCTTCGGGCAGGGCAGAGAATAGTCTTCTTGTTGACGCGTTGACAGAGAGCGCGCCGCGTCTTCGTGGTTTCAGTAAAGCCACTGCCTCAAGCCCTGGTCAAAATACATCAAAAGCAAGCACAAGTGGGGCTTCAGCAACACAAACGCCAAGCGCGAATGCGGCAAATACACCTGCTGGTAGTCCAGCAATAAACGGGGCCAATCTGATTTTGGCGCAGAATACAGGCGTGCAAGCAGAGGTCTTGCTTGGTCTTGAGAAACATGAGCTGACGGCAAAAACCACAGAGCCATTTCTGGCAAATATTGCTGATACGTCTGTGGACGGGCGGAGCAATCTTCTGGGCGCAGAACAGGGGCAGGCTGTACGGACGCCCACGGGACTGGGTCATGGCGCATTAAAAGGCGCAAATATTATGCAACAGAATACACCACGGCTGAATCAGGCAAGCCTGAACAGCTTTGCAGCACCCATGGCGCAGCGCGTACAGGGTGGGGGGACCCGGTTCGAGATCAGGCTGGACCCGGCAGAACTGGGCAGGGTTCAGGTTCGTCTTGAAGTTAGCCCGGATAATCGCGTTGAAGCGGTTTTAAGTTCACAGCGCCCCGAAGTGCTGGCCGATTTACAGCGCGGGGCAGACGCCTTGCGCCGGGCCTTAAGTGATATGGGATTTGAGGTTGGTTCGGACGGGTTAAGTTTCTCGCTTGAACAGGGCACTGAAGGCTTTGAAGCCTATCAGGATCACGCATCCGATGCTTATGAGGCCGCAGATTTCAGACAGGATGATACACTGGAGACAGAGGCATCCATTCTGGCACAAAGTGAACGAGGCTACGGCCTGACACGGGTCTATGACGGCCGCATCGACGTGACATTATAGGGAAGTTGAAATGGCATTACTGAATGGACTTGGGCTAAATGTTGCGGCCTCAAACACACAATCTGCCAGTGTTGGTCTGGCCGATAACTTTGACACGTTTTTGACCCTGCTCACTGAACAATTAAAAAACCAGGATCCGCTCAGCCCGCTGGATTCTAATGATTTCGTCGGTCAGCTCGTGCAGTTTTCCGGTGTAGAGCAACAAATTTCACAGAACCGCAATCTGGAATCCCTGATCAATTTGAATGCCGCCAATTCTTCGGCGTCGGCTGTTGGCTTTATTGGCAAGGAGGTTGATGTTCTGGGGGGCAGCGCCGATCTGGCTGGAGGCAGTGCAGACTGGCGTTATTCTACTGAGTCTGATGCGGCTTCGGTGACCATTCTGGTCAAGAATGCAGAGGGTAAAATTGTATTCCAGACAGATGGCGACCCCACTGCGGGACAGCATGACTTTTCCTGGAATGGCCAGGATAATGTGGGCACACAACTGCCTGACGGACCTTATAACCTTGAAGTCAGTGCCCTGGATAATGACGGCAATCTGGTTTCCACTTCGGTTTCTACCACTTTGGTGATTACCGGCGCTGATTTTTCAGGCGATGAGCCAGCCTTGCTGGTTGGGCGGGAACGCATTGCCTTTGCTAATATTCTTGCCGTGCGTGAACGCACTGCAATTGGGATTTAGCCAGGAATTTAGAACGATGAGGGTCCAGAATAGTGGCTCTCCCATTACAGCAGAAGCTCCTCAGACAATAATTATGAGTGAAAAAGCTATAGGAGCCTAATATGTCACTTAATTCAGCTTTGACGATCGGTGTTGCCGGTCTGCGTGCGAACGCCTCAGCCTTGAGCGGAATTTCCAATAATATCGCCAATGTTAATACGGTTGGGTACAAGCGTACGCGGTCTGATTTTTCATCTCTGGTGACCTCATCTGCGGGGATTAACCCGCTGGATGCGGGTGCCGGGGTATCCGCTGGCTCTCAACGGTTAATTGCCGAACAGGGACAATTACAATCCTCCAGTGCCACCACCGACCTTGGTATCGCCGGCGCTGGCTTCTTTGTGGTGGGCACAGCAACCCAGAATGGCGCTTCGGATGATGTGTTGCGCTTTACACGTGCAGGTAATTTTGCGCCGGATGAACAAGGGTTTTTACGCAATGCTGCCGGGTATTATTTACGCGGTTGGGCCGCCCAGCCTGATGGCACATTTGTTACCAACGCTTCAGATGTTACGGCGCTATCGACCGTAAACATTGCCTCTATCAGTGGGGCCGCCAAGGCCACCTCATCAGTGCAGGTCAATGGTAATCTGAAAGCCAGTCAGGCCATTTCGGCGGCGGAAGCCACCTATGTCCCTGGAACTTCAGCTACAAATATGGCCTCAGGGGCCGTTACGCCTGATTTTGTCCGCACCGTACAGATTTTTGATAGCCAGGGCGGTGTTCATAACATTGACCTTGCTTTTTTGAAGAGCAGCGCGGCGGCTAATACATGGAACGTAGAGGTTTATGCCCGTCCGGCTACTGATGTCCTTGTTGGTGCCCCTCTTGTGGATGGTCAATTGGCTGTAGGCCAGGTGGTTTTTGATGCTAATGGGCAATTTGATGCCGCCAGCTCCATGTCATTGAACCTGGCCTTTGGGGCTTCTACGGCGGGTGCTCCTGCTGCCGGTGCGTTTAACTGGGCGGCTGGTCTGGGAATAGCGGCGCAACCCATAAATATCAGCATGGGCAGCGCCGGTGCCTCGGGGGGGATGACCCAGTTTGATTCCAACTCTGTACTGGATTCGTCCATTGTCGATGGGGCTATTTTTGGCACCCTTACCGGCGTTGATGTTGATGATCAGGGGTTTGTAACGGCCAGCTTTTCAAATGGTGTGATCCAGAAAATTTATCAGGTGCCGCTGGCAACTTTTGTTAATCCCAATGGTCTGAATGCTGAAGATGGTGATGCGTTCAGCCTGGCGATTAATTCTGGCTCGCTCAATCTGAAAGCTGCTGGTGAAGGTGTTGGCAAGATTGCGTCCAAGACGCTTGAAAGCTCTAATGTCGATCTGGCCGAAGAGTTTACCAAGCTGATTACCGTACAACGCGCCTATTCAGCATCGTCCAAAATCATCACTACGGCTGATGAGATGCTCGACGAGCTGATCAGGATCAAACGATAACCTCTTAACCCCTCCGGCTCAAAACCGGAGGGGATTTAATTAAAATTGCGAATGAATTTTTTTGGAGGAATTCACCAGCTTTATTTGCAGGATATTTAAGTTTTTCTCTTAGGGTCATCCCCAGAGACAGAAAATGTCCGGTAAAAAGTATGGGAACGGGTGATATGGGTTACGCAAGAAAAGCACGAGAAACACTGGTTATTGGTCCAGACGGCAGTCCACTGACACTGGCCGATCTGCCACAGCCGGAGACACGCCGGTGGGTGATCCGTCGCAAGGCCGAGGTTGTGGCCGCTGTACGCGGGGGCTTGCTGACATTAGATGATGCCTGCAATCGGTATCGTTTGACGGTTGAAGAGTTTTTAGGCTGGCAACAGATGATTGACCGGCACGGTCTTGCCGGATTGCGCACAACCAAGGTGCAGCAATATCGGTAAATCGCAGACTTAAAAATGAAAGACGTAAAGAGCCTGGGGAAAACCCGGGCTCTTTTTTTATGTTTTTTCCAGTTCTTAGCAGTTTCATTAAGCTTACGTTTACGACGTAGTGGGAAATTCCTGCCTAGTGAAGTGTGCGAACAGGCACGACAGGGCGGGATGAAAACGTGAACAGCTTACTCAATACGCTTAACCAGTTTGGTCCAATGCGCCTGATTATCATCCTTGGGGTGACGATTGGCGTCACGGTCGCGCTGATGACAATGAGTTTTCGTATCGGCACAGCAGACAAGACGTTACTGTATTCTGGCCTGGACCTGAAAGAGGCCGCTGAGATCAGCGCGCGCCTGGATCAGATGGGTGTTGCCTATGATCTGGGCGCTGGTGGTTCAACCATTTTAGTGCCGCGCAAGAAAGTCAATACAGTGCGCATGACCCTGGCCAGTGAAAACCTGCCGAGCTCCGGCTCCATGGGGTATGAAATCTTTGATCAATCCAGCACCATGGGACAGACCAGTTTTGCGCAGAACATGGCGCAATTGCGCGCTTTGCAGGGAGAACTGGAGCGGACCATAACCTCTCTGGACGGGGTAAGCGCCGCCCGGGTGTTGCTGGTGCTGCCAAAACGGCGTCTGTTTGAGCGCGATGCACAACAGGCCAAGGCCTCGGTGGTCGTGCGTTTGCAGGCCAATATTATCGGGGTGACCCAGACTCAGGCTATCCGTCAACTGGTCGCCAGTGCTGTGCCGGGACTAAAAGCCGGGGCGGTAACTGTTGCCGATGAAGCCGGGCGCGTTCTGGCCCGCCAAGATGAAGAAGGGCAGGAAGGCGCAGCAAGTTCTGGTCAGCGGTCCATGATCGAGGCCACCTTGGCCAAGAAAATAACCGCCATGCTGACACCCATTACGGGGATAGAGGGGATACAGGTTCAGGTGAGTGCTGATCTGGATCTGGATCGCATTACCGAGCGCTCCACAACATATGACCCGGATAACCGGGTCGTCATATCCAGTGATACTTCCGAGGAAAGTTCAGACGAATCCGAAGCCAAAAACTCGGCCGCCGTTAGCGTGGGGGCCAATGTCCCCAGCGGGGATGATGCCAGCACAGACGATGGCGGCAAGTCTAATGCTGTGAGCACCCGTACCAGTGAAATCCTTAATTATGGTAATTCTAAAACCGAACGCACAGTGATAAGGGCCTCGGGGGCCGTAAAACGCCTCTCAGTGGCGGTCGTTGTCGATGGGACGCTCAGTACGGATGATGCCGGCGTGCAAACCTATAGCGCGCGCACACCTGAACAGATGGGCGAGATCGAAGCGCTGGTAAAAACGGCCATAGGCTTTGATACGGCCCGCGGTGATACGGTGACGGTGTCCAATGTGCGCTTTTCAAGACCCGAACCTATAGGTGAAGTGGCCGAGCCGGGCATGTTCGCCTTTAGCAAGGACGACATTATGCGGACGATAGAATTGCTTATTCTGGCCGTGGTTTCCATTGCCATGATGATTTTTATCGTCAAGCCGCTGGTTTCTGGCATTGCCAGTGGTGGTGCAGGCGGCATGCCTAGGCTGGCAAGTGCCGGCGGTGCCCCTGCGCTGACAGGTCCCGAGGGCAGTATAACACCACAAATTCCAGCGGGGGCACCCTCCACGGTGCAAGGGGCTTTGCCGCCGCCGCAAATGAATTCTGACCTGGAAGATACCATCGATGTGGCAAAAATCCAGGGGCAGGTGAAGGCGTCCTCGGTCAATAAAGTTGCAGAAATTGTTGAATCCCATCCCGAAGAATCCATTTCGATTCTCCGGACCTGGCTGCATGAGGCATAAGGCATGGTAAGAGCCACAGGTCCCCGCCCCGTTGTTGATGATGTAACCCGCCTCAGCGGGGCCGATAAAGCTGCCATTATTTTGCTGGCACTGGGCGAAGAACATCATAAATTATGGGAATTAATGGATGATGAGGAGATCAAGGAAATCTCCCAGTCCATGTCCAATCTGGGCAATGTCACGTCCTCAGCGGTGGAAAAACTGATTATTGAATTTGTCAGTCAGATGTCGTCCACAGGCTCTATTATGGGTTCCTATGATGCCACCCAACGCCTTCTGACCAGCTTTATGGACCCTGATAAAGTTGAAGGCGTTATGGAGGAAATCCGTGGCCCGGCAGGTCGGACCATGTGGGATAAGCTCGGCAATGTGAATGAAGGGGTGCTGGCCAATTATCTGAAGAATGAATACCCGCAAACCGTGGCTGTGGTGCTCTCCAAGGTCAAGGCCGATCATGCGGCTAGGGTTTTAAGTGCTCTGCCAGATGATTTTTCACTGGAAGTGGTGATGCGCATGTTGCGTATGGAGCCAGTACAAAAAGAAATTATGGACGAGATCGAGGCGACTTTACGCCGCGAATTTATGTCTAACCTGGCCCGTACCAACAAACGTGACAGCCATGAAATGATGGCCGATATTTTCAATAATTTTGACCGCCAGACAGAAAACCGTTTTCTGGCAGCGCTTGAAGAGCGAAATCGTGATGCCTCCGAACAAATCCGTTCCTTGATGTTTGTCTATGAAGACTTGCAAAAACTGGATCCGGGCGGGGCGCAAACCCTGCTTCGGGCGGTGGAAAAAGATCAATTGGCGCTGGCCATGAAGGGGGCCTCTGAGGCCCTGCGTAATTTATTTTTCTCGAACATGTCAGAGCGCGCTGCCAAAATCCTGCGTGAGGATATGGAGGCCATGGGGCCGGTGCGTCTGAAAGATGTGGAAGGCGCACAACAAATGATGGTCAATCTGGCCAAGGACCTGGCAGCCAAAGGCGAGATACTGCTTGCTGATGGCGGCGCCGATGATGAGTTGATTTACTAGGATGACAACAGAAACAATAACCAAATTTTCTTTTGGGACGGAGTTTGCCGCCGATGGCACCATTCTGCGTGATGGGGAAAACTGGCGGCAGAGCTTTACCCGTGAGGAAACGGAGGCTGAATGTGAAAAAGCCTATGCACGCGGACGCGATGATGTGCTGGTGAAAACCGAAGAGGCAGCACTGCAAACCGTACAAACGCTCTCGGGGCAGTGCACACAAATTTTGTCCACGCTAAAAAGTCAAAGTGATGCCTGTCGCACGCAAGCCATGGAACTGGTCCTGGTCGCGGCCCGCAAGATTGCCGGGCAGGCCCTGGAGCAATTCCCGGATGCGCAGGTAGAAGACACGGTGCGCGAAGTCTTAAAAGACCTGCGCTCGGCCCCGCGCCTGGTGGTGACGTGCCCCAATACTGTTTCTGACAGTCTTACACACAAGCTTCAGGATATGGCGGCGCAAAGTGCCTTTGATGGGGCGCTGGAAGTCCGTCTTGATGAACAGGCCGCTGCAGGCGATGTCAATCTGGAATGGGCTCAGGGCGAAGTGTGCATCACAACAGAAGATATAGCGCAGCGTGTGGAAAAAACGATACGCCAATGGCTGGCCGCAACCGAAGAGCAGGAAGCCCAGCGCGACCTTTTCGCCCAGAATGATGATGGCGATGATCAAGTGGAGGGACAATAATCCATGTCCGAAATAGAATCAGATATTGAACTGCAAGAGTTTGACAAACCCGGTGAGGAGTCGGCGGATGATATGTCCGCAGAGGTCCCGGCACCCGAAGCGCCGCCAGCCGATGTTGCCGACGCCGAGGTTGAAGAAGAAAAAACCGCCGCTGACCTGGCGCCGGTTTATGATGTGCCTGTGCGCATTTCTGCTGTGCTTGGCAAAACCAAAATTAATGTCAATGAATTGCTGGCCCTTAGCCGTGGATCCATCCTAGAGCTGGATCGCAAGGTTGGGGAAGCCATTGATATTTATGTAAATAACAGAATCGTTGCGCGCGGCGAAGTGGTGATTGTCGACGAGCAATTGGGCGTCACCATGACGGAAATTATAAAAAGTGAGGCCGGCAACACCTGAGGGTGACGCTGGCAAAAAGGAGAGAAAAATGCGGGTATTAATCATCGGCAGCCTGGGCGGACAACTTGGCGAAGCGACCAAGATTGCCATGAAAACCGGCGCCAAAGTCGCGCATGTTGAAACCGTAGACGCCGCCGTGAATGCCCTGCGTGCGGGGCAGGGCGCTGATATTTTGATGGTCGATATTGGCAATGATATTGCGGCTCTGTCGGCGTCTTTGAAAAAAGAACGCATCCATGTGCCGATAGTAGCGTGCGGCGTTTCGGCGACACCTGCCGCCGCTGCGGCGGCCATTCGGGCCGGGGCCAAGGAGTTCATTCCCTTGCCACCGGACACGGACCTGATCGCTGCGGTTCTGGCTGCGGTGGCCGATGACGAGCGTCCAATGATTGCCCGTGACCCGGTGATCCGTAAAGTCGTGGCGCTGGCCGATCAGGTCGCCCAGTCCAATGCCTCCATTCTGATTACGGGCGAGTCTGGCTCCGGCAAGGAAGTGATGGCGCGCTATGTCCACGAAAAATCAAAACGGGCCAGCAAGCCCTTTATTTCCATTAATTGCGCTGCGATCCCGGAAAACCTTTTGGAATCAGAGCTTTTTGGCCATGAAAAAGGGGCCTTTACCGGGGCCATCGCGCGCAGAATAGGTAAATTTGAAGAGGCCGATGGCGGTACACTGCTGCTGGACGAAATCTCAGAAATGGATGCTCGTCTGCAAGCCAAGCTGCTGCGCGCTATTCAGGAACGCGAGATCGACCGGGTTGGCGGCTCAAAGCCGGTTAAGGTGGATATT
This sequence comes from Robiginitomaculum sp., assembly GCA_002733495.1. Classification (GTDB taxonomy): domain Bacteria; phylum Pseudomonadota; class Alphaproteobacteria; order Caulobacterales; family Maricaulaceae; genus Robiginitomaculum_B. The sequence continues at coordinate 38,664 of NVVV01000010.1, forward strand.
CGTATTCTGGCGACCTCTAACCGTGATCTGGCCGAGGCTGTCCGCGAAGGTATCTTCCGCGAGGATTTGCTGTTTCGTCTCAACGTGGTCAATCTGAAATTGCCGCCCTTGCGTGAGCGGCCTGGTGATATTGCGGCGCTGGCGGATTACTTTCTGACCCGTTATGCCGCTGCCAATGGTGTTCCGGCCCGTCCCATCTCCGAGGCGGCGCGCCATATTCTGCTGAACAGGGTTTGGCCCGGCAATGTGCGGGAACTGGAAAATGCCATGCACCGCGCCGTGCTTCTGGCCGAAGGCGATGAAATTGGCCCTGATGCCCTGCGTGCCCCCGATGGCAGCAAGTTAGGAGATACGGCCCCGCGCGGCGTGGTGCAAAGTGCCGCCGAGGCGGCACAGGCTTCTACCCAGAGCGCCGTAGGCCTGACCGTTGCACAGGTGGAACAGGACCTGATTCTGGATACGCTAACCCATTGCCTGGGTAACCGGACCCATGCGGCCAATATTCTTGGCATTTCCATTCGCACCTTGCGTAACAAGCTAAAATTATATGCCGATTACGGTGTGTCGGTGCCGGTGCCCGGCGGCGGCGGTGTAGGAAATATTGGGGCCATGGCCTAATTTTAAACTAGCCAATAAGGACAGCGTATTTTATGGCAGATTCAACAGGCATAAGCGCCGCCGCATCCGGATTTAACGCCAAGGCGTTTTCCAGTGCAATTTTGCGTGGCGATGTGGCGCTTGCGGTCGGCATTGTCGCTATTTTGATGATGCTGATCCTGCCTATGCCGTCCTGGCTGCTGGATATAGCGCTGGCTGTCTCGATCTCATTTTCCATTCTGGTGCTGATGACCGCATTGTTCATCCAAAAGCCGCTGGAATTTAGTGCGTTTCCTGCGGTTTTGCTAATCGCCACCATGTTACGACTGGGGCTGAACCTCGCCTCAACACGTCTGATTCTGTCTGATGGCTCGCAAGGCGCTGATGCGGCAGGGCGGATTATTCAGGGCTTTGGTGCGCTGATCACCCAGGGCAATTATGTCATCGGTATTATTGTCTTTATCATTCTGGTGATCGTCAATTTTGTAGTCATCACCAAGGGTTCAGGCCGCATCGCCGAGGTGGCGGCACGCTTCTCTCTGGATGCTATGCCCGGCAAGCAGATGGCCATTGATGCTGATCTTAGCTCTGGCCTTTTGAAGGAAGACGATGCCCGCCAGAAACGTAAGGATCTGGAGGCGGAATCCAATTTTTATGGCTCAATGGACGGGGCTTCCAAATTTGTGCGCGGTGATGCGGTGGCCGGTTTGCTGATCACCGCCATTAACATTATTGGCGGCATGATTATTGGCGTGGGCCAGGAAGGCATGCCGTTTGCACAGGCGGCCTCAAACTACACCATGCTGACCATTGGTGATGGGCTGGTCAGTCAGATACCGGCGCTGGTTATCTCGGTCGCGGCGGGCCTTCTGGTGTCCAAAGCCGGGGTCGAAGGGGCCGCAGACAAGGCGCTTTTCTCGCAATTTACCGGCTATCCGCAGGGCCTGGTCATTGTTGCGGGGATCAGCCTGATCGCCGCTTTGCTGCCCGGCATGCCCTTTGTGCCTTTTGCTTTGATGACCATATTGCTCGGCGGAGGGGCCTGGTTGATTCATAAACGAAAATCCGCTGAAAAAACCAAGGTCGAAGAGGCCGCTGCCGAAGAGGCCAAGGAAAGTGAAGACGATGATCAGCCCATCGCCGACAGCCTGCATATTGATGGGTTGAAGATTGAGCTTGGCTATAATCTTCTCAGCCTGATCAATGATATGGAGGGGCGCCGCCTGACCGATCAGATCAAGGCCTTGCGCCGCCAGATGGCGCAGGAAATGGGCTTTGTCATGCCGCCGGTGCGTATTCTGGATAATATGCAGCTTAAAGCCGACGATTATATGGTGCGCGTCAAGGAGATAGAGGCCGGTACCGGCATGTTAAAACTGGGGCATTTGCTGGTCATGGACCCGGCAGGCGCGCAAGTTGATTTGCCGGGCGATCATGTGAAAGAGCCAACCTTTGGTTTGCCCGCCACCTGGATCACCGAATCCTTGCGCGAAGAAGCCATGTTCAAAGGCTTGACGGTTGTCGACCCGGCCACCGTTCTGGCCACCCATTTGACCGAAATTTTACGCGATAACATGCCAGACCTTCTGTCCTTTGCTGAGACAGAAAAACTGCTGGAGGGTCTGGGCAAGGAAGATAAAAAGTTGCTGGAAGAGATCAGTCCTTCGCAAATCAGTCGCTCTGGCATTCAACAGATCTTGCAGGGGCTGTTGAAAGAACGGGTTTCCATTCGCGACCTGCCCGCCATTTTAGAAGCCATTGCCGAGGCCAGCGCCACAACACAAAATCTGGGCGCGGTTATCGAACATGTGCGTACCCGTCTGGCGCGACAATTGTGCCACGCGTCTGCCGCCCCCGATGGCACTCTGCCAATGCTGGGGCTGTCGCCGGAATGGGAACAGGCCTTTGCCGAGAACCTGTTAGGGGAAGGGGATAACCGTCAACTGGCTTTGCCGCCCTCAAAATTGCATGAATTTATCAATGCGGTGCGCGACAGCTTTGATGCGGCTGCCGAGGCCGGTGATGCGCCGGTCTTGCTGACCTCACCGGCAATCCGGCCTTTTGTGCGCTCCATCATCGAGCGTTTTCGCGGACAGACCATAGTGATGTCGCAAAATGAAATTCATCCAAAGGCGCGTCTGAAAGTAGTGGGGCAAGTCTAATGACACCTAATATTCTTTCCGTTATGGAGCAAAGCTTCACAACCGCCGATCTGGTTTTGATCAGCGCAATCTCGCTGGTTTGTGCCGGTGTGATGCGCAATTATGCCAGCATCATCGTGACCGTATTTATTGCCTCGAGCGTTGATTTTATGCTGCCCGGCATTTTTGCCTTGCTCACCGGCGCGCCGGTTGGTGAGGCCCTGACGGCCAGTTGGAACCGTCTGTCAGGCTATTCCAGTGTGGCGTTATTTGTGCGCGGTCTGGTTTATTTTGCTGCTATCAGTCTCCTTTTTGGCACCAAGGCGGCTTACGGGCGACGCTAGAGGCGTCATTTCTGGCCTGAATATTGCGAAACCTCCCTCGGGTTGTACGCAATTGAAACAGGGGCCGTTATGGAAATTCTCGATCTTGTCGGTGACGTTGCCTTCGCGCCCGGCGAACTGGCGGTTTATGCGACCATTGCCACCATTATTGGCCTGGCCACGGGGCAGTTTTCGCGCATTTGGCTGGCGGTCCTTCTGGCACTGGGGGCCGATATGGCCTGGCCATGGATTTTACAAGCCAGCAATGGCATGGATATGGCCGAGGCGCGCAACGCCGCCATGGCCCATTTACAACGCGATGGCGGCGCCGCCATTGCCTTGCGCATGGTGCTCTATTTTGCCGGCATATCCATGATCTTGGCGTTTAAACGCATGCTGGGCACAGAAAACTAAGGCGTTTCATATTCAGATGCGCCCTGCCATATGCCTGCTGATGTCATTGCCGGGCTTGTCCCGGTAATCCATCCTTAGGGCAGGCTCAGGATGAGGAGGCGTATAAACGAAGACTGGATCACCCGAACGCGTCGGGTGATGACAATCGTGGGTAGTCTTTCCAAGGTAAATATAATGCGAAATACCTTAGCGCGGAAGCGCGTATGGTATACTTGGTGAAACCTCGCGGAAACTGAACATGTTTACTAAACAAGTTCATAAAATATAATAAAAACAATAAGTTGACATGCCCCCCCCCTCCTCTTGCTATGAATGCGCTTGTGCGAGCAGCACAAGAAAAAGATGGAGGAAAATATGAAAACGGGATTAATCACAGTTTTATTGATGGGAACAGCGTTGGCCTTGAATGGATGCGCATCAATACTACCTCCAATAGCTAGTCCAAATTGCCCATTGCCGGGTACTGGCCCAGGACCAATCAATTGCCCTTCGAGTGTGATGATGCCACTCGGTATACCAACGGCAGCCTCTGTCTTGGCAGACCAGTTTGATGCTTCAAAATTCACAATTGATATGGGTGGCAGCAATGTGGCCTTGCCCACTACAGGCTTGTTCAATATCACGCTGAACAATAGCTCAGGCCAGCCGGTTTCACAGGCCGCATTCTCGTGGACAAAAAACGGAAACATTATTACCGTAAATAACCCGACAGCAGTTCATGACTGGATGGCATCAGTACCCGCTAATGTAAGCGGCATTGAAACAAAATTTGTCTCCATGCCTGTGAATACACATGTTGGTGTGAATGCTTATATGCTCTCAGTAAGTTATGATGGAGCTGTTCAGGCTACCGCCGGGCAAGTCTGGATGGAAAGCTGTGATAATAGCTTTTGTGCGCTTGAGTAAAAAAGAAATCTCATGAGAAAAAGACGTATGAAAACTATGTTTGCATCAGGCTTGGTGGTTTTACTCCAAGCCTGTGCATCTTCATATACCCTGCCTAATGACACGAAGACCGGCAGCATAAATCAGGAAGTTTATGCAAAAATGCGCGGCCCCTCCGCCCTTAACGGGGTCATGGTCGGCCCAACGGGTTTCCCGCTCTATGCGTCTTTTTCCATTTTTAGAGGTGACAAGCCATGGAAAGGTGACCCAACAAAAGAGATTGCACACCACAAGGCAGGCAATGTCGAGATTGTCATTAAGGCAGATCGTGCCAGTGAGGAATCGGCTGACGTCGCGGCAAGGTTTGCTGCTGACTTTACACGCACCTTTTCTGCTTTGGATGCCCGCATATGGAAAAAGGCACATGAACGGTATTTTGACATAGAAATGCTGATGTTCATGCCGGGTACTCGTATTAACCGGCAATACCGGCGTCTTATGCTAAGCAACACCTTTCACTTACAATTTTACTTTCCGTTTTATCAGTCAGACAAATCTCGCGATTTTGGACAGATGTATGGTGACGCGCAGACACTGGCACATGAGCTTTATCATTTGCGAGTCAGACGATTGGGCGCGAGTAAGGCAAAGCCCTTCCGCAAGGACCTGGACAAATTACAGCGCCATGTTCTGGAGGAGGCTGGCGGAAAGTTTATAGGTGCCTGCGTTGAATTGAAGATGAAAAAGGTCATCGGCATTGGCAGTGGTGTTATGCATTACAAACGTGACCCCTTCACCGGGCAGAACCGTTTTGGTACGTTGAGTGACAAAATGATCTTGGCCGCACTCAAGCCGGGCGCTAAAATTCCCCCCGCAGATCTGGTGTCATTGGGCCCCATGTTGTTTGCAACCTTCTGGGCCGAGCAGGCCGGGGCGACGCCCTTAATCCATGAAGGAGAAGGGGCAGCAAAGGCAATCGAGGATATTTGCGAAAACCACATAGCCCATCCGACCGACCTGTGGCCTGTGTTCTGGAAAATGGCCAGCGACGGTAAGGATGCGCCTGTTTTTGTCCGCGAGCAGAAACCAAAAGTAGGGTCGTGAGACCCTGACTAATTTGGCAAACACTCGAAAAATAGAAAACCCTAGCGCGCGGCGCGTTTTCCGGCAATCTCGTCCAGCTCATCCTGTTCGGCTTTGGCGCGGGCCTGCGCAATGCGGGCCAGACGGCGCTCTTCCATCAGTTCGAACTTTTTAAGCTCTAAAAACGCCTCTTCCAATTGCACGCGCAAAGCGGCGGTCTGGGCATCCAGCTCGATCATCGAGGCGCGTAAGTTGTTTTTGCGCTCGATTACTGCCTGGGCATAGGAGCCATAGGCCATAAAGCCTTCGCGGGTCTCGGTGGCGGCCACCTGCTCTTCGGGCACGCTGCGTTCCAGATCAGCCGTACGGCTTTCCAGATGGGCGCGTGCCTCATCCAGGGCGCCCATTTGTTTTTGCAGTTCCTCAACCTTGAACCGCGCCAGTTTTACCAGGGATGCAAAATTACGCATCATTCCCCTCCATTACGCCTCGTTACTGAGGCTGTTATTGTCACCCAAAATCTCGGCCAGACGTTGGAAGCCATCGTCCAGAGACGTGGCTTCTTCTTTATTCTGACCAAGAAACGCTTCCAGTGGGTCGTGTAAGTCTATGGCACGATCCACACCGGCATTTGATCCGCGAGCATAGGCACCCAGACGGATTAATTCCTCCATATCCGCATAATCACTAAGGGCGCGTCGCGCCGTGCGAATAAGCTCATATTCATTGTCATCACAGCATCCGGGCATGGTGCGCGAAATGCTTTTTAAAATATTGATGGCCGGAAAACGGCCCCGTTCGGCAATGGCCCGTTCCATCACAATATGGCCATCGAGGATCCCGCGTGTGGCATCGGCGATCGGCTCGTTATGATCATCGCCGTCGACCAGAACTGTGAAAATGCCGGTAATGGCGCCCTCGGTTCGTCCATCGGTGCGCCGCCCCGGGCCTGCGCGCTCGAGAAGGCGTGGCAATTCATTAAACACAGACGGGGTATAGCCGCGCGTGGTTGGCGGCTCGCCTGCGGCCAGACCAATTTCACGCTGGGCCATGGCAAAGCGTGTGACACTGTCCATCAGGCACAAGACATGCTTGCCCTGATCACGAAAATACTCGGAAACCGTCAGGGTTAATTGTGCCGCTTGGCGGCGGCTAAGCGCTGGCTCGTCCGATGTGGCGACCACAACGACGGTACGTTTCATGCCTTCTGGCCCTAAAACGTCGTCGATAAATTCCTTAACTTCGCGTCCCCGTTCCCCGATCAGCCCGATGACCGTCACATCACAGTCTGCATTTTGCGCCAGCATGGACATCAGCACGGATTTACCAACGCCAGAGCCGGCAAACACGCCCATGCGCTGGCCTTTGCAGATTTGCGTGAAGGTATTGATGGCGCGAACGCCGGTATCCATACGCGCGCCAACCCGGGCACGGGTATGGGGGGCAGGTGGGCGACCACGAAGCGGATAGGGATGCAGGCCCGGCAACAACGCGCCGCCATTATCGATAGGCTTGCCAAAGGCATCAATTACCCGGCCAAGCCATGCTGAGGAGGGGCGCACATAAGGCCCTTCGGGGTCAATTTCCATGCGCGATCCAGCGCGAACACCATCCAGGGGGCCAAAAGGCATCATCAGAGCGTGGTCACCGCGAAAGCCAACAACTTCGCAGGCCAGTTCGCCATGGCGGGTGTGGGCAATGGCCCGCGCGCCCAGCTCCAGCGCATCGGCTGGCCCCATAGCTTCGATCATAAGTCCATTCACGGCGGTGACGCGACCACGAAAGCGGCGTGGCTCCAGGGCGTCAATGCTGGCTCTAAGAGCTTGCATACAAGAGGTACTCCATATCGACCGTGTCAGGTTCAGGGGCCAATGTACGCGCAGCGTCTTGCGATCACGTAAACGCGGCCATATTAATTTGTACGAAATGCAGTTTTAACAAAAGATCAAAATCAATTTGATTTGTTTAACTTTGGTTAAGGGGATTCCCCTAGCGTATGGATAGAGTTAACTATTATGCCAATGAAGCCTGCTAACTGATTCGCAGGCCAATGGGAGGGGCCTATGCGAGTTCTCTTGGTTGAGGATGATAGTGCGACAGCACAATCGATAGAGCTGATGCTAAAGTCTGAAGGCTTTAATATTTACACGACTGACCTTGGTGAAGAAGGCGTCGATCTGGGCAAGCTGTATGATTACGATCTCATACTGCTGGATCTGGATCTGCCGGACATGCCGGGCTTTGATGTGTTGAAGCAATTGCGGGTTTCCAAAGTGGAAACCCCAGTGCTGATCTTGTCAGGGACCGCCGATACAGAGGTCAAGGTTCAGGGTCTGGGCTATGGCGCAGATGATTATCTGACCAAACCTTTTCACAAGGATGAGCTGGTGGCCCGCATTCATGCGGTTGTTCGCCGTTCCAAAGGCCATTCACAATCCATCATCACAACGGGCATGGTCGCGGTTAATCTCGACGCCAAAACCGTTGATGTCAACAAACAGCGCGTGCATCTGACGGGTAAAGAATACCAGATGCTGGAGCTGCTTTCCTTGCGCAAGGGCACGACCCTGACCAAGGAAATGTTCTTAAACCAGCTTTATGGTGGTCTTGACGAGCCGGAATTGAAAATCATTGACGTGTTTATCTGCAAATTGCGCAAAAAACTCGCCAATGCGACCGGCGGTGAACATTATATCGAAACAGTTTGGGGACGCGGCTATGTCTTGCGCGATCCGGCTGAGGAAGTCGAAGCGGCGTAAGCGCGGGCTTTGACAGAATTATAAAAAGGCGGCTGGTTCAGCCGCCTTTTTTATTGGGTGCCCGCAATAATAAAATCAGTGGCGCGGCAAAAATGGCAATGGCCATCATGAAACGAAAATCATTCAGATAACCAATTAGCGCCGCTTGCTGGGTAATTTGTGCATCCAGAAGGCCAAGACGCAACAAGCCGCCGGGCTGATCAAGGGCCATAGCGCTGACCAGCGGATTATAGGGGGTGATATGTGCTGAAAGTTCCGCATGATTGATCTGGATATTGCGGGCCAGCAGGGCAAAAGAGATGGAAACCCCGATGGACGAGCCAATATTGCGCACCAGAGAGAACAGCGCCGTGGCCTCGGTACGGTATTTTTCGTCCAAAGTGGCAAAGGTGATCACCCCCATAGGCACAAAGACAGCCCCAAGGCCCAGCCCCTGGGTAAAGCCGGTCCAGATAATATCCGTGGCGCTCACATCCAGGGTAAAACGGCTCATGGCATAGAGTGATATGGCAATTATCACCATGCCGCCGGCGATCAAAAGGCGCGCGTCATAGCGCTCGGCGAGACGGCCCATCACCAGCATGCCCAGCATCAGGCCCAGCCCGCGCGGGGCCAGCACCATGCCGGTCAGCACCACCGGCCAGCCTTTCAAGGTTTGTAAAAACGGCGGCAGAATGGCCATAGTGGATAAAAAGATGATGCCGATCAGAAACATGAACCCCAGCCCCATGCTGAGGTTTCTGTCCTTGAACATCACCGGGTCTAAAAACGGGCGCTTGGTGGTCATGATGTGGACGATGAAAAGGTAGAGACACAAAAGCGCCAATACCGCCTCGATAATAATCTCATAGGCGAAAAACCAGTCCTGGGACTGGCCCCGGTCCAGCATCATTTGCAAGGCGCCGATGGAGAGGCTGAGCAAAGCAAAGCCCATCCAGTCAAAGGGCAGTTTTTTCTGCCGGTATGTACGCTTAACAAAGAGCGAAAGACCGGCAATCGCCATCAGCCCAACAGGCAGGTTGATATAAAACACCCAGCGCCACGAGAATGTTTCGGTGAGCCAGCCACCAAGTGTGGGGCCAAGAACCGGGCCAATCATTACGCCAACGCCCCAAATGGCAATGGCCCGGCCATGTTGATGGCGCGGATATACGTCCAGCAATACCGCCTGTGATAAGGGCACTAAAGATGCGCCAAAGGCCCCCTGCATCAGGCGAAAAAAGACCAGCTGGCCCAGATTGGCCGAAGCCCCGGCCAGCATGGAGGCAATGATAAAGCCGCTGACCGCACCAATAAACAGGCGTTTTCTCCCAAAACGTGCCGCCAGAAACCCTGTTGGCGGCGTCATAATGGCGGCAGAAACAATATAAGAGGTCAGAACCCAGGAAATCTGGTCCTGGGTGGCGGCCATGGCGCCTTGCATATGCGGCAGGGCCACATTGGCAATAGTGGTGTCGATGGCCTGCATGGTGGTGGCCAACATCACCGACAGGGTGATCATCGCCCGGTTGCGCGGCACTATAAAGGGGCGATCAGCCGACATCGGCACCAAACCAGCGCAAAGGCGCGAGGAAAAAGGCGGGCAAGGCCCGGTGATGGCCAGTATCAATGCGCACACGAACACTCATACCGGCACGTAAATTAGCCGCGTTGTTGCGCGGCGTAATGGAAACCCTGACGGGAACGCGCTGTACCACCTTTACCCAATTGCCGCTGGCGTTTTGGGCGGGCAGCAAGGAAAACTCTGATCCGGTGGCCGGGTCAATACTGGTTATGCGGCCACGAAATTTTACATCTGGATAGGCATCGACACGTAAATTAGCCGTTTGGCCAACGCGCATATGAGTGAGGGCGGTTTCCTTGAAATTGGCTTCCACCCACATGTCTGTATCAGATACAATCACCATGACCGGCGTACCGGCGCGTACAAAATTACCCAGCACAGGCACTGACCCGGTTGTGCCAGCAATCGGCGCGCGGATGGTGGTGTGTGCTAAATCCTGCTCGGCAAGTTGAACTTTAGCCAGCGCGCCGCGTATACGCGGATGATGGTGAACATCTGCCGACGGGTCGCCCAGCAAGGCCCGCAACACGGATAGTTCCTGTGTTTTGCTGCGCAAGTGCGAAGCGGAAACATCACGGTCATGCACATATTCGTCCAGAGTGGCCTTGGCGACAATTTTTCGTTTTGAAAGCTCTTTTCTGCGTTTTAATTCCCGTTCGGCAAAGGCCAAATTCTCTACGGCCAGATCCCGCTCCCCCTGCCGCTGTTTATAGTTGGCTTTGGCGGCCATGATTTGCCCCAGCGCCTCATCATGGGCGGCGCGTGTGGCATCCAGCGTGAGTTGAAATGGCTCTGCATCCAGTGTGAACAACACATCACCGGCCTGAACATGCTGGTTATCGCGCACAGACAATTGTGTGATATTTGCTGAAATCTGCGCACTAATCTGGGCCTTGTCGGCCTTGATATAGGCGTTTTCAGTCTGCATCCAGCGCCCGCCTGTGGCATAAATCCATAAGGCAATAAAGGCCAGTATCAGGACCGGAATGGCCATCAATAGGGTACGGGCAAGGCGTTTGGTGTTGATTGTGCGCGGCAAGGTGCCAAGCTCCATGGCAGCGCTTTGTCCTGTGGCAATGTCGGCCTTGTCAATGTCCAGATATTCCTTTTCTACAGTCTTGTTCATGCCGGAACATCCTCGGCAAGGCTGTCTTTCATCTGCAAGAGCAGGCGTGTCATTTGCGCTTTGTCGTCGGTACTGAGGCCTTTAGTACAATCATCCATAATGGCACCGGCAATGGTGCGGATCTCATCTAAGACAGGCCCGGCCTTTGGGGTCAGGTACAGGCAAAAGGAACGCCGGTCATCGGGATTTATGCGCCGCTCTATCAGCTTGTTGGCGGCAAGAATGTCCAATTGTCGGGTCAGGGTGATGGGCCTGATCTCTAAAAGGCGAGCCAGTTCTGTCTGGGTGATGCCCTGTTGCCGGGTTAGAAAAATCAAGGTGCGGTATTGGGCCTGGGTCATGCGTAAATGGCGGGCACGGGCGTTAAAAGCCTTGCGCAGGATTTGTGCCGTGTCGCTAATGGCGAAGGCGAGGACTCTGTCTTCTTTGGTAATAGGCATGAGGTTTTTATACGCACATCCTTATAATAAGCAATACTTATTATAAGCGATCGCCATCTATGGCTAATGGCCTATAAAAAAAGGCGGCCCGAAGACCGCCTGATTTTATTTTACCATGTCAAAGCGCTAATTTTATGCGACTTTGGCCACAGCCTTTTCCTTACGGATATAAAGGCCGCGCTTGCCTGAAACCGGGGCAAAGGCATCGGATAGGCCCATAACGGTTTCAGCGGCACCCAGAAACAAAAAGCCATCGGGCGCAATGGACCCGGCCAGCCGGTTCAGAATGTCGGACTTGGTTGGTTGATCGAAATAGATCAGAACATTACGGCAAAAGACTACGTCAAACTGCCCCATCGTCCGAAAACTGTCTAAAAGGTTGAATTTTCTGAACACGATATGTTGTTGCAAATTCGGATCAATTTTCCATAAATCATCAGATTTTTGAAAATACTTGACCATCAATTGCACCGGCAATCCGCGCTGGACTTCAAATTGGGAATAAAGACCGGCTTTGGCTTTATGCAGTACTTTATCTGAAATATCCGTGGCCAGAATATTGTGCGAAATGCCTCTCATCCTGGCGGCCTCTTCACGCAAGATCATGGCCAGTGAATAAGGTTCCTGTCCGGTAGACGCCGCAGCACACCAGATTTTCAGCTTTGATCCCGGGCGGCGGTTCGCCGCCATATGCGGGATGACTTCGCTTTTGAAAAGATCGAAGGGCGTGCGATCACGAAAGAAAAACGTCTCGTTTGTGGTCATGGCCTCGGTGACCATAGCGTTCAGACGTTCGTCATTACGGGTACGCATGGCCGTAACCAGCGCCTCTACGGAGCCAAAGTTTTCCTTGCGTGCTATGGGGCCAAGGCGGCTGTCCAAGAGATAACCCTTGTCTGCACTAAGTACATGACCGGACCTTTTCTTCAGCATATTGACCAAGAAGGTGAAATCCAGACTGTTCATCGCTGACGACCCCCACTGACTATGTTCATAATTGTTGTTCCTATTTGATTTATAGGTTTGACTTGTTCGGCCAGACCGGCCTGGACAACGGAGCCGGGCATGCCCCAGACCACCGAAGTGGCTTCATCTTGCGCCAGTATTTGTGCGCCTGTTTTCACCAGATGTTCTGATCCTTCCTGGCCATCATGGCCCATGCCGGTTAGCACCACGCCAAGGGCGCTGTCGCCATAAACCTCGGCGGCGCTGCGAAACATGGGGTCAACGGCCGGGCGGCAATAGTTTTCCTGTGGGCGTTGATCCAGCCCGATAACCACGCCGGCGCCGCTGCGCCGCACCGTCATGTGAAAATCACCGGGAGCCAGATAAATGCCATTGGATTTAACCGGCATGCCGTCGCGGCCCTCGACGACGGGCTTGCGGGCATTTTTGCTTAAATGTTCGGCCAGCACGGCGGTAAAGGCCTTGGGCATATGCTGGGTAATAAAGACAGGAATATTGATTTTTGGCCCAATAACCGTAATCACATCGCGCAAGGCCTGTGGGCCACCCGTTGATGCGCCAATAAAGACCGCTTTTGGTACCGGGCGCGGGCGCTTTGCCTGTGGCCTTATACGGGCGGCCACACGGGCGGGCGGGGCCATTGGGCGTCTGGCTGCGGGGCTTCTGCTGCGTCGGCTGGCTTCACCCAAGGCCCGGACCTTGGCGATCAGGTCATGCTGAAAATCCTTGGCACTGGCCAGCGAACTGGATTCAGGCTTTGGCAGATAATCTGCGGCACCACTGGACAGCGCACGCAAGGTAATATCGGCATTGCGATGGGTCAGGGTGGAGGCCATGACCACTTTGGTCTTGGGTGCGGCTTTGAGGATTTGTGGCAGGGCGGCCAGGCCATCAAGGCGCGGCATTTCCACGTCCAGAATAACCACATCAGGCTGATGCTCTGCGGCCATTTTAATGGCCATGATGCCATCCGAAGCCTTGGCCACGATCTCAATGCCGCTCTCTTCGCCGAGCCACCGGGTGATCAGGCCACGCACAACCGCCGAATCGTCGGTTATCATGACCTTGATGGCATCACCGGATGTGCCAGTGGGGCGCGATATACGGGGGGTGCCTATACTCATGCTTCTGCTGCAACCAAGCCGACTTCTGCAAACTTGGAGCCCAGAATTTCACCATCAAATGGTTTCATAATGTATTCATTGGCACCGGCGTTCAGCGCCTCGGTAATATGCCCCATATCATTTTCGGTGGTGCAAAACACAACGATCGGGGCCTGCCCGCCATCTTCCTTGCGCAGGGCTTTGAGAAAATCAATGCCGCTCATGACCGGCATATTCCAATCGAGCAGGATCGCATCGGGCATGGATTTTCGGCATTGCTCTAGGGCTTGCTGGCCATCGCCAGCCTCTTCACAGGCAAACTGCATATCTTCAAGAATACGACGCGCAACCTTACGGATCACCCGACTATCATCAACAACAAGACAATTTTTCATCTGACTTAAGTCCTTTTCAATCCCCGCAAGTTCAAGTTAGGCCGCCCGAGCGCTTTCCGTGCTGATATTCAGCATTTTTTCGATGTCCAGAATAATCAAAAGCTGGCCCTCAAGACGGTAAATCCCATGAGAAACACTCTGCCAGACAGGGTCAATATTACTTGGCAGGGCTTCACGATCACTGGTGTCTAATCTTAGAACTTCGCCCACCCGATCAATAATCAGGCCATAGGATTCATTGCCAAGTTCGACGCCAATGGCCATATCCTGATGGTTTTTATCCTCAGGTTTTGGCATGCCCAGGCGTTCCCGCGCATCAATGGCGGTGACGATGCGTCCGCGCAGGTTCAGCACGCCTTTGACCTCTGGCGGGGCCATGGGCACAGTGGTTAGCGAGTGAGGCTGAAACACATCATGAATGCTGGTCACCTCTATGCCAAACAACTGATCGGCAATTTCAAAGGTTACATACTCACGTGTGTTTTCACTGGTGTGGATATGCTGTTCGTCCGAAGCGGTCATGCGGCTTCTCCCTGGGTCTGAAGCACATAATCAATGGTGGAAATCAGTGATTCCCGGTCTGCCTTGCGTACGATGTCGGTAAAGGCATCGGTGGCCCCCATGCGGTCCAGATCGTTCTGTCCCATGGCCGACAGGGCCAGACGTGGAATGTCTGACCAGCGCTCGTCCTTGGCCAGTTTGGTGGCAAAGGCGACGCCGGTTTCATCGGGCATTTCAATATCGGAAACAATGACATCAAAGGCGATGCCCGTTTCATTCAGCTTCCAGGCTTCGGCGGCACTGCCGACGGCGGTTACCTCATAGCCTGCTGCGGCCAGAAGCGGCGCCACCATATTGCGGAAGAAGGCATTGTCATCGACAAGCAAAATTCGTTTTTTCTGCACGGCGTCTGTCTGGGCTTCGCTGTTCGCGGTTTCAAACCAGTCGTGATAGGCTGTGGTCAGGTAATGGCCGACATCAATGACTTCGGTGGCCTTTCCCTTAAGGACCGCCGCACCAATAATGCCCGGTGTGCTGGCGCTCTTCTCAATATTCAGAACCTCTTCAACAATATCAACGATTTCATCAACCACCAGGCCAACAGAGCGGCCCCGATCCGTAAATACCAGAACCGGCTGACGCTCGTTTTCTTCCAGAGGGGCAAAGCCGCCGATTTGCACCAGTGGCATCAGGCCCCCGCGATATTGTACCAATTGCTCGCCATCGACATTTTCAATGGTGCTGGTGTCAATCTCTTCAAGGCGTGTGACTAGGCTAAGCGGTACGGCTTTTGGCTCAATACCACCGGCTTTGAACAGCAACATGGCGGTTTGTTCTACGATTGGGCCTGTGGCAGTCTGGGCATTATCCATACTACGCTCGGTCTCTTTGGTCAGATTGACCGACTTGGCGATGCCATTGGGATCGACAATCATAATCACGGTGCCATCGCCCAATATGGTGTTCCCCGAGAAGGCGGCAATGCCACTGAGCACTTTGGCCAGAGGCTTGACCACAATTTCTTCGGTATCAAAGACATTATCCACAACCACGCCAAAGCGTTGATCACCAACAATCATCACCACGACAAAGGCGTTATCTGATGATTTCTCCCCTTGGGGAATTTGCAGAATATCGGCGAGGTCAATCAATGGCAGCAATGTATCGCGCAGGCGCAAGACCCGGGTGTTGTGTATTTCCTCAACCCGGTGCTCGCCGTCTTTTGTGGTGCGCACCAGTTCCAGAACAGACAATTGCGGAATAGCAAAGCGACTGTTGGCGGCCTCGACAATCAGGGCGGAAACAATGGCCAAGGTTAGCGGAATTTTAATGGTAAAGGTGGTGCCTTCACCGCCGATTGATACAAGGTCAATCGTGCCGCCGATTTGTTCAATATTATTGCGTACCACATCCATGCCCACGCCGCGCCCGGACAGTGATGTCACTTCCTTGGCAGTGGACAGACCAGCGGCAAAGATCAGACGGTGAAGTTCATTCTCCGTCATACTTTCGGCCTGGGCCTCGGTAATTGTGCCGTTCTCTATGGCCTTGCGCTTGATTTTTGAGGTCGGCAGGCCAGCCCCGTCATCGGCAATTTCAATTACAATGTGGCCGCCTTCATGAAACGCGCGCAGATTGATCTGCCCGGCTTCGGGTTTGTTGGCGGCAACACGAATATCTGTGGGTTCCAGCCCGTGATCACAGGAATTTCGCACCATATGGGTCAGCGGATCACGGATTAGTTCCAGCACCTGGCGGTCCAGCTCAGTGCTTTCACCTTCCATGTGCAGTTCAATTTTCTTGCCAACGGCCTTGGCACTATCGCGAACAATCCGGGGCAGTTTTTTCCAGGCGCTGCCAATAGGCTGCATGCGGGTTTTCATCACCCCGTCCTGTAATTCAGCGGTTACGCTGGATAGACGCTGCAAGGGAACTTTAATCTCGGTATCGCCCATATGGCGCACCATTTGCAAAAGCTGATTGCGGGTCAGAACCAGCTCGGAAACCATGGTCATCAGGTCTTCCAGCACATCCACATTAACCCGAATGGATTGCGAAACCAGAGAAACCTCGACACTGGGTTTGGCAGCGGCCTTCTCAGCTTCTTCTTTTTTCTTTTTCTCTTCAGCGATTTTGACCTGTTCGGCTTCAGCGGCCAGTTGCTCCAGATCGGGGCCGTCAGCTTCCATAAAGGCGCGTTCCAGATCAGCCAAAGACACTTCGCCCGGACGAAGCGGGCGATCCAGGTCCTCATCATAGCCGTTATCGCCATCGGCGGCAGGGGTTTCTTTGGCAACAGGTTCTTCGGCCTTGACCTCTTTTTCCGCAGCCGGTGCAGGCTCTTCGGCTTTTTCCATTTTGCCTTCTGAGGCGGCAACCAGCTGGGCGATCATCTCGGCATCATCGCCTTCCGGCTCGCTTTGCGAACTGCCCAGATGGTTAAGGATAACTTTTAGCTGATCAATGGATTCGAGAATGAGGCCAACCGTGTCAGAATTAGGGACCAACGCCTTGTCGCGATATTTACCAAGCAGGGTTTCACCGGCATGGGCCAGCGCTTCGAGGCGAGGCAGGTCTAAAAAGCCGCATGTGCCTTTAATCGTGTGCACCAGCCTGAAAATATTGTTGAGCGTTTCCTCATCATTGGGGTTTTGCTCAAACTTGACCAACTCTGAATCAACCGTTTCAAGGCTTTCTGAAGTTTCGGTCAAAAATTCTTCTAATAGATCATCCATCTTTATACTCCCCCACGGACCGCGAATCTGCCCTGGTTCTGTTATAATTAACCGGACTGGTTAAGGGGGTGCTAAAGTGAGCGCTATTCGGTGAAAATTTATACAGCTTCTGCGCGAGTGCCGATCATCTCAGGGGCGGCTTCGGCGGTTAAAGCGATAAATTCAACCCCGTCGTCCAGTAAACAGGCGTCGGCGCGCCCGCCTAATGAGCGTGCAATCAAGCCAGTATAGAAGGGTTGGATGGAGCGGCCATCATAGCCGTTTTCCATGGGCGCGCCTTGCAGAGCCGAGGTGACGGTTGGCAAAAGCTTGGTCATGCCACCGCGCGAAGAGACGCGCATGCGTGATGCCGAGGACGCCTCGATACGCACTTCACCGCCGCGCAGGGCCGATTCAATACCCAATATGACCATGTTTAACAGCAAGCGGGCCGCCGCCTTTGATAAATGCGAGGCACTGACACGCCAGACAATTTCTGACCGGGCTGAGGCAAAGGCCCCCATGACCAGACGTTCCAGCTCTCTGGTTTCCACAAGGCCCGGTGCCGATGTCCCTGCCCCAAAGGCCAGACGGGAAAACTCCAGCTTGGCCGAGGCCTGACCCGCCGAAAGGTGCAACAGTTTTAAGGCTTCATCGCGCATATCTACGGCGCTTTCGTCTTCCATAACCTCCAGCGCGGTATTGATGGCACTGACCGGGGCCACAAGATCGTGGCACAGCCGGGCGCATAAAAGCGCAGCAAGGTCTTCGGCAGGCATGTTAAAAGGCGCGTTGGTCTCGGTCATGATGGCACTCGTGCTGATTCGGACATTCGTCCCTAATATAAGGTGTTGTCATAGAGTGCCGCCAGAGCCTTACCATCTGGTGAATGCTCATTATGCAGATCACGTGTACAGCCACCGCTCTGCACCCAAATGGGGAGAGCGCTTGGATTCTTTGTTTTGGTACGCCAAGATGAAAGCACCAAATTGTGATTAATGCTCAGACTTCTTTAACCTCGCTCGCATTCACTGCGGCTAGGTATATGTGCGACTCCGGGGAATGGCATGAACGTGCAAAATTTTATGCAGGCTGGTTTAGATGCCGTGAGGCAAGCCAACATAAAAAAAGAACACAAAATTATGGGTCTGGCCGCCTTTGCCGTGCCGGTTCTGCTATTGGGTGCGGCGGCTCTGAATATGAAGACGCCAAGCGTGCCGCAGGATCAGGCCTCTGACTTGACGCAAACTGCCAAGGTAACGGCCCCTGTTACGCCTGCGCCCCCTTTACCCGATATGGCCGCGTTGGAACAGGCGGTTTTTGGCGCTTTAAACCAGTCACGCCTTGGCGGTATTCATAATCAGATGATCAAGGTGCGCCCCGGGGCCACCTTGTCCAATTTGCTGGTCAAGGCCGGTATTGATCGCGGCGAAGCGGCGCGCGCCATCTCGGCGCTGGCCAAAACCTATAACCCAAGAAAATTGCGCGCCGGGCAAATGTTGACCCTGTCACTGGAAAATCTGGACCAGCGGAGCGCCAAAAAAGGCGTGCGTTATCGTCTGGCGGGCCTGACCACCAAACCCGATGTGACGCGCACAATATTGCTGGAGCGCGAACATAATGGTGATTTTGTCTCCCGCGAGCTGGTTATGGACCTGCAATTGGGCCAAACTCGCGCCAGAGGCAGCATTGATGCGTCGCTTTATGTGGATGGCCTGGCCGCCGGGGCCAGTGATGCGGTGATCGCCAATTTTGCACAGCTTTATGCCTACAGCGTGGATTTTCAGCGCGGCATTCGTCCCGGCGACCAGTTTGATATGGTGTTCGAGGACTATCGCGATGAGCGTGGCAATTCGATAAAAACCGGCAATCTGATCTATACCATGCTGGCCCCACGCGGCAAGGAAAAGGCCTTTTATCGCTTTGAAACGCCAGACGGTGAAGTGGGCTATTACAATGCCGACGGGCAAAGTGCCAAGCGCTTCCTGATGAAGACCCCCATTAAAGGCGCGCGCATTTCGTCTGGCTTTGGGCGGCGCAAACACCCGGTGCTGGGTTATACCCGCAAACATAAGGGCACAGACTTTGCCGCCGTGCGCGGCACGCCCATTATGGCGGCGGGCAATGGGGTGGTCGAGCGCGCCTCACGCTTTGGCTCTTTTGGCAATTATGTGCGCATTCGTCATTCTAATGGCTATAAAACCGCCTATGCCCATATGTCCAAATATGGCCGGGGGATCAGAAAAGGCCGTCGGGTCAGCCAAGGGCAGATTATTGGTTATGTGGGGGCCACTGGGCGCGTGACCGGGGCGCATCTGCATTATGAAGTGCTGAAAAATGGCCGTCAGGTGAACCCCATGACCGTCAAAGTGCCCACCGGGCGGCGGTTAAAGGCTAGCGAGTTGAAACTGTTTGCCAAAGAAAAAGTGCGTATTGATGCGCTGATCAAAAATGCACAGCCTGCCAAGGGGGCTGTTAGTACACTGGCCTCTGCTGGCCAGCGCTAGTCCTTGCTGGCGCGTACCCTTTTGCCCGATAAAAACCCGGCCAGCCGCAGGGATGAAGGTCGCCCGGCAAAGCCCTCTTGGGTTACTAGGTGAATTTCCAGCAAGCCATCATTCAGCTTCAATTCCTGATGATCTGACGAGACCAGACGTAGCTCATTTAAGTCGGGTAGGGTACGGCCCTTGCGGTCCGGATTGCGCTTGATCCGTTTTAAGGCGCTGCGCGCATTCAGGGCGGTATCCAGATAAATCCAGGCGGTGCGCTCGTTCGCGCCGCGCACCGAAATAGTCACGTCACGATCCAGAATGCTAACCAGATCATTGGCTATATCAGAAAGCGCCGGGCGTAAATCGTCCAGCCGGACGGTATTTGGCCCCAATGGAGTGCCCGGTCCGGCCCGCCAGGCCGGAATGCCGGTCGATGAGCGTTCCGGGAATAATACAGGGCCGCCAACCCGGCTCATGCGGACCATCACCGCGCCCAGGTCATTTTTTAACATCACATCACCGCGCGGCCCCGGTACCTGGCGCAGCACAAACACTTCGCGCGAACGCACATAGCGAAACAGCAATCGGCCCTGGTGGCGCTGATCAAGAATAAAGGCTTCGCTTTTGCGGCCCACGTCAAAGCGAGTGACCGGCTGGGTGCTGGCGGGGACCTGATAGGCTTCGCGCAGCACCTTTGTCGCTGGTTCCCCGGCCGCTGCGGACCCAGCACCAGACAACAGGCATCCAGCAAGCGTGATCAGCGTGCCAAAGCGTCGCGTATTTCTCAAATGGCCTTCCTTCATGCTTTCCACTATGCACCAGACTGCGGCGGTATTACGGCCAAATATTTTTTAAGCAGGTGTTGGTCCCCGGAACTCTTTTCCAGTTTACACGGGCGTCAAGCCATCTATCCAAATATTTCCGGACATTCCCGACAACATTTGTTGTGTATGATGATGTAGATCAAATGCAAAGTCGCCACGCCAGCCAGCAGACAGAAAAACGAGATATAGGCGTAGGAGAGGAATAAAAAAACTATGGTTACCACCGCAATCAGCGTTACGCCAAATAGCCGCATATGCAGATAGGTGGAGAGCAGTGGGGGTGTGATAATCAGAAACAGATAGATGCCATAGGTCAGCTCGCGCGGCATGAAATAATCAAGAAACATTGTGCCTTCATAAGCGATGGAATGCTTGTTGATCGCGACGTCGACCCATTCCGGATTGATTAAATGCGGAATAAATAAAATCAGACCCAGCGAAAAACCGGCCAATGCGAACACTAAAAGCGGTTTTTTGCGTTTGCTGTCCGGCGGTTCAAGATAGTAGATGCTAAAGGGAATCCATGTTGGCCACATTAGCCATGAAAACAGGATAAACCCAATGGCTCCCCACCAGACCATGTTCGGGTCAGAATGATTTAACCCCATCCACACATGACCTTCCATCACTTGCTGGATGCCAGCAAATACCGGCATCATGGCTACGGGCACATAACGTTTGTTGATATTCCAGGCTTTCCAGGCTGCATAAGCCCCGCCCGTAATTAACAGGCCACCAGCGATAAAACTGACAGGTTCGGAAAAACACATAAGCGTGGTGCCTCTTCATCCATAGGACCGATGCCCAAAGGGCCAGGGTCCGGGGTTTTTGTTCTCCGTAACACGCTATCACAGCTAACGGTAAAACCCTACAGGTGGGGCTTCAGGAACAGGTCCTGACCCTAATACATATGTTGGCCGCCATTAATAGAAAGCGCCAAGTCGGTAATAAAGCTGGCATTGTTGACCACAATGACCGGGCCGCGCTCGCCCTCAATATTGGCAATCCCCGCTGTGCAGGCTTCGTAATCAGCAACATCCCATTGATAGCAAAAAATTGATCCGTCGCGGGGGCATTCTGCTGTGGCGGCGTGATTGCCTGCATATATAGCGGCAACCCGATAGTCGGCATCGGCCAGGCGCTCGCTAATGGCGCGGCCTATGCCTCTGGCGGTGCCGGTAACGACGGCCAGTCTGCTCGTCACACTCTCCTTTAAGGGGAAACACAGTCTGCCAAAGCTCCGCGAAAAAGAAAACATGTCTGGCGGCTTGCCCAGCCGGGCCGGACTTGCGAAACTTGGGTCCCGATCATTCTTTGGTGATTAAGGTGTCATGGCAAAAACCAGCAAAAACACATCCGGTCCGGTGATTATAAAAAAATACGCAAACCGGCGGCTCTATGACACGGCGCGCAGCGCCTATATCACGCTGGATGATTTAAAGGCGATGGTGCATGAAGGTACAGATTTTGTCGTGCAGGATGCCAAAACCGGCGAAGACCTTACTCATTGTGTGTTGACCCAGATTATTTTCGAGCAGGAAACTCAGGGCCAGCATTTGCTCCCCATTGATTTTTTGCGCCAATTGATCCGCTTTTACGGCGACAGTATGCAAAATATTGTGCCCGGGTTTTTGGATATGAGCATGAACTCGCTGGCCAAAAGCAAGGACCGTTTTGCCAGCCAGATGGGCAGCTCCAGTGCCAACCCTTTGTTTGGTATGTTCGAGGAACAGGTGCGCCAGAACATGGCCCTGTTTGAGCAGACGCTAAAATCCATGTCGTCTTTTGGAACTTATGGCAGCGCGCAAAGACATGCAAAGCCTGCCTCTGAAGGCCGCGAGGATGATCTGGATGACTTGCGCGCTCAAATGGCCACCATGCAGGACAAACTGGATAAAATGGGGTAAATCCTGATCTCCAGAGCCTTCCCCAAACGTCCCAGTTTGGCACAAAATTCATACATTTTAAGGCCGGCAACGTCAAAATTTATGGTTAATGGGCCGTTAATGGCCTAAACGTGTCAAAGTGTGCCGCCTTTTTGCGGCGTATCTTTTGCAACTGGTCAGGCATGAGCCGTATATCGTCCATATCAACTGCCATTCGCGCCAAAGACAATGAGCGCTTTACCCGGCCTTCGCGTCGCGCGCAAAATACGGCGCTGGTGGCTGTGCCCCGTTCGCGTGGACGCTCGGCGCATCCGCCACGCCCACCGCAACTGGCCGCGTTTTCGGCTCATGTGCTGGCGGGTCAGCCACGCCGTGGCCTCAAAGGCGATCCGGCAGAACAGGCGCGCATTTTTAAAACCTACGCCCGCATGCAGAACCGTCAGGCGCCGCTGGGTGGTTTACTTAAAATAGAGGCCTAAGCCCGTTCAGGGCCATCAAGAGTGCCCACGGCGTGACGGCCCAGATGCCCGGTTTTTACCAAAGCTTCACAAGACGAAAGAATTTGCATGGCGTGGCTTTGCCCGGCGGCCAGCCGCATCCAGTTGCCTGCACTATGATGGCCGTATTCATCCCTGAAGGCCCCTTTGAGGACATAAATTTCCAAACCGTGCGCAAAGCGTACAGGCAGGCACTTCAGTCCAGCATCCCAACGTACCAGCGAGACCGTTTCATCAGCACTGGTATAAAGCGGCAAGGTGCGCACGCCCGGGCGATTATGCTGCCACGCGGCCTTGGGATCCCGGCTGTCTACGCGGATGGAACGGCGGTCGTGATCGGGGATCTGACCCAGTTTCACAAATATGGTACAGCCATCCTTGCTAAAGGGGGCATGGGCAGAATGGGGTGGATTGCGCACATAATGGCCAGGTCCAAAATCCCCGGAATCATCAGAAAATATGCCGTCAAGCACAAAAAATTCCTCGTCGCCATTATGGATATGCGCGTCAAATTGTGAGCCGGGGGCGTAATGAACCAAGGAGGTGGCGCGCGTAACCTTTTCACCGCCAATGCGTTCCAGCGGCTTGCGATGTACGCCGGGGGCCGGGGACAGCGCCCAGCTCATCGTGCTGGTATTGGCATAGGCATTAAGATCCAGATCTGCATTTAAATGCACCGGGGGCTGTTCGGCGGTGTCAAAATCGGGACAAAGAGACATTTAATATTTCTCCGAAGCCGGGCGCGCATCCACTTCTTGCGTCCAGGCAGTTGGGTTTTGGTCAGCAATTCGCGGAGGCGGAAAATCGCGTGTAATATATGCGAACGCCGCCTCCACCTGATCTTCATTCGTCACGTCAACGGACAGGGGGACAACACCGTCCCGTTCACTTTTCAGCGTATCAACCGGGGGGGAAATGAAGCTGAATGAGGACGAAGATCAGAAACCGTATAGCCTTGGTCCATAAGAATACGGCCCAGAACGGCGAAGGCGGCCAGATTTGCTGTGGCGTTGTCATGCGCCTTTTGGGATCGCTTGGCCCACATAGGCTTGACTTGCAAAGCGTGATTGGCATCCATCAAAGCCGGGCCAAGGCCTTCTTGTTTGATCAGCCAGACAATGTGCGGTGACCACATCAACAGGGCCATAATTGCGGTGACCGCTTGCCAGTAAATATCCGGGGTCAGAGTTTCCACAAAAACGCTCCTCACAAAATTGTGCTCATCAAAACTTGCATAGCTACCTATTAGTAGGTAGTCAAGAAAAAAGTAAACGACCTACCCCTGTTTTCTGGCTTGCAGGGTAAATATGGCATTGCAGGTTTTATTGTGGTCTGGTCAGAGGCGTAAAAATGGCGTTATTGTTATAGGGTTAAGAGAAAAAGAATCGCATGAAACCTTTGGGAAAAACGGCGCAGACCCTGGCCGATACATTTCTGGAACTGGCTATGGAGCGCGGCTATAATGCGGTCAGCTATGCCGACCTGGCTAAGCGACTGGGCATTCGTACGGCCAGTATTCATTATCACTTTCCGACCAAAAGCGATTTGGGAGTAACGGTGCTGCGCCTCTATAAAGAAGCAACGTTTAAGGCCGTGAGTGCGACTACGCCAGACAACCCACAAAGCTATCGTGTTGCCTTTGAAAACATGCTGGGGCCAGTGCGGTCCTTGGCCAGGATCGATGAGGCAAGCTGTCTGGTCGGCGTGCTGGGGGCTGAATTTGCCAGTCTTCCCGAAGACATTAAAAAGGACGTGCGGGTTTTTTTCAACGAGCAGGAACAATTTTTAACGCATTTGCTGGGCGAGGGGCGCACAGCGGGCGCTTTTGCTTTTGAAGGGGAAGCCAAAGATATGGCCAAAATGATCGCCTCTACCTTGCAAGGGGCAATATTGATCAAGAAGGCGCGCGGCGATTGTGGCTATATGGACAGCATTCTTGAGGACCTGCATCGGATGATCATGCCACCCTCTGTTTCGACAGGCTCAACATGACGGGCGCACTCTAAAACAGCCCATATTGGACCAAAATTTGCATAAATTACCCTTATTTACCCTAAAATGACCCTCTTTTACCCCTCAAAATCGGGGATAAGGCGCACATATCCACGGAGGGAAATCAGCAATTAGTCTGGATAATCAAATTGCGTTCAACCCTAGCGCGGCGGCATGCGCGCGCCAGCGTCCATGCGAATTTTCTCGGCATTGATATAGTCGTTCTCAACCAGAGTGGCAACGAATTGGCCATATTCTTCCGGGCGGCCAAAACGGGCCGGGAACTGTACATGGCTGCGCAAACTGTCTTTGACTTCTGGCGGCAGGCTGTCATAGATCGGGGTTTCAAAAAAACCGGGAAGAATGACGTTACAACGTATGCCTTCGCGGGCCAGATCGCGGGCAATGGGCAGCGTCATGCCGACAATGCCACCCTTGGAGGCGGAATAGGCCACTTGACCGACCTGCCCATCTTCGGCCGCTACCGAAGCCGTGTTGATAATCACGCCGCGCCCCGAATCGCCAAGTGGGTCCAGGCTCATCATGCCGGCGGCGGATTTGGACAGGCACATAAACGTGCCCATCAGGTTGATGTTGATCACCAGTTGAAAATCGCTCATACGATGGGCGTTAATCTCGCCGGTTTTGCGGCTGCGCCCGGCGGTCTTTCCAGCCCAGCCAATGCCAGCGCAATTGACCATAATACGTTCCTGGCCGTGCTTTTCGCGTGCCAAGGCAAAGCCTGCATCAACGCTGGCTTCATCGGCCACATTGACTTTGGCAAAGGCACCGCCAATGTCGCTGGCAACGGCGTTTCCACGCTCTTCGTTCAGGTCAAACAGGGTGACTTTAGCGCCCTTGGCGGCCAGAACACGGGCGGTGGCCTCGCCAAGGCCGGATGCGCCGCCGGTAACGATTGCGGAAATATCTGAGCTAATTTTCATGGGTTATGCCTTCTCTTTGCCGTAATTATTTGGTCTATTAAACAGATCAGTATGGAGGCATGTTATCGCAATGCACGAAGAACCCAACAGTCATGATGCAGGTTTTGATGCCGAAACCGCAATAAATCTGCCCATGGTGCTGCAAACGCCAAAGCGGCGTGCACCCCGGCGTTTCTGGCCAAAATTCTGGGCCACAATGGGCAAGGTGCCGTTTTCCGAGGAATTGGGATCGGCCTATTATTGCGCTACCGATGAGCAGACCCCGGCGCGGGTCAAAGGCGTATTGTTTGCGGCTCTGGCGTATTTTGTATTGCCCACCGATGTGATCCCCGACTTCATTGCTGCCCTTGGTTTTACCGACGATGCCACGGTGTTGGCCACGGCCATGGGCATGGTCAGCGTACATATAAAGCCGTACCATAGCGAAGCGGCCCGCGCCCTCTTGCGCCGCCCGGTCAGGGCCTCTAGGTCATAAGAAATCATCTGACTAGGGAAATCATTATGAGCACACCTTTCGCCCTTGCCCTGCACGGTGGTGCCGGGCCAATCCGTAATTCCGACCAGTCCCGCGAAGAGGCCAATATGAGCGCGCTTCTGGATCAGGGGCGCGTAATGCTGGCCAAGGGGGCACCGGCGGTGGACGTGGTGGTGACTATGATTTACGGCCTTGAAGAGGCCGGCTATTACATTGCCGGCAAAGGCGCTGCGCCCAATCGCGATGGTAAATTTGAGCTGGATGCCTCCATTATGGATGGGCACAAACGCCGCGCTGGTGCGGTCTGTGCCTTGTCCGGGTTTCGCTCGCCCATAACGGCGGCGCGCGCAGTGATGGAAAAAACGCCCCATGTCTTGCTGGCTGGTGCCGGTGCCGCTGCGTTTTGCGAAGGGGCAGGGCTGGACCGGGTGGATGATCCGGCGGCCTATTACACCCCGGCGGCCAGCTCCCTGGCCGGGACCGATGCCCTTAGCCATGGCACGGTGGGGTGTGTGGCGCTCGATCAGTCCGGGGCGTTATGTGCAGGCACCTCTACGGGCGGTGTGTTAAACAAAATGCCGGGCCGGGTGGGCGACAGCCCCCTGATCGGCGCGGGCACTTGGGCGGACGAGCGCGTGGCGGTCTCCTGCACCGGCCAGGGTGAGTTTTTCATTCGCGCCGCCGTGGCCGCCGATGTGTCGGCGCGAATGAAATATGCGGGCATGAGCGTCGATGCGGCAGCGGCAGGTGCGCTGGCTGATATGGAACGACAGGGCGGCGATGGCGGCCTGATTGCGGTGGATGCGAAGGGGCGCATTGCCTTGCCGTTTATTTCTCATGGCATGCGCCGGGCCGCCTGTGACGGGGCAGGAAATGTCACTGTTATGGTGTTTCGTTAAGCCGGGGTTAATCTGTAATACGCTTGATAAGGCCATCAAAGGAAAGATCATGCCGAGATTATTATTTACAGGATTAGCCTCTCTTGTCTTGCTGGCCAATGCCCAAAGCGCACAGGCGCAAAGCGGGCCAAAATTGCGCCAGACCATCAAGGACTGGGCAATTTTCACCATTAAAAGTGGCGGCGATACGCTCTGTTATGTCAGCACCGAAGCACAGGACAAGGCCCCCAAAAATGTTGATCATGGGGATGTGTATTTCTTTGTCACTTCATGGAAATCCGGGGCTGCAAAGCAGCAACCCAGCCTGATGACCGGCTATACATTAAAGACCACCCCGCCGCCAAAGGCCCGGGTCGGCAATACCCGTATCACCATGTATGCTGATGTTCGCGAGGCTTTTATAGAAGAGGTTAGTGACGAGCGTAAACTGGTTAATGCGATGAAAAAAGGCTCTCTTTTGCGCGTCGAAGCGCGCTCGAAACGCGGCACGGCCACAACTTACGAATTTTCGCTTTCGGGCATCACGGCGGCACTGCAAAAAGCTGACGCGCTGTGTAAATAGCGCTATAAGGCGCCCATGACTGAAACGATCTTAAAACCATCTCTTGCAGGCATGGACCGCGATGATTTGCGCGCCATTGTGCTGGCTGCGGGCGTGCCTGAAAAACAGGCACGCATGCGGGTGGGCCAGCTCTGGCGCTGGATTTATTATTCCGGCGTTACCGATTTTGACGCCATGACCGACATTGCCAAGCCTTTGCGTGCCGCGTTGGCCGAGGGGCATACGCTGGAGCGCCCAAAGCTTAGCGAGCGGCAAGTTTCCAAAGACGGCACGCGCAAATATCTGATCAAGCTTGGCCCCGGGATCGAGGTTGAGGCGGTGTATATACCGGGGGTGGGGCGCTCCGGTGCTTTGTGTGTTTCTTCGCAAGTGGGCTGCACATTGAACTGTACCTTCTGTCATACCGGCACCCAGGCTTTGGTGCGCAATCTGACCACCTCTGAGATCGTTACCCAGATTATGATCGCTCGCGATGATCTTGATGATTGGCCAAAAGCGCCAAAGGATATGGAAAGTCGCGCCATTACTAATATCGTCTTTATGGGCATGGGCGAGCCGCTTTATAATCTGGGCAATGTTGCCGCCGCCATGGCCATCCTGAGCGATGGCGAGGGCATTGCCATTTCGCGCCGCCGCATCACGGTTTCCACCTCTGGCGTGGTGCCAAAAATGCACGATCTGGGCGAGAAGACCCAAGCCATGCTGGCCATTTCCCTGCATGCGGTGACTGACGAGCTGCGTGATGAACTGGTGCCGGTCAACAAGGCTTACCCCTTGAAAGATTTGCTAAACGCCTGCCGCACCTATCCCGGCGCCTCAAATGCCCGGCGCATCACCTTTGAATATGTGATGCTTAAAGGCGTGAATGATAGTGATGACGAGGCGCGTAAACTGGTGCAATTGCTGAGGGGTATTCCGGCCAAGATCAATCTCATCCCGTTCAACCCGTGGCCCGGCTCCCCCTATGAATGTTCCGACTGGGGCCGCATTGAAGAATTTGCACAGATCGTCAACAAGGCTGGCTATGCCTCGCCGATCCGTACCCCCCGGGGCCGCGATATTGATGCCGCCTGTGGGCAATTGCGCTCTGAAAGTATAAAAAAACGCGCTAGTGAACGCATGAAAGAACGACTTGCCGCGCAAGAGGTGTCATGAAATTCCCACCGCCAACACTGACCACCGAGCGCCTTATCCTGCGTGCTTTGCAAACCTCAGATGCGGCTGATTTGCATGTCGCGTTTAGTGATGCCAAGGTTTGCAAATACTGGTCTCACGCCGCGCACACATCCTTGGCGCAATCGCAAAACCGTGTGGATGAGAATATTGCCTGGGCCGAGAGTCTGACCTGGGCCATCACCAAAGGCGAAGGCCAGCCTGCGCTGGGCTGGGTGATCCTGTTCCCCGGTCGCAATGACGGCATTGCCGAACTTGGCTATATCCTGCGCCGTTCCGCCTGGGGGCAAGGGCTGGTCGGCGAGGCCGCGATGGCGGTGGTAAATTATGGATTTGAGGTGGAGGGTATGCGCCGCATTTTTGCTGACATGGACCCTGACAATATCGGCTCCATCCGTATCGCCGAGAAATGCGGCATGACCTATGAGGGGCGCTTGAAAGCCAATTGGGATACCCATATCGGGGTGCGGGACAGTCTGATTTATGGCCGGGTAGAGCTGGCTGATTAGTTTTTCACGTGCGTCATTCCGGTGTCACCTCCCCTTCGACAAGCTCAGGGTGAGGGCTTCTACAACGTTTCACAAACCTCATCCTGAGCTTGTCGAAGGATGATAAAGCAAAAACGCTTTAGCCCAGTTCTTGCTTCAGCGCTCCCAGACATTTTTCAACGTTTGCCGGACTGGCACTGGCCCCCATCAGGCCAATACGCCAGACCTTGCCAGCCAGTGCGCCCAGCCCGGCACCGATTTCAAGGTTATGGTTTTCCAGCAAGGTTTTACGGATCGCCGCTTCATCGGTAACCCGCTCTGGGATGCACACCGTGTTCAGTTGCGGCAGGCGATAATCAGCCTCGACCAGAAAGGAAAAGCCAAGGTTTTCCAGACCATCGCGCAGAGCCTCATGCTGGGTTTGATGGCGGGCAAAGGCCGTCTCCAGACCTTCCTCGTGCAGCATCAACAGGCCTTCATGCAAAGCATACATGGCATTAATCGGCGCAGTGTGGTGATAAGACCGTGCGTTGCTTTTTGGGTTTGCTCCCTCCCAGTAATTCATCACCAAAGAGAGATCCAAAAACCAGCTTTGCACCGGCGTTATGCGGGCCTCGACGGCGGCAATGGCGCGCGGACCAAAGCTGATCGGGGACAGCCCCGGCGGGACAGAGAGACATTTTTGTGTGCCCGAATAAATCGCATCCACGCCCCATTCATCCACCTTTACCGGCACGCCGCCAAGGGACGTAACCGCATCGACGATCGTCAGACAATCATGTTCGCGTGCCAGGGCGCAAAGCGTTTTGGCATCCGACAAAACGCCCGTTGAGGTTTCTGCATGAACAAAGGCCAGAATTGTCGCTTCGGGGTGGGCTTTTAAGGTGTCTTCCACTTTTTGCGGGTCCACCGGCTTGCCCCATTCATCACTGATCACCACGGCAATTGCGCCTGCGCGGGTAACGTTTTCGACCATGCGTCCGCCAAAGATGCCATTAACGCACACCACCACCGTATCGCCGGGCTCTATCAAATTCACAAAACAGGTTTCCATGCCCGCCGATCCTGGCGCGGAAACCGGAAATGTGAGCGGATTTTCGGTCTGAAAGGCAAAGCGCAAGAGCGATTTTATCTCGTCCATCAGGGTGATGAATTGCGGGTCCAGATGGCCCACCGTCGGGCGCGCCATGGCTTCCAGAATACGGGCCGGAACATCGGACGGGCCGGGCCCCATCAGGGTTTTGGGTGTGGGGTGAAACGGTTTCATGGGTGGGATCCTTATGGGGAGGGATGTGCTTTGTCATTGTCGGACTCGTTCCGACAATCCAGTAGAGAATTAAACCTGATCTGGATTACCCGGACAAGCCGGGTCATGACAAATTTATCTCCTTCTCCCTTAGGGAGAAGGTTGGGATGAGGGGCTATGCCCCCAAATTCTATATAGCCTTTTATGCACCATCCCCTCACCTCATTCCTCTCCCCAGGGGAGAGGAGGCGCTGGTATTCAGGCAAGCGTAAAGTTCCCTATACTCAAAATAGCCAATAAGGTTATAAAGACCAGAACAAGGGTGCGACGGCACCCCGGCGCCAGTAGCTTTTGGCATTCGCCGCCCCATCGGAGGCGTGCGCAACGCGCATTGCCGCGAGATCAGGGAAATGGTGGCGGGGGGGAGATTTGAACTCCCGACCTCAGGATTATGAG
>NVVV01000054.1 GCA_002733495.1 Robiginitomaculum sp.
TATCGCAACACGCTATGAGCGGCTCTCACGAAATTACATGGCAATGCTTCAGCTCGTCGCCACCGTCATCTGGCTCAAATGATTGAGAACGCCCCCTAGGCCTTCAACGCCAATTTTGGCTAAACTCTGCGATGGATCGAGAAGCTTCAACGATTCGTACGCGGTCCAGTACCAATGGAACCTGTGACCGTCGATAGAGGCACGGACATTTGCCGCATAGTCTTTCTTCTTAGGTGTTTTGGTCATATCATGCCGGGTTGTGTTAGATCATTTGTAACCATCAATATTTCTGGAGTTGAGGCAAGAGGCAATAACTAACAACCGGACAGAACAGAGTGCTTTGCGAGAATATATAATTAATTCGAGTTCCTTACGGGGAGAGGTTTTATTAAATTACCGTCCTTAAGAAAAGATGAGGCTAACGTCCGCTTTGGGGATTATCGGAGCATTGGGTATGAAACTTCGAATGCCTGCTTATGCCTGTCCCTCTTCATATAAAGTGGGCCACGCCTAGGGTGTGGCGACCATTACGATCCCCGCTAAACAATGGGGTCGGTACCTTCATCTAAAACTTCTAAATACTTCGTATAAGCGTAGACCCGTCCTCGTTCTTTGCCTGTGATTTCATGAACAATGCCAAGCTTCTCTAAATTCCCAAGTGCATTTGTGGCTGTCGGCACGGTAGTATCGCAAAGCTTTGTAATGAGTGCTATTGTGACAATTGGCCTCTGACGCATGACTTCATGAACCTTACGCGCCATTGTTGCCGCTCTCTTCAAATTAGAGATTTTCTGCGTATCACCTTCAAAGATATTTGAAATTCGCCGCGCCGCCGCATTCGCCTGTTCGGCCACTTCTTTCACGCCAACCAAGAAGAATTCAAGCCAAACTTCCCACCGCCCATGATCTCGAACTTCATTGAGCAGTTGATAATATGTCTTACGGTGTGTCTTGAGATAAAGGCTGAGATATAAAAGCGGTTCTTCTAAAATGCCTTCTGAGCATAGATAGAGCGTGATGAGTAATCGGCCAAGGCGACCATTGCCGTCCAAAAATGGGTGGATCGTTTCAAACTGAAGGTGAGCAATGCCTGCCTTTACAATTGTCGGCAAATCATCTTCCGCATGAAGGAAATTTTCCAGATTGGTCATAAGGTCGAGAACTGCCCCCGGAGGCGGCGGCACAAATAATGCGTTGCCGGGACGTGTGCCGCCAATCCAGTTTTGCGACTGTCGGAACTCTCCCGGCAATTTCGTACTACCTCGACCCGTTGACAAAAGGATGCCGTGCATCTCTCGCATAAGGCGCATCGAAAGAGGGAAACCACCTTTCATGCGCTTCAAGCCGTGATCCAACGCCGCCACATACGTTGATACCTCTTCAACATCATCGACGGGTGCCCCGGGCGCTTGCTCATTCTCATAGAGTAGCAAGTCGGATAGAGTGGATTGTGTCCCTTCAATTTGTGAAGAGAGAAGCGCTTCTTTGCGGACATACATATACAAGAATAACGACGTGTCCGGCGCGACTGACCTGACGCCATCCAAGCGCCCTAATGCGAGCATCGCATCACTCACAAGGTTGGACAGCAATTGCATATCAATCGGAGGCACTGGCGGTAGATCACGCGGGATATACGCGCGTACTGACTCGCCAACCGTAGTCGTTGTGATGTACTCACCAATACGAGGCGTAAGGCCTATATCTGACATAGCGCTATATCCTTTAATAACGGTTTTTGTTATTAAAGGATAATACACTAAACCTTATTAGTGTCACGTCTTATTAAAGGGTAGCGAAACCAGCATTGTGTCCATCTGCCCATCGCCCGTCTTCCTATGAAGTGGGAAAATCAGTACAAGCGCACCTGATTGCACATACCTTGCATTATGTTAAATTACTAACCCGGTTAGCCTTGTGGCGCGCTCGCAAACAACCCAAATAAGTCAACGACAGAGCCCAAGAACAGTACGAGTGGAATCAATAGCACAGCACTACCTGCCAGTTCGCAGTTTTATCGCTTTTGGTGCACCATTCCTCTGATCTCGCGGCGAGAAGGTGCGCCTCCGATGGGGAGGTGAATGATCGTCGGGGCGCAGTCGCGCCCTTGGGTGCGGTTCAAGTTTTGTCGATCGACCCTCACCATCATCTCTTACGCTATCGCGACGATAAGCCTCGCTATTTGAACGCGGTCTTCTGCATCTACAACTTAAGGCTAAACAGCTAAGCAATGGCCTTGATCATAATTCAAGGGAACCCTGAATTGCCGCCAAACAGATCGCGCTATACTCTTTTTGATCGAACAATATGGGATTTGTGCCAGCACTTGGATCTACCACAGACATAGCACCGATCCGCTCTATGCAATTCGGTTCGATTCCAATAGCCGCTAAATCATGGGGAATTCCCAGCTCTTCGCGAAGACTGAGAATCCATTCAAGAAAGGCTTTAAAATTGCCCTCCAGCCCGATTATGCGGGCCAGTTGGGCAATGTCATTCTCGATCATAGATTGGTTGGCCTTTAAAACATACGGCATCAATATGGCGTTCAACATGCCATGATGGGCACCAAAAACAGCACCCAGTGAATGGGCAATGGCATGCATCGCCCCCAGCCCGCGCTGGAATGCCGTGGCCCCCATGGTAGAGGCGACGAGCATATGCGTGCGCGCCTCAATGTTTTTTCCATCCCGTACCGCTAAAGGCAGCCATATCTTGACCATGCCGATAGCCTCGATAGCGATGGCGCGTGCCATAGGGTGATACCCCGGTGCGCAAAACGCCTCCAGACTGTGAGAAAGCGCATCCATACCCGTTGCCGCGGTTAAGTCCGCAGGCAAACCAATGGTAAGTTCAGGGTCCAATATGACCTTTTTTGGCATCATAAGAGGATGAAAAATGATTCTCTTCTCATGGGTGCTTGCATCCAGAATGACCGATGCGCGCCCGACCTCAGAGCCGGTACCGGCGGTCGTTGGAATGGCAATAACCGGCGCAACACCTGAGCAGATAACCCGTGTCCAGTTATCACCCACGTCTTCAAAATCCCAAAGCGGGCGTGACTGTCCCGCCATCAGGGCAATCGCTTTGCCGGCATCAAGGCTGCTGCCGCCACCTATTGCGATAACCCCATCATGGCGGCCTTGCTGATAAATACCAAGGCCAGCCTCTATATCTTCCCCTGTGGGGTTCGGGTGAACTTTGGAAAATAAACCAACACCCAAATCAGAGGCCGTGCAATTGGCTTGTAATTGCCTGACGAACAGCAGATCGCACAAACCGGGGTCTGTCACTATCAAAGGCCTTTTGATCTCCAAAGCCTGACATTCCTGAGGCACCTCACCAATACGGCCTGCGCCCAGTGAAATAGATGTCGGGTAGTTCCAATTTGCCAATACTGTCATTGAATAAAGTCTTTTTACTGTTCACACACAAATTTCGCATGCGTGGAATGGATCAAATTGATGGGTACAGCCCCTAGTCAAGTGCAGCTTCGGCCTTTCTGATGGCTTCAAACTCTTCTTCCGGGGCCTGGGCAACAAGGTGATGCCGACTATATAAGAGGAAGTATGACACCATCAATGCATAGAAAATCGCCGCGTAAATAATTACATTTGGCTCAACCAGGAACCCTGCAATCAAGGCAATGACAGCCAGAAATAAGGCAATACCGGAGGTGACTATACCGCCGGGCGTACGGTATGGCCTGTCCATTTCCGGCTCGCTAAACCGGAGTTTTATATGGGCCGCCATCATGAGAACATAGGAGATTGAAGCGCCAAATACTGCGATCAAAATCAATAGATTTCCATCTATGGCCAATGAGAGCAGAAAGCCCAGAGCCCCAGGCACCAAAAGCGCGAGATAAGGTGTATTGCGTTTTGAGGTCAAGGACAGAACCCGTGGCAAATACCCGGCACGAGACAGAGCAAACACTTGGCGTGAATAGCCAAATATGATCGAGAAGAAACTGGCGATCAACCCTGCCAACCCCACGATATTGATGATTTTTCCTGTCAGGGTCGGCCCGCCATAAGCCGTTTCGGACCGCATGGCCGCAATCAAAGGATCACCGGCATTAGCAAGATTTGCCGCACCACCACCGCCTGGCCCAAGGATCAGCACCAATGCGCCCAAGACCAATAAAATAAGAATTGCTGCAATCATGCCTTTTGGCATATTACGTTTCGGGTCTGCCGTTTCCTCAGCCGCCAGTGGCAAGCCCTCAACGGCCAGAAAAAACCACATCCCATAAGGAATGGCCGCCCAAATTCCCAATACGCCATAGGGAAGATATTTGCTGGCGCCAACGCCGCCCTTAACGGGAATATCAAAGAGGTTCGCAACATCAAAATGAGGAACCATGGCAACAATAAAAATCAGCAAAGCAATAACGGCCACTATGGTCACGCCCAGCATAAGTTTTAAGGCCTCGCCAACACCATATAAATGAATGCCAATGAAAACTGCAAAGAATGCCAGCGATACTGGCCAACCGGAAATGCCTATCAGGCTGCCCATATAAGCGCTGATAAAGGTGGCAATCGCAGCAGGGGCAACGGAATATTCCAAAAGTATGGCCGTGCCCGTCAGGAACCCGCCAAAGGGACCAAACGCCCTGCGTGCAAAGCCATAGCCACCCCCAGCAGATGGAATTGTTGCGGAAAGTTCTGCAAGCGAAAAGATCATTGCGGTGTACATCACCGCCATCAAAAGCGTTGCCACAGCAAGACCGCCCCACCCGCCCTCTGCCAGACCAAAGTTCCAACCAGCAAAATCACCTGAAATCACATAAGCGACACCAAGCCCGGCAAGGAGTATCCAGCCAGCGGCCCCTTTGCGCAGTTCTCGTTCGGAAAAATAACCGTCAGAAACCGCTTTTTGTTCGCCACCATTTGCGCTTTTATTGCTTTCAATTCCCATGATCAAACCAATTCTAATTTTAAAAGTTCATACCAAAAGTCATGTGAAATTATTGTCATAATTAATAGTACAATAATGAAATGCATTGATTGGGACGCGGTACGATCAACGCTTTAAATAATTTCGAAATACCGTTGAAGCTGCCAATCCGTGACCGCTTTGCGCGATTCCATCTCCTCCCAATGACGGGTCCGGGTATAATGATCCACAAACTCATCACCAAACAGCGCCTTGGCCGCCTCTGAATTGCGCAAACGGTCCGCCGCAGACCCCAGTGTTGAGGGCAAGGAAAATTCAGCCGACATAGAATGATCATAGGCATTACCCTTAATCGGTGCCGTCGGCTCAATTTTATTTTCAATACCCCAAAGCCCGCTTCCAATGGCGGCGGCCCCGGCAATATAAGGATTTATGTCTGATGCTGAAATGCGATATTCAACCCGCGAAGATCGCTCTCCGCCACCAATCGTTCTTAGGGCACACGTGCGGTTCTCGACACCCCATGTGGCATCCGTTGGCGCCCATTGACCGGGCACAAGGCGCGCATAGGAATTGACCGTACAGGCAACCATACAAAG
The DNA here is from genome assembly GCA_002733495.1 of Robiginitomaculum sp. Lineage (GTDB taxonomy): Bacteria > Pseudomonadota > Alphaproteobacteria > Caulobacterales > Maricaulaceae > Robiginitomaculum_B. The sequence goes on from NVVV01000054.1 coordinate 5,502, forward strand.
AAGCTCCGGCATCAGTTTTTGTTGTCCGCCGATAAACCAGCGCATCTGATCGGAAATATTATCCGGCTTTGTTTCATCATAAAAAATGCCGCCCCCCTGCTCATCCTGCAAAGAGATATGGATATGACCAGACTGACCGGGATAATCCACCGACCATTTTGCCATAAACGTGGCCATGAGATCATGCCGCTGTGCCAGAACTTTTATGAAAGTCTTGAATAACGTCGCTTTATCAGCAGATGACATGGCCTGATCATATCGAAGCGCCGCCTCGAGCACGCCGGGACCTGTTTCTGTGTGCAGGCCTTCAATTTCCATATCCATCTCAAGACACAGGTCGAGCATCTCATGATATAATTCGTTATGCACCGATGACCTGAGAATAGAATATCCAAAATTCCCCGGGGTAAGGTTTTTTAAGTTTTTATAATTTTTCTCCCGAATTGTGTCAGGCGTTTCATCAAAAACGAAAAATTCAAACTCATAGGCAGAGGTTACACGATACCCCATGCCTTTAGCTTTCTTCATTACACGAGCAAGGGCATTTCTGGGGCATATAGCGGCGGCATGGCCAACAAATTCTGCAAGAAAGAACAAGACATTATCTTCAAAAGGTGCTTCACGGCAGCTCTCATATATTAGCTGGATTTCCGCGTCCGGATAAGCCGTATGCCACCCTGTATATGCGCCATTCTCGTATAATATATCGTTTGAATCCCACCCAAGAATGACATCGCAAAAGCCAAGTTTCCCACCGTTAAGCGACAGAAATTTATCCCGTGAAATGTACTTGCCACGCAACACGCCATCAATATCGGTGACCGCAAGTTTTATGGTCTTGATGTCTCGCTCAAGAATAATTTTTTTCGCATCGGCGGCCGTACAAACCTCTCTAACATCCATAAAAGTTCTTCCTTTTTAATAGGCGACGGTGTCTGACACAGAGGTCCGAGCTTTGTTGATCTGGGATTATATTTCTTGCAGATTATCAATGCAATAGCACGCGTGGCGCCATGAATTTCTATACATTGGAGGCGTAGCATTTTTTTCGGCATGCTTCTTGTATGGCAGGCCCCTACCCCGTTTTGCTTTCGCTTTCGCTACTTTCAGCCTGTCTTTGCCACAGGCGAGCGTAAAGCCCGCCTTGGCCAAGCAGTTCCTCATGAGTGCCGCTTTGGGCAATGCGGCCCTGCTCAATCACCACAATCTGATCTGCATCAGCAATGGTGGAAAGCCGGTGGGCAATGGTAATGGTGGTACGCCCCCTGGCGGCATCGTTCAGGGCGTCCTGCACTTCCCGTTCGGTTTCGCTATCCAGGCTTGAGGTCGCCTCGTCCAGAACCAATATGGCCGGGTCTTTCATAATCGCGCGGGCAATGCCAACCCGTTGCTTTTCCCCGCCCGATAGCTTCAGCCCTCTCTCTCCCACTCGTGTGTCCAGCCCCAAAGGCAAGGCGCGAATAAAATCGCCCAGATGCGCCCGCGCCGCCACGGCCATGATCTCTTCATCACTGGCATCGGGTTTGGCATAGGCAATGTTGGACCGCAGCGTATCATTAAAGAGCGCCACATCCTGTGGCACCAGGGCCAGCGCTTCGCGTAAGGATTTCTGGGTCACGCCGCGTATATCCTGACCATCAATCAGCACCCGCCCGGCCTTTGGGTCATAGAAGCGAAACAGCAGACGTAAAATAGTGGATTTCCCCGCCCCGCTTGGCCCGACAATCCCGATGCGCGCACCGGGTTTAACGGTAAAGCTGACATCTTTCAGACCTTCATTGCGTCCTTCATGGGTAAAGGCCACATGCGCGAACGTAACGCCGCCGCCCTTTAGCACCAGCGGCGCTGCATCCGGAGCATCGGCCACGTCGGGCTGCATGGCCATCAGGCCTTCCAGTTTTTCCAGATCCACCGCGCCCTGTTTAATTTCGCGCCATGCAAAGCCCAAAATATTCAAGGGGCGGAAAATATTCATCAGGATCAGCACCACTGCCGCCATATCCCCCACTGCCAGTTTCCCGTCCAGCGCAGCAAAGCCAGCGACCAGCGCCACCGCCACCAGTCCCGTGGTCATGACAAGTTCCTGCCCGGCGTTTAAAAAGGATAATGAGCGCACCACAGTGACATATTTGCGATTAAAACGCCCCAGATTATCGCTGAATTTTCGCACTTCACGGTCTTCGGCGGCAAACGCCTTGACCGTTTCAAAATTACCCAGCGAGTCCACGACGCTGGCCCTTAATTCAGAATCGGTTTCATTCATTTCGCGGCGCTGTTTCACCCGCCATTCGGTAATCCACAAGGTAAAACCCGCATAGGCAACCACCGTCAGCACCGCGATCAACGCAAATGAAGCCCCATATCGCACCGCCAGAAGCGAGGCTGCCATGGCCAGCTCGATCAAGGTGGGGACAATGTTAAAGACCAAAAAGCGCAACAGAAAATCAACCGCCGCCGCACCGCGCTCAATCATCCGGTTCAAGGCCCCGGCCCGCCGGGTCAGATGAAATTGCAAAGACAGATTGCTGGCGTGGGCAAAAGCCTCAACTGCGGCAAGGCGCTGGGCCTCCTGACTGACCGGGGCAAAAAACATGGTGCGCATTTGCGGCAAGGCGCTGGCCAGAAAACGGCTGATGGCCCAATAGGCCAGCAAAGCGATCAAGGTGGAGGAGCTGTTCTCGGCCATGCCCTTGGCGACAACATTGACTGCATCACCAAAGAAAACGGGCGATGCTACGGCAAAGACCTTGCCGATCAGTGTTACAATAATGGCCAACAGCATAAGCGGGCGATAGCGCTTCATGGCTTTGCGGGCCAATAAATGAAAAACCCGCATCAAGGCCGTGCCAAGACCACCATTGCCCGAGGCAATACCGTCATCATCAGGGGGGCTATGGTGGGCAGCGGTCATTGCGGATATTTAGGCCGATCCGGGCCAGATACAAGAACGTGCCCGCAATCAATCCCAAAGCCGCTGTTAATTATTCTGGCTTGTTTCCGTATCCGGAATGGAAAACACTTGCCCCGGATAGATCAGGTCGGCATCCCTGATCTTGCCTGCATTGGCCCGGTAAATGATGGTATATTGCCAGCCAGAGCCATAAAGGCGGCGCGCAATACGCCAGAGCGAATTGCCCGGCTGCACAATCACCGACCCCGGCGGGGCATCAGTAATGGCCTGTGGGCTGGTCCGTTCAAACGGCAAGGCAATAACGGCACTCACATGGCCATCCGGGCCGACCTGATCAATTTGCAAGTCATAGACACCCGGGGCCAGCGGTTCGATCCCGTCCAGTACCCAGCGCCCCTGTTCATTGGCCCGTGTCTGGCCCAAAAGCTGCCCATCGGCAAGAACCCGTATGCCCGACCCCGGCAAAGCCCGGCCCGAAAAGATCACCCCGCCAGCACGGTCATAATCCACCGCCTCAAGGGCTAGTGGACCTGTTTCCTTATCATCATCGGGGCTTTGCAATACGCGGCTTGGCCCACCAGGACGCCCCAGAACAACCAGAGGGCGCTTGTTCTTGCCCCGTGGTACCGAGACAACCACAACCTGATCCGAACGCACAACCCGCCCATCCTCGCCTTCCATCAGCAAGGAAAATTCAATCGCGCCCGGCTCCAGCGGATCATTCAGGATAATAGTCCAGTCGCCATTACTGCTTGCCGTAGTTTGCGCAATGGTCTTGCCATTGGCTTCCAGTGTGATTTTAGAATTTGGCTCTGCCCGTCCGGCAATAACCGCTGTGCCGCGCATATCAACGCGCACAATGTCAAAGGAAGGGCCAACCAGCGCCCCTTCATTCTGGTTGTTTTGCGTATTCTGGACCGCAGGACCCGGCGCAGGTCCGGGTGTTTTCCCCGTACGCTGTATGGTAATGACAACCACAGCCGCAATGACTGCGATAACAGCGGCAATAATAAATCCACGCGTAGCCGACATGCTAGACCTTTCTCAGACAGGGAATCGTATTATGTCTGTTCCCAGTATAAGCACAAACAATCATTCTATGACGAAAATGAGGTCAGGGCCATGCCTAAACAGCGATCTGTCTGCGTCTTCTGCGGTTCCCGAGATGGCGTCTCCCCAAAATATGCGAAACTTGCGCAGAGTTTTGGCGAAGAAGTGGCGGCCCGCAAGTTGCGTCTGGTCTATGGCGGCGGTGGTATTGGCCTGATGGGTATTGCCGCACGGGCGGCGCGCCAGGGCAAAGCAGAGGTGTTGGGCATTATCCCCGGCTTTTTATCCACTGACGAAGTGGCCTTTGACGATTGCACACTGGAAATCGTCGATACCCTGCATGAACGCAAGGCCCGTATGGCGGTCGAGAGCGCAGGGTTTGTAGTTTTGCCCGGCGGCATTGGCACCATGGAAGAAGTCGTCGAAGTGATGAGCTGGGCCAATCTGGGCCTGTTTCCCATGAAAACTGTATTTTTGGACACTAATGGTTATTGGGACCCGTTTTTTGCACTTCTGGACCACAGTATTACCGAGGGTTTCACATCAAGTGACATCCGCAACCTGACATTTCGGGCCACCAGCCCGGGTCAGGCGCTTGATCTGATTGACCTGTAATCGTCCTCTACTTAACGCAGGCGATCCAGCGCCCCTTGTAAAATATAGGCTGCGGCCATTTTGTCGATCACTTCGCGGCGGCGCGAACGACGCGTATCGGCCTCCAGCAAAGTACGCTCAACCGCCACGGTTGAAAGGCGCTCGTCCCAAAAAGCCAGCGGCACATCGCGGATATTCATAAGATTACGAGCAAAGGCCCGTACGCTCTGTGCCCGGGGACCAGACGTGCCATCCATATTGATCGGCATGCCCAGAACAATGCCTGTGCATTGTCGGTCATCATAAAGCGCAAACATACGCTCGGCATCCGCCTTAAACTTGCTGCGCTTTACGGTTTCCAGTGGTGTGGCCGCAATACGCGCCCCGTCGGAAACCGCAATACCTACGGTTTTGGTGCCAGGGTCCAGCCCCAAAAGCGCGCCAACTGGTGGCAAATCGGTCAATGCATATAAAGACATGGGCGCACATGGCACAGGCGGCGCCAAAGCGTCAAGGCATAGCCTCTGGCTCACCGACACGGCGCACAGGGGCCTGTACATTACAAGCTTCGATCACCTCAGGTGGGCGACGATAGAAAAATTCCGCATCACGCACCTGTTTTGAGGTTTTATAATCCGCAAAAGCCTGCCCCTGTGTGCGCATCACCTCGAAGGCAGGCCGCTCTGCCTCTGGTAAATCCGCCGCCAGCGTGATGGAAATAATAGGATCGCGTTTAGCTTTGTCACCGATAACACCGCTATTGATGGGACGCTTGCCGCGGTTCAACTTCTGGATAAATTCCATACCGTCAATCACCCTGCCAAAAATTGTCAGATTGCGATCAAGATAACGGGTGCCCGGGCCAATCACGATATAAAATTCTGCATCGCCGGTATCGGGATCGGTATCGCGCGCCATGGCCATGGCCCCCACACAATGCATCAACCAGGCGCGCCCGGTTTTTGAGTTCTGTGCGGCGGCAAAGCCACCAACGTGTCCGGCCTCTGGCGCATAAAGATCAGGCGATCCGGTGGGTACAAACGCCAGACCTTCGGCGGCGCGGTCATTCTCGTTCTTCAGTTCCGGCCAGTCAGGCAAGGCCCCCTCTTCGCGTCCCCCTTGCGCCACAAAGCCATCAATGACGCGATAAAAGCTCAGGCCATCATAAAAATGGGCTTTGGCCAGATCACGCAGTCTTTGACTATGCTTTGGTGCAAACTCGGGGTTCAGCTCCACCGCCACATCACCATAAGCCGTTTTGATCAGCAAAAGATTTTGCGAGTCTACAGGCCGCCAATCTTTATTTTCTGCTACTTCTGCTCTTGCGATATTGGCCAGAAAAAGGACGCCGAGCGCCATGAGAACGAAACGCATATCATTTCCTTGCTTTGAGAGTTTCAATCAATAAAGGCATCGGCCTCAATTTCGACCATCATGTCAGGCGCAATCAAACCCGACACCTGGATCATGGTTGTGGTGGGGGGGAAGTCCTTAAACACGGCGGCGTGCGCCCGGCCAATGGCCTCCCAGCGGGTAATATCGGTAACATAAAGGCGGGTGCGCACCACATGTTGCATCCCCGCATCCAGTTCCCCAAGCGCCGTCTCTATCAGGCTAAGACAGCGCGCCGTCTGTGCATACGGATCACCAGGCGCATAGGTTGATCCATCATCAGCAATCGGGGCGGTG
>NVVV01000011.1 GCA_002733495.1 Robiginitomaculum sp.
CATCTGCGCAAAGTCCACCCGCGTCGTCAGATCAGCGCTGCCGGGTGCCAAAAGGGGGTCAACTTTTTGATGCTTGGCAATGGCCTGCAACGTATCGCCCAGCTCGCTCACCGCTGGCCCATAATCAATAAACAGCGCCACCCCCGGATCAGCCTCAAAGCGCGTGGCCAATTCATCCATCAACAGATCAATGGCCGGGCGCACCTCGACCAGTGCGCCATCATCCAGCATACGAAGATTGGGCGGAATCATCTCTATTTCCGCAGAGGAGGCCGGAGCGCCGCTGAGCACAAAATAAAACGCGCCTTGCGCATTGACGTCCACAAGGCGTTCAAACCATTGCCCACCCTGGCGCACAAACTGGCGCACCGGCAGACAGTCGAGATATTCGTTACCAATAACCAGACTGGCCGCGTCTGGAACCTCGGTCAAACCGCCCATCCAATTTACCGGACAAGGCGCATTGGCCAGCATACCGGCCTGAACATTAACCAGAGCGGGGCTGGCCTCGATCAGAGTGACATCCAGCGCGACGGCAAAGCCCGGCACAGCGCGGGCGGCGCGTAAAATATCTTTCATCATGCTGCCGCGCCCCGGCCCAAACTCGATAAGACGCACCGGCGCAGGACTGTGCATAGACTGCCAGCATGCGGCCAGCCATAACCCGATCAGCTCGCCAAACATCTGGCTGATCTCGGGGGCGGTGATGAAATCCTCACCCGCGCCAATAGGGTCCTTGGTGGCGTAAAACCCCTCGCACGGATCAAACAAAGCCTCGCCAAGGAACACACCAGCGCTGATCGGCCCGCCGGCGCGAATGCGCTCGATTAGTCTTTTGGACAGGCCCTCACTCATTTTTGTACAGGCTCTTTTTTCAAGGACCAGATAATCAGCGTCAAACCGCCCAGCCACAGAGGAATGGAATAGGTCATGCCTCGGGTCAGGCCAAAGATCAGCGCCGCATCTGGCTCACGCACAAACTCTATTGCGGTTCTGAACACCCCATAGCCCAACATAAAGAGACCCGTCGTCAGGCCCGGGCGACTAAGGGTTTGAAAGCGGGTGATGGCCAGACGCAGGATCAGGAACAGCACCACGCCTTCCAGCGCGGCCTCGTATAACTGGCTGGGATGGCGCAAGGGCAGCGCCGCATTGGTATCGCAAGGAAAGCGCATGGCCCACGGCCCGCTCCAAACCCGTCCATAAAGCTCACCATTGATGAAATTGGCTAAACGGCCAAACAGAAGGCCAATCGGGGCTACCGGGGCCACCGCATCAGCCAAACGCAGTGGGTTTATTTTGCGCGAATGAGCCACATAAAGCACCGCCAGGAGAACGCCCAGCGCGCCGCCGTGAAACGACATGCCGCCGGTCCAGGTCTTTAAGATAGACAAGGGCTGTTCCCATATCCACGAGGTGCGATAGAGCAGGATAAAGCCTAGGCGCCCACCGACAATAATGCCCAGCGTACACCAAAAAAGCAGATCTTCGGTTATATCAGCCGAGGCAGGCGGCGTGCCCTTTTTGCCCTTTTTGCCCCACAACATCGGGTTCCGCATAATGCGGTGAAACAGCCATGCCCCCAGAATAAGTCCAAAAATATAGGCCAGTGCATACCAGCGCAGCGATATTGGCCCGAACAAATGGATAATGACCGGATCAAAACCCGGAATGGGGGAACAGTTAAAATCTGACATCTTTGGCGTTCTCACTTCTGCATCTGTGCTTTTGTCATTATCACAGCATTGCCATAATGATCTTCACAGCCCATATATCGCTATACCGCGCGCTGTGCGCACTGCTCAAGAGGCGATCATGCAAACCCGCAGCCCAATTTTTGATGACATTGCTGATATTATGACCAGCGCCGCCGGTGCGGCCGCCGGTGTTGGCGAAGAAATGAAGGCCGTTTTTCGCACACAGGCTGACCGTTTTATTGCTGATATGGACCTGGTCAGCCGCGAAGAGTTTGAGGCTGTCAAAGCCCTGACACAAAAACTGCATGAAGATAATCAGGCGCTGCGTACCGAGATTGACGCCCTGAACAAAGCAGGCAAAAAAACCACTGCGCCCAAACCGCGCGCACGCAAACCAAAGGCCTGATCTCATTTTTAAAACCAGTGGCCCGAATATCACGCTGGTGCCGAAACTGGACCCAAGGCATTGCTCATGCCCCCGCCCCCCCGTTACCGTTTCTATGTCGGAGGGCGATTCGATCCCTCACTTTGCCCATAAGGACACCCATAGTGGACGTTTCACTAGAAAGTATTGTCGCTGCCGCTGATCCGCTGGATCTGGTTGAGTATATCCTGACCGCCGAAGAGGTTGGTTTTGAACGCATTGGCGAACAGGAAATTCATTTTTCTGTACCCGGCCAATGGTGTGATTATCCCCTGTGGTTTGCCTGGCGTCCAGAAAACGAAGTCCTGCACCTGTGCCTGGGCATTGATGCCAAGATCAAGAATCGCCGTCGCGCCGATATTTGCGACCTGCTGGTACGGGTGAACGAACGTCTGGCCAGTGGGCATTTTGATCTGTGGAGCGAAGACGGCACTATTATCTACCGCCATGCCTTGCCTTTGCCCGGTGAAACTCTGCCAGCCCCGGCGCAATTGGCCGCCATGACCAACGCCGCCAGCGCCGCCGCAGAACGTCTTATCCCGGCGCTGAATTTTGTATTGTGGGCAGGCAAGACCCCAACTGAGGCCGTTGAAGCGGCGATGTTTGAAACCGCCGGGGAAGCCTGATGGTCCGCAAACCCCGCCTGGCCCTGATCGGCGCCGGCCATATGGGCCTGGCGCTGGCCAAAAGCTGGATACAGCACGGCCTGATCGCCAAACAGGGCTGGCTAATCATTGTTGACCCCAACCCGTCCGAAGCGGCACAAAAGCTGGCCGATGAGCACAAGATCGCTATTGTGCCTGCATTGGCTGACGACCAGTCTGCTCTTCTGGAAACGCTGGTTCTGGCGGTTAAGCCAAAACTAATCCCCGAAGTTGGACAGGCTTTGGCGCAAATCCTGCCCGTAACCACCCTGATTATATCTGTTGCCGCAGGCATTACCCTGAACCGCCTGGGCGGCGTGTTCGGCACGCGACCGCTTGTCCGGGCCATGCCCAACATGCCTGCCGCCATTGGCCGGGGCGCCACCGTTTTTGTGGCGGGACCCGGCACAGACGAGAATGCCCGCGCACAGGCGCAAGCCTTGCTGAGCGCCAGTGGTATGGCCGAAGAGGTGCATGAGGAAAAAACGCTGGACGCTGTCACCGCCGTTTCCGGCTCTGGCCCGGCCTATGTTTTTTTACTGGCCGAAGCCTTGGCCGTGGCCGGTGTCGCCGAGGGGCTGGACCCGGCGCTGGCCCGCAGGCTGGCCTGTGAAACCGTGGCAGGTGCTGGTGAATTACTGCGACAGCGTGGTTGTGATCCCGCCGTTCTACGCGCCGAAGTGACCTCTCCCGGCGGCACAACGGCGGCGGCCATGGATGTTTTGATGGGGTCTGGCGGCTTTGCTGAAATGATGCGCCGCGCCGTCAATAGTGCCGCCCGGCGCTCCAGTCAGCTTGGCGCTCAGTCCTGATCGGCCAAAGGCAGATGCAACACGGCGCGCAAGCCGCCATGGCCTGAACGGCCCAGCAGAATATCGCCCCCATGGGCACGCGCTACATCGCGGGCGATAGCCAGTCCAAGGCCAACCCCATCAGTGTTCAAATTGCGCGCTGGGTCCAGACGGTTAAACGGGGAAAAGGCGTCTTCATAGGCGCTTTTGGCTATGCCGGGACCATCATCTTCAATAATAATATCTGCAAAGGACGTATTTTTTTGCAGGCTGACAAAAACCTGATCTCCATAGCGCACGGCATTCTCTATCAAATTGTTGATGCACCGGCCAAGGGCATCCTGACGCCCTGAAATGGTAATACCCGGCGCAACATCTATTGTGATATTGGCCTTTGTCCGCCGGGCATTCTCTACGCACTCTTTCACCAACGCGCTAAGGTCCACACGCGTGCTCTTTGCCGGGGCATCATCGCGGGCAAAGGCAAGATAACCATCCAGCATGCGCTCCATTTCGCATAAATCCTTACGGGCGTCCCCAAGGCCGTCCACATCGCCCATCAGCGCCAATTGCAGTTTCAGCCGTGTCAGCGGCGTGCGCAAATCATGGCTGACACCGGCCAGCATGACCGTACGCTGATCGACAAAACGTGCAATGCGTTCCTTCATTTCCAGAAATGCCGTCGCCGCCCGGCGAACCTCACGCGCGCCTGAAGGCGAGAAGTTTTTATCGTCCTGTCCTTTGCCAAACCGTTCAGCCGCATTGGCCAAACGCTGTATCGGGCGCACCTGATTGCGAATAAAAATAATGGCAATGCCGGTTTGCATAAATGTGGCGGCAATCAACCAGAATACGAAAATATGACCATTGGTGGAAAAGACTTTATCGCGCGGGGCAAGAAAGCGCAGCAATCCGGCGTCAGTCTGCACCCTGATGTCCACATAGGCCGGATAGCGCGTGGTATCAAACCAGAATGGGTTCGAAAGCTTTGCCCCCAAAGCCTCTCGCAAGGTCCGGTCCAGCACCGAAAAAATTGAAGAACGTAGACCAAGGGGCAGCGTCTCTGCTGGCTGCAAGGCTACAGAGAGACCCATTTTTTCCAAGGCCTGTGTTGACAGGGTTTCAAAGTGCTCTGGCGTCGGATCCTCCTTGAATTGTTCGACAACCACCGCTACATCCCCCGCCACACCTTCGGACAGGCGGGTGGTCACAATTTCCCACTGCGAATTAAAAAACATCCACAATACGGTGATTTGCATTAGGGCAACCGGCAGAGCGATGATCAGCAAGGAGCGCCCAAAAAGTCCCTTGGGCGTAACATCGCGCAAACGCCGACGGCGGAATAACCAATGCCTAAACGTGGTAATTTTTTCCATAAACGTCATGCGCTGCTGGTTTCAGAAACATGGTGTGCCAGCAGGCGATAGCCCGCACCGCGCACGGTTTGCAAATATTGCGGAAAACGCGAATTGTCCTCGATCTTGCGTCGTAGCCTGGCAATTTGCACATCGACCGAGCGCTCTATGGCGGCGGTATCGCGCGAAAGCGCCTCGCGACTGAACGCCTCGCCCGGGCGTTTACAAAGCGCCGCCAAAAGGCGGGCCTCGTTATCGGTCAGGGACACCCTCCCCTTTGTCCCAACCAGTTCGCCCGTTGAGGGCGTAAAGCGCCAGGGGCCAAACTGCAGCGTCGCACCAGAACCTATGGTCGTTCCCTTGCGGCGCAAAATCGCGCCAATACGCAATAACAACTCCTCTGGCTCAAACGGCTTGGAAAGATAATCGTCCGCGCCTGCCCGCAAGCCCTCTATGCGCTCTTCGGGTGCCCCCCGCGCCGTCAGCAGAAAAATCGGAATGGCACTGCTTTGGCGAAGAAACCGTGTCAGGCTGATCCCATCCTCGCCGGGCATCATCACATCCAGAACCACCAGATCAAATTCCAGTGTTTTGAGCAATCGGCGCACCCGTTTGGCATCAGAAGCCACAGAAATACGATAACCATGTCTGGAAAGATATGTTCTAAGCAAATCGCGGATCCGGTCATCATCATCGACGACCAGCAAATGCGCTTTTTCCTGTTCTGTTGATTGCACAAGAGACTCCACGCCTTCACATTGCCCCACATTTAGAAGCGGCCCACATTAAAGAGGGGCCCCACCGGAAAAGCAAGAATTTGCAGCAAACAGGGACAATCAGACAGGATTGAGACGAAACATCACACTTTGGGTTGTGGACACAGCGCCACCATTTGGCCCATGATGGCTTCCTAATCCCGCAGCAAGAAAAACGAGTGCGTTATGGCCCAACCCCTTCCCTTTAGACAAACCAGCGGGCAGCTCTGGATGGATGGAGGTTTCATTGATTGCGACAAGGCTACCATATCCATACTTACCCATGGCCTGCATTATGCTTCGTCCGTATTTGAAGGTGAACGTGCCTATGGCGGCAAAATTTTCAAGAGCCGCCAGCACACGGACCGTTTGATCAATTCCTGCCGCCTGATGGGGTTTGCCCTGCCCTATAGCGCCGCCGAGTTTGAACGCGCAAAGCATGAATTGCGCGAACGGCTGGGCATTGAACAAGCCTATGTGCGCCCCTTTGCCTGGCGTGGCTCAGAGCAATTGGGCGTCTCGGCTAGTGCCAACACCATTCATGCGGCCATTAGCATCTGGCCCATGGGCACCTATTTTGCCGACAAGATGAAAGGCATTCGCTTAGACATTGCTGACTGGCGCCGTCCACCATCGGCCTGCGCCCCGGTCAAGGCCAAAGCCGCAGGGCTTTATATGATCTGCACCTTGTCCAAAGATGCCGCCGCCGCCGCCGGTTATAATGATGCGTTGATGCTAGATTATGAAGGCCGCATCGCCGAATGTACCGGCGCGCACATTTTCTTTGTCCGCGATGGTGAATTACACACCCCCAGCCCGGAATGGATACTGGATGGCATAACCCGCGCCACAGTGATGGAAATTGCCAAAGCGCGAAACTTGACGGTTCATGAACGCCAGATCCTGCCAGACGAGCTGAACAGTTTCACCGAATGTTTTATTGTTGGCTCTGCAGTTGAAATCACGCCAGTGAACGAGATCAAAGGCATAGCCTACACACCGGGCGACATATCGGCCCAGATGATTGCCGATTATGATACGCTGGTCGCTGGTGGCACGCTAAGCTAGCGCTAAAATTTGTAAGAAGCATCCAGCAGAAGTGCTTTTTCGCGCCGTGAGGGGAAGCGATAAAACACGTGTGTGCCAATATTGGCGGTACGCAGCAATGTGCTGGACCAATAAGGCTGAATTGCCGTGGTATGATAATGGGTGGCGCGGCCAATGGTAATGTCTGACATGCCCAGCATGGCGTGAATGGCCGCTTTGCGCGAACGCTCCCATCCCCTTGGGCGGGGCAAAATCGCCATCGAGCCATCACAGGTAAAAGTAAACTGGCACCCGGTAATACGTTCTGATCCCTCAAACACCACATCACAGATATTATTTGGATAGGCCCGGTGCTTGACCCGGTTCAGCACCACTTGCGCTACGGCCAACTGACCAGACAAAGGTTCGCTGCGCGCTTCATAATAAATCGCCATTGCCATGCAATTCACGGCCTTTTCCTGCGCCGCCGCCGTTCCAAAGTGAGTTTTGGTAAAGGTTTCCAGCGATGCCATGATGTGCAGGTCTTCCTGCATGACCGCTTTTGAGCCATTGTTCACATAGACTTGAGCATAGCTGAGCGCATCACTGGGCGGACTTTGCTCTGGTAGCGCCTCTTCCCCATCCAGAAAGTCCTGAGCAAAAACCTGCCAGGTCGTGTTGTCGCGCTGCAATGCGCCGCGCTCTGCGGTCAGAGACAGCACCATGGGCAAAGCCAGAGTCAAGGCCACAGCCAACCCCATCAGCCCGTTTTCGGGCCTTAGCAGCACACGCCATGTCGGCGTCTTATGTGACTTTACCTTCGCCATCGGCTCTCAACTTCATCACGTGGCGTGTTGCCACAATGCCAAAAATACGCAAGCAGGCTTAACAACACCCTAATTGGCGAGCACATAAGGAGCGCCGCCTCTTGCGTCAAGGACACATTAACGAATTATAATTCTATGATTAACCAGAATAATGGGGAAATTATGCTAGTACATTCCCTCTATTGGTTATTTTTGTTCTTTTTTGCCGCTTTCTTTATCGCCCGGCGTAGCGTGGCCTGTGCGGCGGCCAGACGGGCGATCGGTACCCGGTATGGAGAACAGGAAATATAATCCAGCCCGGTTTTTTCGAAAAAGCCAATTGAGGCCGGATCACCACCATGTTCACCGCAGATCCCGAGCTTGATTGAAGGCCGTTCAGCACGCCCCCGCGCCACGCCCATGCGGATGAGGTCGCCGACCCCATCCTGATCCAGCGAGATAAACGGATCCTGCGCCAGCATGCCCTTGGCAAGATAGGTATTGAGGAAAGACGACGCATCATCGCGCGATAAGCCAAACGTCGTCTGGGTCAGATCATTGGTGCCAAAGGAGAAAAATTCGGCATATTGGGCCAACTCGTCGGCGCGCAGCGCTGCCCGTGGCAATTCGATCATCGCCCCATAGGCGTAGTCTATTGGTGCCCCGGCCTCTTTACCCACCGCTTGGGCCACATTGGCCACACGGGTTCTCAAAAACGCCAGCTCTTCGCCTGTGGCCGCCAGCGGGATCATCACCTCGACCTGCGGGGCGGTGCCGGATTTTTCGCGCACAATGGCTGCGGCCTCAAATATGGCCCGGGCCTGCATCTCGTATATTTCAGGATAGGTAATGCCCAGGCGACAGCCGCGATGGCCCAGCATGGGATTGCTTTCGGCCAGTTCGCGCGCCCGCGCCATTAGCGTCTCAACGCTCATCCCTGTGGCTGTCGCCACGGCGGCCACATCATCATCATTGTGGGGCAAAAACTCGTGTAAGGGCGGATCGAGCAGACGGATGGTCACCGGCAGGCCCGCCATCAATGTGAATATCTGCACAAAGTCATCGCGCTGCATGGGCAGGATTTTATCCAGCGCCACCACACGGCCTTCGCGAGTGGTTGCCAAAATCATTTCACGCACCGCGGCAATGCGTTCCTCGTCAAAGAACATATGCTCGGTCCGGCACAGACCAATACCCTCGGCCCCGAACTTCAGTGCGGTTTTCACGTCCGCAGGCGTATCGGCATTGGTGCGCACCTTCATGCGCCTTGCCGCATCGGCCCAGCCCATCAGCACAGAAAAATCACCGCTCATTTGCGGCTGGATCATCCGGCCTGCGCCCTTGAACACCGCCCCCTTGGCCCCATCAATGGTGATAATATCGCCTTTATTGACGGTAATGCCATGGGCGGTAAAACGCCCGGCTTTATAGTCAATGCGGATGGCCCCAACACCGGAAACACAGGGGCGCCCCATGCCGCGCGCCACCACGGCGGCGTGGCTGGTCATGCCGCCCCGCGCCGTCACAATACCCTTGGCCGCGTGCATGCCGTGAATATCCTCGGGCGAGGTTTCCGTGCGCACCAAGATCACATCAATGCCATTTTTGGCCATGACTTCGGCCTCATCCGAATCAAACACCACCTGACCAATAGCCGCGCCGGGACTGGCCGGCAGGCCCGTGGCAATGACCGGGCAGTCGCTGCCCTCATCCAGTGCCGGGTGCAGCAATTGATCCAGCGCCGCCGGATCAACCCGCAATACCGCCTCATCGCGCGATATGGTGCCCTCGCCCGCCATCTCCACGGCTATGCGCAAAGACGCCATGGCCGTGCGTTTACCAGCGCGGGTTTGCAACATCCACAACCGCCCGTCTTCGACGGTAAATTCAATGTCCTGCATGTCCCGGTAATGGTCTTCCAGCTTTTGAAAAACGGCGGCCAGCTCGCCGTAAATTTCGGGCATGGCCTCTTCCAGACTGGGATCAGTCTCGCCCATATCCTGGCGCGCCTGTTTAGTCAGCACCTGGGGTGTACGAATGCCAGCCACCACGTCTTCGCCCTGGGCGTTGATCAAAAACTCGCCATAAATGTTTCTCGCGCCCGTCGAGGGGTCACGGGTAAAAGCCACGCCAGTGGCCGAAGCAGCGCCCATATTGCCGAACACCATGGCCTGTACATTCACCGCCGTGCCCCAGCTTTGCGGGATGTCGTGCAATTGCCGATAGGTAATGGCGCGATTATTCATCCACGAGCCAAACACCGCACCAATAGCGCCCCAAAGCTGATCTTTGGGATCAGCGGGAAACGGCTTTTCCAGATCCTCTTCCACCTGATCCAGATAGCGCCCGGCAATGATCTCCCAATCATCGGCGTTCAGGTCTGTGTCCAGCTCATAGCCCTGATCGTCTTTATAATCGTCCAGCAATTCCTCGAACACATCATGATCCAGACCCAAAACTACATCCGAATACATCTGGATAAAGCGGCGATAGCTGTCCCAGGCAAACCGGGCATCGCCAGAACGCGCGGCCAGACCGGCCACCGTATCGGCATTCAGACCGAGGTTAAGAACCGTATCCATCATGCCCGGCATAGACGCCCGCCCACCAGAGCGCACCGAAACAAGAAGCGGGTTTTTGGGATCGCCAAAGCGCTTTTCGGTTTTTTCTTCCAGATCAGCAAGGGCCGCCTCGACCTGTGCCACCAGGTGTTCAGGGTAGGCGCGATCATTCTCATAAAATGCGGTGCAGACCTTGGTGGTGATGGTAAAGCCCGGCGGCACTGGCAGACCAAGAGCACACATTTCGGCTAGGTTTGCGCCCTTGCCACCCAGCAGGTTTTTCATCCCCGCATCACCCTCGGCTGACCCGCTGCCAAAGGCATAAACCCATTTCTTTTTGCTGGCCTTGTCACTCATGTTTTGGTCCTAAGCTATCCCTCGTCGTCCTCTTACTCCCTCTCCAATTGGGAGAGGGTTGGGGTGAGGGGCAATATTTTTTAGAATAATCGCAGCCGAATCTTTACCACCTGCTTCACTATCCCCTCATCCTAACCTTCTCCCCTTTCTCCCTTTGGGGGGAGAAGGAATTCCGCTTGCCTTTACGTATGCCTCATCCTGAGCCTGTCGAAGGATGATACACACACCATCACCCCGCGATTTTATCAAAGTCGGCCACCTGGCGTAAGGATTGGCGGAACATGGCCAGCAGCGCCAGCCGATTGGCCCGCAAAGCCGGATCATCCGCATTCACCGTCACCTTATCGAAGAAGGCATCAATGCCTTCGCGCAAAGGCGCCAGCGCCGCCATTGCTGCGGTATAATCGTCTTTCTTCAATGCACTGGCCGCTTTTTCCCGCGCATCGCTAAGGGAAGCAAAAAGCGCCTTTTCTTCATCTTGGGTAAACAGGCTCGGCTTGACCTCAGCAGAAACCGCTTTGCCGTCCTTTTTCTCTTCAATGCGCAAAATGTTGGAGGCCCGCTTCGCCCCTGCCAAAAGCTGTGCTCCGTCCGGGGTTTCGAGAAATCCGCCGAGGGCATTGATGCGGCGAACAAGCTGCAAATGGGTGACTGCACCACCCACACCTTGTGCACTGAATGCTGCATCGACCAGATCATGGCGTTCACCTTCATCACGCATCTGTACGCGCAACCTGTCCAACAGAAAATGTTCAAGGCTATCGGCTATTGAAGCCTTCTCAAGATAAGTTTTAGAGAACAGGTTGAAGCGATCAATATGAGCGATGATGAGATCATGCCACCATATTGAATGGTCGTTAGCACGCTCCAAACGGATTACCCCCAAGGCTGCCCGTCTTAAGGCATAAGGATCCTTTGACCCCGTGGGTTTTTCATCAATTGCCCAAAAACCCACCAGGGTGTCCAGCTTGTCGGCCAGCGCCACGGCCACGCTGACAGGATCGGTGGGCACGCTATCGGATGGACCTTGGGGTTTATAATGATCGCGAATGGCATTGGCGACCTGGATAAGGTCGGCCTCAGGCAGATCAGAAAGCCCCCCCTCCGACGGCTTCGCCGACACCTCCCCCGCCTGCGGGGGAGGATTATCCTCGCTTACCCTTTTTCCTCCCCCGTTTACGGGGGAGGTGGTCCGAAGGACCGGAGGGGGCGAACCTTCAGCCAAAGCATAATAACGGCCCATCACCCCTTGCAGGCTGGTGAATTCAACCACCATTTCGGTGGTCAGGTCTGCCTTGGCCAGCTTGGCGGCATGTTCCGCCAGATCAGGGTTTGCACCAACCACAAGGGCCAGTTCGCGCGCCAAAGCGGCAACCCGTTCCATCTTGTCATAAACGCTGCCAAGTTTTTGGTGAAACACCACATCGCGCAATTTCTCTGTGCGGGCTTCCAGTGGCGTTTTTAAATCCGTATCCCAGAAATAACGCGCATCGGCGAGACGGGCGCTAAGCACCCGGGCATTGCCCTGCGCAATGGCTTTGCCGCCATCAGGGGCATCAAGATTGGCAATGACGATAAAATGCGGGGCGATCTTGCCAGTTTTTGGATCAAGCACGGTGAAATATTTTTGGTGCTTGGCCATGGAAAGCTGGATCACTTCGGCAGGCAGGCTTAGAAAGTCCTCGTCCATAGTGCCCAAGAGCGCCACAGGCCATTCGGCAAGGCCGGTCACTTCATCCAGCAGCACCGCATCTTCGGCCAGCTCAAGATTATGCGTTTTGCACAGCGCCGCAATTTGATCGCTGATCATCGCCTTGCGGGTGCTTGCGTCCAGAACCACTTTACCCTTCTCGGCCAGCGTCTTTTGATAATCGGCAAACCCGGAGACGGTGAACGGCCCCGGCCCCATCATGCGATGTCCATAAATTTCGCCAGACGTACGCACCCCGGCGACTTCAAAATCAACGGTTTTGCCATCAAGCTGGCACAAAATGCCGTGCAAAGGCCGCACCCAGCGAAAGTCGCTGCGGCCCCATTTCATCGATTTGGGCCAGGGAAAGTCGCGCATCAGTTTGGGGATGATTTGCGCCACGGCCTCAGCGGCGGCAAGGCCGCTCTTTTCAATAATGGCGACGTAAAAGCTGCCCTTTTTGGCCTCGACGATTTCGCATTGATCAATGCTATCCAGCCCGGCACCACGCAAAAACCCGGCCAAAGCCTGCTCTGGCGCCCCAATGCGGGGGCCTTTGCGCTCTTCGCGCACATCAGGGGCTTTTAGCGGCAGATCATCAATGATGGCGGTGAGGCGGCGCGGCCCGGCAAAGCTGCGCACCATGCCAAACGAAAAGCCAAGCTCTTTTAGGGCATCACCCAAAAGACGCGACAGATCAGCCGCCGCGCGGGTTTGCATACGGGCGGGAATTTCTTCGCTGAAAATTTCTAGGAGGAGTTCAGATGTACTCATACCAGTCGCTCCGCCGCTTTGGTGTGCGCATTGGCTGGCCCATCGCCGGTATTGACCACGCTGGCCTTTTCAATCAGCAACACTTTCACTTCGCCATTATCGGCGACCGGGCGGTGCAGGGTCCCTTTGGGAATGACGATCAGCTCGCCGGGAGCCAGTGTTTCCACACGGTCCCGAAATTCCATACGCAAATGACCATCTAAAATGAAAAACATCTCGTCCGCATCCCCATGGGCATGCCAGGGAAAATCACCATCAAGCCGGGTCAGCTTGATGTGATAATCGTCCAAGTCGGCAATAATTTTGGGCGACCAGGTTTCGGAAAAACGCGAAAATTGCGCCTCCAGATTAACTTTTAGGCTCATAAGCTGGCCTCTTCAATGGCGACCCAGGCCTTGGCGCAGCCCTTGGTCAGATCGCGCACCCGGGCAATATAAGTGGCCCGGTCGGTGGCGGAAACGACGCCCCGCGCGTCCAGCATGTTAAAGGCATGGCTGGCCTTGAGGGCAAAATCATAGGCAGGCAGCGGTAGCGGATTCTCGCGCTCCAGCAGGGCGGCGCACTGCGCCTCGGCATCTTCAAACCAGCGTTTAAACATATCGGTATTGGCGACCTCGAAATTATATTCGGAAAACTCGCGCTCGTTTTCTTTGAACACATCGCCATATGTCAGGCCCGCATCGTTGAAATCCAGATCATAAATGCTGTCCACGCCCTGCACATAAGTCGCCAGACGCTCCAGACCATAAGTCAGCTCGCCGGAAACCGGGGAAACATCCATGCCGCCGACCTGTTGAAAATAGGTGAATTGGCTGACCTCCATGCCGTCGCACCAGACCTCCCAGCCCAAACCCCAAGCGCCCACGGTTGGGTTTTCCCAATCATCCTCGACAAAGCGCACATCATGCAGCTTCATGTCGATACCAATGGCAGCAAGGCTTTTCAGGTATAGATCCTGAATGTTATCCGGATTGGGTTTCAAGATCACCTGAAATTGGTAATAATGCTGCAAACGGTTGGGGTTTTCCCCATAGCGACCATCCGCCGGACGGCGCGAGGGCTGTACATAGGCGGCGCGCCAGTCCTTTGGCCCCAGAGCACGTAAAGACGTTGCCGGGTGCAAAGTGCCCGCCCCCACTTCCAGATCATAGGGTTGCAATATGGCGCATCCCTGCTCGGCCCAAAAGGATTGCAGGGTAAGGATCAGATCCTGAAAGCTAAGCGGGTTTTTATCTCTTTTGGTCATGACGATTGACCTAGCCAGACCAACCCCAAAGCGCAAGCGCTTATCTGACTTTAGGGTCCAGATTAATCTGTGTTTGGCCCTTCATGATCGCCTCGGCCTTGGGCGTAAAGGAGCGTTCTGCCTCGTGAATAACCAGCGCAGAGAGGATCACCAGCGGGGTTTTAATATTGCGCCGTGCGCGAATAATGATCCGGTGCGCCGCCGCCCCTGCCCGGGGGGCAATCGGTAAAATGCGAATATCCCCGGCCCGGCCATAAAAGCCTGCCAGGCAATCATCCAGTCGGTCGGCCCGCTGGATCAGTGTAATATAGCCCTTGGCGCGGGTCAGGCGCAGCGCCGTATCAATCCAATCTTTTAACGTCAGGCCGTCATTGATAAAGGCTGTATCCTTGCCAGTTTTGGGCCGACGCAGGGCCGAAGGATCGTCAAAATACGGTGGGTTCAGGAAGACCTGGTCAAAGTTGTCCGAGCGTAAAGTTTCTGGCGGGTTACGCACACTACCTTGTATAACCTCAACCCGATCCTGCGCATTGTTTCGGGTAATATTTTGGTGCGCGACATCCAGTACATTCTGGTGTTTTTCAAGACCGATAAAGTGCGCGTCTTTATTATGATGCGCCGCACACAAAAGCGCTGTCCCGACCCCACAGCCCAGTTCCAGCGCCCGCCCACCGGGCTTTATTTGCACTGCCGCCGCCAGCAAAACCGCATCCAGACCGGCGCGATACCCCTCGGCCTGGCGGGTTTTTATCTGTCCACCCAGAAAGGTAATGGGGTTATCCATTTTTAGAATCATAATCTTTTTTGATAGCCTGAACCCTGTCGCGCGCTTCGCTTTCTTCCTCGTCCAGCACCATCAGGCGGCGCTGGATTGCCGCGACGGACCCGTCCAACACACTGGAATGATTATCAAAAATAACAGGGTGCATGTCTGCATCACGCAAAACCATTTCGACATAGGATAAAAAAACCATGTCATTTGTCCGCAAAATTTCTTTCATCAGGCCCTCTGTGATCACGTAATTTTGAACATCCACAGAAACACAACTGCCCTTGCCGCGCAATCGGCCTCTCTCTATCCTTGTGTACAAGGAAACCAGTTCAGGGGGCCTGACAGGGCTGATGACCATTACTGCCGAACCCGTGCCAGAAACAAAAAGCAATGCCATGGCGCGCCTTGAGGCGGCCTTTGCCGATGATATGGCCAAGGTCAATGCCCTGATCATTGAACGCATGCAAAGTCCGGTGGGCATGATCCCCGATCTGGCCTCGCATCTGGTGCGTGCCGGGGGCAAGCGCCTGCGTCCGCTGATCACGCTGGCCAGTGCCGATCTGGCTGGCTATGCGGGCGATGCCCATTACAAGCTGGCCGCCACGGTGGAATTTATCCACTCAGCCACTTTGCTGCACGATGATATTGTTGATGGCTCGCCCATGCGCCGGGGCAAACCGGCGGCCAATACGGTGTGGGGCAATGCGGCCTCGGTGCTGGTGGGAGACTTTCTCTTTGCCCGTGCGTTTTCCCTGATGGTGGAAACCGGGCGCTTGCGGGTTCTGGATATTCTGGCTGGGGCTTCGTCAATTATCGCTGAAGGCGAGGTGCGACAGCTCGCCGCCATTGCCAATCTGGACATGAGTGAACGTGAGTATATGCAGATTATCGAGGCCAAAACTGCTGAATTATTTGCCTCAGCCGCACGGGTGTCTGCGGTGATTGCCGATCTGCCAGAGACACAGGAAGTGGCGCTGGACCGTTATGGCCGCGAACTGGGTCTGGCCTTTCAACTGGTCGATGATGCGCTCGATTATGCTGGTAACGCCAAAAAACTTGGCAAGGCAGTGGGCGATGATTTTCGTGAAGGCAAGGTGACCATGCCTGTGGCCAAGGCCATACAAGCGGCCAGTAAAGAGGAACAAGTATTCTGGACCGAGGTTTTTGGAAAGCAAGAACGCGATAAGACAGACCTGCAACACGCCATGGCCCTGATCACTCGCCATAATACCCTCCAGATAACCCTGGATCAGGCACAGGTGCATGTGGACAATGCCAAAGCTTCCTTACAGATATTTGCCCCCACCAACACACGCAAATTACTCTGTGATGTTTGCGACTTCGTTCTGGACCGAAGTTTTTAGCATGGTCATTCCAGACTGGCTGTTTTACCCCTTAAGTGCTTTTTTTGCAGCGATCCTGATTGCTGTTTCATATTTTTACTGGCCGGGGCAGACCCATCAGGCCAACCCGTTTGATGTCTCGCCAGAGTCCGAACTGGTGATTACGGGCCAGCAATTGACCCTGATGCAGGCTGCGCAAGGGTTAAGCACGCAAACCCAAGAAGAAGACGGTATCGTCTTTCTACGGACCGCCGCAGGGCAAGGGCCTGATGATGGGAACCCATCGGCGGGGGTTTTCCTGACCCTGCCCAAAGCCTTTAGTCTTGCTTATGGTGAGAAGGCTGTTGAAATTACCATGATTGTGCGCGGCGGCGGGGCCAATCCGTCACCAGCGATAATCCTCGCCTATTATTCGCCGGGGCGGGGCAATAGCCCGCGTCAGAAATGTAATCTCGACGCGCTATGGCGAACTTGCACGCTCACCTACACACCCCCGGCGGCAAACCAGAATACCAATGTAGACTATGTGGGCATGTGGCCAGACCTTGAGGGGCTTAGCCGTGCCGCAGACATTCGGGAAATTCGTATCAAGCCCCGAAGTTCCCGCTCCTCAAAATAGTGTTTTACGCCACGCTTTTGTGCGGTGTAAAAGCGGCTGTTCAACATAATGATGTACCACATCCCCAACAAAAAGAGCCACAACCAGCAAGAGCGGCAACATAATCAAATTATCCCATGGGCCTTCCTGCGCCACCAGATACCACAAGCGACCGGCGGCACTAAGGCTGAGCACATGGGTCAGATACAGGGCATAGGACTGATCCCCCAGCCAAACCAGAAAGCGGCTGAAATGCTTACCCGCCTGTTCGGCCCCTACGGCCCCATAAACAAGAAGCGATACGGCAGGCGTGAAACAGACGGCTCGCGGCCAATTTCCCCAAAAAACCATCCCCATGCGCAAGGAAAGCAAACATGTTGCAATAAAAAATATACAGCCCAGCAACAGCGCACCTTGCCAGCCCTTGCCAGAAAAACGGCGCATCGCCAAAGCCGCTAGCGCCCCACCCAGAAATTCAAAACTCAACGGGTTACTAAGAAGGCGCAAAACCGGACTATGCAGGCCAATCTGCATGACCGCCGCCAACAGCACCATAGCGCCCCAAACCAGCAGTCCCCATGCCCGAAACCGGGTGGGCAATAAAAGCAAGGCCGCAAAAATCAGATAAAAATACATTTCATGGACTAGCGTCCAGCCAACGGCCAACAAAGGCAGGTATTTATAGGGCAATAGGGCAAAGGAACGCCATATAGACACTTTTGTATTACTGGCAAAAACCAGATCCGGATGCCACAACCATACCCCCAGTACAGCGAGGCTGACCAACCAATAGAGTGGATAGATGCGCCCGATACGGGCAAACAGAAAGGAAAGAGACGTATGCCAGCCTTTTGGCGCCTGCCAGGCCACATACACCATGACAAACCCGGAAATGGCAAAGAACAGATCCACACCGGAGAGACCAATACTGAAAACATCGCCCAGCAAACGATCACCGGCATATTTGCGCTCCACACTCATCAGGTGCGAGAGCACTACCGCCAGTACCGCCAGGCCGCGCAACGCCTGGATATTGCCAAGGCGCAGGTGTTGGGTCATGAGTGTCATGCCCCCGCTTAGCGGGATTAACCAGCGCAGGGAATCCCCCTCATGAAGAAAACCGTATTTTCACCACCGCCAATCATCAGTATCCCCATAAAAGGCTGCGATGAACGCTTTGCCGTGCGCCGCATATTCTGTGCCGGACGCAATTATGCAGACCACATTCGAGAAATGGGCGGCACAGACAGCGAAAAACCCCCTGTGTTTTTTACCAAACCTGCCGATGCGCTGGTCAGTGACCGACATGATGTGCCCTACCCCCGGGCAAGCAAGGATGTGCATCACGAAGTTGAACTGGTCATGGCTTTGGGAAAACCCTTGTGCTGCGCCAGTGAAAATCAGGCCAGAGACGCCATCTATGGTCTGGCCGTGGGCGTAGACCTGACAAGGCGTGATCTGCAGGCCCAGGCAAAGAAACATGCCGGGCCCTGGACCAGCGCCAAGGCCTTTGACCACAGCGCCCCCATAGGGGCAATTTCACCCCTTGATAAACCTTTGGGTGAACTTGGCGGCGCTATCAGATTGTTCATCAATGACGATCTGCGTCAGGACGGTGATTTGGCGCAAATGCTCTGGTCGCCTGTACGGCTGTTGGTGTCTTTATCCGAACTTTTTGATTTAAAAACTGGCGATCTAATTTTTACCGGCACCCCCGCCGGCGTTGGCCCGGTCTCTATTGGCGATAATATCAGAGCCGAAATTGAAGGTTTACTGCCTCTGAACTTTAGAATTCAGGCCAGAACGGAATGCACGACATAAAAGGTCAGATTTCCAAGAAACAAGGCTGCGGCAACCATTAACACCCAGCGGGAGGACTGTTTTTTTGGAGCACAAGACCCATGGTCACAGGCTTGCGTACCACAATCACGTCGCGCACTGATCCATTGTGCCACTATGCCCACAATCAAAGCGGCACCGGAAAACACCAAGAGGGGCAGCTCGAACTGGTGCATGAAAATATGAATGCCACCAACCCATGGGGCCGTCGCGGTGAACGCCCCAGCACCGGCGCTTAGAGCAACAATATTCATCAGGGCCGGCAGACCACAGCAGAACACATGGCTGAGCAAAGCCGCCAGATTAGCGTGATGCGCGGCGTGAGCAATTTTTTGCAAAACACTTTTCCCTGTTTACAAACCCGAGACAGATGGCCGGAATGAACTCGTTACATTATATCATTACCGTGCGTGGATTACGCAAGCCCTGTTCCCATAAATATACCGGATTTTATTTTCTGATACATTTTACGGCAAACCTTACCAAAAATTGATTTGCACTCTACCGACCTACACAATATGACTGCGGCAAACAGATAAACCGTTATTTTGTATGCGTAAGACGGATGGGCTAGCGAGGGCAACGCCATGTTAAATCTTCTTGGGATACTCCTGAAAGCCATAATCAGCCTGGCAATTGGCATTATAGGCTTTACGTGGGAACCAAAGGAATCGATCGAAACGCCTTCCGAGAAGGAAAAGCGCAGCGAACACATAATTCCTGTTTCCCTGAATGCCCCCACAGAACGTTTGCGTCTGATGCAATCCGTGTACCAAAAATCAACAGGTTGCGCGGCGGCTTCCCCGTCTGCCAGGGCCACGCACACACCCCTAAGACGGATGGATAATATCACCGACCAGGGCGTTGCGATCTAGGGGGCGTTCTAGCTCCGTGAGAACTTCTGAAATTTGATCCGTTTTGGCAGATCGGCATCCGGGCCGAGGCGGCGTTTCTTGTCTTCCAGGTAATCGGCAAAATTACCCTCAAACCATTCCACATGGCTGTCGCCTTCAAAGGCCAGAATGTGGGTGGCAATCCGATCCAGAAAAAAGCGATCGTGAGAGATAATCACAGCACAACCGGCAAAGTTTTCCAGCCCCTCTTCGAGGGCAGCCAGTGTTTCCACATCCAGATCATTGGTCGGTTCATCGAGAAGGAGGAGGTTAGCTTCGGTTTTGAGCATTTTGGCCAGATGCACGCGATTGCGCTCCCCGCCAGACAACTTGCCCACAGGTTTTTGCTGATCGCCGCCCTTGAAATTGAACTGGCCAACATAGGCCCGGCTGGAAATTTCGCGCTTACCCAGCGTAATCACATCCGCGCCACCTGAGATTTCCTCCCAGACATTATGCTTGTCATCCAGCGCGTCGCGGCTCTGATTAACATAGCCAAGCTTGACGGTTTCACCGAGGCGCAATTCCCCATCATCTGGGGTATCCTCGCCTGCAATCATGCGAAACAATGTGGTTTTCCCGGCGCCGTTAGGCCCAACCACGCCGACAATACCCCCTGGCGGCAAACGGAAATTCAGGTCCTTGATCAACAACTGGTCGCCAAACCCCTTATTGAGATCTTTGGCCTCGACCACCACGCCCCCAAGGCGGGGGCCTGGTGGGATGGTAATCTGCGCCGTGCCCAGCTGTTGCTTTTCGGCCTTGTCGCGCAATTCTTCATAGGCATCAATCCGGGCTTTGGATTTGGCCTGACGGGCCTTGGGTGAAGATCGGATCCAGTCCAGTTCGCGGACCAGCGCCTTGCGGCGGCTTTCGTTTTCGCGGCCTTCCTGCACCATGCGCTTTTGCTTCTGGTCCAGCCAGGCCGAGTAATTCCCCTCATAGGGAATGCCCTTGCCGCGATCCAGTTCCAGCGTCCAATTGGTCAGATTGTTCAGAAAATAACGATCGTGGGTCACAAGGATGACCGCCCCCGGATACTCACTTAAGTGGTGTTCCAGCCAGGCCACGGACTCAGCATCCAAATGATTGGTCGGCTCATCCAGAAGCAAAAGGTTAGGCTTGGCCAGCAGCAGGCAGCACAAGGCAATCCGGCGGCACTCGCCACCCGACAGCTTTTCTACACTTGCCTCGGCTGGCGGACAGCGCAAGGCGTTCATAGCCATTTCAATCTTGGAATCAATGTCCCAGGCATCAGCGGCATCCACCTGCTCCTGCAAGGTGTTCATCTCTTCCATAATCTCGTCGGAATAGTCTTCGGCAAGTTTCATGGCGATGGCGTTATAATCATCGAACAGCTTTTTTTCGACGCAACCCTCAATCACATTGCCCCACACATCTTTACCGGGGTCCAGCACTGGCTCTTGCGGCAGATACCCCGCACTTGCCCCCTTTGCGAGCCAGGCCTCGCCGGTAAATTCGTTATCCTGCCCAGCCATAATGCGTAGCAAGGTTGATTTACCCGAGCCATTAACCCCGACAACGCCAATTTTTGCATCCGGGTAAAAGGAAAGGTGAATACCATCCAGCACTTTCTTGCCGCCGGTATAAACCTTCGACAAATCCTGCATATGATAGATGTACTGATAGGACGCCATTTCTGCCTCGCCTGCTGTGCGTTTTGTGACGCGCACATGTATCTTTGGCAGCCAGTTCTGGCAACAGCGCTCAACATTGCCAGGGTCTGGCTCATTTATGACTGCAAATTAAGTTCTTTCTAAAGTCAGGCTCTGCTAGATTCTACTGATAACACTCTTTACCATAATTTTGTCAGGCAATTATCCGGTAACAACTTTGACCACACGCTTTCCATTTTCAAAGATGCCCTTTGACCTCATGCCTGCTTTTGGCGTGTCTGGTCGTCTTGGGCTGGCTGGTCTGTGTGCGGCGCTCATATTGTCGGGATGCACACCGGATAAGCCTACAAAACCAGAAAGACCTGACACCCCAACGACCGGGCAGGCTGCACCTGAGAAACCAGACGCGCTCATCAAACGGGTCACGCTTTTTGGACACCCGGCCCAGTATCAGGGCCGGATTAGCCCCGATGGATCCAAAGTCAGCTGGTTGGCACAAAGCGATGGCGCGCTTAACCTCTTTGTTGCAGACGCCGATGGCAGCACACCACCAAAACAATATACTTTTGGCAAGAATGGCGTGGAAATTCACCACTGGACGCCTAACAGCGCCTACATCCTCTATGCACGGACATTCAAAGACACAAAAACAACACGTACCTATGCCTTGAATGTCCAGACCGGCGAAGTTCGTGATCTGGTGCCCGTTGATGATGGCGATTATGCTTGGCCACAAAAAGTCTCGAAAAACTGGCCAAACATGGCGCTGATACGTCTGCGCAAAGCGAGTGAAAAAGCGTTTGACCTTTATCGGGTAAATCTGGAAAACGGCGAACAGGAACTGGTCGCCAAAAATCCGGGCTATGCCTATCTGGTTACAGATTCTGATTTTATTCCCCGGATCGGTATTCAGAACAATCCAGATGGCGGCCAGACCTGGGTGGCACTTGACCCGAACACGCCGCCGATGGCGCTTTTCACTGTGGCCCCAGAAGACGTTGCACGGACCCGCCCACAACAGATGGATGCCACTTCGACCAACCTTTATCTGATTGATGGGCGCAATCGGGCGTTTTCTCAGTTTACGCGCATTGACCTGCAAAGCGGCGAAACGGAAATACTGGCGTCTGACCAGGCGAGCGACATAGAAGCGACCCTGTTCCACCCCATTACTGCGGCTCCCCTGGCCTATTTCACCAATGGTGCCCGTCCACACTGGCAAAGCCTTTCCGTGGACTTTCAACCCGTTCTGGACAAGCTGGAACGCACACTTGGCCCAAGGTTCTTTATTTTGGCCGCAACCAATACCGCGCAGCAACTGATTGTTTACAGCGACCGGCCAGATCATCCAGGCGTCTATTCGCTTTATGATCTTGAGACGGATAAAATCACCACCCTGTTTGAAACCATGCCAGAACTGGAGCGCCACAGCCTTTCAGATTCCCGTGTGATGAAAACAAAAGCCCGCGATGGTTTCGAGCTGATTTCCTATTTCACCCCGGCCCAAACCAAAGACCCAAAGCATGCGCCTCTGGTCGTCATACCGCAAAACCGGATCAAGTCCCGCATGGTGTATGGGTTTGACGCCCGCATCCAGTGGCTAAGTAATCGCGGTTACAATGTTCTGGAGGTTAACACACGCGGGGCTTATGGGCTTGGGCGCCGCTATTATGAAGCCGGCATTGGCAAGGGAATAACGCTGGCCAAGGCCGATCTGAATGATGCTGTTTCAGACATCCTCCACAGAGGCTTGGCTGACAAAACACGTATTGCCGGTATTGGTGTGAATAATGGTGCCAGAATGATTCTTCGCTATGCCGCCATGGCAGATGCAAAATTACACTGTATCGTGGTTATTGATCCACTTCTTGATGTGAACAGCATCCTCGCACACAGCAAAAAAGCCAGCGCCACGCGCTTCAGACACTGGCTTGGCCCGCTGGCAATGCCGCAAAACAGGGGGCAATTGGACGCCCTCTCGCCAGTCAGGCACAGCACGTCCATAACGGCGAACACCCTTGTCCTGCATAGCAATAGCAATGCAAGTCTTGACGTGAACATTGCCCGAAACTTTGTGAAAAACATTAGAAATAATGGTGGCAAGGCTGCGCTTGTCTATTTTCCTGAAACGGAAAAAAATCCTTTTGATAACAAGGCATTTATTCCATTTTCAGCCATAGCGGAATCGTTTCTTGGCACCTGTCTTGGTGGAAAATTTGAACCCGTTGGCAGCACGCTGGATGATCTGACCTTTGAGGTTAATGCCGGGCCGGATGGCCTGCCGGGTCTGGATTTACACTAGGATCAGAAGATCAGCGCAAATAGCTTCAAGGCCAGCCTGATCCACCGCATCAAAGGCATTGGCTTGCGTGCTGTCTACATCAAGAACTGCACATAATTGCCCGCTCTGGTCAAAAACCGGCACCACAATCTCGGAATTGGTGGCGCTGTCACAGGCGATATGGTCCTTAACCGCGTGTACGTCGGCAACCAATTGCGTTTTGCCGGTGCGGGCCGTCGCGCCGCAGACGCCACGGGAAAACGCAATGCGTAAACATCCCAGCGTACCCTGATAAGGCCCAACCACCAGCTCGTCTTTCTTGTGCGGGTCCACCTCGTAAAAGCCGGTCCAGTAATAGCGCGGCGCAAAGGCTTGGCTCAGCAGGCAGATGGCTGTGGCAAAGCGTGCCGTGCGGCTAGTTTCTCCACTGATTACCGCATTAATTTGCTGATGCACTTCCTTGTACTGGCTGGCCTTTGACATGCCCTAATCCTGTTTTCCAAAATCCTGCACCTTACTTAGGCGGCGCAAGGGCCAGTGCCAAGACCTTGTGCATCAGGCTGGGCAGGGCTTCTCGGTCCAGCGCATCCAGCGCGGCCCACCACCCGGCATTGGTCGCAAAGCTGTCCGGGGCATTGGCCAGATACACATCCATAAACAAGGTAAAATGCGTAAAGACATGAGAGATTTTTCCAGACACGTGCCAATTCGCCTCTACCGGCGCGCTGGTCATGGCTTCGTCTGCGTCAATCTCTTTATGCCCCCACGCGCTGTTGGGCACTTCGCACATCCCGCCCAGCAAACCTGTTGGCGGGCGGCGGCGCAACAACACCGTATTTTCACGCAATAAGACAAACGCAGCCCCATAACGTACCGGCTTTGCCCCTTTGGGGGCACGGCGTGGATAATCAGCCGGCTGGCCTGTCTTTTGCGCCGCGCAAAATGCCCTTAAGGGGCAGCTATCACATTTGGGCGCTTTGGGGCGGCACACTGTTGCCCCCAAATCCATAAGGGCTTGCGGCCAATCTGCGGCGCGGGTCTTGGCCACATAGTGCGCCGCCAGCGCTTTTAAGTGTGCTTTGGCACGGGGCAGGGTTTCCTCGACCTTATGAAGACGCGCCATCACCCGTTCTATATTGCCATCAACCACATTGGCCGGGGCCTCATGGATAATCGCCGCCATTGCCGCCGCCGTATAATCACCAATACCCGGCAATTGGCGCAATGCCTTCTCTGCCTTTGGAAATAGGCCGCCATGATGTTCGACCACAGCCTGCGCACACGCATGCAGATTGCGCGCACGGGCATAATAGCCAAGCCCCGCCCAGGCACTTAACACCGCTTCCAATGGCGCTGCAGACAGATCGCTTACACTTGGCCAACGTTCCAGAAAGGCAGCGTAATACGCTTTTACTGCCCCGACAGTTGTCTGTTGCAGCATGATCTCGCTCAGCCAGACCCGATACGGGTCCGGGCGCACACCGGCAGATCGTGCCTCTGGCAAAACCCGCCAGGGCAAGGCGCGGGCCTTCTTGTCATACCAGAGCAGCAAGGCCGCCCGGCAAGCCGCAACATCCTTGGCAGGTACAAGTTTGGACAGCTTATTGATTGAATCAGCGCGCATAGCGGGGCATCATGGGCCGATGAGTGCAGGCAATAAAGATACTTTTCCATCTGCGGCGTTAAAAGCGCATTTGCGCCTGCAAAGCGCGCGCAGATATATCGACCCGGACCGGGCGGCACAATTGCTATCCATGCCGACGCGCAAAGTGGCACGCTCTGTTCCAAAAATCGGGCGCAAGGTTCTGGGCATTGTGCGCCCGCTGGTTCGGGGCAATGGGGCCAGCTTTAACGAGTTGTCCATGCGCTGGCCTGAACTGGCCGGGTCACGACTGTTACGTGTTTGCACCCTGGAAAAACTGTCACGCACCCGGGATGGCGGCATATTGCACGTTATCGCGCGCGGCGGCGCCGGTGCCGCACTGGTGGAGTTGGAAAGCAAAACCCTGATTGCGCGCATCAATGGCGCTTTTGGCCGTAATTTTATCAGCGGCCTGCGTATTCGTCAGGGCCGGATTGGTGCCCCCATCTCTGAGGCAAAGCCCACAATGCCCGCCAAAGGCCCTTCGCCAGCCGAATTGGCATCACTGGAAGAAAAACTGCAACGCCTGCCATCTGGTCCCTTACGCGAATCGGCGCGGCAATTAGGTCTTGCCATGCTGGCGCGCGGCGTTAAGTCAGGCTAGGCTCTGGTCTGGATTAGAGCTCATACCCTAAAAGTATTGCACAGACCCAAGAATCGTCAGTTTATAACCCTTCGGGAGATTTTCATGTTCACTTTACGCCGTCTTTTTTTCGTTATAGCGCCCCTTGTGCTCAGTGTCGGCCTAACGGCCTGTTCTGGGGGCAACAGTTCTGGCGACACCCGCTCATCGAGCGAGCGCGAAGACGACATGGCATTGGGAGACCCCAACGCCCCTGTTGTGATGTTTGAATATGCCTCACTGACCTGCCCGCATTGCGCAGATTTTCATGAGGAAATATTTCCAGCGTTAAAGGAAAAATACATTGATACGGGCAAAATGCGCTTTGTCTTTCGCCAATTCCCAACCCCCCCTGTGCCTTATGCGGTTGGTGGTGAGGCCGTAGCCCGTTGTGCCGGCCCTGATAAATATTTCGACCTTCTGGATATTCTTTATGAGAAACAGCGCTATTGGGTGACGTCCAACAATCCGCGCAAAGCCCTGATGGAAATGGCAGCCACCGCTGGCATCAGCCAGGCCGATTTTGACGCCTGCGTCAGCGATGAAGGCAATATCAAGCGCATTCAGGAAGTCAGTGAAATTGCCCGCGATCTGGGCGTTACCGGCACGCCGTCCTTTGTCATTAACGGCAAATTGCGCCCAAGCGTTCGCACTATAGAAAGCTTCGAGGACATCATTGATCCGCTTCTTGGGATCAAAAGAGAGCCAAAAGACGAAACGGCAGAAGCTGAAGCCGAGAGCGAGGACCACTAACGCGTGCAGTTTACCGCACTCAAACTGGCAGGATTTAAATCCTTTATAGACCCGGCTGAATTTCGTATTGAGCCGGGTCTGACTGGCGTGGTGGGTCCAAACGGCTGCGGAAAGTCCAATATTCTGGAATCCTTGCGCTGGGTGATGGGGGCGAACTCCGCCAAGGCCATGCGCGCCGGGGCCATGGACGAGGTGATCTTCTCTGGCTCCACAGGGCGTCCAGCCCGCAACCATGCCGAAGTGGTGCTGGTGGTTGATAATGCCGATCGCACTGCGCCAGCACGGTTTAATGATTGTGATGTCTTAGAGGTTTCGCGGCGGATCAGCCGGGGCGCCGGGTCGACCTATCGTATAAACGGCACCGAAGTGCGCGCTCGCGATGTGCAATTACTGTTTGCTGATGCGTCTTCCGGTGCCAACTCACCCGCCCTTGTGCGTCAGGGACAAATCTCTGAACTGATCGCAGCAAAACCGCAAAACCGCCGCCGGGTTCTGGAAGAGGCCGCAGGCATATCAGGCCTGCACAATCGCCGCCACGAAGCCGAATTGCGCCTGCGCGCCGCAGAAAACAACCTTTCGCGCCTTGATGATATTTTTGGCGAGATCGAAGCCCAACATGCCCAGTTAAAACGTCAGGTGCGCGCCGCAACACGCTATCGTAATCTATCGGCGCAAATCCGGGCGCTGGAGGCCGTCGCCGCGCATTTACGCTGGAGCACCGCCAAAACGCAGGTGGAAACCCTGCAAGAAGAGCTACGCTCTATCACCGGCATGACTGGCGAGTTATCGAGCGCCGCCAGCGCCGCTCGTACCGCCGCCGAACAAAGTGCCGATGGTTTGGATGCGTTGCGTCAGGAAGAAGCCATTGCCGCCGCCCTCGTGGCCCGCACCAGCGCCGCCGTTGAGGCGGTTGAGCGCGATGCCCGCGAAGCCCAGAGCCATATTGACCGCCTGCAGGCCCGCCTCGAAGAATTGGGCCGCGATCGCGCCCACGAAGAAACCCTGATCGAAGATGGCAAAAGCGCGATAATTCGCCTCGAGGAAGAAGAGCGCAGCTTGCAAAGCGCCGGCGTGGATGAAGATGCCGTGGACGCGCTGACCCGCCGCCGCGATGAAACCAACGCTGTGCGCGAGAAGTCCGAGGCCAGCTTGTCGCAAATCAGGGTGGAACGCGCCGGGCGGGTGGCGGAACGCCGCGCCGCAGAACAGGCCTGTACCCAGGCCAAAGCCCAGCACAATCGTGCCGAAGAAGAGGTGTCCCGCGCCAAGGCCATGCTGGCGGCACTTTCTCAAGAAGCCGAAAAACTGGCCGGACATGACGCGGCGAAAGACGCCGTACAAAAGGCGGAAAGCGCACTGGACCAGGCCCGTCAGCACTTGGGCGAGACTGAGAAAAAACGCCAGAACGCAGAAAATGAAGAGCGCACAAGTCGCGAGCGTTTTGATGATGCCCGGCGCGAAGACGCCGCATTACAAGCCGAGACCGATGGTCTGGCCAAAGCCCTGCAAGGTCAGGAGAGCGGCGACTGGGCCAGCATTTCGGAAAAAATAACTGTTAAACCGGGCTTTGAACGCGCCCTTGCTGTGGCGCTGGGCGATGATTTACAGGCGTCCGACAAGGCAAACGCGCCGCTGCACTGGCACGGTGCCCCGGTGCCCGACATCCCCCTGCCTGATGGGGCAAAATGCCTATTGGATACGGTCAGCGGCCCCGATGTTTTATCGGCCCGCCTGTCACAAACCGGCCTTGTTGAAGCCGATAAGGGCGAAGCTTTGGCAAAAGAGCTTAAACCCGGCCAACGTCTGGTTAGCAAACAAGGCCATTTATGGCGCTGGGATGGCCTGCGCGCCAGCGAAACGGCCCCTGCACCTGAGGCGCAACGTCTGGAACAGCGCAACCGGCTGGCCGCCTTGGCCCCCTTGTGTACGAAGGCCAGCGCCACGTCCGAACAAACCCGCGCCGACTGGTTACAGGCCAAAACACAGGTATCGGAGGCCCGCGCCGATGAAAAAGCCGCCCGCAAGGCTCTGCCTGAATTAGAGCAGGCGCTAAGGCTGGTCTCGGCCCAGCTTGGCGAGCTGGAACGCCAGAAAAGCGCGCAAAGCGCCCGTGCCCAGGCGCAAGAAGAAGCCCTGATACGCTGGCAAAGCGCGTTAAAAGACGCGCAAGAGACTGTCGATCAGGCAGAGGCTGAACTGGCCGCATTGCCAGAGGGCGATACGCAAGACGATGCCGAACAGATTGCCCGCGCCGAGCGTACCGCAGAGGAGGCTCGCGCCGAGGCCGCCGATGCGGATGGGGCGTTACGCGCGCTGGTGCGCGAAGCCGAAGTGCGCGCCGCACGCCTGAACGCCATCGCCCAGGAACTGGCACAATGGCGTGTCCGCACCACAAAAGCCACAACGCGTATTGAAGCCCTTGGGACGCGTGAAGCGACCTGCAAGGAAGATCTGGAAAAGGCCATTGCGGCCCCGGATAAAATTCAGGACCGCCGTACCAAAGCCTTCACAGCGGCGCAAGTGGCTGAGCAGCGCCGCACAAAAGCCGCCGATACGCTGATCGAGGCGGAAACGAAAAGACGCAGTGCCGAAAGCACCGCCCGCGAGGCCGAACAGGAAGCGGCCAAATTGCGCGAAACTCGCGCTGGCGGCGAAGCACGCCTGCAAAGCGCTGAAGAGCGGCTGGCTGAAATTGTCGCCCATATCCATGAGACTTTGCGCTGTGCCCCCGAAGATCTGATCAACCAGACCGAAGCCTTAAACGATGTGCCAACCGACACACAGAGCGCAGAGCAAAAACTGGAAGCCCTGCGCCGTCACCGCGATGGCATTGGCCCGGTGAACCTGCGCGCCGCCGAGGAAGCCGAAGAGGCCGAGGAGCGCTTAAAAGCCATGAGCACGGACCGGGACGATCTGATGGCTGCCATTACCAAATTGCGCCGGGGTATTGAGAGCCTGAATGCCGAAGGGCGCACGCGCCTGCTGGCCGCCTTTGACGAGATTAACGGGCATTTTCAATCGCTGTTCCTGACCCTCTTTGGTGGCGGACAAGCCGAATTACGTCTGACCGAATCAGAAGACCCGCTGGATGCCGGTCTGGAGATTTACGCCAGCCCACCGGGCAAAAAGCTCGATACCATGAGCCTGCTTTCAGGCGGCGAACAATCCCTGACCGCTGTGGCGCTTATTTTTGCGGTGTTTTTGTCAAACCCCGCCCCTGTTTGTGTGCTGGATGAGGTCGAGGCCCCGCTGGATGATGCCAATGTGGATCGCTTTTGTACTATGCTGGAAGAAATGCGCCGCCGAACCAATACCCGCTTTGTCATTATTACCCACAATCCGGTTACCATGTCCCGGGTTGATCGCCTCTATGGCGTCACCATGGCCGAACGCGGGGTTTCGCAACTGGTCTCGGTTGATCTGCAACGTGCAGAAACCCTGGCCGCCGCACAATAGCAGAAATAATTTTTCTTTATTTTTCAATATATTACGCGCTATACACACGCCTTGACTTGCCCTGAAGGCACAGATAGATTGCGCCGCGATCCTGGGCGACTTCCCTGCACTGTGAAAGCCATGCCTGATGACCGAAGACGACGACTTGCCCAAAGCCTCTGCTGAACTTGAAAGCCTGGCGGCCAAACTGGCCTCTGAGCGCCGACAAGCGAAGATTGACGCAGAAATACGGCGCACCGCCACGTCGGCTCTTGGCGGTGGTTTTAGAATTGCAGTTGAGATGCTTGCAGCACTGGCCGTGGGCACAGGTTTGGGCTATATGGCCGACCAGTTGTTTGGCACCTTGCCTTGGTTCATGGTGGCAGGCATCTTTCTGGGCTTTGCTGCCGGGATGAGAAACATGATCCGTTCTGCTGAGCGTATGCACGCAAAGCGGGACAGTGAGAACGACAAGACGGGCTAATCGCCACCGCATATGACGGGGCGAAATTGAGGGAAAAAGGCTAGTGGATCCGCTTCACCAGTTTAATATTGAACGTTACGGGCAATTCCACCTTTTTGGTGTGGATCTGTCCTTTACCAATTCATCGTTCTTCGCCTTGCTGGCGGTCGGTCTGGTCATTGCCTTTTTGGGTTTTAGCTCGCGCAAACGCGCGCTGGTGCCTGGCCGAATGCAGTCTCTGGCAGAATTATTCTATGAATTTGTAGCGCAAATGGTGCGCTCGACCATGGGCCAGGAAGGATTTAAATTCTTCCCGCTTATTTTCAGTATTTTTGCTTTTGTGCTGACCAGCAATTTGCTCGGCATGTTCCCATACTTCTTTACGGTGACCAGCCACATTGCGGTGACCGGCGCGCTGTCCTTTATGGTAATCAGCGTTGTGATCATTTACGGGTTTTTGAAGCACGGTCTGAAATTCTTTAAGCTGTTTGCGCCGTCCGGCCTGCCGCTGGTGCTTTATTTCATCATTGTGCCGATCGAGATCATCTCGTTTCTGGCCCGTCCATTCAGTCTCGCAATCCGCCTCTTTGCCAATATGATGGCCGGTCACGCGCTGATGAAAGTTTTTGCCAGCTTTGTTATTATGCTGGGCAGTGCCGGTGCGTTTAGCGTATTGGCGATTTTACCATTCCTGACAAATACCGCTGTGGTGGGTCTGGAATTTCTGATTGCATTTTTGCAAGCCTATGTGTTTGCCCTGTTGTCGTGCATCTATTTGAGCGACGTTTCAGCAGAGCACATCGGTCACTAACTGAACTATTGGATCAACTGGTTATTTTCGGAGAAACATGATGGAACCAGCAGCAGCTAAACTTATCGGTGCAGGCCTTGCCTGTATCGCTCTCGCCGGCGCCGGTGTCGGCATTGGCACAATCTTTGGTGCTTACCTGCAAGGTGCGCTTCGCAATCCGTCCGCAGCCGCCGGGCAATTTACCAATCTGCTTATCGGCTTTGCGCTGGCAGAATTCACCGGCCTTCTGGGCTTTGTGATGGGTATGCTTCTGCTGTTCGTATTCTAGGGTTTTCCTGGTAAGCGCATCGGATGATGATGATGATTGTGTTTTTCGACACCGGCAAAGCGGCAGAACATGCCGCAGAGGCCGCAGAGAACGTTGTGGAAACAGCCGAGCACACCAGTGGCGGCATGCCACAGCTCGACTTTTCCACATTCCCCAGCCAGATTTTCTGGCTGGCTGTGGCCTTTATACTTTTGTATCTGGCACTGGATCGGTATCTGATTCCACGCATTGGCGGGGCCATTGAAGAACGCAAGGATCGGATTGCCGACGATCTGGATATGGCGGCGCGTAAAAAGGCCGAGGCCGATGAGGCCATGATGGCTTATGACAAAAGCCTGGCTGATGCCCGTACCAAAGCCAACAAGATCGCCGCAGAAAACCGCGCCATTCTGGACGAGCAATTGGCCCGGGAAAGCGCCACCCAAGAAGCCGAACTGGATAAAACTGCGGCCAAGGCAGACGCTAAAATTGCCAAGGCCCGAGCCAAAGCCATGGTGCATGTTGAAGACATTGCGCTGGAGGTTGCCGGTGAAATGGTAACGGCCCTTGGTGGCATCAAAGCGGACGCCAGGAAACTGCAAAAAGCGTTGCAAAGCGCCAATGCCGCCGGGAGCGCATAATGACCATGATCAGCATGATTATACTGGAAACCGCAGACCATGCGGCCAAGGCACCGGGGCTGATTGATTTTGCCGACCCGCGTCTGTGGGTGCTTTTCTCGCTGGCCATTCTGGTTGGTATCGTTCTGTGGCAAAAAGTTCCCGCCATGGTGATGAAATCACTGGACGAGCGAGCCGATGCCATTCGAACCGAGCTGGATGAAGCCCGTCGTTTGCGCGAAGAAGCTCAGGAATTGCTGGCCTCTTATGAGCGTCGCCAGCGTGAGGCCGAAAAAGAAGCCGAAGACATTATTACGCAGGCCAAACACGAGGCCGAGCTTTTTGCCCGCGATGCGCGTGAAAAGCTGCAAGAGGTTCTGCAACGCCGGGCCGAAGCGGCAATGCGTAAAATCGCCCAGGCCGAAGTCCGCGCCGAAGCCGACGTTCGTGGTCATGCCGCCGCCCTGGCTGCAGAGACGACAAGAATTGCTTTGGAAGAGAGCCTGACCAAAACGGCGCACAGCAAACTGGTCAATGAAAGCATTGAAGAATTGGGCAAGAGCCTGCAATAGCGCTGGCGCTCTCGAGCCTAGGATTTTGAAAACCGCCCGTTAATCCGGGCGGTTTTTTTATGGGCGCTGGTTTTTCTTCCTGATTTTGGAGAAAAAGCCCCGGACATGCTTTCCGGTTTTGGGGTATTTGGCCAGAAAGCTGCCCATGGTGCGTTGGGCGCGTTTGGAATTGCGCACCAGAACCACCACGCCGCTGGCCGTTACAATACCGCCAATGGGCAAAGGAAAGGGAATAAGCGGAATACCAACGGCAATCAGGGCGACGCCGCCCGCGACTCGCGCTTTTCGGCGCAAAGCTTCGCCGCGCGTTTCATTCTCTGTATCGAGAGGTTCAAAATCCATGTCTGTCTCCTCTCCCCTGCAGCCTGTAATCTAGGAAGATAACACGGCCAAAGCAAGGCAAGTACCCTGCGCTTGCGGTCACAAAATCAGGAGGTCCAATACCCAAGGCGCTCGTCCAGTAGAGGCCTCCGCCGTTCTTTTAAGTTGCTTTTAGCTGTTCCCAAATGAATGAACCCGGCAAAGCGTTCCCGCCCTTTCAGGCCAAACTGCGCCGCAATTTGCGAATCAAAGGCCATCCAGTGAGTAACCCAATTGCCCGCCCATCCGGCGGCATTTGCCACAAGAAGAAGATTGTAACACAGCGCGCCTGCTGATAATTCCTGCTCCCAAACCGGCGTTTTATGATCATGATCCGGGCTGGAGATCACCGCCACCACCACCGGCGCCGCGTTAAAACGCTCTTGCTCGCAGGCGACATCCTTTTCAGCGGCATCCGGGTTCAGCGTCGCAAACCGCGCCGCAAAAATATCGCCAGCCTTTTGACGAGCCGGTCCCTCAAAGACCAAAAACCGCCACGGAAACAGGCATCGGTGATCCGGCACCCGCATGGCCAATTGCAAGATGCTCTGCAAGTCTTCGCCGCTAGGCCCGGGCGCGCCCAGCATACGCACTGGTGTTGAGCGACGGTTGGCCAGAAAGGACAAAGTCTCTTCGCTCGCGCCAGTTGATGGCATCTCGGCCCCAAAGGCCGGAGCGGCGGGGAAACGGGGCATTTTCTTTTCCTTTATGTGACTTTATGACCATGTCAGCATAGATGACTCTTTGACCTTACAGGCATATAGGTTCAATATAAATTTGCAAAATGGGGTTTTGCATTTTGGTGTGGCAAAAGGAGTATGGGGTCAGATGAGTAGTGCACAAATGGACCTGCAGTGTTGTTGTACACCGGCTGAACGGCGGCGCGAAAAAATGCGCGAAGCTATTATCTCAGCGGCCCAGGCGATCTTCTCAAAAGACGGCGAAGCCGGCCTCTCCATGCGCCGCCTTGCCGAAGCCATCGATTATTCCCCCGCCGCGCTTTACAAATATTTTGCCTCTAAAGATGATTTGTTCGAGGCCGTACGCGAGCAATTTTTTGAACGTCTATTGCGTCGCATGAACGAAGCCACGCATGGTAGTGGCACAACGCGAGAACTCTTTGAAGCCTGCGGACGTGCCTACATAGAAACCGCCTTGGAAGAACCCAACACATATCTCATGGCCTATACCGGCATGGGCGAAGACATTACCCCGGCGGAAGGTACATTTTCCTATGCCGCCGCCGAACAGCTGGAAGACATGATCGAAAAAGGTATGAGCGAGGGGATTCTCCGTGATGTTGACCTGGCGCTGGCAGGCAAAGCCGTCTGGGCGGCTGTACATGGCATCACCATGTTGCTGATCCAGATCCCCACAATGCCGGGCGGGGTTACCCATGAAACCAACCATACACGCGAAGACATGATCAAGTTTCATACAGATTTTATCTGGCGGGGTCTGGCCAAGCCAGAGGAGCTGCCGTCTTAAGGTACGGTACTTTCCTTGCCAAGCGCACCACGCACCTGCCCATACTCACCGCCCCAGCTATCGGTCATGGTATCGCGTATGGCCCAAAGCTCAGGGTAGAACTGGCGGCGAATACCGGCTTGCAGCAAATCCACTGAACGCCCTTTTAAAGACTTGGCCCCAAAGCCAATGGTGCGAGCAATCAACTGCATATGGCGATAGCCAAAGCGCTGGAACATGGAATCAAACTGTGCCAGACATTCGGCCACTTTATAGGCATCGCAATGGGAATATTCGCTGTCATAAATGCTCTCGACCGTTTTTCCATCCGCGTCCAGATAATGAGTTTTAAAACTCTCCCACAACAGTGGCCCCATACGAATCAGTACGCGAAAACCCGGTGATTCCTGACCGCTGCCATTGCCTAATGCCAGACGGATTTGCTGATACTCCTTGGGCGACATGGTTTCCAACAGGGCCAATTGCAGGTTCATCATGCTTTGCAGCAAGTCTACGCGGCCAAAGAGCGTGATGATCCGGTTCGCATTTTTTTCGGCCATATACTCATCAATATCCAGCAGCGTATAGGCCATCAGTTTCATCCACAATTCCTCGACCTGATGGACGATCTGAAATTGCAATTCATCCTTATTACACAGCTCATCAAAGGGCTTTTGACAGGCCAGCAAATCATCCGATTTCAGATAAAGTTCATAATCTAGGCCAGTTTTGCCCTCCATCATCTTGTAAAAACTCTGGCGATCCATGCTGTCCGTCTCCGCGTGTTATCATTGGCATGGCCATCTGTTTGACGGCCTTTAGCGAACGATACGACCTATAGAGATGCCAAACAAAGCATGATACTCTGTAATACTTTTGCTATACAATATTTTATGCTATATTTTTTTAGTTTTCAATATTTATGGGTAAGTCAATGAGTACGCCGCGTAATCTCGATAAAACAGACCGCAACATTCTGGCCGCCCTGCAGGCCGATGGCCGGATCAGCAATGTGAAACTGGCGCAGCGTGTGAACCTATCGCCCACACCTTGTTTGCATC
This sequence comes from Robiginitomaculum sp., assembly GCA_002733495.1. GTDB lineage: Bacteria > Pseudomonadota > Alphaproteobacteria > Caulobacterales > Maricaulaceae > Robiginitomaculum_B. Next base: position 35,543 of record NVVV01000011.1, read on the forward strand.
GCGTGCGCCAATTGGAGGATGTGGGCTATATTACCGGCTATCGCGCGGTTTTGGACCCCGAGGCGCTGGGCCTGAACGTCTGTGCCTTTGTGCTGATCAAGCTGGACCGTAATACCCGCGATCAGGCCGATGCCTTTGAAAAAGCCATCGCCGCCATCCCCGAAGCCAGCGAATATTACTCCACCGCTGGCACCCATGATTATATGGTCAAAATCTATGCCCGTGATCTGCGCGCCTATCAGAAGATTATCAATGACCGCATTGCCACTTTGCCCTTCATTGATGATGTGCAATCCACCATTATTCTGGCCGAGCGCCGCACCGGCGACGGCCTTAATCTGGCAACAGAAACCGACATTTAAAAAACTGTCACACAAGCTTCACAAAACTCCGCTATGGCCCTACCAGAACAGGACGACATCCTTTTTGGTCATAGAGAGCGCGCGTGCAAAACCTCCTTCCTTTCGCCATGGTCGGCCTTGTGATCATCATGATGGTGGCCTGGTTTACTGGCCGTGCCAAGGCCGTGTCCAGCGCCGGGGTACATCCGTCGTCTTTGCATTCCCTGCCCGGCTATTCTGGCGCTTATCTGGCCATCTGGGCCGTTCTGCCAGCCTTCATTCTGTTGGCGCTCTTTGGTCTTTTTGGCGATGTCATCGTCAATATGCAGATGCGTCATGCGCTGCCCGATAATATTCACGCCCTGGCACCTGAACAGATAGAGCTGTTTTTGCGCAATGCCCGTGCTTTGGCCTCTGGCGGCACGGCCAGCGAGACCTCGCCGGCGCTTGTTTTGGCCGCTGAACGCTATACCGCTTTTTCGCGCACCGGCAATATTGTCATCATCGTTCTGACGCTTGCCTTTACGTTGGGCGGGTTTTTCTTTGCCCGGGCGCGCATTGGCAAAAATTTTCGCGCCCGCAATCATGTCGAAGCGGTGATTTTTGGCCTGCTGGTGGTCTGCGCCGCCATTGCCATCCTGACCACGTTGGGCATTGTGTTATCTCTACTGACTGAATCTTTACGCTTTTTTAGCGAGATCAACGCCCTTGATTTTCTCTTTGGTTTAAAATGGTCGCCGCAAACCGCCATGCGCGCTGATCAGGTGGGCCAGTCCGGCTCGTTTGGCGCGGTACCGCTTTTTGCCGGCACCTTTCTTATCACCCTGATTGCCATGGTGGTCGCCGCCCCGGTCGGGCTGTATTCCGCGATCTATCTTTCCGAATACGCCAAACCGTCCAGCCGTCGTATAATCAAGCCGATACTGGAAATTCTGGCCGGTGTACCAACCGTAGTTTATGGTTTTTTTGCCTTGCTGACCGTTGGCCCGTTCATTCGCCAGCTTGCCGAATCGGTTGGCCTTGGGGCGCAAACCCAAAGCGCGCTGTCGGCAGGTCTGGTGATGGGCATTATGATCATCCCCTTTGTTTCCTCGCTTTCCGATGATGTGATCAATGCGGTGCCGCAATCCCTGCGCGATGGATCCTACGCCATGGGTGCCACCCAGGCCGAAACGGTGCGCAATGTGGTCTTCCCGGCGGCCCTGCCCGGCATTATGGGGGCCTTGTTGCTGGCCATCAGTCGGGCCATTGGCGAAACCATGATTGTGGTCATGGCGGCTGGCCAAAGCGCCAATCTGACCGCCAACCCGCTGGAACCTGTGACCACGGTGACGGTGCAAATCGTTACCCTTTTGACCGGCGATCAGGAATTTGACAGCGCCAAGACCCTGTCGGCCTTTGCGCTGGGGCTGGTGCTCTTTGTGATCACGCTGGGTCTTAATATCATCTCGTTGAGCGTCGTGAGAAAGTATCGGGAACGTTATGACTGAGTCACAAAAAAAGCCCTCGACAAAGACGCTGATTGCCGCCTCCTTGCCGCGAAGGTACCGGGCCGAACAGCGTTTTCGCCTTTATGGCCGTGCGGCTATTTTGCTGGCGGTTAGCGCGCTGGCTTTGTTGCTGTTCTCTGTAGGTGCACAAGGTTTCTCGGCCTTTTCAATCTACCGCTTCAACCTGCCCTTAACCCTTAGCGCCAAGCAGATTGATCCCAAAGGCACGGCTGATCCCAAAGTCATTGCCAAGGGTCGGTATCGCAAGCTGATCCAGCAAGCGCTAAATGCCGCCTTTCCTGATGTGCGATCGCGTAAGGAAAAACGGGCGCTTTACGCACTTTCAACAGGTTTGAATTCTGTTTCCTTACGCAATAAGGTTCTTAAAGACCCTGCACTTATCGGTAATGAAATTCGCTTTACCGCCCCGATTTCAGACGATCTTGATCTTTACCTGAAAGGCAAGATCACCCCACGCCAATTCACCAAGGGCACAGGCACGCTCATCCCCGAAGCCACAGGCAAAAGGACCCTTAGTCTGACCGCCGCACCGGGGGCCTTTGATGGCCTGATTGCGCATATCCGCAAAAAACGCCTGACGCAGGCAGAGCGGCTGGAGATGCGTGCACAAAAGCTCCGCACCAGCCTTGAAATGGTCAGCGCCGAAATTGCTGCCGCTCAGCAAAAGAACGTTGATAGTCTGCTTGAAGGTGCCACAATTTTACGCCAACTGGCACAGGAGGAGACCTTGCACCTTGGCAAACTGGACCCGTCAATCCTGTTTGATCTGAAGGGCGGCTATGTCAAAGCCATAACGCTGTCTGATCAAAAAATTACCGGCAGCATTCTGGTCACACCGCAAAGCCTTGAGCCAGTGCAAAGCTGGCGCACGCTAGTCTTGGATAGTCCAGAGCGCGCCCGGCGCGTTTCGGATCAACAGGCGGCGTGGGCCGAAACCCTGCTCACCCGTGGCCATGTCAAACGGGCTTTTAATTCCATATTTTTCAGCCATGCCGATAGCCGAGAGCCAGAATTGGCCGGGATTGCCGGGGCCATGGTGGGCTCTATCCTGACCCTTTTGGCCACCATGCTGGCCGCCGTGCCGATTGGTATTCTGGCAGCGATTTATCTGGAAGAGTTTGCCCCAAACAACCGCCTGACCGACTTTATCGAGGTTAATATCAATAATCTGGCCGCTGTGCCCTCGATCATTTTTGGCCTGCTGGGTCTGGCTGTTTTTCTAAACGTGTTTCATATGCCCCGCTCGGCCCCGCTGGTCGGTGGTCTGGTGCTGGCGCTGATGACCCTGCCGGTAATTATTATTGCCTCGCGCGCCGCTATTAAATCCGTGCCCCCCTCCATTCGTGAAGCGGCGCTGGGCATTGGTGCCTCGAAAACACAAACCGTGTTTGACCATGTGTTGCCGCTGGCCGCCCCCGGCATTCTGACCGGCACAATTATCGGCCTTGCCCGGGCCCTTGGCGAAACCGCCCCCTTGCTGATGATCGGCATGGTGGCTTTTATTGCCGACGTTCCGAAATCGCTGACCTCACCCGCCACAGTCATGCCCGTACAGATCTATCTGTGGGCTAGTTCATCAGAGCGGTCATGGGAAGCGCGAACCGCTGCGGCCATTATCATACTGTTATTATTGATGATCATCCTTAATCTGACCGCAGTCTTCCTGCGTCATAAATTTGAACGGAGATGGTAGGATGGACACTTCGGTATCCCCGACCACACAGACAACAGACACGATAAGCACCCAGCAGGCCCCCAAGGTACGGGCGCGCAAGGTGAATGTCTTTTACGGCAACAAACAGGCCCTGTTTGATGTTAATCTGGATATTCCGGATCGCAGTGTCACCTCCTTCATCGGTCCTTCGGGCTGTGGCAAGTCCACATTTTTGCGCTGTATCAACCGCATGAATGACACCATCGATATTTGCCGGGTCGAGGGGGACATCCGCCTTGATGGCAGGGATATTTACGCCCGTGATATTGATCCGGTGATCCTGCGCGCCAGCGTCGGTATGGTGTTTCAAAAGCCAAATCCGTTTCCCAAATCCATTTTCGACAATGTCGCCTATGGGCCGCGCATTCACGGTCTGGCCAGCAACACCGAAGAGTTGGAAGAAATTGTCGAAACCTCTTTGCGCCGCGCCGGTCTTTGGGGCGAGGTTGCCGACCGTCTGGCCGAACCTGGCACCGGCCTTTCGGGCGGCCAGCAACAACGTCTGGTCATTGCCCGGGCCATTGCGGTGCGCCCCGAAGTGATCCTGATGGACGAGCCATGCTCGGCTCTGGACCCTATCGCCACGGCCCGTATCGAAGAGTTGATCGACGATTTGCGTAATAATTACTGCATCATCATGGTCACGCACTCTATGGCGCAGGCGGCACGCGTGTCACAGCACACCGCATTTTTTCACCTTGGCAAGCTGGTCGAGGCCGGCCCCACGGAACAGATTTTTACCAACCCCAACGATACCCGCACCCAGGATTACATTACCGGGCGGTTTGGCTGATCGGGCCTGACCCATCAAGGACAAGAACATGACAGAACATATCGTAAAATCTTTTGATGATGAGCTGGACGAGCTGACCGCCGAAGTGGCCCGCATGGGCGGTTTGGCTGAAAAATTGCTCAGCGACGCGCTGGACGCAGTGGTCGCCCGCGATGGCGATCTGGCCCACGCCGTGATCGAACGCGACAAGGAAATAGACGCCCTGCAACTGGATCTGGAGCGCCGGGTGATCCTGCTTTTAGCCTTGCGTCAGCCCATGGCCAGCGATTTACGCCGCACGTTCAGCGCCCTGAAAATCTCTGGCGATCTGGAACGCATTGGCGATTTGGCCAAGAACATTGCCAAGCGGGCGCTGATTTTGAACGAATCACGCCCCATGTCCCTGACCCGCAGCGTGCATCGCATGGGTCATGTGGTCAGCGGCATGTTAAAAGACGTGCTGGACGCCTACACCACCGCCGATGTGGATTTGGCGATTGATGTGTGGCGCCGCGATGATGAGATCGACGCTCATTATAATAGTCTGTTTCGCGAACTTCTGACCTATATGATGGAAGACAGCAAAACTATTACCATGTGCACGCACTTGCTGTTTATGGCCAAAAACCTAGAACGTATTGGCGATCATGGCACCAATATCGCTGAAAATGTCCACTATCTGGTCACCGGCGAAGAGCTGACCGACACGCGCCAAAGTGCCACGGATTACAAGGACGCGCCATGAAACCCTATGTCCTGATTGTTGAAGACGAGGAGGCTCTGGCCACTCTGTTGCACTATAATCTGGGCAAAGAAGGCTATGACGCCGACATTGCATCAGATGGCGAAGAAGCCTTGTTGATGGTTTCTGAACGCACACCGGATCTGGTGGTGCTTGACTGGATGCTGCCCAAGCTTTCCGGCATTGAAGTTTGCCGCTGTCTTCGCGCCACCCAGTCCGCGCAAAAACTGCCCATCATCATGCTGACTGCGCGCAGCGAGGAAGACGAGCGGGTCCGCGGACTGGACACTGGGGCCGATGACTTCATCACCAAGCCCTTTGCCATGACCGAATTGTTGGCCCGCATTCGTGCCGTTTTGCGCCGCGCCAATCCCAGCCTGATCGAAGACATGCTGACCTGTGGCGATCTGGTGCTGGACCGGACCACCCACCGGGTGATGCGCGCCGACGTAGACATTCCCCTGGGTCCAACGGAATTTCGCCTGCTGGAACATTTTATGAGCCAGCCAGGGCGGGTGTTCAGCCGCACACAGCTTATTGATGCCATATGGGGCACAGAAATTGACGTGGAAATTCGTACCGTTGATGTGCATGTGGGCCGCCTGCGCCGGGCCCTGAATGCAAACGCCGAGCGCGATGCCATTCGCACAATCCGCTCCGCCGGTTACGCGCTGAGAGCCGACTGACCCAAGATCACAGCTTTCAAATTGCCCAACTTTACACGCTTAGCCATAGGCTTGGATAACCCATATTTATCCCCATATTTAAGGGGTAAAATAGGGTAATTAAGGGTCAAATAAGGGTCAAATAAGGGTAAAAACTGGCAGTAGGAGGGTAAAAATAACAATTGAATGATCCATACACAAATACAGCCGCGCCGCTGGTGGACCCGCCATAATCGGCGTAAAATAGACCCATGAGTAAATTGCCTTTGCCCAAAATTTTACCCTTTGCCGGATCACCTCTGGATCGGTGCGAAAACCTGCGCCGCGATGACGCCGCGATGCGTGCTTTGCAGAAGAGCGAACGCGCTTTGTTTCTGACCCTCTGGCGTGGGCAGGTGTTCATGTTGGCCGACAACACCCCGGCTTTGCTGCAAGGAACGGCCTTGGCTGACCTGAACATGGTGGACCCTGGCCCGGTTTTACTGGGCACGATGGGCAAAACCGCCCAGCCCTGGTTTGCGCTTCGCCTTGATGATGAAGATGATCGCATTGTCGATAATTTTCCGCTGGCCGGTCTTGGCGAATGGACAAATTTGCGCGCCGCCGCGCCCCTGTTAACAACGGTTGATCTGGCCATTGTGGGCCGTGCATCGGCGCTATTGAACTGGCATGAGCGGCACAGTTTTTGCGCCAATTGCGGCACACTGACACAGCCTGCCGGGGGCGGCATTAAACGCGAATGCGAGCATTGTGGCACCGAGCACTTTCCCCGCACCGATCCGGTAGTGATCATGCTGGCCGTGCAAGAAGATCAATGCTTGATGGGCCGCCAAGCCGGTTGGCCGGAAAACACCTATTCGGCACTGGCCGGATTTGTGGAGCAGGGCGAAAGCCTGGAGGAGGCCTGCGCCCGCGAAGTGGGCGAAGAGGCCGGGGTGCAAATCGGCGCGGTGCGCTATGTGCTCAGCCAGCCTTGGCCGTTCCCCTCCTCCCTGATGATCGGACTGATTGCGCAGGCCCTGAGCACCGACATTACCCTTGACGATGAATTGGAAGATGCGCGCTGGTTTTCCAGAGCCGATGTGCGCGCCATGCTGGCCGGCACTCACGCACAGTTGCACGCGCCCATGGGCTTTTCTGCGGCGCATCATTTGCTCAAAGAATGGGCCGCCGAAGAGGGCTGAATGCTGTGAGGATCAGGCTAGTCCACCGGGGTCCATTTGTTGATGGCAAAGCTGGCATCGACCGGGGTTTGCGCAATGTGATTAGCATAATTGGAGAGGGTTTTTAAGGCGATCCCCAAAATCACTTCAAACACATTGGCCTTGGTATAACCGGCATCCAAAAAGGTGCTGACATCATCGGCGCTAACATCGCCGCGCCTTGTGACGATTTTTTGCGTAAATTCGCGCAAGGCTTCCAGATGATCATCCTCTTCAATCTCTTCCATCTCGCGCACCGCCATAATTGCATGGCCCGGCAAGCCAGCCTGTTTGGCGAGGCCCGTATGCGCCGCCACACAATATTTACAGACATTTTCAACTGAGGCGGTCAGCAAAACCAAATGCTTTTCTGCCGGGGCCAGCGAGGATTTGATGAAAATCTCTGAAAGCGTCATATAGCCTTCCAGCGCCGCCGGGCTTTCGGCCAGCTCGCCCAAAAGGTTGGGCACCGCCCCAAAGGCGGCCTTGGACTTGGCCAAAAAGGGCCGCGAGGCCTTAGGCGCATTGGTCTCATCATAAATATTAAAGGCTGTCATTCGTGCACTCCGCCTGTGTGTCTGCCACCGCCCGCAACCGGAAAGGATCGGCCTCATAAGTGCCCAGAATTTTAATCTCGGTCGAGAAAAAGGCCAATTCCTCCATGGCCAGTTTCAAGGCGTACTCGTTTGGATGGGCCGCCACATCGGCATAAAACCGCGTCGCGGTGAACGAGCCGCCCAATTGATAGCTTTCCAACTTGGTCATATTGACCCCATTGGTGGCAAACCCGCCCATGGCCTTGTAAAGCGCCGCCGGAATATTGCGCACCCGAAAAACAAAGCTGGTGACATAGGCCTTATCTTTCTCATAAGCTGGAATGTCCGCGTCACGGGACATGACCAAAAACCGGGTGGCGTTATGGCTGGCATCTTCGATATTTTCGGCCAGCACATCAAGATCATAAATCTCGGCGGCCAGTTTGGACGCCACAGCCGCATCTTCGGCATTATTTTTTTCAGCGATCATTTTGGCCGCGCCCGCCGTGTCCTGGGCATGGGCAGCCTTAATGCCGAGCCGATGCAGAGCCAGGCGACACTGGCCCAACGCCATCACATGGCTGTGGGCGCGCTTTATGGTCTCAAGGCTTGCGCCTTTGGCGGCCATCAAAAAATGATGAATGGGCAGGAATTTTTCGGCCTCTATACGCAAATGCGATTCCGGCAAAAGATAATGAATATCGGCCACCCGCCCGGCCAGCGTGTTTTCCACCGGGATCATCGCCCTGGCCGCCTTGCCATCGGCAACCGCACCAAAGGCCTCTTCAAAGGAATAACAGGGCAAAGGCTCCATATCAGGATAATTTTCCACACAGGCCAGATGGGAATAAGCCCCCGGCTCCCCCTGATAAGCGATTGTCTGTTTCACACTTAGTTCCCTTCTTTACGCAAGGCCCTGATACGGGCCAAATCGGCTGGGCTGTCAATGCCCGGGCAATCGCGCGCCACCGGCGCGCAAACAATTCTCATCCCATCGTCCAGCGCCCGCAATTGCTCGAGGCGATCCCGCAGCTCCCGCTCGGATGGCGGCAAAGCGCAAAAGCGCTCCAGCGCAGCGCGGCGATAGGCATAAATGCCGATATGGTGCCAAAAGCTGCCCGCATCGATGGGCGGCGCGCGGCGGCTAAAATCAATCGCCCTGGCCGGCTTACCCGTTGCCGGGCCATCCAGCACCACCTTGACCACGTTTTCATCATCTCGCTCAGTTGCATTTTGACTTTCAAAGGCCAAAGTCGCAATGGCCGCTGAAGGGTCTTCGCGCAGAGCGGTGATCACGGCGCGCACATGATCCGCGCTAAGCTCGGGCATGTCGCCCTGAACATTGACGATGATCTCGGCCATCCCCCTGGGGTCAATAACTTGCGCGGCGGCGCGCACCCGGTCGCTGCCTGAAGGCAAATCAGGGTCGGTCAGCACGGCGCGCACGCCATAAAGGCTGACTGCGTCAATAATTTCCTGCTCGGCGGCGGCAATCACCACCTTGCCAAACCCTGCGCTTTGCGCCGCCCGCGCCACACAAACGACCATCGGCACACCGGCAATTTCAGCCAGTGGTTTTCCCGGCAAGCGTGTGGACGCCATGCGCGCCGGTATGATGATCAGGACACTCATAACCGTACTATATCAGGCCCATATGAAATAAAGGCAAGCTTTACATCACAAGCGGTTGCGAAGCGACGCGTTGCGTGTAAAAAAGGCAAGAATCACACATTAGCGTGCCGATTAAGGCGCGCGCCAGTCTGAGGGGGCGCCAGATGGGCGATCTATTCTGGAACAAGATTATTGCAGCCGTGCTGGCAACAGCATTGGTGGTTTTTGGGATCAGGGAATTGGGCCATGCGCTGATTCACCCCCATCAACCTGAAGAACCCGGCTATAAAATTGCCGTGGCCGAAGACGGCGGCGGCGACAAGAAAGAAGCCGAAGTGGTCGAAGTGGTTAGTCTGGCCCAAATGCTGAGCACGGCCAGTGCCTCTGCCGGTGAACGCACCGCCAAAAAATGTGCCGCCTGTCACAGCTTTGACAAGGGCGGTGCCAACAAGATCGGGCCGAATTTGTGGGACATTTTGGGCCGCAAGGCCGGCACCCATGAAGGCTTTGGCTATTCCACAGCCATGGTTGAATTTGGCAAGACCTGGGATTTTGAGACGCTGGATGCTTTTGTTTCCAGCCCCAAATCTGTTGTTCCAGGCACCGCGATGAGCTTTGCTGGTTTGAAAAAACCAAAGGACGCCGCCAATATTCTGACGTATTTTCGCACGCTTAGCGATGCTCCCATGGATTTACCTGCCGTAGCGGCAAAAGCCGCTGACGCCGCAGAGGCCATGCCAGAAACAACCCACGAATAAAATAAAACATACGTTTAACGCTTTTTAAAGCCGCCGGATTGCCGTTATGGTACCGGCGGTTTTTTCTATGCGGCTTACCGTCTGCGCCAGTGGCTCGCGAGCCACCTTCATGTGATGGGCATTGGCGTGCAGCAGAATTTGCGCATCCAGCATAATGCCTACATGACCTTTCCAAAAGACCAGATCCCCGCGCAAGAGGCCCGATAAATCTGCATCCATTTTTACGGGCACGCCCAGATTTTTTTCCTGCATATCGCTGTCCCGCAAGGCCCCTATGCCGCCCATCATCAGCGCATTTTGCACCAGCGCCGAACAATCCAGCCCCAAACTGGACCGCCCGCCCCACACATAGGGCGCATGTTCATAGCCTTCGGCGGCGAAAACCCAATCCTCAGCAAACTGATCCATGGGGGCGCAATGGCCCCCAAAAACCCAGCCCTGATCCACGCCCAATTGCAGATAACGATCATCTTTACCGGCGCAGGCAAAAAGCGAATTGCCATGGGCAAAACCCAAAACCGGGGCCTTTAAATCCGGGTGCGCAAAAATAGGTGTGCGGGGTGCGCAAATCTGATGGTCTGGATCGGCCCCTACGTCCTCAAAGGCTTGCAGGCTAACATACCCCACATAGCCATCGCGTGTGGCCTGCCCCCAACCCCAACCGTCCTTTTCTTCATAAACATCAAAGCGCTCGCCCAACAAAAGCTCGGTCTGCAGCACGGCGGCGCTGTCCGGCACCGCATAAAGCTGGGCCACGGGGACGGTGACCACTTTGCTCTCTGCTGTGGCATAATGCGGCGCGTCTATGGTGCCTTTCAGATGCACCGCCGCCAGATCGGCACGCGCCGGGGTCAGGCGCGGATCAAATTCAGGATTGGCCATAACGGGCCTGCAATAGCGAAAAGACCGCGCGCGGCCCCTGGGCATCACCGCCAACGGGGTGGGCCGGGCGCGCCTTTGGCACCCAGGCGAAAATATCAAAATGCAGCCAGGGCACATCACCAACAAAGCGGCGCAGGAAAAGGGCCGCGGTGATCGAGCCGCCCATTGGGCTGGAGGCTGTATGACAGACATCGGCGATCGGGCTGTCGAGCAGCGCGTCATAGCCATCCCAGAGCGGCAGGCGCCAGACCGGATCATGGCTGGCCTTGGCCGCCTGTTCCAGATCGGCGGCGATACCTTCATCATCAGTATAATAGGGGGCCATTTCCGGCCCCAAGGCCACCCTTGCTGCGCCAGTCAGGGTGGCAAAATCAATCAGCAATTCCGGCTCATCCTCGGTGGCCCGGGTCAGCGCATCGGCCAGCACCAGACGCCCTTCGGCGTCGGTATTGTCGATCTCGACGCTGATCCCCTTGCGGCTTTGCAAAATATCGCTGGGCCGATAGGCATCCCCCGAAATGGCATTATCCACAACGGGCAACACCATGTGCAGCCGCACCGGCAGACCGGCGGCCATAATCATATGGGCCAGTGCCATAGCATTGGCCGCGCCGCCCATATCTTTTTTCATCAGGCGCATATATTGCGCCGCCTTGATGTCCAGCCCGCCGGTATCAAACACCACGCCCTTGCCAACCAGACCGATGCGCGGATGGTCCGGATTGCCCCAGTGCAATTGCACCAGTCTTGGCGCATGGGTCGAGGCACGCCCCACCGCATGCACCATGGGATAGTTTTGTTTGAGAAGATCATCGCCAACCACGGCGCTGACTTTGGCCCCAAAGCACTCGCCCAGATCACGCACGGCGGCTTCCAGTCCTTCGGTATTTAAATCTGCCGCCGGGGTGTTGACCAGATCACGGGCCAGATAAATCGCCTTGGCCGTTGTGCGCGCCGCCGCTGCCTCTGCGGCCCGGATATAAAGGCAGGCCGGGGCGCGCTTGCGCGGTGTATAGCGTTCAAAGGCGTAGGCCCCCATCAGCCAGGCCAGCGCCAGATCCTGCCGGTTGATATGGCCCGGTGCCAGGGTCAGAGCATAATCGCCCTCGGGCAGGCACATGGCCCCATCACCTAGCGCAAAGGCGTCTTTCGCCTTGCCTGCGCCCAGCAATGTTAATGGCGGTTTTTCGCCGCGCGGGATCAGCAAGACCTCGCCATTCTTTGCGTTAAACCCACTTGCCTCGACCAGACATTTCACTGCGTCTGCTGCGCCATCCATCCAGGCCGCAAACATACTTTCCGAGATGATATGAAGCGGGCGTTGGCAATCGTCCGCATGATCGAGCACAGCATTGAGCATAAAATATCCACTTTCTTAACGGGCGGCATTAACCGATTATTGACGAAAGGCGCGCAAATTTGGGTCTTGTTAACCATAATTTTATGCGAGCCTTTGTCATGCGTATAGTCCCTCTGTTTCAATATGCAATGCTGGGGGCTGGCTTAATCCTTGGCGGTTGCGCCACAGCGCCAACACAGGAAGAAGACGCCTTAACAGCCAGTCTGGTGCGCGACATTGCCCCGCAAACCAAAGAGGCCCGCGAAACCATTGGCCGACAGGATGTGCTGACCCAGGCGGCCTTTTGGGCCAAGGAATATGACAAGAACCCGGCGGACCGTGATGCCGCATTGGCACTGGCGCGCATTGTGCGCACGCTGGGCAATCCTGAACGCGCCGCCGAAGTGGCCAGTCTGGCCCTGACACTCTACCCCAAGGATGCAGATTTATTACTGGTCACCGGACAGGCATTGGTGGAAAATGCCAATGGGGGCAGCGCGATTGGCTTTCTGCAATCGGCCATAGCGCTAAGCCCCGCCAACTGGCGCGCCTCTCTGGCCCTTGGTGTGGCTTTTGACCAGGTCGGCAAACCGATCCAGGCCCGCGCTGCGTTTAACCGCGCTTTGGCCCTGCAACCCAATAACCCCGGCATTTTATCTAATCTTGGCCTGAATTATGCCGCCGATGGCGATCTGGCCATGGCCGAGCGTTATTTACGCCAGGCCGTTACGCAGCCAGATGCCCCAATACAGGCGCGGCAAAATCTGGCACTGGTCCTGGCCCTTCAGGGTCGCTTTGATGATGCCAAAGCCGTCGCGCTTGAAGATTTGCCCGCCGAGCAGGCCTCCAAAAATATTGAAATTGTCCGCGCCATGATTGTGCGCCCCAGACGGTGGGAGATGTTACGCGATGAATAATCTTAGCCCTTTTGAACGCCTGACCGGGGCCAGTGGTGCTCTGCACGGTCTGTTGGCGGTTGTGGCGCTGGCGTCTTCCTCGCACCTTGCCGCCGGGCCGGGCGCCGCTGAGTTATTGCAACGCGGCGGCCAGATCGAGTTGTTTCATGCGCTGGCCATCTTTGCTGCGCTCTCGGTCGGGGCACGTTTGTCGGCCATGTTTTTCACAATTGGCGCGACCGCCTTTGCCCTGCCACTATATCTGCATGGCCTTGGGGGCATCACCGCCCTTGGCTTTCTGGCGCCGCTTGGGGGTCTGACCTTGCTGGCCGGTTGGGGTATCTTGTTGTGGCTGYTATTGCTGCCGCGTCCTAAACTGGCCTGASAAGCGTAATTAAGACTCCCGCCTTACCCACTCTGCGGCTAAGCTGATYCTCATAARATTTGGAGGATCACATGAGCACATCATCAAAAGCACASGTTTCACGRCGSACCCTGYTGGCSGCCASCGCYGCYGGSGCYGCCATGATSGGCAGCAARGCCATGGCGCAGGAAGACGAYAAMRMCACSCCAACACCTTCGCCSRCSCCAGAGGCCAAAACCRATGGCCTTAGYCCGCGCATWGTGGCCTGCGCCGAAAAAATGATCCCCATTGMCTATACYGAYGAAGAACGSRCSCAGCTTTTGAACGGKTTTGAAAAYCAGTTRCAATCSGTTGCGRCGCTGCGCGCCCARAAYTTTGRCAATGATCTGGCCCCGGMTTTGACCTTTGATCCGCGCCTGCCCGGCAAGATATTTGCACCGCAAGACAACACGCTGACGATCCCGGAACCCTATAAAAAGGCCCTGCCCGCCAATAGCGATGACATTGCCTTTGCCTCGCTGGCCCAGCTTGGCAATTGGCTCAGAAAAACCAGCCTGACCAGCGTGCAATTGACCAAAATTTATCTGGATAGAATTGAAAAATACGGCAAAAAACTGGAATGCTTTGTCACGGTAACGCCAGAGCTGGCATTAAAACAGGCGGCGCAGGCCGATCTTGATCTGGCGGCGGGACGTGATTTTGGACCGCTGCACGGCATCCCTTATGGGGTTAAAGACCTCTTTGATACCAAGGACATTCGCACCAGTTGGGGGGCAGCCCCCTATAAGGACCGCGTGGCCGACCGCGATGCCCACATCGTCAAAAAACTGCACGAGGCAGGCGCAGTATTGCTGGGCAAGACCACCTGCGGCGCGTTGGCTTATGGGGACATCTGGTTTGACGGCAAAACCCGCAATCCGTGGAACTTGGAGGAAGGCTCGTCCGGCTCCAGTGCTGGATCGGCCTCGTCCACGGCGGCGGGCCTGGTGGGCTTTTCCATCGGCACGGAAACGCTGGGGTCGATCGTTTCACCGTCCAACCGATGCGGCGCAACGGGCCTGCGCCCGACTTTTGGCCGGGTATCGCGTTCCGGCGCCATGGCGCTGTGCTGGTCGCTGGATAAAGTCGGCACGATCTGTCGTTCGGTAGAGGACACCATCACGGTGCTGGCGACCATAAATGACTATGATCAAAGCGACGCCAGTTCGCTGGACATGGGCCTGAGCTATAGCCGCAATCACGGCCAAAAAGATATTGTGGTGGGCTATGACCCGGCCTGGTTTGATGGCGAAGCGGCCAATGACCTGGACCGCGCAGCCTTAAAAGCCCTTAAAAAACTGGGTGTGAAAACCAAAACGGTGCATCTGCCCGATATGCCCTATCAGGCCCTGCCTTTGTCTTTGGTGGCGGAAGCCGCTGCTGCCTTTGAAGAGCTGACCTTATCTGGCCGCGATGACCTGCTGGTCTGGCAAGACGATAATGCCTGGCCCAATTCCTTTCGCCAGATCAGGTTTTTATCAGCCGTAGACATGGTGCAATTGGACCGCCTTCGCCGTAAAGTGATGCTAATCATGGATAAAATGATGGACCAGGTCGATATACTGATCACGCCGAACTTTGCCGCCAGCCTGTTGACCATCACCAATTATACCGGCCACCCTTGCGTCACTTTGCGCGCCGGTTTTCAGAACATTCCAACCCGGGGCCAGGACAAGCCAGGGGACAAGACCCTGCACCGGATACCGCATAATATCTCCCTGATTGGCCGTCTGTTTGAAGACGGCAAACTGTGCGCGCTCGGTCGCCGTCTGGAGGCCAGTCTTGATGCCAATACTGAGCGCCCACCCGGGTTTTAATGCAGGGTTTGCAAGAAGCCTTTTGCGGCTATTTCGATTAAGTCAAGCATATGTTCAAACCCTTCCGGCCCACCATAATAAGGGTCCGGTACTTCGCTAACCCCCGCGTCCGGGGCACAGCCAAGAAATAGTTGTGGCGTAACGCCGGCGGTGGGGCGCATAGCCTGAAGGTCGGCCAGATTACGCTGATCCATGGCAAAAATATGGGTAAAGCAGATGAAATCTTCGGCGCAAACCTGTCTGGCGCGCAGTGCCCGCATATCCATACCGCGACGCGACGCTGACGCAATTGAGCGCCCGTCCGGCGGCGCGCCCACATGCCAATTGCCAGTGCCCGCCGAGTCCACGTCCAGTGTGATACCAGCGGCCTGGGCCTGCTGACGTAAAACCGCCTCGGCACTGGGGGAACGGCAGATATTACCAAGGCAAACAAAGAGCACACGCACGCTCATGGCGTGCCAGCATCCCCGGCCATTGTCGTTGAGAAACGGCGTGCGGATTGCCGCCAAATGATGATTTGCTCGCGAATATTTTTCAGACTCTGACCACCACTGAGATAAATGTCCATTTCCAGAATGGCGCTCACCTCATTGCCAAGATAGGCACGGGTGAAACGGTTGGCCTTATTCCAGTCATTGAGCAGTTTCAGCACGACGTTCTCTGGCCCACCGGCGCGAAATACGGCACGCAATTGCAATTCGCTGCAGCCGTTTTCATTTTCGCAATCATAACCCAGCACAGACCATTGCACGCCATCATCCACATCAAAACGCCGGTTGGCCACCATGCCCTGTCCATCAATGGGCACTTCCTTAAAGCGTAACCCCTCCAGAAGAAGAGTATCGGCCAGATCATCCATGGATATGCCGGCATAGAGCCTCACCTCTGGTGTAGCTACATCTTGAGCTCTGGCTGGTGCGGCAATCACGCCCAGTGTTAGAATTATCCCAAGAAAGAGGCGCAAGACAGACCCGATCAAAGGCCCGGCAGGCGGATTTTTCTGCCCTTGCGCATTTTGACCTTGCCACCACCCGTAGCGCCTTTAATCAACCTTTCCCGGCGCAGACGTTCTGCCTCGGCATCCGCATCCAGCATGGTTTCATCAGCCATATAGGTGTCGCCCTTGCGCCAGAATAAAATCCGGTCTGCAAAGCTTTTTGATTTGACGGTCAACTGGCCGCCCTCGGCATCCAGCTTGGTGCGAATGGAAGGGTCAATCTTTCCCTGCGCCAGATTGGCAAGCAAGGCCCGCTCTGCCGGGGAAGCATTAGTCGATGGGCGCGGGCTGCCAAACATGGCTTTGCGTGCGGCTTCGGAGGTACGAAGATCCTCAATACCCAACTCACCGGGACGCGGCGGGAGCAGATTATATTCTGGCGGCACAACCAAGGGTGCCATGGTCAGAACCTTGAACTCATCAGGCTGATTTTTACCGCCCGTCGTGCCACACCCGCCAAGGGTAAAAGCAAGGGCAAGCGTAGCCGGTATAACGAGCGCTGTACGCATTGGGTTCATTTTTAAATCTCCTAAGCCATGCAGGTTCTACCTGTACAGCCCCCGCCAGCCAAGACAATCATACACTTTTTTGCGCATCATTCACCAAAAATGCATCCACCAGCATCACAATCACACCAATGGTAATAGAAGCATCGGCAACATTGAACACCCAGATAAAATGGATATCCGAAAAATCAACAAAATCCACCACCGCGCCAAAACGCAAGCGGTCGATTAAATTTCCAAAGGCCCCACCAATAATCAGCCCCAAAGCCACCGCCATCAGACGACGTTCGGCGCGCCAGAGCCAGACCACCATCACTGCCATAACGCCCAGCGCAAAGGCCGAGAGCAAAAGTCGACCAAGGATGGAATCGGCTTGAAACAACCCAAAGCTGACGCCCCGATTCCACACAAAGGTTAGATCAAATACATTAGACAGCTCGATATGGCCCAGCGGTTGCTCGCGCAGCTTCAAAATGTTGAGCACCCAGTATTTAGTCAACTGGTCCAGCAGCAAGACAATCGCGGCCAGGGCAAGACCAAAGGGCCAAAGGGTCCGGGACGTGGTGGGTTCAGCCATGCGCGGCATCCCATTCCCGCACGGCCTTCGCATCGCGCGGGGTAATATCGGCATGGTCTGGATCAGCATTTTCCGGATCAAAATATTTCCACGAGCGGGCGCATTTTATACCGGCAGCCTTATCAATATGCACAGCAATGCCAGAGGCATCCCCAAGGGTGAAGGCCCTATCTGGTCCGGCTTTGCCGATCAGGTCGGCCTGACTGGTGATAAATACATCGGCCAGGAATGCCCTTGCTTCTGTGCCTTCGGCCTGTGTCGCGATGGCCGCATTCAGCGCCTCATCGGCGATATAGACCTGCGGGTGGGCCTCCAAAGAAGAGCCAATGGTTTTGGCGGCGCGGGCTTCTTCCAGTGCGCCCAGCACTACCCGGCGCAAAGTGGCAATTTGCGCCCAGTCTGCGGCCAGTGCCTCATCGCGCCAGTCTTTGGGGGTTTCGGGGAAGGTTTGCAAATGCACGGAGTCTGTTTCAGACGCAAAACGCGTCAGCCAGACCTCTTCCATAGTGAAGGGAAGCAGCGGTGCAAACCAGATCACCAGACGCTTAAAAACAAGATCCATTACCGTGCGGGCTGCCAAGCGGCGCGACGAACTTATTGGATCACAATAAAGTGCATCTTTGCGAATATCGAAATAAAATGCCGACAGCTCCTCATTGCAAAAGGCAAAAAGTAATGAGAACACACGCTTGTAGTCCAGTGCCTCATAAGCGGCACGCATGTCCTGGTCCATCACAGACAGGCGGTGCAACATCAGGCGTTCCAGCGATGGCATGGCTGCCAGTTCCACCCGTTCCCCCTCATCAAAGCCCTGCAAGGCCCCCAGAAGATAACGCAGCGTGTTGCGCACTTTGCGGTATGAATCCGCCGCAGTTTTCAAAATCTCCGGCCCCATGCGCATATCGTCCTGCACATCCGAAGATGCCACCCACAAGCGCAGGATTTCTACGCCATTGGTCCGGGCAATGTCGGCGGGATCAATCACATTGCCCAAGGATTTTGACATTTTTCGCCCATCATCGGCCATAACAAAACCATGGGTGAACACCGCATCATAAGGCGCGCGGCCCCGCGTGCCACAGCTTTCCAAAAGGCTCGACTGGAACCAGCCCCGGTGCTGGTCGGTGCCTTCAAGATAAAGGTCTGCCGGCCATTTCAACCCTTCGCGCCCTTCCAGCGTAAACACATGGGTACAGCCCGAATCAAACCAGACATCCAGAATGTCCTCGACTTTTTCGTAAGTCTGCCAATCGCCCACCAGACCTGAAAGGAAACGCTCTTGTGCATTGTCGGCAAACCAGGCGTCCGCGCCTTCGGCCTTAAAGGCCTCAAGAATGCGGGCATTGACCGCCTCGTTTTTCAGATAGTCGCCGGTGCCTTTTTTCACAAACAAGGTCAGCGGCACGCCCCAGGCGCGCTGGCGCGAGATCAGCCAGTCCGGGCGGCCCTCGACCATAGAAAGCAGGCGGTTTTTGCCGCGTTTTGGGTAAAACTGTGTGTTCTCAATGGCGGCGACCGCCTTTTCCCGCAGGCCACCTTCCTCGCCCATGGGGATAAACCATTGCGGGGTATTGCGGAAAATCACCGGCGCTTTGGAGCGCCAGGAATGCGGATAAGAGTGCTCGATCCGGCCACGGGCCAATAACGCACCCGTCTCAATCAATTTATCCACCACAGCCGCATTGGCTGGGCCGTCCTTGCCAGTTTTCTTGCCACTGGTGCGGATCACCTGAAGACCCGCAAACAGCGGCACATGATCGTAATACGCCCCGTCCGGGCCGACGGTTTCGGGAATGTCTTTATAGCCATTGGCCAGCCAGACATCATAATCCTCTGCGCCGTGCCCCGGGGCCGTGTGCACAAAACCGGTGCCCGCTTCTTCGGTGACATGATCACCGGGGAGCAGCGGGATATCAAAATCATAGCCAAGACCGGCAAAGGGGTGGGCGCAAGCTATGGCGGAGGCGTCTACATCGCCCAACCGCTCATAAGCGGAAATCTTCGCTGTTTTGGCAACCTCCTCCCAGAGGTTGTCCGCAACAATCAGCTTTTCACCGACCTTTGACCACGGCGTAAATTCGCTATCGTCAATCGCCGTGACCTCATAAACCCCATAGGAAATTTTGGGGCTGTACGAGATTGCCCGATTGCCGGGTATCGTCCACGGCGTCGTTGTCCAGATGAGGACGGCAGAATTTTTTAAGGCATCAGGGCCTTGGGTCACCGCAAAGCGCACCCAAATGGTGGTGCTGATATGATCGGCATATTCCACTTCGGCCTCGGCCAGAGCGGTTTGCTCGACCGGCGACCACATCACCGGCTTTGAGCCACGATAAAGCTGATCGCCCATGGCGAATTTGAGAAATTCACCGGCAATGGCTGCCTCGGATGAATAGGCCATGGTGGTATAGGGGTTATCCCATTCGCCCTGCACGCCCAGACGCTTGAATTCTTCACGCTGAACATTTAGCCAGTTTGAGGCGTAATCGCGGCATTCTTTACGAAATTCATTACGAGGAATATCGTCCTTGTTGCGACCTTTTTTGCGATATTGCTCTTCGACTTTCCATTCAATGGGCAGGCCGTGGCAATCCCAGCCGGGAATATAATTTGCGTCATAGCCCATCATCTGGTGGGACCGCACCACAAAATCCTTGAGGATTTTATTCATGGCCGTGCCGATGTGCAAATGACCGTTGGCATAAGGCGGGCCATCATGCAGCACATATTGTGTGCGCCCTTTGGCGGCGCCACGCAATTGGCCATAAATATCAAGTTTTTCCCAGCGTTCCAGCCATTTTGGCTCGGCCTTTGGCAGGCCCGCGCGCATGGGGAAATCGGTTTTGGGCAGGAAAAGCGTTTCGCGATAATCGCGACTTTGGGCATCATCCGTCATGGCGGACCTTTTTATCTGAATATATTTGAAGGCATAGCGGGTTTTACAAGCCGGTGCCACCACCTTTGCGAGTGATGGTCCGGCTAGATAATTCGTATAATTATCGATGGCATAGCATTGCAATCAAACATGGTGGCGATTTATCAGGCTCACGCGCTGCGGTCTACCTCTATGTCCTGTGATAACAAGGTTCGCGCCGTATCTATATCTTTGGCGATCTGGGTTTTCAGGGCTTCAAGGCCGGAGAATTTTTGCTCGTCACGCAGGAAATATTCCAGCGTTACCTCAAGTGTGCGGCCATAAAGATCACCGGCAAAGTCAAACAGATACATCTCCAGCCGCTCTTCGGTGCCCTCAACGGTGGGGCGCACCCCCACATTGATCACCCCCGGCAAAGCGGCGCCCTGTCCATCTATGCGTGCTCGCCCGGCATAAACACCAAAACGGGGCCGCACATAATCATTAAGAGAAAGATTAGCCGTTGGCACACCAATGGTGCGCCCGCGCTGTTCCCCGCGCACCACCAGACTTTCTACACTCCAGGGGCGGCCAAGCATTTTTGTGGCCCTCTCCGTCTGCCCAGCTTTCAGCGCGGCGCGAATGGCGCTGGAGGAAAATTTCTCATCTCCTTCGCCCTCCAGATTAACACTATCCACCGTAAAGCCATGGTCTTTGCCAAAGCGGCGCAAAGAGGCCACATCGCCCACCCGGTCGCGGCCATAATGAAAATCAGCCCCGACGCTGACATGGGAAACCCCAAGGCCACCGGCCAGCACATCGCGCACAAAGGTTTCATCATCCATCAGGCTCATGGTGCGGTCAAAGGGAAGCGCAAAAATAAAATCGACGCCCAGACCTTGCAGGAAACGGGCACGGCCTTCATTGCTTTGCAAACGCTCAGCCGGGCTGCCCGGCTGAAAAAACTGGCGCGGATGCGGATTAAAGACCGCCACGCCCAAAGGCACACACAGCTTTTGTGCGGCTTTCGCTGCACTTTTTATGACATGCTGATGGCCCAGATGCACACCATCAAAATTGCCCATGGCAATTGAGACGCCGCGAGCCGTCTTGGGAATATCGTTATAATGGTCAAAAATCTGCATCACATCAGCCCGCCGGTTTTTTTTCGACCATGACACCGGCATCGCCTTTGACCACGACCTTGCCATCCACCGAACACTGTACCTTCATCATCACCTTGCCGCGCCGCTCATTTATATCGGCCACTTCGGCGCGGGCAATAACCGTATCACCAATACGAACCGGGGCGCGAAATTTTAACTCCAGCGTCATGAAAATAGCCCCCGGCCCCGGCAGATCATTGCCCAAAATGGCAGAAATATAAGAGGCGGTCAGGGCACCATGAGCAATGCGCCCACCAAAGGGGGTTTTGGCCGCATAGGCTTCATCCATATGGATCGGATTGTAATCACCACAGATACGGGCGAAGTCGTCCACGTTCTTCTCGGTCACTGTGTGGGAGACTTCGTGAAACATACCAAGGCTAATATCCTCAAGATAATAACCGTGTTTGGGGTCCAGACTCATATTTTTCATCCATTAATAATGAAGCGCGAAGCACACAGGCTAACGGTTCCAAGTGGGGATGCCAACATTACAAACACCCACAAATGTACAAATATTGGGTTTTTCGCCTTTGCTTTAACCCCGTCTTCACAATGCTTGTTTATCTTAACACTCGCCGCACTAAAGACGGCATTGAGGAAAAACGCCCGAAGGGCAGTGGTGAATGGAGTGAAGAATGGCTGTCAATATGGCAATGCCGATCTTGGTGGTTGATGATTACAAGACGATGATCCGTATCATCCGTAATCTTCTTAAACAACTGGGTTTTGATAATGTAGACGAAGCCGCCGATGGCGAAGAAGCGCTACAGAAAATGCAGGGCGGGGCCCAGTTTGGCCTGATAATTTCTGACTGGAACATGGAGCCTATGACGGGCTACGAGTTGCTGAAGGAAGTGCGCAGTGATGACAAGTTGAAGGGTACGCCTTTCATCATGATTACGGCGGAATCCAAAACGGAAAACGTCATTGCGGCCAAACGGGCTGGTGTTAACAATTACATCGTGAAACCCTTTAATGCCGCAACACTGAAAATGAAAATCGCCTCCGTTATTGGTGACTTCTAGAGCCTGCTTACAGGTATTTTTTTAGTGTTTGATTACTGGAGCCGAATATGCCCGCAACTGATGTCGCTGCCAAAATTAGAGGGGCCTTGGATGATATCAAGGCCGCCGACCTGGACGACCCGCGCCTTATGGAGGTGCTGAGCCTGGCTGAAAACCTTGTGGGGTCGATGAAGTTGTTTTTCGGCTCTCTCGACAACTCCATTCACAGCGAATTTATGCACATCGGGCAATATATTGCCCGGACCCGCGAAGAAATTGCCGCCCTTCGGCCTAATGATATTCGCAATTCCCGCCTGCCCACCGCCGGTGCCGAGCTGGAAGCGGTGGTCAATGATACTGAAAATGCGACCGATACGATTATGTCACTCGCTGAGAGTATAATGGATCTGGAACCGACAAACCTTAAGGAATATAAGGCCGGCGTTGACGAAAAAATGATGGCAATGATCGAAGCCTGTTCTTTTCAGGATATTACCGGCCAACGGGTGTCCAAGGTTGTCACCACCCTGACCCATATTGAAGAACGCGTGGCGCGCTTTTCTTCGGTCATGGGTGTGCTGGACGCCGAAGATGACGGCGAAGACGAAAAAGAACAATGGCGCCAGGATAATCTGTTGAATGGGCCGCAATTGGATGGACCAGCCACCGGGCAAAATGCCATTGATGCCCTGTTTGATGGTGATATTTCTGACGAACAACTTGGTCAAAACGACATTGACAGTATGTTTGACTAACAAACGTTCACGCTAACGAAAATCCGCACATCAAAAAACCTGCTCTGTCGAAAGACAGGGAGGGTTTTTATACAAAGCGTGCCGTGTTCAGGCCGCATTGCTGTGTTGCTCTCCGCATAAAAGTGCCATAATGGCCGCATCATCCGGGGCATTTCTTATTTTTTCACGTACATCAGGACGGCGTAAAACCCGGGATACCTGAGCCAGCGCCCGCAAATGCGTTGCCCCGTCTTCGTCGGGTGCCAGCAGCAAGAAGACCAGATCCACCGGCCCATCATCAATGGCATCAAAATCAATGCTGTTTTCCAGACGAAAGAAAAATCCGGTAATGGCGTTGAGCCCTGCACAACTGGCGTGAGGGATGGCGACGCCGCCGCCCACCCCCGTGGAGCCAAGCTGTTCACGGTCCATAATGGACTTCAAAAGCGCATCAGCAGACAGGCCCAGCGTGTTGGCAGCCTTGCTGGCAACCAGATGCAAAGCTTGTTTCTTGCCGGTGGGACGCAGGCCAGTGACCACAGCGCCCCCCTTCATCAGGTCTTCGAGAATCATAATGTGCTTTCAATACTGGCGGCAGGCCTTGCGACCAAACCGGCCTTTTGAGATCGGCAATGTACTGGTACAAACGAAGACAAACGAGAAGGTCAGGCCTGCCCTTGTCCAGGGTTAAGCCAGCCAATATGTCCGTCGGGACGGCGGTATACAGCATTTAGCTCGCCATGCGCAAGATTGCGAAACAGCAGCATGGACGCATCCGTTGTATCCATCTCCATGACCGCCATGGAAACACTCATGGTGCGCAACTCTGCGGTTTTCTCTGCAATGATAACAGCCTCAGCAGGTTTCTCCTCCAGCCCGGCCTCTTCAGCCTCAGCATCATCATGGTCCTCAAGAGACTGGATCGCATTGCGCCCGGCCTCCAACACAAACAGCGGTGCGTCTTCGGCGGGAACAACACCCCGATTGCCCTTATGGTGATTACGCAGCTTGCGCTTATATCGCCTTAGTCTTTTTTCCAGCTTTATGGTTGCCTCATCGGCGGCCGCATAGGCATCACCAACAGACTGACCATGAGTATGCAAGACAATACCAGAGGGTAAGTGCAAAGAACATTCAACACGAAAACCTTTACCGTCGCGTGTAATCACAATAAAAGCTTCGGATGGGCGGTTAAAATACTTTTCCACCCCTTCGCTGACCCGTTCTGTAATGCGCGTACGCAGAGCTTCGCTAACATCAATGCCTTTGTTTACAACTTGAATGATCATTGCATTACTCCTTTTGGTTGATCGTACAGATGAACCTGCATCCTGCGAAAACAGTCTATCAGACCAGGGCGCCGTTTCAAAGAAGCCGGCTCATTATGTGGCCGTGTTTCCTACATAGAGATGTAAGAATTCTTTTTGTAATTTCAAATACTTTGCTTCAAAATCCGGCGTCTTTGCACAGAAGAAGGTATGCGCATGGCCTCGCGGTATTTTGCCACAGTGCGCCGGGCAATATCGATCCCGGCTTCGGCCAGCATTTCGACAATACGATCATCGGATAACACTTCAGCCAGGGTCTCATGTGCAATCATGCCCTTGATCCGGTGACGCACGGCCTCTGCCGAATGTGCTTCACCACCATCCATCGAAGCGATTGCCGCCGTAAAGAAATATTTTAACTCAAAAAGCCCGCGCGGGGTCTGGATAAACTTGTTGGACGTAACCCGGCTAACCGTGGATTCGTGCATCTCGATGGCATCGGCCACGGCGCGTAAATTCAGCGGGCGTAAATGCTCGATCCCGTGGGCCAGAAAGCCATCTTGCTGGCGCACCAGTTCGCGCGAAACCTTCAATATTGTGCGCGCCCGCTGGTCCAGACTTTTAACCAGCCAGCTGGCGTTCTGGTGACATTCTGAAATAAAGGTCTTTTCCTCATCATTGCGCAAAGAGGCATTGACCTCGGCATAATAGCGCTGATTGACCAGCACGCGCGGCAGAGTTTCGGTATTTAACTCAACCGTCCAGCCGCCGTCCGGGCGTTCACCGACAATCACATCAGGCACCATGACCGCCGCCGTCTCGCCGCAAAACGCCTGACCGGGTTTGGGGGTCAAAGCGCGCAACTCACCAACCATGTCGGTCAGATCTTCTGCATCAACGCCGCAGCACGCTTTCAGACCCTCCAGGTCGTGACGGGCCAAAAGGTCAAGATTCTCGATCATTGCCTGCATGGCCGGGTCAAAACGGTCACGCTCGATCAGTTGCAGCGCCAGACATTCGGGCAAATCCCGCGCCATAACCCCGGTTGGCTCGAAGCTTTGCAGGGTTTTTAAAATGCCGCCCAGACGTTCGGCAGAAACGCCAAGCCGCGCCGCCTCCTGACCAATATCAATGCGCAAATACCCATCATCATCCACCAAAGCGATCAGCCCCGCAGCCATAAGGCGATCTTTGGGGTCAAAGCTGGTCAGGGCCAGTTGTTCAGACAAATGCTCGGCCAGGGTTTTATCCCGCGTCGCAGTCTGTTCAATAATGGTGGAAATACTTTCCGCCCCGGACATGCCGCCGCCGGAACCAGACATACTGTTAATGCGGTCCGTTGAACTTTGTCTCTGTTCGCCTGCATCTTCGCGGCTGGTGGCATAAGTGGATTCAAAATCTGCATCCACCGCATCTGCTGCCGCCTTAGTCGATGTCGACGATTCCGTATCTATGGAAACTTCACCAAGGCTTGCCTCAGTATGGTCAGCAACGGGCGGCTCAGCGCCCTCCCCATCCTGCCCGTCTCCTTTAGAGCGCTCCAGCAAGGGATTGCGCAGCAATTCATCCTCGACATAGGCGCTAAGCTCGAAATTGGACATTTGCAGCAATTTTATTGCTTGCTGCAATTGCGGGGTCATGACTAGGGATTGCCCCTGTCTGACTTCCAGCCTTTGCCCAAATCCCATTACAATATTTCCTAGATAAAGCTGTCACCAAGATATACGCGCCGTACATCCGGGTTTGACAGAATTTCGTCTGGCCGGCCCTCAAACAAAACCTCGCCATCATAAATAATGGAGGCTCGAGTCACGATTTCCAGGGTTTCGCGGACATTGTGATCGGTAATCAGAATGCCAATACCACGCCGACTTAAAAACTTGATCAGTTCGCGAATGTCCGCAATGGCCAGCGGATCAATCCCGGCAAAAGGCTCATCCAGCAGGATAAAAGACGGCTTGGTGGCCAGCGCACGGGCAATCTCAACCCGGCGACGCTCGCCGCCCGACAAGGCCAGCGCCGGTGATTTGCGTAAATGTTCGATATGCAGTTCGGCCAGCAGAGCCTCGACCATCTCGTCGCGCTTGTCTTTTTCGCGCACCGCCAGTTCGACAACACCGCGAATATTCTGCTCAACCGTCAAGCCCCGAAAAATTGAGGTTTCCTGCGGCAAATAGCCCAGACCCAGACGCGCCCGCTGATACATGGGCAGCGCGGTAATATCCTGACCATCCAACATGATGCGCCCGTAATCAGCAGCAATCAGGCCGGTAATCATATAAAAACAGGTGGTCTTGCCCGCACCATTTGGGCCAAGCAGGCCGACAACCTCGCCACGCCCCAAAGCCAGAGACACGCCCTTGACGACAGCGCGTTTGCGAAAGGACTTGCCGATCCCATCCACATACAGGCCATCATCGGGGATTAAATGGTCTTCCATTGGTGCGTTTCCATACGTGTCTTGTGCGCCGTATTGCGCCGTCATATTAAGGCCCAACAGGGCTTAAGGATGCGTGAAGGCCAGGCCCTCATCCTTTTCGTTATTCATCATTTTCTGGCGCGCCCTGATCATCCGGTTTCTTGGCTTTTTTGGCCGGGAAAAAGGCGGCCCGGACCCGGCCAGATGTCGAGCCATTGGTTTTGCTGGCATCAAACACGGCCCGGCCTGTGCTGATCTTGATGACGAGTTTATCACCGCGAATAACGTTCTTGCCCTGCGTCACCACCACATTGCCCGACATGGTGACCTGATCATTGATGACATCGTAAACGGCCTTGTCGGCCTTGGCGACCTGCTTGGGCGTTACGTAAAACACATTGCCCGTGGCCACGATATTTTTGACATCGCCCCAGCTGGCCCCTGGCTGACTACCACTGGCATCACCATTGCTCTCGGCCTTATCAAAAATGACATTCAGCTTGTCTGCCCGAAGACGCGCATCATCCTGCACCGCATCCACACGGCCCGTAAAGATGGCTTCATTGCGATCATCAAGCACTTCCAGTCTGTCAGAATCAATCATAATGCCGCCGCCCTTGGCGCTCAGCTGGGCGAAGGCGGGAGATACCGCGCCAAAGAGAAATGCAATCAGCGCAAAACTTCTGATTAAGGTCTTATTCATTGGACGCTCCTTTTTTGTCGCTGCGGCCTTTAATTTTTGTAACAACTTTGCCGGAAAAAATCACCTTTTCTCCGCCATTGATAATCTCGTAAGCATCGGCACGCACACTGCCCATCGGACCCGTACCCGACACAGGCTTGTCCCCGACAATATGATCCGTATCAATATAGAACTTGGCGTGTTCTGTGACATATTCATAGCCGTTTGGCGTGGTAAAATGCACACTGTCAAACAATGTCAGGGTTTTCTTATTGGCACGATAGACGCCGCCTTTGGCCGTCACCTGGGAACTGTCCGCCCCCGGCGCGGTATCCAGACGCGGGTTAACCAGATCGGTGGTATCAGGCTCGTCGCGTCGCCGCGTAGCGGTATCGGCGATGACCACATAGGGTCGCCCGGCACTATCGCGCCCGGTAAAGCGCGGATTGATCATGCGCACTTCCCCGTCCACATTTTCGGGCGGCGGCGGCGCGGGGGCTTCCTTACGCAGGGCATTGATCAGGATATAGAGCGCCACCACGGCAATAATGACCGCAGACAAAACCAGAAAGGACAGCCGCAGGATGCGAATAACCGTTCTGCGCTTGCGCGCAGCCTCCAGCGTCATCCGCCGCCGGGGTTCCCAGTTTAATTCTCTTTGCCGTTGGGCCGTCCCTGACTCAGCGTTCATATCTCTATCTGCTTTGGTAATCGTTTGCCCCATTTTTTGAATCATAGCGGCCAAACGGCAAGTCTCCAACGCCTCAACGCAATGTACTGGCCATTAAAAGCCGTGATCACGGCAATTTTCAGGCCACTTTTGGTTCACAGCCTGAACATATGCCAGAATATATGCCAGAATATATGCCAGAATATAAGAATGAGTCTGGGTGCCAAAAGGTTAAGCGTGGGCAAAAATATCAGTTTCAGCCCAGCCCGCCAGATCCAGCGCGCAACGGGTTGGCAGAAAGTCAAAACAGGCCTGCGCCAGTGCCATGCGGCCTTCGCGTGCCAGCATCATGTTCAGCTTGTCGCGCAATTGATGCAAATACAAAACATCAGAGGCCGCATAGGCCTGTTGGGCCTGGCTTAGCTGATCTGCGCCCCAGTCAGAACTTTGTTGCTGCTTTGACATGTCCTTGCCAATCAGCTCCCGCGTCAGGTCTTTTAGCCCGTGGCGATCCGTATAGGTACGTACCAGCTTGGAGGCGATCTTGGTGCAATAGACCGGCGTCATGCTAACCCCGAGATATTTTTGCACCATGGCCACATCAAAGCGGGCGAAATGAAAAATTTTCTGCACCTCAGGATTGCCCAGCAAGGCCTTCAAATTCGGGCAGTCATACGAGGAACGGTCCATCTGCACCAGATAGGCATCACCATCCCCGGCGCTAAGCTGGACCAGACACAAGGGGTCGCGGGTCAGCGACAAGCCCAGCGTTTCCGTATCGACCGCAACGCTGTCGCCAAAATCCAGCCCATCGGGCAAGTCGTTTTTGTGTAGGGTAATGGTCATGCTCGTGTCTCATAGCTTATGCGGGTGCAGACGCGTTTTAACCGTGCCGGGCCAGCGCCGCAACCACAGATGCACGATCAGGGCAGTACCGCGCCCTTCGAGGCCGCTTTGCGGCACCTCAGGATGAGGTAAACAAGGAAACCGTGCTCAAAGCTAAGGTTTGCCGTCGCGATAGCATAAGGGAGAAAATGGTGCCCCACAGGGGACAGTGATGAACACTGGGTTGAGGTGGTTCGATTATTTTTAGGAGAAATTGCGCATCAGACCTGCTCGAATTTTTTTGCAACCTAACTCAAATCCGGGTCAGGCAGATTATTAATATAGATATTCAATCTTGGGACGTATCCCGAAGCTCATTTTCATGGCCTGAATTTCTGGCAAATCCGCGTGTATATTTTATCAATTCATCACAAAGCTCGCAGTGACCAAACGCCTCGGCAGAATCCACAAAGGCCCACAATGCTCGCCAAAAATAATTGAGAATATCATCCGTATAAACTTGTCTTAGCGGCGAATTAATTGTTTCCAGCAAATGGAATTTTGGAGGATTACCGTAATACATATCCATAATTTGCGGTGACGCGCTATGCACATAGCCGGAGTAGAGCTTGCTGATCGTTCTGGAAACTTCAACATTCTTGCTTTGGCACCCATTATTTCCTCGATCCTTGGTGATATAGGCACGTATTTTTTGTCGCGGCACCATCCCCCGTTTCTGCGTGGAATTAATAGCACTGTCCGGGTCGTCAAATTCTTCTTGGAAGAAAAATTTCAGATAGTCTTTGTGATGCTCGGTGAAATCATTATGTTTTATCCCATCAGATAGAAATTTTACATCCTCACAAAACTCATCTTGCAATCGTTGCAGGGCAGCCTGGTCCTGATAGAGACCCGCTTTGCTTAATAGGTTTAACGCCTGCAATCCCGTCACGATACGGGCAAGTTTTTGAATAATGGCTTGATGATATGACTGCTCCTTATACCGATAGTCGAAACTGTTTTTCTTTTCGATCCGGCAAGGCTGTTCAATGGATTGTGCTAATATCTCAAAGCATTGATCCATAACCTCTAATGCCGAATTATAAAGTGCATCCATAGTATTCATCTCACATGTGATAACTTAAAATCAAAGCCAGCCATCCCTGTCCAGACGATCATGCAGGACGCGAATTATATCCACGCCATCATCAATGGGTTTGTAAAAAACAAGGTAGCGCACAAACCCTTTGATGGGCATATAACGTATGCCCATCAGTTCTGATTTTCCGGTGTGATAAATGGCCCCTATTTTGGGCATATCGGCCAACATCTGATAGGTTTCTTGTGCCTGATTGTATAAGTGCAAACCTGCCTCAAGATTATCTCTTGCGATATTGCGCGCATGACCATCAAGATCGGCCCCTGCCTGTGGGCGAAGGCAATAGTGACGTGCTTTCACGCGGTAGATTGCTTTGCCAGCGCCGCTTTTTTATCGGACCAGTAGGTTTCCCCCGGCTGCATTGAGGAGCCGCTTTCAAGACCTTCTGCAAGCAAATCATCCAATTGCTGGCCACGGCGGTGGTTACGCACCAAAGTCGCTACAAAATCACTGGCGCTGGAATACCCGCCAGCCTCAATAGCACTGTCAATCCAGTGCCTTAATTCCGGAGCAAGAGAAACAGTAAGTCGCTCAGTCGCCATAGAAACTCTCCTTATCGTTCGCTTGCATAATAATTCATAATAATTATGCAGTCAAACAATGCCAAAACTTGTACCGCACCCAAGGGTGAGGAGCACGCCCCAGTGGAGACGGATGCTATGCTTCTCTGCCGTAAATTGTAGCAACCGCACTCATAGAGCGCGCCAAGTGCCAATCAACCATAGTGTTTCAGTAAACAGTTTTCATATCTCGTCACGACGCTGTATAATGTTGCTGAAGTAAAGGAACTGAACAGCAAAGAAAATTATGAATATTGATGAAGGCACATTGAAGTTCATCCAAATTTTCCAACCCGGTTTGATGGAAACTTATAACACGATTGAGAAAAATAAAACGAGATTTGTGTACTACACTTCTGCCGAAACGGCGATGAAGGTGCTTCGCAACCAAGAACTTTGGTTTAGAAACGCCACAGTCATGAACGACTTTTCTGAAATCTCATACGGGTTGGGACTTATCTAGGAAGTATTTTCCGGGCTGGAAGGCAAACGGTTCAGGAAAGCCGTTGAAGACATCTTTCCTAGCACGATAGAGAAAGCAGAAAAATTGCTTTCGGATTGGATGCCAGATTGGCAGCTTGAAACCTACATTGCGTGTCTCTCAATTCATAATCCAGAAGAAGACAAGCGAGGGCGGCTTTCCATGTGGCGCTCCTATGGCGATACGGCGCTCGTCATAAACAACACGCCGATGATCACAGTCACCGACTTATTGAAAGTTTATTCAACCCCCGTCCTTTACATGTCAGTAGAAGGCTTGACCAAATACCTCTCAGAAATCACGGACGCCATTCTGGACAATAGGGAGTACTTGGAGGGTTTGGGGCAGGAAACGCTTAAGTACTATATTCATCACATGCTTTTACGACTCGCGGTTGCGATTAAACATCCGGGGTTTAAGGAAGAAAAGGAGTGGCGACTGTATTATCGGCCAAACGATGGAATAAGCCCGTGCATGACTGAAAAAACAGTTGTTTTGTCAGGCGTGCCACAAAACATTTTCAAACTTCGATTGGCGAACGAGCCGGGAAACGGGCTGCACGGCGCGGATATGTCGTCACTTCTGGACAGGATAATTATTGGTCCAACAGAATTTCCTTATGTGAAATACAAGGCATTTGTTTCAGAGCTGGAGGGTTTAGGGGTCGAAGATGCAGATGAGAAAGTGGTCGTATCCAATATCCCTCTTCGTTCAGGCGTTAAGTGCAAATAATTTGCCCAGAGACAATACAGCCTTTGGCGTGCGTAAACTCGTCTCAGGGATTAATCTGATTAAGACCGGACAAGGAAAATCAACGCTCAAATACCGAAGCTTCCCATTCCGCCCTTCGAGGCCGCTTTGCGGCACCTCAGGGTGAGGAGTACAAGGAAACCCGTGCTCATTTAGCGAGCTTTAGAGCACTTTCTGTTCAACATGGTTTGTATCCTGCGGTCTTGAAGTAGTTTTGGCATTCTTGCGGTGTGTACAGGTCGCATATTTCACCGACGGCTTT
>NVVV01000055.1 GCA_002733495.1 Robiginitomaculum sp.
GCAGACGCTCGGCGACCCCCTCCGCGCCCTTCGGGCACACCTCCCCCGCTGATGCGTGGGAGGAACATGGCAAGAGGCTTTGACGCGACGCAGGATCATTGGCGGGCCTCCAAGAGGGCTTTTGTCGCTTCAAGTTCCTGGCGAAGCTTTTTTGATAAAGTAGGAATTTCTGCCTGGAGCACCTCCCAAATATAAAATGTTTTGATCAGTTGATTATTCTGGCAGGCTTCATCAATCGGGACATTTAAAAAAGCCCGTCTTCGTTTTTGCGAAAACTCCATACCGTAATATTTTCCAGAGAATTGTTCCACCGCC
The DNA here is from genome assembly GCA_002733495.1 of Robiginitomaculum sp. Taxonomy (GTDB): domain Bacteria; phylum Pseudomonadota; class Alphaproteobacteria; order Caulobacterales; family Maricaulaceae; genus Robiginitomaculum_B. Next base: position 316 of record NVVV01000055.1, read on the forward strand.
CCGACACCGATGATCGGGTTATCAGATAAAGGGTTTCTGTGCGGCTGGGTTTCAATAAAATCGAATTCTTGCTGCAGAAAATTATAATTAAATAACATCTCTGTAAAACGCTTGCGTTCAATGGTTGATTGTTGCGCCAGCAAACGAGCGGTTTCGGTCAGATCCATCAACGCATTGCGCTGTAAATGCAGGCCATAAGTGAAGCTAAGATCACCAAAGCTATTGTCGATCGTTTTACGGTTTTCTTTGCTTTCTATACAGGATTGCAAGACATCAAAGGCATGTCCGACGATTTGCCGCGCTTGCGCGCTCTGCGGATCAAGCATGTCTAGCATGGCAAGGTTTGCGTTGATCTCGACGTCAAGGCGGTCAAGCGCCCGGATGTATTCGGCCCGATCCCCCCGCGCCGCATTCCAGTTTTGCACCTGCAGGCCAACAAATACCCCGACAACCACGATCATAAAATCAAGCCCAACCGCGAACCAGTTTTGGTCTTTTACGTGCTGTGTAAAACTACGCAGGATCATTGGGTGTCCTCGAGTTTTTGAGTATATCCATATCGTGTCATCCCGGACCCCCAAAGTGTCATCCCGGCCCTGAGCCGGGATCCATTGTGATTTTCAAATTCACCATAGACCCCGGCTAAGGCTGTCGCCTTTCCGGGGTGACACGGTTTGGTTATACTAGAAAGAATATGGCGCAGGATCATGGCTCAAGCTCCTCCAGGCTATTTTCAAGTAGGTTTTGCAGGTTGGTTAACAATTCTGGCACAAGGTTTTGCCACTTATCCCAAGTGTAGAAAGATTTGACCAGCATGTTGTCCTGACAGGCTTCATCAAGGGGTACAGACAGGATTAGTGGATGCGTGTTGCTTGAAAAAGAATGACCCAGGGATTTGCCATTCCGGTATTTCCGTGCCCCTAATTGTAGAATTGGATTGTTTTCCAAGCGCTCCTCAAGGGGTAATCTCTCAAAAAACCTGCCTTCGCTTAACAAGGCTTCGATCTGGTAGCGTGTATTGCTGAAGCGTTGACGTTCTGCGTTTGATTGCTGTGCAAGCATAGCTGGTGATTGCGTGAGCTCAAAAAGAGCCGTCGTGCGCATCATGATGCCCGGGGTTCCACCAATAGCGTTAATCCCATTATTCACAATGAGACGATTTTCTGGGCTGTCTTCACATAACAACAATGTATCCAGCCCATTTTGAGCAATTTTTAGCCCTGTTAGAGCGAGGTTTTCCATTTTGCGCAAATCTGCCAAATTAGCTCTGACTTCAGCTTCGTAACGCTCAACGGCCATCTTGTAGTTATGCCTTGCTGCCTGCGTCGCATTCCAGTTGCTCACCTGCAAACCAACAAACACGCCGACCACCACGATGAGAAAATCCAGAAAAATGGCGGTCCATTCCTGCTGGCGAAAATGCTTGATGACGCGACGCAGGATCATTGTTCTTCCTCATGCAATTCAAATAACTTGCCCAGTGAGTAGCTGCCCTCGCCGCTGGCCAGCAAGGCTTCAACATAGGCTACGAAATCCGGAGACAGCCCTTCTACCGCGATGTCGTCCCAAACCGTGCGGCTTCCCGGTGTTAGCATCATGGTAAGGATATCTTTTTTTACCGGGTGCCACTGGCTTTCGGGCAACATTTTATTTTGGTAAAGCGCATACATGGTATTGTGGACGGTGAAATGTTGGCCAATAAACCACATAAATTGCAGTTTTTCATCCTTGTCCAAACTGTCATAGCCTTCCAATCCGCGCCGGATAACGCTGGCCACCTGTTTGCTTTCAATCACCGCTATATTGATACTTCCGTTGGCCTCTAAAAACTGGTAGGCGGCATTGGCCCGCGCCTGCAACGTGTTTTGCCGCACCTGCACCGCCAGATAGACCACCGAAGGTACAAGCGCAAAAACCGCCAGAACTTGCGACGCAAGATAAATATCATTTAACGTCATGATCTATCCGACCTCTTAATTGCACTCAAAATCATCTTTGCCACTTTAACAACGCCTTCCTGGCCCATACCTAATCAGGTCCATAGTAGTCTCAGGCATGGCCATCGAGTTACAAGGACGTTTCTTTAATCAATTGGATCAGGTCGCGGGTCTGCGCCAAAATGTCTTGTGCGTTTTTCAGGCTCTCTTTGCTCATGGTGAGACGAACGGTAACGATGTTTTCCAGTCTAAGGTCGCTGATAACCGTCGCAATCTCATTCTGAAAGGGCGAGGGCGGCATTTCCAGACCAAAGTCTGGCATAGCTTTTTCAATGGACGAAAAGGCGATGGTTTCACTATACGTATTATGAATAAAATCATCACGATAAACGAGGGCATCATGATTGGTTCGGATCAAATCCGCGACTTTAAAATCCCATTGCCCAAAAGATTGCCTTAGCGCACGAACCTGGGGACCGGTAAACTGTTCGGATGTGAGCAAATTGTCGAGCGCCTCTCGTTTAACCAAGAGAGTCGGCACCGGCAACGCCCGCCACAGGAGCCGGTTTAGCTCGTCATTTGAAACGTCTACCTTGCCAGCAAAGACACCCCGAAATTTTACCATGTCGGTAATAATGCCATCCAGAAACTCAATGTAGTGTTGCAGCCGGTCGCCATTTTCAGTCATTTCCTCGGCCACAACGGCAAGTTGCTGTGCCATGCGCAGCTTTGCAATGCGCACATCGTTCCAATTGCTCACTTGCAAGCCAACAATCACCCCCACCACGACAATGACGAAGTCCAGGAAAATGGCGGTCCATTCCTGATGGCGAAAATGCTTGATAACGCGGCGCAGGATCATTGAGTTGCCACTTCAATTTCCAGAATTTCCGCAAGCTTGTCTCTTAATTGTTCGATCTGACGCATGTGCCCATCATTGAAGTCCAGCATTAGTTCGGATTTAAATTGCACATTTGCGAATAGATTGATGAAGCGCTGATCGGCGGCTAGCGCCTCAAAATCATAATTCACGCCAATAGGATCGTTCATTTGGAATCCGTATTCGAGCGGCGAAAACGCCTGCATTAAGACGGTTCTTATTTGTGTAACCTGAGAAGCCGCTACCGCAATTATATTGCTGGACCGTTCGTAGTCAGCATCGATTGCAGCGATCATGTTTCTGATTTCCAGATCGCGCAGAATAGCGATATTTCCGGTTGATTTTAACTCCTCAACTGTCCCCCATCTCCGCCTGATCGGATTAAGGCTACCAACGAACACCAGTCCGAGGGCGAAAGCCTCTCGCTCGCTCTCATCAAGCGTTCCGGAACGCAGCGCCTTGAGCACAATTGCTTGTGATGCGATGGTTCGTTCATCCCAGCCGTTGTTTCGTCCGTAATCTTGTAAACTCCCATTCATATCAACGTAAAGTCGCTCCAAATATTGCTGTTCAAGTCGATTTTCAGCTTGCTGCCCACTCCAATTGTTCACCTGCAAACCAACAAAGACCCCCACGACAACGATAATAAAATCCAGGAAAATGGCGGTCCATTCCTGCTCGCGAAAGTGCTTGATGACACGGCGCAGGATCATGATATTTGAATTTTCATTGGTGTGCCCCGGCATTTTGCCCACACCTTAGCGTAATCTTCTGCAAACCTGAAATTTTATCAGGCGTATTGTGCCAATTATCGTCATACCGACGAAAGTCGGTATCCAGTGAACTATCACAATTGGATTCCGGCCTGCGCCGGAATGACGACTGAGGATTAACCTTAAATACCCCTTACCCTCACCCTCACCCTGAGCTTGTCGAAGGGGAGAGGCGGAACTTCCATGGTTTGAAAGAATCACCATAAGGGTATCTTGGAAACTTAAGTCACGATCTGGGCGGCAAGTTCGCTCATCTGGGTGTTGGCGATGGCCAGTTTGGCCAGCGTCCATTCGCCGGTGGCATCCAGCTCATCAAAGGTCTGCATGGTCTTAATGGCCAAGGCACCATTGGCGTCTTTCCAGTTTTGCACGACCTCTTCTGCCCATTCCCGATCCGGTTTACCGTCCTTGGTTTTGGGGCCGTTGGCGTTTTGCATGGCATGCTGTATGGCCGAACAGGTCAGGCCGCGCTGGGCGCTATAAAGGTCCTCGATCAGGCGGCGTACCGCCAGACGGTCCCAACGCTGGTCCGTGTCCAGCATTCCCGCCGCACCGCGCAAGCGGTCAAAACAGAACTGATCACCAAAGGCATGGTAAAGCGCCGCCACCGGCAGTACTGGCCAGTCTTCTTTGGAGGACAGGTCCAGCACATCGGTAGCCGAGATTAATGGGCGCAACATAGCAATGTCGTGGGCCAATTCGGATGGGGCACCATCATCTTCAAAGCGGGCAATGCGTTTGGTGATGCGGTTTTGCTCAAAAGGAGAAATAAAGCTGCTCACATCCTTGCACAGCCCCTGAATGCCGCCTTGGTATTTGGCGATAAAGCCATCCAAATCCTTGATCTCGTCGCCAAAGCGCCGGGCCAGCCAATAGCTTTCACGGCGCACCAGGCGCATCACTTCGCGGTGCAATTCATATAATCCGGCCACCGGGGCCTTGTTGTCATAGGCGTTAATGCGCGCAATCAGGGCATCAAAGCCAAAAAGCTGACGGCTGGCCTCAAAGGCACGGGCAGCATCAGCAGTGCTAACCCCGGCGCCTGCGGCCAGGCGGTACATAAAGGTTGGGCCGCCCTGATTGACAATATCATTGACCAATATGGTCGAGATGATCTCGCGACGCAGACGGTGGTGTTCGCGTTCTTCCTTATAAGTGCGTGCCGGTTTGGGAAAATAATGCGTGAGTAAAGGCTCAAAATGAGCACTATCGGGCAAATCGCTGTCCAGTAAGTCCTCGACCAATGTGTTTTTGGCATAGGCCATCAGGGTGGCAATTTCTGGTCGGGTCAGGGTATCGCCAGCTTCACGGCGCGATAGCATTTCATCGGACGAGGGCAGACCTTCGACCACCCGGTCCAATTGCCCTTTGCTCTCCAGACTTTCCATATAACGTTCAAACGGTTCCATGTCATAGCGGGCAGTTAATTGTGCCATGGAAAGCGCTAAGGTCTGGTCATAATTGTGGCGCAAGACATGTTTAGCCACATCATTGGTCATTGAGGCCAGAACCTCATTGCGACCCTCCAAGGATAGCGTGCCCGCGCGGATAGCAGCGTTCAGCAAGATCTTCAGATTGACCTCATGATCCGAGGTGTCCACACCGGCTGAATTGTCCACAAAGTCGGCGTTTATACGTCCGCCGATGCGGGCAAATTCAATCCGTCCGGCCTGGGTAATACCCAGATTGGCACCCTCGCCAATAACTTTGGCCCGAACTTTGCCGGCATTAACGCGAATGGCATCATTGGTCTTGTCGCCAACCTGCCAGTTCTGCTCTTCATCGCTTTTGATATAAGTGCCAATGCCGCCAAACCACAAAAGCTCGCATTCGGCTTTTAAAAGCGCATGGATGATGTCGCTGGGGGCAGCTTCCTTGGCGTCCATGCCGGTCAGGGTCTGCATTTCCTTGCTCAAGGAAATGGACTTGGCACTGCGGCTGAAAATACCGCCGCCTTTGGAAATCAATTTCTGATTATAATCCTGCCAGGAGGTGCGCGGCAGATCAAAAAGGCGCTTGCGCTCGTCCCAATTGGCCTGCGCATCGCGTGGGTCAGGGTCAATAAAAATATCGCGGTGGTCAAAGGCCGCCAGCAGACGGATATGTTTGGATAATAGCATGCCATTGCCAAATACGTCGCCGGACATGTCGCCGACACCGATAACGCTGAATTCCTCGGACTGGGTATCCTTACCCATTTCGCGAAAATGCCGCTTCACTGCTTCCCACGCGCCGCGCGCCGTAATGCCCATTTTTTTGTGATCATAGCCGACAGAGCCGCCAGAGGCGAAAGCATCATCCAGCCAGAAGCCGTATTCGCTGGCCATGGCATTGGCGATATCGGAGAAGGTGGCTGTGCCTTTATCAGCGGCAACAACCAGATAGGGATCATCCTCATCCCAGATCACCAGATCATTGGGATGTACCACATTGCCGCTGGCATCCAGCGTGTCGGTAATATCCAAAAGGCCGCGTATAAAGCCTTTATAGGCATGAATACCCTCGGCCTGAATTTCATCACGTGTGCCGCCCCGGGGCAGGTTTTTGGGGAAAAATCCGCCTTTTGAGCCAACGGGCACAATCACGCTATTTTTCACCTGCTGGGCTTTGACAAGACCCAAAACTTCGGTGCGAAAATCGTCACGCCGATCAGACCAGCGCAAACCACCACGGGCCACAGGGCCAAAGCGTAAATGCACGCCCTCGACGGCGGGCGACCAGACAAAAATTTCCCGATAGGGTTTGGGTGCGGGCAGAATTTCCAGCTCGCGGCTGGCAATTTTGATGGAAATTCGCGGTAAGAGTTCTCCTTGCGCATCACGCTGGTAAAAACTGGTCCGCTGAATGGCGCAGATCAGCCGCATCAGGCGGCGCAAAACCCGGTCGTGATCAAGACTGCGCACCTTATCCAGACAGGCAATAATATCAGCACAGATTTTGTCCTGCTCGGATTTGCGCTCTTCCAGTGTGGCAAAAGCCTCCGGGTGAAAACGCGCCCGCGCCAGATCCAGCAGCAGGCTGGAAATTTGTGGGTTTTCGGCCAACGCCTCTTCTTGAACGCGCTGTGATGGATCAAGGCCTGATTGCGCCCGATAGCGTGCACAGGTACGAAGGAAAGCAGCACTGCGCCAATTGACACCAAGGCGTAAAACCAGCCGGTTAAAGCCGTCATTTTCAGAACGCCCGCTCCAGATCGCCACCAGAGCATCTTGTACGGGGGCTGCAATTTTAGCCAAATCCATAGGCTCATCATCGGTGCTGCGCATTTCAAAAGCATGCACCCAGACGGCAGCGCGATCCTTGGCCCGCACCGGATAGCTGGCCTCGGTCAGCGCCTCAAAGCCCATGGTTTCAAAGATCGGCATGACATCGGAGAGCGGCAGGCAATGGCCGGTTTTATAAAGCTTGATACGGATCAGGTCTGGCGCATCGCCTTCATGGCGGTAAAGTCGCGCCGACAGACCTGGCTCCCCTTCCAGAGATTCAATCTGTGCAATATCCACCAGCGCTTCATCGGCGCTATAGGCTTCTTTATAACCAGCCGAGAACGCGCCACGATACGCGCCCAGCATTTCCTGCAGGCTGGTCGGGGCACCAGAGCTGCGCGCTGCCGATTCCAGGCGGTCATGCCAGGTGCGCGCCAATTGCGCGATTGCACGCTCCAGCTCCACCAGATCTGGCTCCAGGTGGTTCTGCGGATCAAGGCCGATAATGATATGTACCCGGGCCAGCGGCCCATCGCCAAAATGCGGATAATAGGCTGACAGACGGCCCCCAAAGGCTTTACTGACCAGATCCCCCACATCTTCGCGCAATTGTGTGTTGTAATGCTCGCGCGGAATAAACACAAAGACAGACACAAAACGGTCAAAACGGTCGCGGCGCACAAACAGCTTGGGCCGGGGACGGTCGTTCAGGTGCAAAATGCCGCGACTGATTTCCAGCAATTCGGTTTCGCTGATTTGAAACAGCTCATCGCGCGGATAATTCTCGACAATGTTTTGCAGTTTTTTGGCATTGTGCGTACCCGGGCCACGCTGGGCACGCATCAAGACGCGGCGTACTTTGCGTCGGATCAAGGGCACATCGCGGGCCATGCGGTCATAGGCTTCAGCGGTAAAGAGACCGACAAAACGGGTTTCGCCGGTGACCTGCCCATCTTCGCGCCAATGCTTGACGCCGATATAGTCCATATAAATACGCCGGTGCACACGCGAACGCATGTTGGATTTGGCCACAATAAGCGGGGTTGGCTCATTCAAAAATTCCTGAATGGCCGGGGCCAGCATACTGGGCTCCGAGCCACGACGCAACACATTGGCATCATCATCACGCAAAAGCCCAAGGCCGCTGCCTTCAACAATTTCTGGCTCGGCGTGCAGCAATTCGCCCTTATCATCGGTGGGGAAGGTATAACGGCGACTGCCCAAAAAGGCGAAATGTTCATCACGCAGCCAGCGTAAAAACTCAATGCATTCGGCGACTTCCTCTTCGGGGGCGGCGGCGGGCGCTTCGTGCAATTCCTCAATCGCGCGGTTCATTTCCGCGCGCATGCCCATCCAGTCATCAACGGCCAGTTCAACATCGCGTAAGGTGTCTTTTACGCCCTGCAAAACTTTTTCACGGCGCTTGACGCTTAAGGGTTCAAACTGAACCTGGATCATGCTTTCGCGAATAGCTGGTGCCGCAGAATCGCGCTCCCCTGATTCTGCGCGGCCCAGATCAATCACCGGGTGGAACATGGCCAGGGTGTTTACGCCCCATTGGCCCAGCTCGCCCATTACCGAATCAACCAAGAAAGGTTTGTCGCCAATAATGATTTCTAAAAGGTCGCGCCCCAAAGGTGTTCCAGCAGCTGTGCGTCCGGGCCGAATTTGCACCAGCGTTTCTCCGGGCTTGCGCACATTGCCATATTCCCAGAACCGTACGGCCCCGGCCAGCACATCTTCTATGCTCAGCCCCTCGATATCTTCGGCCACCGCATCTTCATGCACCAGCTTCAGATACCGCCGCGCTTCGCGCGATAATGCCCCATTATTATGCAAAGGCGCCCCCGCCGGTCCTTCGGCAAGGGCGAGTAATTCATCAACACCAAAAGCATGTTTGGATGAGCCGTTCGCCGTGGTCATGGCGGTCCTCCCTAGCGCGGCAATAGCCGGGCCCTAAAGCCATACTTTAAGGCTGCATAATGGCGCGCCTAATAAGCCTGTTGCTGCTCTAGCGCAAGAACAATTATGAAGAGGTAAATTATGGTAAATTTATACTTGCAAAAACAGGTGGGCCGCCGAACGGGGACAATGTCCGGCGGCCCGTAACAGGCCCCGCTTTGCAGGCTGGGGGGACGCACGCGTAGGCCTGAAGTCAATATAGTTTTCAGCTTATAAAAAGAGCTGGTTCGCATGTACACCAAGGGCCAGACAGCCAGTCACAATCAGAACGGCGAGGGCAAAAATTGCGGCACCTATTCCTTTCATGTCTTACTCCCGTGCATATGTTGCGTTGCTACAAGGCTCATATAGGACCCCTTGTGCGGGTTTTGCACCACACTTCCAGTCACAAGAGCGTGAGCAGAATGAAGAAAAGATTAGGGAGCAAATTCATTCAAATGCATTTTGACCCTAAAGTCCCGGCTGGGGTATTTGTTTAAGGCCTTTTTCAGGGTGTCCGTCTTGTGAAAGAAGGACAGCGACCGGGCGGGTGCTTTTGAATTGCGCTAGAATTATCATCAGCATCACGGTCAAAGGTGCCGATAAAAACATCCCCGGCAAGCCCCAGATGGCCCCCCATAACGAAAGCGTGAGGATCACCACCAGGGTTGATAAATTCATACTGTCCCCCTGCATACGCGGTACCATAAAATTGCCGATGGAAAACTGCCAGAAGCCGACGCCCAGAAAAATCAGGCCTGGCTGCCAGTAATTGGGGAATTGTACCAGGGCAAAAAGAACCGGAAACAGCGTACCCACCAATGGCCCTATGGTCGGTACATAGCCCAGCAGGAAAATCACAAACGCCCAGAACAGTGCCTGATCCAGCCCGACCAGTTTCATGGTGACGAAACAGCCAATGGCGGTAAGGGCGCCAGTAAAGGTCTGGACCCACAAATAAGTGCCCATAGCGTGGCGCATCGAAGCACTGATGGCCGAAGCCCGCGCACGGGCATCAGGGTCCGGGAACAGGGCATCCAGCTTTTTGGGAAAATTGGACTGTGCAGAGAATAAAAACGCCACATAGATAGAGACAAACAGGGCGTTGGATGCCAGGCCGCGCACCGATTGGGCCAGATCAGCCAGAAATGCACCTGGATTGATCCGCACCAGAAGCTGGCCAATGGTCGGCGCTTCGCCTGTGCCTACCAGCGCATAAATATCGCGCAGTAATTGGTCCAGCCGTGCGCCGTAGGCACTGCCGTTCGAGGCAATATCGCTGGCCGTTGTGGCCAGCACCGCGCCAATAATAACAACAGAAAACCCCACAACGCTCAGGGCAATGGTCAGGGCCAACCAGCGTGGGATAACAGACAGGCGCATCTCTATCTCTTCGGCCACGCTATCAATGACAAGCCACAGAAAAACTGCCAGCGCGAAAGGGGCCAAAACATCGCGAAACCAGTACATACCAGTGATCACCGCCGCCGTGGCCAGTATCAGAACGCCTGTGCGTGTTGCCGTATCCATGAGATTACCTTGCGCCATTGATCATGGACTGGTTTTCCCAGATTTTATCCGGCCCGTAAAGTGAAAGCAGTTTTGCATGGTCATGTTTCGGCCTGCTAAAATGGTTTCATGGATGAGAATAATGCATTAGCCTAATCTTATGATTCAGGATTTCAGCGTTAAGGGCGGGCCTCAGGCAGGCCGTGCCCATCTGCCCCTTTTGCGCCGCGAATTATCGCAGCGCGAACTGGATGGCTTCATTGTCCCCCATGAGGACGAATATCAAAACGAATATCTGCCCGCGGCGACCGACCGTCTGGCCTGGCTGACCGGCTTTACCGGCTCGGCTGGTGCTGCCGTCATTATGGGAAACTGTGCGGTCATGCTGGTCGATGGGCGCTATACCTTGCAAGTG
>NVVV01000056.1 GCA_002733495.1 Robiginitomaculum sp.
GGCACCCGGCATGATGCGCGGCAAAAATTCAACCACACTGACGTGTGTGCCAAGGCGTCGCCAGACCGAACCCAGTTCCAACCCGATGACGCCTGCGCCAATCACCACCATGGTTTTTGGCACTTTTGGCAAGGATAACGCCCCGGTGGAAGAGACAATGCGTTCCTCGTAAATCTCGACACCCGGCAAAGGCGTGACCTCTGAGCCGGTGGCAATGACGATATTTTTTGTCGCCAAAATGGCGGTTTTGCCTTTAGCATCGATGACTTCCACCTGCCCGTCCCCGGCAATGCGGCCTGTGCCGGTGATATGCTCGACCTTGTTTTTCTTGAACAAAAACGCGATACCTTTGGTCAGACCATCCACCGTTTCGGCTTTGCTGGCCATCATTTTTTCAAGGTCCAAAGAGACCCCAGTGGTTTTGATGCCAAGGTCTGCATACGGCCCCGACACGCCTTCAAAAACTTCGGAGGCGTGCAGCAAGGCCTTGGAAGGGATGCACCCGACATTCAGGCAGGTGCCACCCAGGGTTTTGCCCTTTTCAACACAGGCCACTTTTAAGCCCAATTGCCCGGCACGAATGGCGCAATTATAGCCCCCCGGTCCGCCGCCAATAATGATCAGATCATACGTCTCTGCCATGGGAATCGCCGCTCCTTTGCCCAAAACTCCCCTTATAGGTGCGTTCTGGGACCGGCGGCGTCAACCATTCAGTCAGTATTCAGCGCCTGAAACGCCGCTTTCTGAGCGCCGCACTGGCATGGCCGGCAAACAACAAGCCCAGCACAATCATCACACCCGAGGTGATCAGGCCCGTCAGGCCGTAACGCTCTGCCCCTTGGCCGAACATCAGATCATACCCCACAAACACCACCAACATCAGGAGCGGCGCGGCCCACAGATAAAGCGGCGCACTCTTGCGGCGCAGGATCAGCAAAACCGCCCCCAGTGTTCCTAGAACGCTGGTCAAAACCCACAACGCCTTTCGCCAAAGCGGGAACCCCTGCACCCAGTGCACGAAGTCGGGTGGAAAATCCTTTAGATAGGTTTCATTATTGCTGAGCGTCAGCACAACATCCGCCAAAGCGGATACCCAGAAGATCAGGGTCAGTAGGCTGATGAACCAGAAAAATATCGTTTTCATAATCTCTTTTCACGCCATGTCCCCGACCCTAATAAAGCACAAATGAGCACAGGGGGCGAATCTGCCAGCAAAATACCCTTTCCAGACTTTGAATGCCCCTCTTGGGTCTGGCGCATTGCGAAAAAACACAATAAGGATTTGGCAAATCACTGATCGCCTTTACGGCGCAAAGAAAGGCCAACCCTATGAGTACGCCCCTGACTTTTGACTGGCAAGATCCGCTGATGCTGGACCTGGAACTGAATGAAGACGAACGCATGGTCCGTGATGCGGCGCGTGCCTACGCTCAAGACAAGCTGATGCCGCGCATTTTAACGGCTAATCGCGAAGAACGCTTTGATCGTGAGATTATGTTTGAGATGGGCGAGATGGGGTTTTTAGGCTCCACCTTGCCGGAAAAGTATGGCTGCGCCGAAACCTCACACGTGATTTACGGGCTGATTGCCCGCGAAGTGGAACGGGTGGATTCGGGCTATCGCTCGGTGATGAGCGTGCAATCATCCCTGGTGATGTACCCGATTTATGAATTTGGTTCCGAGGCCATGCGCCAAAAGTGGTTGCCGGGTTTGGCCAGCGGCGAGAAAGTCGGCTGTTTTGGCCTGACCGAGGCCGATGGTGGCTCAGACCCCGGGGCCATGCGCACCAATGCCAAAAAAGTTGATGGCGGCTATGTGCTGAACGGCTCTAAAATGTGGATTTCCAATGCCCCCATTTGCGATGTGGCGGTGGTCTGGGCCAAGCTGGACGGGGTCATTCGCGGCTTTGTGGTTGAGCGCGGCATGAAGGGTTTTACTACGCCTAAAATTGAGGGCAAAATGTCCCTGCGCGCGTCAATCACGGGCGAGCTGGCCATGGACGATGTGTTTGTGCCCGAAGAGAATTTATTCCCCGATGTGAAGGGCCTGCGCGGGCCATTTTCATGCCTGAACAAGGCGCGTTACGGCATTGCCTGGGGCGCCATGGGCGCGGCTGAATTTTGCTGGCACGGGGCGCGGTCTTACGCCATGGACCGGGTGGTRTTTGGCAAGCCGATCGCSSRRACYCAATTGGTGCAAAAGAAAYTGGCYGACATGCAGACCGARATTACCCTTGGCTTGCTTGGCGCGCTGCGCCTTGGCCGCCTGATTGATGNAGGGNGCGTTTATCCCCGARGCCATCTCGCTGATGAAACGYAATAATTGYGGCAAGGCGYTGGATATTGCSCGKGCCTCCCGRGACATTCATGGCGGCAATGGYATTTCGGATGAATATCACGTCATGCGYCACATGGTAAATCTGGAAACSGTCAACACCTATGAAGGCACCCAYGAYGTGCAYGCGCTGATTTTRGGCCGCGCCCAAACCGGCTTGCAGGCGTTTTATTAATGYCTRAKCARRYKTTCRTSRTYACSGCRMTGGATCATCCRGACAGYACRSAGAWACGGGCRMARYTGCGSCCRGMKCATTTRCRSTGGATWGARRMWAARGCCGRTGCGTTTTTGMTGGCCGGYCCCWTGCGSGAAKWYGMAAAYGGCCCSGTKRTYGGCTCGCATTTGATCATGCAGGCAAAAGACGAAGCAACGCTGCGCGCAATATTGGCCGAAGACCCCTATGCCAAAGGCGGGCTTTTTGCGAAGGTCAGCATCCGGCATTTTCAACCCGTGACCGGGGCCTGGTTGCAAACGTGAGCGGCACCGGCATATCTCTTGTCAAAACCGGATCGGTCGGCGAACTGGTGCTGAACCGGCCTTTGACCCATAATGCCATCAGCCGGGCCATGTGGCGCAAAATACCGGCCCTTTTGGGCGAGGCCCAGAGCGATCCGAATTTGCGCAGCCTGATTGTTCATGGGGGCGAGGCTGCCGCGTTCAGCGCCGGGGCCAATATTGCCGAATTGTCCGCCATGGCGGATGACCCGGCGGCGGCGCAGGCCTTTTTCCATGATATGAGCATTGCGCTGGAAACCCTTGTAGCCTTTCCCAAGCCAGTGATTGCCCGCATTAAAGGCCCCTGTATTGGCGCTGGAATGGCGCTGGCCATGGCGTGCGATATACGCATTGCCGCGAAGGACGCACGCTTTGGCGTGACCCCGGCAAAATTGGGTCTGGTTTATCCGCTGGCCGATACCCGGCGTCTGGTGGCGCTGATCGGCCCGGCCCGGGCCAAAGACCTGATTTTTTCTGCTCGGCTGATCGGCGCGGACGAGGCCCTTCGTCTTGGCCTGATCGAGCACATTGTCGGCAAAGCGGAGCTGGCGGCCTTCACCCGCAATTATGTTCATAAACTGGGCGAACGTTCGGCCCATACCCAAAATGCCATGAAAACCATGATCAACACGCTTTGTGATCACGATCCCGTGCTGGCTCTTCAAAGCCGCGATGTTTTCGTAGAGAGTTTTTCCGGCAAGGACTTCCATGAAGGCTTTGCCGCCTTTGCGCAAAAGCGCAATCCCGATTTTTCCTGACGAATAAGGACGTCTATTATGATCAAACTCTATAACGCTGCCCTCTCGCCTTTTGCTGCGCGCGTGCGCATGGCGCTTTATTTCAAGGGCATTGACTGGGAAGACATTTCACCGCCGGGTGGCCTGAAATCTGAAGAATATCTGGATATTAACCCCGCCGGGCGCATCCCGGTTCTGGCACTGGATAATGGCTATCAATTGCCCGAATCCGAAGTGATTGTGGAATATCTGGAAGACCTTCAGCCTGAACCTTCTTTACGCCCCAAAGACGCAGAGCAAGGTGCCCGCGCCCGGGTACTGGCCCGTATTTGCGATTTTCACGTGGCCGAACATATGCGGCCGCTTTTTGGCCAGCTGAGCGCCAAAGATAAGGATCAGGCGATCATCAAGGCCAGCTTTGCCAATATTGATGATGGTTTGCGCTATATTGAAGCACAACTACAGCCCGGCCCGTGGGCCTTGGGTGCCGATATGAGCACCGCAGATTGTGCCCTTGTGCCGATCCTGTTCTTTGTAGAAATGCTGGGCGGTGTTTTTGGCGTTGCCAATGTTTTTGACGCTCATGACAAAGTTTCTGCCTATTGGGCTACGGCCAAGTCTCAGCCTTTGAGTGTGAAAGTCCTTGACGAGATACAAAAAGGTCTGGCTGAATACATGGCTAGTCAAAAATAAAGGACTTTGATGACCCAGCCCGTAGGAGCCCTTAACGGCGTGCGCGTCCTGGACCTTTCGCGGGTTCTGGCCGGGCCGTGGGCAACGCAAACGCTGGCTGATCTTGGGGCCGAAGTGATCAAGGTCGAGCGCCCGGGCGTGGGCGATGATACCCGCGCCTGGGGGCCACCTTTTTATGAAGACAAGGACGGTGACCAAAGCGATTCGGCGTATTTCATGGTGGCAAACCGCAATAAGGCGTCTCTGTGTGTGGATTTTTCCACCCCCGAGGGCCAGGCCATTTTGCACGCACTGATCCCCAAATGCGATGTGYTGGTRGAAAACTTCAAAACYGGCCATYTGGCCAGATACGGCCTGGATTAYRARAGCGCCCTCGCKCTGAACCCGGCGCTGGTKTATTGCTCKATCACYGGCTTTGGYCAAACCGGRCCGATGCAGACCCGCGCCGGTTATGAYTAYCTTATTCAGGCCATGAGCGGCCTGATGAGCGTYACYGGCGAAGCGGACSGYCCRCCSACCAAAGTGGGKCTGGCCATATCGGATCTGGTCTCSGGGCTTTATGCCTCRAACGCCATWAYMGCMGCRCTTTTCAGTGCSCGCCARASCGSCAAGGGCCAGCATATCGACATATCGTTGYTGGATTGYCAGATGGCGGTGATGACCAATCAGGCSGCCAAYACMWTGCTRACCGGMAAAGACGCCCAGCGCATGGGCACGCGCCACCCGTCGCTGGCCCCTTATCAGGTTTACCAGGCCGCCGATGCACCCGTGGTCATTGCCGTGGCCAATGATGGGCAATTTGTGCGCCTGTGCGATGCCATCGGCCTGCAGGGCCTGCACAATGATGCGCGCTTTACCACCAATGCAGCGCGTATTGAAAACCGCGACGCGCTGGACGCCCTGATTACGCCGCTTATTCTGGCCCGGCCCATCATTTGCTGGATCGAGGCACTGGCCGCAATTGGGGTGCCGTGCAGCGCCATCAACACCGTCAAGGACGCGCTCAGCGAGCCACAAGTGATCGCGCGGGGCATGATCGACACCATGGGGCGCGATGATCTGGACAAGGACATATCCGTCATGGCCTCGCCCTTGCGCCTCTCTGAAACGCCGGTGCGCAAAGCCAAAGCACCACCGAAGCTGGGCGCCGATACGGATGAAGTTTTGAAAACCCTGTTGAATTTTGATGATCTGAAAATCGCCCGCCTGCGCAAGGGCGGCATTATCTAGTGCAGTAAGATAAGCTAGCAAAAGATTTCACGCCTTTTACACTGTTGCTTTCGCAAACAAAAAAGAAAACTGTTCAAGTTGTCAAAGCTCTCTAATAATGCGTTTGTAAGACTATGGAATCAAAGTATGTTAATTAACTTGGAAACTATTATATTTGAGAACTCATTCAATGTCGGAAATATCACAAGAGCTAAAACGAAATCTAAAAGCTATACAAAACCTTAAAGTTGATGAACTTGCAAGAAGAGAGGACCTTGGGAAAAGTTTGAATTTTGAAGCTGCCAAAGAGCCGGCTCAAAACATTGTAAACTTATTCAAAATGATCCCTGTCGAAGACATAGGTTTACTACCAGATACAATGAAAAATTCTATAAATCAGCAGGTTATTGTAATTGCTGATATCATCAGCCAAATTATAGGCTTTGATGTGGATGAACAAGAAAACCCTGCTGATGCAAGAACGGTTTTAATTGCTCAACTTAATGATGTTTATGAGCAAACGTTTCATAATATTTACACTCAAATAGCATTTTTAGGCGCGCAATCCCGCGACACCTCAAAATTAAAGGATGAGCTCAATAATTTGCTTTCAAACACAAAAAATAGCTCGGAAGAGCTTTTGATAAAAATCGAAAGCAATAGCCAAAAGTCAGAGGAGTTGCTGCAATCCATGCGTACGGCCGCTGCCGAACAAGGCGTATCGAAGGAGGCCAGCTTTTTTAAAAAAGAATCAGAAAAACATGATAAAAGTGCTTTAAAATGGGCTTTATTGACATTTTTCTTTGTCGCTACATTTGCAGCTCTCGCAGCAACGACTTTCTTTTTCCGCAATTCACCATTGTTCGTAGTAACTTCAACGCCTGATGCTATCAATTTAGTGGTTAGTAAATTAATAGTATTTAGCGCACTTGGTTACGCATTGTTCCTGAGTGCAAGAAATTTCATGGCAAACCGACACAATGCAATTGTCAATAAGCACAGGCAAAATGCCCTTTTAACTTTTAAAGCATTGGTAAATGCTGCAAAGGGAGAGGAGCGGCAAGATATTATCTTAGAACAAGCCGCAAAGTGCATCTATGCCCCCCTTGAAACAGGCTATGCAAAACAAGTAAACTCAAATCCAGGTAGCGGCATGCACACTTTACTACGGCTTTTGCCGGGAGTATCAGGCGGACACTCCGGATCTTAAGTAAATTTAATTGATAACAATCCGCTTTGTCACTTTAAAGCTACATACAAGTTTTGAAATATTAGAAAAAACCTCCTGACCTTAACTTTACGCTGCTTAGATTTTTAGCACCTGATTTCCATGAGATTAATAGCACAGCCCTAGTGACGAATGCGCCAAGAGCGCTTATACAGTCGCCCATTAACCGTAACACACAGGAATTGAAGCGCGGCATGGCTAAAGAAGAACTATTGGAATTTCCCGGCGAAGTGACCGAATTGCTGCCCAACGCAACCTTTCGCGTAAAATTGGAAAATGATCACGAAATCATTGCCCACACCGCCGGTAAAATGCGCAAAAACCGTATTCGCGTTCTGGCTGGCGATAAAGTGCTGGTGGAAATGACCCCTTATGATTTGAGCAAAGGGCGCATCACCTATCGCTATAAGTAAGCCGGTGGCGAAGGGTAAAAACCCGCGCCTGATATTGGCCAGCCAAAGTCCACGTCGGCTGGAATTGCTGGCCACCGTCGGTATTGTTCCAGACGCCGTGCGCGCCGCCGATATTGATGAAACCCCAAAACCCGATGAGACCCCGCGCCTGCTGGCCAAACGGCTGGGCATTGAAAAGGCGCGTACCGCCGCCAAAGGGGGCGAAGATGCCCTTTATCTGGCTGCAGATACCGTGGTTGGCGTTGGGCGACGTATTTTGGGCAAGCCAAAAGACGCCGATGATGCTCGTTTTATGTTGCGCCTTCTGTCTGGACGCGCCCACCGGGTCTATACCGGCATTGCCTTGCACCAGCCGGGTGGCAGCATGACCCACAGGCTGGTCGAAGCGCGGATCAAGTTTAAACGTCTGACCAGCGCCGAAATTGACGGTTATATCAATTCAGGTGAATGGCAAGGCAAAGCCGGTGCCTATGGCATTCAAGGGCTGGCCGGGGTATTTGTATTGTCGCTTTCTGGCTCTTACAGCGCCGTTGTTGGCCTGCCGCTTTATGAAACGGCGGCTCTTTTAGAGGGGGCGGGCTATTCCGCCTTTCCAACATCATGAGTAATATTTTGATCCTCGATCAGGCCCCCGGCGAGACCCGTGCGGGACTGTTTAACCAGGACGGCACGGCGCTGGCGCTTTATGTGGATCGGGCCTCTGATGCGGCCAGATTTGCCCGAAACGGAGCACTTTATTGTGGCCGCGTGCGCGCGGTGGAACCCAGCCTGAACGCCGCCTTTGTCGATTTAGGCCTTGGCCAACCGGGGTTTTTGCCTTTGGGCAAAGCCCGTGGTCATGACAAGGTTTTTGAAGGGGCGGCCATCATTGTACGCATTCGCCGCGAGGCCTTTGCCGAAAAAGGTCCGCTATTGATGCTGGACACCGCCTCCGGTGATGATGCCAAACGGCCCTGCCCGTCTCAGGTCAGTCCGGCCCCGGATTTTGTGCAAAGAATCAACGCCAAAGAGGCGAATGTGCGCGAGGCCACGCGCGAAGATCGCGAAACCCTGGACGACGTGTTCGAGGCGGCGCTCTGCCCGCTGGTGCGCCTGCCGGGCGGCGGTGAAGTGACGATCGAACCCACCCGCGCTATGATCGCCGTGGATGTGGACACCGCGTCCGACACTCGCCGCGCGCTGGAAGTGAATAATGAGGCCATCGTAATGGTGTTTCGCCATTTGGCCATGCGCGGCTTGGCTGGCATTGTCGCCATCGATTTTGCCCCCATGAAAGGGGCCAAGGAGCGCAAAAAACTGAACACCGCGTTCACCCAGGCCGTTGCCGCCCAGCATGGGCGCATGGAGGCGGAGCCGTTAAACCGGTTTGGCGTGGCGGTTTTAACCCTGCAACGCCGCCACCGCCCGATTGCCGAAATTATGCTGGGCAAAAATGGTGCCCCCAGCATAGAAACGCAGGCTTTGAATGCCTTACGGCAGGCCCAGAACGAACATCGCGCCCAGCCCGCATGCGCCATAATTTTACAAGCCAGTCCCGCCATTACCCAATGGCTGGACACCCACAAAGACCTTTGGGCTGAACCTTTGCTATCGCGTCTTGGCGGGCGGCTGACGTTGACAAGCAAAGCAGAATTTACCCCGGATCAGTTTGAGGTGATTGCCCAATGAGCGCCGCTGTCTGCCCTTTATGCAAAAAGCCCGCCGGTGAAAAACATCAGCCGTTTTGCTCTAAACGCTGTGCCGATATTGACCTTGGCCGCTGGTTAAAGGGCACATACGTGGTGCCCGGCCCGGCCATTGACGAGAGCGAAGGCCTGCCCGCCGATGACTCCAGCGAAGCCCGCGACTGAGCTAAACTGCCAGCAACCTGCGCCTGCACAAGAAAAGCCATAGACAGGGGCCGCGTGCTTTCCTATAAACCCCGCACCCTGCAGCCAAGATATTGGCGGCAAACCCGGCGCCCGGGTAGCTCAGGGGTAGAGCAGTGGACTGAAAATCCTCGTGTCGGTGGTTCAAATCCGCCCCCGGGCACCATTTTTTACTTATTCTAATGCACACCCGTGTCATCCCGGGCTTGATCCGGGATCCAAGCGGCTTTGCACCACATACTGCTCTTCACCATGGATCCTCCGGTCAAGCCGGAGGACGACAAAATGAGCGATTTTTTACGCTTGCCTGCGTAACCATCACCCTTCAAAAAACACCCGGTGGTTTAACGAGCAATCTTCTTTTTCAAGCAAGTATTGGTCGTCTTCGGGATAATATTTGGCGCGTTCCGGGTCATCGCCGGCAAAGGCTTTGACCGCGTCCATATTGTCCCACACGGTGATCAGCAAAAAATGCGCAATTTCGCCTTCATCGCGGCGGGTGAAGAAAAGCTGTTTCAAGCCCTTTACAGAGCCATAATCCGGGGCGGCACGTTCCTTCATGAAGGTTTTATAGGCGTTGGCATCCGCCAATGTGGTGCGCCCATGCCAGGTCCGTATGATCATGGCTTGCTCTCCTCATAATACTCTCGATACCAGTCCACAAAGAGTGCCGTGCCCTCGGTCAGGCCGGTTTGTGGTTTATAGCCAATCGCCTTCCAAAGCGCCGTGCTGTCAGACAAAGTGGCCACCACATCGCCGGTTTGCATGGGCATCATGTTCAGTCTGGCCTTGGTGCCCAAAACGGTTTCCAGGGTGTGGATCAGGCTCATCAATTCTTCCTGATTGCCGCCGCCGATATTATAAAGCGCGATGGGGGCCACGGCGCTGTGCCCCGGGTCCATATGCCGGCTTGGTTCGCTCTTTTCTTGCGATTTTGGCACGGTCTTTAATACCCGGCAAATGCCCTCGACCACATCATCAATATAGGTGAAATCGCGGCGCATCTGGCCCTGATTATAAACATCGATTGCCTGGCCTGCCAAAATGGCGCGG
>NVVV01000012.1 GCA_002733495.1 Robiginitomaculum sp.
AGATGGGTGCGGTTTATTTCTATCACCTGACACGGGCCCCGGTTGAGGTCACGTTGACGGCCTTGCTGGGCAAAGCCCGGCAGGCCGGGTGGCGGGTTGCCGTGCGAGGAACAGACGCTAACCGCATGGCATGGTTGGACGAAAAGCTGTGGCAGGGCCCGGATGATGGGTTTCTGCCACACGGGTTGGCCGGGGGGGGGCAGGACGCGAATCAACCGATTCTGCTGACCTGCGCGGCGACCGCAGCCAACAAGCCCGCCTGTGTCATGACCATCGACGGCGCGGCGCTGGACCCTGGCGAAGTAGACGCGCTGGACCGGGCCTGCGTGTTGTTTGACGGCAATGACCCGCAGGCACTTGATCAGGCGCGCGCACAATGGAAGGCGCTAACCGGGGCCGGGTGCCGGGCGCAATACTGGTCTCAGGAAAGCGGATCGTGGCAGATGATGGCAGAGCATCCGCGCAAAGATTAGGGCGGCTTTAACGCCACCCTAGCGGATTAAAAGCAGCCCCTGCGCGGTGATCTCGATCTTGCTCCAGCGTTGTAGATAGCTCATCCCCAGCAGCGATTGCTCCAGATCGCCCTGATTAACCCACGCACGAATATTGTGGTCGCGAACCGGCCCCAACTCAACCTGTTCCAGACGCACGGGGGCGGTGCGCACCTCGCCATTGGCGGTCATCGCGCGGCCGGTAAAGGCCAGATCTTCCACCTTTATCCCAATGCGGGTGGCATCATTTTGGGTCAGCACCACCTGACTGGCCCCGGTATCGACCAGAAAATCAATCGGTGTGCCGTTGATTTTCAGGGTCATGTAATAATGCCCGTCCGGGGCGCGCGGCACTTTGATGCTGTTGGTGCCGGTTACCACGCTTTGGCGCGGTCGCACGGTCTGGCGGATGTCGCCCCAAAGACCAACAACCGCGACCACCCCCAGAAATATCAACACCCAGGCCATCGCCTGTTGCGCCATCGTGCCCAAAGACTGGGGTCACCAATAATGCGCGGTGCGCTGGACAGACCGCCGCCAAGAACAGCACCGCTGGACTTGGCAGTGCGCCGGGCAGGTGTGGCCGCGCGATTTGTGCGACTGCCGCCACTGGAAACGCTGCGGGTGGAGAGACCAGGGGAGACAGAGGATGAACGTGTGGAAGCGCTGCTGCCACCAAAAAGCTGTTGCAACAGATCCGCAGTTTCCAGCGCCTTGCCATTATCGACTTTATAGGTGCGCAAGCTTACGTCACTGGGGCCACCAAGGTCCAGCCGGTCGATCCAGACTTTTGTGCGATCCAGTATTTTCATGCTGGGGGCTATGGCCAGAATAGCATTGATGCGCTCCATGGCCTGTAATTTCAGGGCCCCATCCAGACCGCCGCCTTGCCCGGTCTGTAAAATCAGTTCCAGCTCGCGGATAACATCAACGGCAGAGGCATTACGCAGGCGGAAAATGGCGGTGGACATGCCGGCCAGCCAGTCCACATCAAAAGAAGAAACCGCTGCCAGTGCATTTTCACGCTCGCTGGATGTGCCCGTGATGAGAATCAGATTGCGTGCCGTGTCGGCTCGCAAGGCACCCGGGCGGCTGATGGTGTTCTCTAGCAGTGAAATCATATTGGTTGCCGAGACATTGGAAAGCGGAATGACCGTAATGCCCAACCCTGGGGAATGGGCACTCTTCAGGCGGCTTTGGCCGCCGGACAGGGCTTCCCCGGCCGGGCTGATCAAAAAGCTGTCGCCTTTGTCGATAAGACGGGCGGAGTTATTGCTCAAGACGGTTTCCAGAAGAACCAGCAGGGCCTGTTTGTTGACGGCGCCGCCTGTTGCTGCCGTTACCTTACCCTGAACCCGTGGATCAAGAATGAACGGAACTTCCAGTAAATCACCCAAGATAGTTTGCACAACTTCAGGCAGGCTGGCCTCTTGAAAGTTTACATTATAGCCGCCTGTGGTCGTTTTTGAGCTTTGATAGCGTACCGGGCCTATCCGTTTTCCCGTTCCCGGAAATATTTGCGACAGGTCATCGTCGCTTGCTGTATCGTCCTGAATATCACTACGCGTTTGAGAGGAGGCCTCTATGTCCGCCTTTTGCGTGGTTTGAAAGACACGCGCGAAAGGGTTTTCAAGCCCCTTTGTTTGCGACCCGGTCTGGCAAGCCGATAGCATTAACGCAGAAATGCCAAAAAGGGTCGTCAGTCTGGCGGACCGGCCAAAAATAGTGCTGATATTCACGTCATAACGCTCCATGCTGTGCATTGGTTAGCAGATCAAACAGCCGGACCCAAGCGCTCTGGTATTAAAATGCAGATTTAGTCCACAATTGCGCCCGTAAATGCCCGTTATTGAGAATGACGCCAAAGCGGAAGGAGATCCTCATGCTTCTCTCCGGGGGCAATGCAGTCCCCCTGTTTGCTGCGCTCACTTGCTTTAGGGCTTTGCCTTGTCATCCCATTGTAATTCATAGTTTTCATCTCGAGGCAGCGGCGTGTAACGATTCGCAGTAAAAACCTGAAAATAGCGTTTTTTATTGCCGCCAAGCGGCACCGTGAAGCGCTCTAAAGGCGTATAGTTTTCAAAATCGGCAGCTAACCTCTGAGCCTGTGCCTCTTGTCGATTGATAATAATCATCGGGGCACGAAGGCCCGGTGGCAGCGGATGCACCAGTTCTGCATGGGAATGCGGCCTGCCAAAACGCGGCCATATATACATATCAGGCAGGTCCATCTGGCGGCCATAATAACGAACAGCATAATAGAACAGGCGGTTGTCCATGACTAATACCGTCTCTGGCCCCATTTTGGCGCGGGTGTCTAGCCTGGCAACAATCTGGGCTGTCTCCTGCCAGCCCTGAACGCGTTTAAAAGCGCCGGCAACGCCCAGACGTGCGGCCAGAGATGGCGAGAAAACAACGGCGACAAGGACACTACCGATCAGGACGTTCAGGGCAATGGCAAGAATAGCCAGGCGATATCGTCCGTACGTGGCAATCCATAAACCCAATAAGAGTGCCGCCGGCACATAGGCGCTGAAGGCCCAGTTGGCATTGGCCCGGTTGATAATGGCTTCCAGAGAAATAATCACCAGGGGTGTCAGGGCAAAAACACCAAGATGTCTTGCCACTGCCGGTGCTTTTGGATTGCGCAAAGCCCAGTATAGCGCAATAAAAAACAAAGGCAGAGCGAGCGGGCCAAACACACCCAGCTGGCTGCCCCAAAAGCCCAACAGGCCAGGCCAGTCCATTTGCACGCCTTTCCATCCTGCATTTTGGGCGGTGTGGGTGAAGGTGGCAAAATGGTGGGCATGGTTCCATATCAGATTGGGCAAGAGGATGAGGGTGGCCAGTGCAGCGGCAAGGCCGCCATAGCGGTTGAGAAGCGCCCGGCGCGCGCCTTTGTCAGTGATCAGCAAAACCAGAATGCCAAGGCAAAAATATACCATGGCGTATTTGGCCAAAAAGCCTAAACCCACGGCTAGGCCCAGCCCGATGGCGGCACGCAGACTGGGCGTGTTCAGCAGGGAGAAATAGGCGGCAAGCGCGCCGGAATACGCGGTTAGCAGGAGCGTATCGGTGGTCATAATGCCAGAGGAAAACCACACGCCCGGCATCAGGATATAAATCAGTGCCGCCAGAGAGGCCCCCGATTGTGCGCGGCTTGCCTGCCCTATTGTTTTTCCAGCCAGCAATATCAGCAAGGCCGTTGCCCCGTGAGCCAGCGGCGCCATCAGGCGCACAGCCCATTGCGCATCGCCAAAGAGCGCTGTGGTGAGGGCAATGGCCCAGGCAATCAAAGGCGGTTTGGAATAATAACCAAAGGCTGGATGCTGGCTCCAGGCCCAGTATTGCGCTTCATCGCCGCCTAGCTCCAATGGAGAGAAATAAAGCGCGATGAGGCGAAGGGCGGTCAGAAGGCCAATGATCCACAAGACGGCATGGGGTCTGTATAGTCCGGCGGCGCTTTGGCTGATGGGGCAAGCGGTCATTTTAAGGCCCTTCGTGTTTCTCACCAGCAGTATGACACAGAGGATGGCAAGATTGCGACGGCTTGGAAAGCTCTGGGGCAGAACCGCAACAATCTGATTCGTCCAGAAAATTGTGGTTTAGCGGCATTCCGCCACCAAATCCTGTAGGAAGGCGGTATGATTGTCACCAAAGAGACACAAATCTGCGAAAAGGGCCGGTTTTTTTTTAAACTGACTGGATTTTCCAGCAAAGCGTGTGTATTCGAAGGGGAGGGGCACTCATAGCGAGGCTTCACATTACGTTGCCAGAGATATATGGAAATGTCTTCGGCGTGAGGATTGGGTAGCGGTCGGGCGGCTTGGGAAATGTCAGTTTGATCGTTGTTTGACGGGGAGCAGAGTGCACCCTGTCTATCATGGTTTTTGAGGGGACTTTTATGATTAATTTGAGACAATTAGCAGGCGGCGTTGCTGCTGTGGCCATTGTGGCTTCTTTTGCCGGTCAGGCAACAGCACAGCAAACAACATCAAGCATTCGGGGCGTAGTAAAAAACGCCTCTGGTGCCGGTATTGAAAATGCGCAGGTCACAATCTTGCACGTGCCATCTGGTTCAGTTCGCCAGTTTTCAACAGCCTCCAACGGCGGGTATACGGCTCGTGGCTTACGCCCTGGTGGCCCCTACATTGTTACCATAACGGCACCTGGTAATGCGCCATACCGTGTTGAGGGTGTATTCCTTAGCCTGGCAGATACCAAGCGCTTGAATATTGAGCTTGATGATATTCTCCGTGAAGAAGCCATTGTGGTTACTGCCAGCTCTATCGGTGCTGGCAATTTGACCATGGGCGCCGGGTCACGCTTTGGTCTGGATACCATCGAAGGTACGCCAACTATTACGCGGGATTTCAAAGACGTTCTGAAATATGACCCGAACGTGTATCTGGACCCAACCAACCAGAATGCCATTTCCATTGCCGGTGGTAATAGCCGCACGCTCTCCATCACTGTGGATGGCGTGGCGCAAAATGATGATTTTGGTCTGAACAACTCTGGCTTCCCAACATTGCGATCACCAGTTTCCATTGATGCCATTGAGCAACTGAATGTTGAAACAACACCGTTTAATGTTGAATTTTCTGGCTTCCAAAGCGGCAGTGTAAATGTTGTCACCAAGTCTGGCACCAATGAATTCCATGGCTCTGCTTTTGGGTTCCGTCGTAACAGCAGCTTCACCGGCGGTGGGCTGAATGTTGATGAATGGACATATGGCGGCACTCTTGGCGGTCCGATTGTCAAGGACAAGCTGTTTTTCTTTGCCAGCTATGATCGCTTTGAAGGCACCAGCATTTTTGACGTTGGTCCAATCGGCGGCGGTTTTGCCAATGAAGTGCGTGGCGTGACCATTGATCAGGTCAACCAGATCAACCAGATCGCACAGGACGTCTATGGCTTTGATGCCGGTGGTTTTGACCCCAGCAATCTGAAAGAGCTTGATGAGAAAATCCTGTTAAAACTTGACTGGAATATCAATGACAATCACCGCCTGAGCTTCACGCATCAGCGGGTTAAAGGTAACCAGTTGCGCCCGCAAAATACCGGCGGCAATCGCATTGGCCTTCTGTCCACCTGGTACAATAACTCGCAAAAATTGCGGACCTATTCAGGTCAGTTGTTCTCCGACTGGTCAGATAACCTTTCAACCGAAGTTAAAGTAGCCTTCAAAAAGTCACCGACATCACAAGCCCCTCTTGGCGGCACTGATTTTGGTCTCTTCCGCATCAATGTCCCAGGTGGTGACGTTTTCCTTGGCCCTGACTTCTTCCGTCATGCCAATGCGCTGACCAACAAGACGTTCAGCGTTAAAGCCAAAGCCGACTATTCTGTTGGTGCGCACCTGATCACGGCTGGTTATGAGCATGTTGAAACCGATGTGTTCAACCTTTTTGTTCCTGGCTCACGTGGCTCTTACACCTTTAGAAGCATTGCTGACTTTGCGGCACAAAATGCTTCTGGCGGTTTGTTCTACCAGAATGCGGTGTCGAACAACCCGCTTGATGGCAGCGCAACATTCACATTCAAATCTGATGCCCTTTACATTCAGGATCAGTGGGATGTCAGCGATACCGTCACAATTCAGGCCGGTGTTCGTTATGAAGCCGTCAGCTCAACCAAGAACATCATTCAAAACCCTATCTTCCTAGGTCGTTATGGCTTTGATAATACGGCGACGCTCAGTGGTCGGGATATCTTCCTGCCACGTTTGGGTGTGAACTGGACGGCAACTGACCGGCTAAGCATCCACGGTGGGGTTGGTCTGTTTGCGGGTGGTAATCCAAACGTATGGATTTCCAACAACTATTCCAACAATGGTGTGACTATTGACAGCATCTTCGTGCCTGGCTTTGCCTTGCCGCCTGTTAACGGCTTTGATGTTCCAGCGATTGCGCAAAACGGTCTGATTGCCGGTGATGGCAATGTGAACGCCCTTGATCCCAACTTTAACATTCCATCACAATGGAAAGCTAATTTTGGTTTTGAGTTGAACACGGATATTGCCTTCCTTGGCAGTGCTCTGGGTGATGACTGGAACTTTAGTTCGGACGTGATTTTGTCTTCTGTAAAAGATGGCACCTATTGGAAAGAACTGACTTGCGGTACAGCGCCAGTCAGCGCTGCGCCAGATGGTCGTCCAATCTATGACTGTGACCCAAGTCGTTTTGACCTTTTGCTAACCAATACCAGCATTGGCCATGGCCGGGTGATTTCGTTCCTGGCTGAAAAAACCTTCTTTGAAGACTTCAACTTCCGTACCAGCTATTCAAACCAGAATATTGTTGATGCCAATTCAGGGACCAGCTCTACGGCAACGTCGAACTTTGGTAAAAGTGCCTCATCTGATCCTTTGACACCAACAGCGGCAACGTCAAATTATGAACGTAAGCATCGCTTTACATTCAATTTTGACTATCGTCACAAATTCGTTGGTGACAATGAAACTCGGATTACCCTGTTTGGGGAAAGCCGTTCCGGTCAACCGTTCAGCTACACCTTTGATGATCCAGGCCGTCGTAACGTCCAGAACATCTTTGGTGAAAACCGTGACTTTGCCCGTCGTGATCGTGCGCTGTTCTATGTACCAACAGGGCCAAACGATCCGCTTGTTACCTATGCGGCAGGCTTTGATCAGGCAGGTTTCTTCTCCTTCCTGGAAACCTCTGGCCTGAACAAATATGCTGGTGGTATTGCCCCGCGTAATGGCTTCAAAAGCCCATGGGTTAATCGCTGGGATCTGAGTATCAAACAGGAAATACCAGGTATTTTCCCGAATGATTCCAAAGGTATCCTCTCTATGGATGTCCTTAATATCGGTAATTTGATCGATGGGGATTGGGGTCAGTATGAACAGGTCTTTTTCCCTTATGTTCAGCCTGTTGTGGCTGCAACCATTGTTGGTGGTCAGTATGTCTATGACCGTTTTGACGGGACTAGCCGCAGCAATGTGAACACACGGGCCTCAAACTGGTCCATCCAGTTTGGCCTGAAATACAAATTCTAATCTGATTAGAATTTGCAAGATATTGAGTGGGGTGGCCCTGGCGCCACCCCATTTTTTTTGTGAAAATTTAGTGTTGTGAACAAGCGCGATTAAAAGCGCCTTGTTCGCAGATAATGCCTTGCTCTTGGCGTGAAGACGGTCACACTCGCTTCCCGAGTCGAGAGACGGCAAGTGCGCACAAGACAGGCTGCCGTTATTATTTCAGCGCGTGGTTTCGTATGCGCGAAAAGGTGGGGAGACGAGGGATGAGTGAGAAGGCTAAGTCCCAAAAGCCGGATGCGGATGCACCCGCGCTGATGGTACAAAAGACCAGTGTGTCCTTTGGCAAGTTCAAGGCGCTGGAGAGTATAGATTTCAAGGTTGAACCTGGGGAAATGGTGGCGCTGATCGGGGCGTCTGGCTCTGGTAAATCAACGCTTTTGCGCACCATTGACGGCCTGCAACAGGCCGATCCCGGCTCTGGCCGTCTGGAAGTGTTCGGACGCAAATTGCAACGCGATGGGCGCCTGGCCAAGGGGTTGCGTTACCGGCGTCGCGATATTGGTTTTATTTTTCAGTCTTTTAACCTTGTGGGTCGGATCAACCTTTTCAGCAATGTTCTGATCGGCAGTTTGGGGCGTATTCCCACCTGGCGGGGCATATTTGGCCTGTTTCCTGATGAAGATAAAAAACGGGCTATGGCGGCGCTGGAACGTGTTGGCGTGGCAGAATTTGCAGGGCGGCGCACGTCCAAGCTTTCTGGCGGACAAAAACAGCGTGCCGCCATTGCCCGGGCGCTGGTGCAACGCGCCCGCATGGTGCTGGCGGACGAACCAATTGCCTCGCTGGACCCGGTTTCAGCACGCAAAGTTATGGAATTATTGCAAGAATTGAACAAGCGTGACGGCCTGACCGTGGTGGTTTCCCTGCACCAGGTTGATTATGCCATGCGCTATTGTCGGCGGGTCGTGGCGCTCAAGGCTGGGAAAATTATTTTTGATGGCCCGGCGGCGGATCTGGATCGCAAGACCCTGATTAAAATTTATGGTGAAGAGTATGAGGACGCCTTCTGGACGGCAGAGGCGGCAGAATAATGAAAAATAGAATTTTTCTTCTTTTTGCCGTGATGTTTCTGGCATTGGGGGCGGTCAAGGCCCCGCCAGTTTATGCCAAGGACGCTAAGGCCAGGGACGACCCACGCCCGGAATTAAATTTTGGCGTGCTGACGACCGAGGCCAGCGATAACCTGTCTATTCTGTGGACGCCTTTTCTGGAAGACATGGGCAATATGACGGGCATGAAGGTTCATGCCTATTTTTCGGCGGATTATTCTGGCCTGATCGAGGCCATGCGCTTTGGCAAAATTCAGGCCTCGTGGTTCTCCAACAAGTCTGGCCTGGAGGCGGTACGCCGCTCGAACGGCGAGGTGTTTGCCAAGGCGACCTATCCTGATGGTGCGCCGGGTTATTATTCGGTACTGCTGGTGCCGGCCAACAGTCCGTATAAAACGCTGGACGATATTCTGAAATGCGACAAGACCATCGATTTTGGCATGGGCGATCCCAATTCCACCTCCGGAACGCTGTTTCCCATGGCCTACATATTTGCCCCGCGCGGTATTGTGCCCAATGAGTGCTTCAAGAATGTCACCAACGCCACCCACGAAGCCAATGGCTATGCGGTGGCCAACGAGCTGGTCGATGTCGCCACCAATAACACCACCAATCTGAAACGTCTGGCCCGGACCCAGCCGGACATCCTGTCGCGTATCCGGGTGTTGTGGCAGTCGCCGCTGATCCAGACAGACCCGATCGTCTGGCGCCGGGATCTGGATCCGGAAATCAAGGAAAAGCTGCTTTATTTCTTTATGACCTATGGGCGCCGTGCCGATAGTCCCGAAGAGTTGCACCGCCAGCGCCAAATTCTGGCCGAGCTGGATTTTGGGGCGTTTTTACCAGCGTCAGACGCGCATCTGGACCCGATCATTCGTCTGGAAATTATTCGCGACATGGCCCAGGTGCGTAATGATCTATCTCTGGATGGGGCAGACCGCGAAGCCAAACTGGTTGAATTGCGCCAGAAACTGAAAGCCATTGGGGCCAGCGAAGCCGAAATGATCAAGGCCGAGGGGATTGATTCCAAGGCCAGGAAAAGCTCGCGCAGTCATGCAATGGCTATCCCGTGGAAACGCATTGGCTTTACGCTCAGTATTGGTTTTGTGGCGTTTATCCTGTTTTTGTGGAGTTCAAAAACCAGAGGTGCCGGTCCGACCAAACCCTTGCGCGAACGGATGTTTGACGCGGGCGTCTGGTCTATACTCCTGGCCCTTTTGATCTGGGCTTATGTGGCTGCCGAAATTTATAAAACCCCGGATCTGGTCAATAATGCCGATAAAATGGGTGAATATGCCGCTGGCTTTATCCATCTGGACTGGAAAGAAGGCTGGCTTTATCTGCAACAAATGTCGGTAACGATCCAGATCGCGCTTTGGGGGACATTCCTGTCCATCCTCTTTGCCATTCCCTTTGGGCTTTTGTCCTCGCGCAATGTGGCCCCGGCCCCGGTGGTGTTTTTCATGCGCCGCCTTATGGACGCCTTTCGCTCGATCAATGAACTGGTGGTGGGCACCATGTTTGTGGTCACGGTGGGCCTTGGCCCATTTGCCGGGGTAATGGCGCTGGCTGTGCATACCACGGGCGTACTAGCCAAGCTCTTTTCGGAGGCGGTCGAGGCTATGGACCCTGGCCCGGTTGAGGGCATTCGCGCCACGGGCGGGCGGCGTATTCACGAAGTGATCTGGGGCGTTATTCCCCAGGTGGCTCCGCTCTGGACGTCTTATGCGCTTTATCGCTTTGAAACCAACACCCGCTCGGCCACCATCCTTGGTCTGATCGGTGCCGGGGGGATTGGTCAGCTTTTGTTCGAGCAAATCCGCTCTTTCCAATATGGCAAAACCGCAACGATTCTTCTGATTATCATCGTTGCCGTTACGCTGGTTGATTTGCTCAGTCAGGTGTTGCGCAAACGCCTGATGTAGATAAGCCATTCTTTTGCAAGGCTATTGCCCGCGTGATTAAACATCGCGTGGGCAATGTCATGTGGGTGTCATATTCCTTTCCTAGAGGAGAGCCGCCGGGCCGAATGGTGCCGGGCATTTTTTCCTGGAGGGGTAAACGTGAAAAAAGTTTCTTTTATTGCACTGGCCGTGGCGCTGGTTATGCCGGGGGCGGCACTGGCCGCCGATGGTTTTACCATCAAGCCGCGTGGACGGGTTCTGCTGGACTTTACGGATATTGATTACAATCTGGCCAATTTGAACACATCAAATTCTGGCAATGAATTTCGCACGGCACGTCTGGGCGTGTTTGGCAAAATGGGCAGCCGGATCAAATATGTTGCCGAGTTTGATTTCGTCAATGGTGGCGACATCAAGGTCCATGACCCCAAGGCCAAGGACGTGAAGCTGAGCTTTAAGGTCAACAGCAACACCTCCATCAGTTTTGGTAACCAGAAAACACCAAATTCGCTGGAGGAACAAACCTCTGGCCGCTTTACCACCTTTTTGGAACGCGGCAGCGTCACCGACGCCTTTCGCCTTTCGCGCCGGGTGGGCATTATGGTGAAAACCCATGGTGATAATTACTCCTTGGCCGCCGGTGTCTTTGGCAATGACATGAACGCTGTGCTTTACGGACATGAGGGCTTGTTCTCGAACGAACATTCCTACGCCGCACGGGGCACGTTCACACCGATTAATAATGACCGGCGCACGGTGCATCTGGGGGCCAGTGTGCGCCGTTTTTCCGGCAATCAGGGCGATCAGTTGCGCATACGGGCGCGCCCACGGGTGCATCTGGCGCAGCGTCTGGTCGATGCCAGAAATCAGGGCAAGAACTCAACGCTTTTCGGGCTTGAAGCCGCCTATGTTTCTGGTCCTTTTCACATTGAAGGCGAATGGATGGTCGAAGACGCCCTGACGTCATCAAATGGCTATTTTGTACAAGCGGGCTGGTTCCTGACCGGCGAAAGCCGGACCTATAGCGTCAAGAAGGGCGCGTTTGGCCGCATCAAGCCCAAACATGCCGTGGGCGATGGCGGCGGCGGGGCCTGGGAAGTTGCGCTACGCTTTGACACGCTGGATCTGAACAATGCTAATGCGGGCAAGATGAACACTTGGACCGCCGGGCTAAACTGGTATCCGCAAAGCCACACGCGGGTCATGCTGGACGTGGTGCACGCCACCGCGCGCGGCCTTGCCAAATTTGGCCCCGGCAATACGGACTCGCTGCAAATGCGCCTGCAATATGACTGGTAAGGGCGACGTGCGCTTCCCCAAAATTTCAATAAAGGCCAAGTTTAAATAAAGGCCAAGTTTCAATAAAGGCCAAGTTTCAATAAAGGCCAAGTTTCAATAAAGGCCAAGTTTCAATAAAGGCCAAGTTTCAATAAAGGAATGATGATTATGAAAACCAGAACGCTTATCCTTGCGGGCCTGATGGCCGGTTGCAGCGGTTTTGCCGCTCCGGCTTTTGCCCGTGATACCCTGCACATTGTCGGCTCGTCTACGGTCTATCCGTTTTCCACAGCGGTTGCGGAGAACTTTGGTGCGCAGACAGACTTTCCCACCCCGATTGTCGAATCCACAGGTTCGGGCGGCGGCATGAAACTTTTTTGTGCTGGTGTTGGTGAGAATACGCCGGATATCACCAATGCATCACGGCGCATGAAGGCCAGCGAATGGAAAATCTGCCACAAAAACGGGGTGACCGACATTGTTGAGGTCAAAGTCGGTTATGATGGCATCGTCATTGCCAATGGCATTGATGCCCCAAGCTTTAACCTGACCCTGAAACAAGTGTTTCTGGGCCTGGCGGCACAAATCCCGGTGGCTGAGGATAATTGTGTGCTCAAAGATAATCCCTACACAAAGTGGTCGCAGATTGATCCATCCTTGCCGGACGAGAAAATCGAGGTTTACGGTCCGCCGCCAACCTCCGGCACCCGGGATGCCTTTGTCGAGGTCGCTATGGAAAAAGGTGCCAAACAGATTGCGTGTCTGAAAGCCCTGCGCGGGGCCAAGCCTGGCGATGCGGTTTATCAGAAAATGGTACCGCTATTACCCAAAGGTCTTGGCAAAAAGGCTGATGGCACACCTCTGGCTGGCAAGAAAATTTTCAAGCACATCGCGCACCTGCTGCGTGAAGACGGGGCCTGGATTGATGCCGGTGAAAACGACAATGCCATTGTACAAACCCTGGAAAAAACCCCTTCGGCCCTTGGTATTTTCGGGTTTTCTTATCTTGACCAGAACGGCGACCAGATTAAAGGTGCCGTGGTGGATGGCAAAGAGCCAAGTTTTGAAAACATTGCCTCTGGTGCTTATCCGATCTCTCGTGATCTGTTCTTTTATGTGAAAAAGCAACACACCAGCCTAGTGCCGGGCATCCCTGAATATGTTGCCGAGTTTACGGACGATGAAACCTGGGGCGAGTTTGGTTATCTGGGCGATAAGGGTCTGATCCCGCTGCCCAAAGACGATCGTACGCGCATTGGCGAAAACGCCCGGGCGCTGGCCGTGATGACAAAAAGCCCTTGATTATAAAGTGCCTCAGTCTGTGCGGGGTGGTTCTGTTTTTTCCCGCGCAGACCGGCGCAGGCGTTTGGGCAGGCGAGGGCGCACCTTGCCTCCCAGACGCTTTAGCCGTTTCCAGAACCGCCGCCGCTCCGGCCCCGGCGGCACCTCAAGGTTTTTGACAAAATCTTCGGCGCACGCCTTCCAGGAATACGTTAGGGCATGTTTGCGAGCCGCGCCCCGGTCCAGGTCCAGACAAGCCAGCGCGGCGGCGCGCAAATCCTCGTCAAAGGCACCGGCCCCTGATGTGCCAATAATGTCTTTTGGCCCGGGCACCGGAAATGATGCCACCGGCGTGCCGCAAGCCATGGCCTCCAGATTAACCAGCCCGAACGTGTCGGTGCGACTGGGAAACACAAACACATCCGCATCGGCAAAATGACGGGCCAGTTCCTCGTTATATTTTGCGCCGGTAAAGACGGCGTCCGGGTATTTCTTTTTTAGCTCGTTCAGTTGCGGGCCATCGCCCACCACAACTTTGGTACCGGGCAGGCCCAGCGCCAGAAAGCCTTCCATATTTTTTTCAACGGCAATGCGCCCCACATTAACAAAAATGGGGCGTTTCAGGCCAGCGTAAACGCCGTTTTCAACATCGCGCAAATCCGGATTAAAGGCCTCAGTATCCACCCCGCGCGCCCAGGCACTGATATTGCGAAAGCCCTTGGCTAGCAATTCATCGCGCATGCTTGGGGTCGTCACCATCATACGCCCACCGGAATTGTGAAACCGGCGCATAAAGGCATAACCGAGCGACAGGGGGATAAAGGGAAAGCGCGCATGGATATATTCAGGAAACTGGGTGTGATAGCTGGTGGTGAAGGGCCAGTTCCACTTCAGGCATAACGCGCAGGCCGTCTGGCCAATAGTGCCCTCGGTGGCAATGTGAATGGCATCAGGCTCAAACTTTTCAATGCGGCGGCGAATATCCTTTTTGGCAAAGAGCGCTAGTTTAATCTCCGGATAGGTCGGCAAGGGGAAGATTAAATACCCGTCATAGGGCGAGATCACCTCGACCTCATGGCCCATCTGGCGACATTCTTCGACGGTTCTCTTCAGTGTACGCACCACCCCGTTCATTTGCGGTTCCCAGGCATCTGTGACCAGAATTATGCGCATGTTTCACTCCCAAGACCGTATAAATAATGCTTTAGCGTGCCCGCGCTGAGTTGGCGAGTGGATTGTGTATTGTCAGTGCTTCTTCACAGTTAGGGCTTGAAAAAGAGTCCCATATTTTACACCTTGCACAGGAACTCGATTGGGCTTTACCCTGATGTTTAAAACAACGTCCGATAGCACAACGCGCTCAACTGCGCATCACCACCACCATTCGCGAGCCGTATGGCTGCGCTGGATGGTGCGCCGCATCCGTTATCATGCGGACCATCCGGTCTGGCTGTGGCTGACGGCGGCCCTGATTGGCACGCTGGCCGGTTTTGCCACCTTGGGGTTTCGCCTGTCCATACTGGCCGTACAGGGCCTGTTTTATGGCAGTGCAGAAGAACAATTGGCCAGCACCGCCGCCGGTCTGCACTGGAGCCATGTCTGGCTCGCGCCGGTCATTGGCGGCATGGTGGTGGGGGGCTTGTTGTATCTGGCCGAACGCACCCGTGCGCTCAGCGAAGTGCGGGCCGGCAGCGTCGCCGAAGTGATCGAGGCCCGCGCCGTGGGCAAGGGCAATATCGGCTTTTGGCCCGGGGTTTATTCGGCGCTGATCACCATCGTGTCTCTGGGTTCCGGGGCCAGTGCCGGGCGTGAAGGCCCGGCGGTGCATCTTGGCGGTGCATTGGCTTCGCTCATGTCTCGTATTTTAAACCTTGGCGCGCGCAATGCTCGCACCTTGCTGGCTTGTGGTGTCGCTGGCGCAGTGGCGGCCTCGTTTAATGCGCCGCTTGCGGGTCTTCTTTTTGCGCTGGAGGTGGTGCTGGGCCATTATGCCTTGCGGGTGATCGCCCCAACGGCAGTAGCGGCCACAGCCGGGGCGGTGGTGGCACGATCATTTTTAGGGGCGCAACCTGCGTTCTTGCTGCCCCCGGTGCCGAGCGCCAGCCTGATTGATTTTCCGGCCGCCGCGTTGTTGGGGCTGCTCTGCGCCGCTCTGGCCATCATCTTTGTAACTCTGATGGTCAAAGGGCCGTACCACATAGAGAAACTGGCGGCCCATCTTGGCTTGCCCTTATGGGCGCTGCCCCCCATAGGCGGGGTGCTGGTGGGCATGATCGGTATTGCCTTTCCGCAGGTTTTGGGGGTAGGCTATGAAGCCACCAGCACGGCCCTGCATGGGGGCTATGGTCTTTTTTTATTGCTATTTCTGATTGCTGCAAAACTTCTGGCCACCATGCTCTCCTTGTCGTTTCGCTTTGGCGGCGGTATTTTTTCACCTTCGATTTATCTGGGAGCCATGGTCGGCGCAGCGTTTGGCACACTGGCCGGGGTTTTGCTCGGCGAGGAGGCGGCGGCGCCCGCATTTTTTGCCATTGTTGGCATGGGCGCGCTTTCCGGGGCGGTGTTGGGCGCGCCCATATCCACCACACTGATCGTGTTCGAACTGACGCAATCCTATGAGGCTACGGTGGCGGTATTGCTGGCGGTGTCGCTGGCCACCGTGGTGACGCAAGCCATCACCCGGGGCAATGTGTTTCAAAAACAGATCGAACTGCGCGGCTATACCTTGCGCGAAGGACCACAGCGTCTGATTTTGCAAACCGTGCGGGTGCGCGATTTCATGACGCCGATCAGCCGATTAAAAAAAGAGATCAGCATGGCCGGGGCCGTGCTCTATTCTGATGATACGCTGGGCAAGGCACTGGGCCTTTTAAAGGCGGAAAACCTTGACGGCGCGCCGGTTAAATCGCGCTATGGCGAGCAAAAAATCATTGGCTATATCTCCCGGGAAGATGCGCTACTTGCCTATAATCAACGCCTTGTCGAAGAACATGAGGAGCGCAGCGGCTAAGAGTTTGCTCTTTCTTAACCTGTTTTCTCA
The DNA here is from genome assembly GCA_002733495.1 of Robiginitomaculum sp. Classification (GTDB taxonomy): domain Bacteria; phylum Pseudomonadota; class Alphaproteobacteria; order Caulobacterales; family Maricaulaceae; genus Robiginitomaculum_B. The sequence continues at coordinate 16,110 of NVVV01000012.1, forward strand.
AGAAGATCTCAAGTTTTCTCCAGCACAATGGCTCTATGGATATGAGTCACAAAGCAGAAAAATGGGGTGGACGTGTGCTGCTCTTTTGCGGCGTTGGTTTTATGGTGTTGATCAGCGGGTTTGCCACCTCTGTGATTGCTGATCCGTCCAAAGCGCATGATCCTGTGTTGATTGGCGGGTTTATCGCCGGGTTGGCGATATTGGGGGCGCCGGTGGGGCTGCTGGTTACGGTGTTGCCAATCCTGCGCCGGATCAATCGCTATAAGGACAAACGCGAAGACGTTCGTCAGTTTTCCTGGATGAGCCGGAAATAATTTTCCCCACACATATCTACTCTCGCCGTGCGTCGGTCCTGATGGCATAAGAGCAATACCTTGTATTGTGATTCGTCAGCTATGCCTCATTCCTCCGCCGGTCCACAAATTGAACGTCTGATTACCCTGCTCGCGCGTTTGCCGGGCCTGGGGCCGCGTTCTGCCCGCCGGGCAGCCTTGCACCTCATTCGCAAGAAAGAGGCACTGATGGCCCCGCTGGCCGAGGCGCTGGGTGATGCGGCGCGCAAGATTGTTACCTGTGCCGAATGCGGCAATATTGATGTCAGCGATCCGTGCGCCATATGCGCGGCCCGTGGGCGCAGCCTGAACAGTATCTGTGTCGTCGAGCAGGTGGGCGATTTATGGGCGCTGGAGCGCGCCGGGGCCTATCGTGGGCGCTATCATGTGCTGGGCGGCGTACTCTCGGCGCTGGACGGGGTGCGCCCGGAAGATCTGAATATTGGCAAGCTGGTCAGGCGTGCCAATGCCGACGAGGTGAGCGAAATTATTCTGGCCTTAAATGCCAATGTGGATGGCCTGACCACGGCGCATTATATCCATGATGTGCTCAGGAAAAGCAGCGTGCAGATCACCTCGATCGCGCGCGGCGTGCCGGTGGGCGGGGATCTGGACTATCTGGATGATGGCACGTTAATGGCGGCGCTAAGTGCCCGTAAGGCGCTGTAACCCGACCGCCGTTAACAGGCAGCCAACATTTAGATGAGTGCGACGGTGACATGAAGGCGCTGAGCGCCATAGCGCACAAGGTGCACCGATGATCCATTGAATATCTGTTTGGCCATCAAAGCCGGGACTAAACAGCTAGGTGGGGGACAGGGGCATCGCTTACGCGCGCTGGGGTTAGTGCGTTTGGCCAGTGCGGTGATCTGGTTGACCTTTACCGCCACTATCAGATTGACCAGCAGGCCGTGGCGCAGGCGGTGCGCCGTTCCTGGTGAGAAAGGCGATTGGTCAAAGGGCTTTCCTGCATTTCGATGCTTGCGCAAGCCGCGAACATCGCCTATAGACCGCGCTCGAATTTACGCAGCGTTTTACACGCGCGGCGTGCCTGTGCACGCGCGCCGTTTGTAGGACATTTGAAAATTAAGGACCGGACCGATGGCCGATATTCTTCTTACTATTGATGTGCGCGAACGCACTGGTACTGGCGGCGCACGCCAGACTCGCCGCGAAGGCCTGATCCCCGGCATTATTTATGGCGGTAAATTGGGCAATGTGGCCATCAGCCTTAAAGAAAACGAAGTGCGCAAGGCTTTGAACTCTGGCGACTTTATCGCGCAGACCGTCACCATCGACCACAAGGGCGAAAAGCAATTGGTGCTGACCCGGGATATTCAATATCATCCGGTTACCGATGTCCCCATGCATGTTGACCTCTATCGCGTTGACGCCGATCAGATGATTGAAGTTGAAGTGGCCGTGCGCTTTATCAATGAAGAAGAATCACCTGGCCTGAAACGTGGCGGCGTTCTGAACGTTGTGCGTCACGAACTGGCGCTGATGTGCCCGGCTGGGGATATTCCAGACGCCATTGAAATTGATCTCACCGGGTATGACATTGGTGATTCGGCTCACATTTCCTCGGTTGAACTGCCCAAGGGCGTCACTTCGGCGATTACCGATCGTGACTTTACCATCGTCACCGTTGTTGGCTCACGGGCCGCGATCTCGGAGGCTGATGAAGAGGCCGAAGCCGAAGCAGCCGCAGAGGCATTGGCCGAAGCTGCTGAAGGCGGCGAAGACGGTGAAACTGCTGAGGGCGGCGAGGAATAATATATTCCCGTTCCTGTCTTCTGGCAGCTTCCTCTCTTCTGGCGTAGGTTGTTTTCACGCCATCAGGAGGATGTCATGTTGCTGATTACCGGACTTGGTAACCCTGACCTAAAATACCGCCTGAACCGGCATAATGCTGGTTTTCTGGCCGTGGATGCGATTGCGCGCGCCCACGGCTTTGGGCCTTGGCGGGCCAAGTTTGGCGCGCTGGTCTCTGATGGCTTTATTGAGACGGACAGCGGGCGCGTCAAAGCCTTGCTGATGAAACCGCAAACCTATTATAACGAATCCGGGCGGGCGGTTCAGGCCGCCGCTCAATTCTATAAATTACCGCCGAACCAGATTATGGTTTTCCATGACGAGCTGGATCTGGCACCGGGCAAGTTTCGCGTTAAAACAGGCGGCGGCGCGGCGGGCAATAATGGTATTAAATCCATCACCGCCGCACTGGGGCCAGACTTTCGCCGCGCCCGCATCGGCATTGGCCATCCTGGCGACAAGGCGCTTGTCACCGCTTATGTCCTGCATGATTTTGCCAAATCTGATGCCGCTTGGCTGGACCCGTTGCTGGACGCCATAACCGATGCCGTGCCTTTACTGGCAGCGGGCAAGGATGATGCCTTTCAAACAGCGGTTAATCACAGATAAGTTTTCATTAGTTTTGTCGAACGTACCTTTGGGTAATCAGTCCAAAAATTTATGAGCCTGTTTGGGGTGTTTTAGAAGTAACCACTCTAGCAATTTTAACTGATCTTCGGACTTAGCACGCCGAACTTGGGTCAGAGGTTTTAGTGCTGTTGGTCGATCAAGAGTCAAGTTCGCAGCACCTTCATTACAAACTGAACATAAAGCCCGAAGGTTTGTTGCGTCATCCGTGCCACCAAGGGATTTGTCTACAATATGGCCAATGTGCAAACGAGTTTTCCTGTTACTGTCATAAGGGTGTACCTCTCCGGCAACGGCACCACACATTTGACAGGTGAACCCGTTACGATCCAGGACAAATGCCCGGGTTTCTTTAGAGATTGCTCGTTCAAAGGATGGTTGGGGCTTTGCATCTTCTAGCAAATATTCGCCGGGTTTTAAGTCCTCACGGTCATTATGTGTCAGAATATGATAGCCTTCTTCTCCTCTGAGTTCTCTGATTCTGCGCGCCCACTCGGTAATTCCGCCAGCGGCTTCTCGCAATTCGTCCGTTCGCATTACGCGGCCAATATTGGCCAAGAAGTAAGCTCTCAGTTTGGCACGTGCGCCTATATGCTTACGCTTTGGCACTGAACAGATGCTCCTTGAAATATTTGTGGCTGAAGAGCCTTGTAAATACTCTGCGCTACGGCCTGTGCAACGGGAGGCGGGAAGGCATTGCCGACTTGCCTGTATGCAGCTGTTTTCTTGCCCCATATTTCCCACTCATCAGGAAAACCCTGAATGCGGGCAACCATACGTACAGTCAATCTAGGTAAGCCATTAAACCCAGGGTCAGGGGCTACTTCTGCGATTGATTTTCCGTTTACGCCAAGTGCAGCCCATGCACACCGAGATCGCGTTGGGCCAAGGTCTGGTCCACCGTGTTTTTTTGATCCGCCAACAATAGTGGGGGCAATTCTGTTTGCCCCTTTGCACCATTCCTTAAGGCCAAGCCACCCACGATTGCCCATCAAATCCTTTATTGTCTCACTCACTGTTGCCGTTGCTACACTGCTATTTGGCCAGGTAAATTCACTAGAGTATTCTTTTTTAAGCGCGACAAGGACAACGCGGGGCCGAAGCTGTGGTACGCCAAAATCGCTGGAATTAAGCAACTTCCATTCAGAGATATAGCCCATTTTGTGCAACCGCATCGTGATCCACTGTCGGTACTCCTCAAATGACTTACCAAGCATGCCACGTACATTTTCAAACATCACTGCATTTGGGCGTAATTCATCAACATAATTAATGCCAACATTAAACAGATTTCTTTCATCATTTTCGCCAAGTTGCTTTCCAGCTATAGAGAAAGGTGGACAGGGTAGCCCTCCTGCTAGCAAGGAAATTCCTTTGAATTTTTGTAAATCCATCGTTTCAAACAGATCGTGCTCAATGACATTCCATTGGGGTCGATTGAGACGAAGTGTGTTGCAGGAAGCATGATCATTCTCGATTAGACCAATATGGTCAAATCCGGCGCGTTCTAGTCCGAGAGCTTGCCCACCCGCGCCGGCACAGAGTTCCAGAGACGTTAAGGTCATATATTTTTCCTACGATTCGTGGTCTGCAATGGTTTACTAAATCGTATCGTTTAGCAAACGATACGAATACACGGTGCCATACAGCCACAAAAAGAACATAACAGCAACAAAAATTATTTTAAGATATAGATTTTAAAGCCCCAAAAACCGTACAACCATTCTCTGCGCATCAAAGTCCATATTGGTTGGACCAAGCAGTTTTTTGCGAAACTTGCTGCGGCGACCCTTTTTCTTCACACCGGGGACATTATGCCCGCCGCCTACAATCTGCACCATGTGGACTTTGCTGCCCTGTTCACAGTTTTGGGAAGCCATCAGGACCGGGTGAGATTGATCACTTTTATTGCGATCCCTCATCGGGGTGGAAACAACAGGGCCAGAGCAGCCATAGACGCTTTGCCAATGGGCGAACGTATCTGGCCCCGATAACACCGTGCCACGCACCCTGCGAAAGCCAACACCGCCGCCATTCCAGGGCATAAGCGGGTCATTGTCGCCATTGATCAGCAAAAGAGAGCGTCGCCGTTCGGGTTGGCACTGGCGCAGGGCCGCAGGCAGGCCAGCAATAATACTGGCCCCGGCGCTGAATACATCGCTGGCCTCGCACAGAAGGCGCTGGGTCATCATGCCGCCATTGGAAACGCCAGTGATCATGATACGCGCCGCATCGGCGCGGCCATTGACAATCAGTTTGTCGGCAATGGCGCGCAAGAAACCAACATCATCGGGCGTGACCTTTCTGAAAAACGGGGTTTTGCTGTCGTTTCGTCCATCATTCCAGTGACGCTCCAACCCGTCGGGGTACACCACAATGAAGCCATAGCGCCGGGCAAGCCTGTCATAAGAAAGGCTTTTGTGGATTTGTTTGCCGCTACCGCCACCACCATGCAGAACAAAAAGAACAGGCGTGGGCCTGCCTCGGACGCTCTCGGGGATAGTGAGGGTATAACTGCGTTTTAGGCCATCAGGAGCAATTATACTTTCGGCGCGCGCTGATGCGGGGGTTGTCAGGCCCGCAATGATCAGCGTGATGACCATCATGAGCACAAGCATTTTCTTATGGATTGTCTTGCCGTGCATAGATTATCTCCTGCGCGATTATACCATAATGGTTGGTTCCAGTTAAACGCAATTCTGTCAAAATTCCGGTGCTTTGGGGTATTTGGTCCTGACATTTGGTGATGCATTCCATGTCACATAACCATGCGTTGACTTGAACAATCAGAGGCGTAACTTCCCCCAAAGAGGGGCGGCTGTGGCTGCCTTTGAGTCGTCTGGAAATCAATGAGGCAGGGCATGAGCGCAAATTGGTCTGAGCAACGGCCATTATCGCCATTCACATCCATTTGGCGGTGGCACGTAACCATGGTGACCTCCATTTTGCACCGCGCTTCGGGCGTGGCGCTTTATGGTGGTGTCTTTGTTCTGGTGGCCTGGCTGGCCGCTGCCGCAGAAGGGCCAAAGGCCTATCTGAAGCTGATGGCGATTATGGCGTCATGGCCGGGTCGGGCGCTGCTCTTTGGCTTTACGCTGGCGCTTAGTTTTCACTTGCTTAATGGCGTGCGCTATCTCTTGTGGGGCAAGGGCATTGGCTATGACAAGCAAACCGCAGATCGCACCGCGTGGCTGGTGATTGTGCTGTCATCCCTGATGACTTTGGCCATCTGGGCCACGGCCTATTGGGGTCTTGATCTTCTCAAGATAGGGGGCTGATTAATGCGTACATCCTATAAAAATGTAACCGGCCTTGGCGCTGCCCATAAGGGCGTTGATCATTATATCAAACAACGGGTCACGGCGCTGGCCTTACTGATCCTGATCCCGCTGTTTCTGTTTCAGTTTCTGTCCAGTTTTACCTCTGGCTATAATGGCGTGATGGCCTGGCTTGGCTCGCCCTTTGGGGCTGCGGTGACGTTTCTGGTGGTCAGTGCCAGTGTGGTGCACATGCGTTTGGGCGTGCAAACCGCGATCGAGGATTATATTGGCGGAACTTTGCGTAAAATCGCGCTTATGCTCAATGGGGCATTCGCGCTGGGGCTGTGGCTGATCGCCGTATACGCCCTTATTAAAATCAGTTTTGGAGGTTAAGGCCTTGGCGAATGAATGGATCGACCACACCTATGATGTGGTTGTCGTGGGCGCTGGTGGTGCAGGCTTGCGTGCGGCCCTTGGTGCGGCGCAGGGCGGCTTGAAAACGGCCTGTATTTCAAAGGTTTTCCCAACGCGTAGCCATACCGTGGCCGCACAGGGCGGCATTGCCGCCTCGCTGGGCAATATGTCGGATGACAGTTGGCAATGGCATATGTATGACACGGTCAAGGGTTCGGACTGGCTGGGTGATCAGGACGCGATTGAGTATATGTGTCGCGAGGCCCCGCAAACAGTGTATGAGCTGGAACATTGGGGCCTGCCATTTTCACGCACCGAAGAGGGCAAGATTTATCAACGCCCCTTTGGCGGCCATATGAAAGAGTTTGGCAAAACCCCGGCGCAACGCGCCTGCGCCGCCGCTGACCGCACCGGCCACACGCTAATCCACACGCTTTATGGCGAATGTATACGTGAGGAAACCAGCTTTTTTATTGAATATTTTGTCCTTGATCTGATCATGGAAGATGGTGTTTGTCGCGGCGTTCTGGCGTGGAAACTGGACGATGGCACGCTGCACCGTTTCAAGGCACAGGCGGTCATTCTGGCCACCGGCGGCTTTGGCCGCTCTTACTTTTCGTGCACTTCTGCGCACACCTGCACAGGCGATGGCGGCGGCATGGTGCTGCGCGCTGGTCTGCCCTTGCAGGATCTGGAATTCATCCAGTTTCACCCCACTGGCATTTATGGCGGCGGCATGTTGATCACCGAAGGGGCCAGAGGCGAGGGCGGCTATCTGGTTAATTCTGAAGGCGAGCGCTTTATGGAGCGCTATGCCCCCACGGCCAAGGACCTGGCTAGCCGCGATGTGGTCAGCCGGGCCATGACCATTGAAATTCGCGAAGGGCGCGGTGTTGGTCCCAAAAAGGACCATATCTATCTGCACCTTGATCATTTGCCGGCTGATTTGTTGCACAAGCGTCTGCCGGGCATATCGGAGAGCGCCAAAATCTTTGCCGGTGTGGATGTGACCAAGGAGCCGATCCCGGTTCTGCCCACCGTGCATTATAATATGGGCGGTATTCCGACCAATTTCCACGGCGAAGTGGTTTGCCCCAAAAATGGCGATCAGGACGCGACGGTGAAGGGTCTTTATGCAGCGGGCGAGGCGGCAAGCGCCTCGGTGCATGGGGCCAACCGTCTGGGCTGTAATTCATTGCTGGATATTGTGGTGTTTGGCCGCTCCGCCGGGCAACGCTGTGTCGAGACCTTGAAGCCCGGCGCACGCCAGCGCGACCTGCCAAAGGATGCCGGCGAAGCGTCGTTGGCGACGTTTAACGCCATTCGCAATGCTGATGGCAAAACCTCAACCGCTGATTTGCGCCTGCATTTGCAAGAAACCATGCAGGGCTTTGCTGCCGTGTTCCGCACCGGTGATACGCTGGCCGAGGGCACAAAAGAAGTCGCCAAAATCTGGGACATGGCCAAGGATATGAAGGTTTCGGATCATTCCATGATCTGGAATTCTGATTTGCTGGAAAGCCTTGAGTTTTATAACCTGCTCAGTCAGGCCACGGTATTGATCAATGGTGCACTGGCCCGCGAGGAAAGTCGCGGCGCTCATGCCCGTGAAGATTTTGCCGATCGGGACGATAAAAAATGGATGAAGCACACGCTTGGCACCATTGATGAAGGCGGCAAGGTCACGCTCGATTATCGGCCCGTGCATACCTATACCATGACCGACGAAATTGATTATATCCAACCAGCCGTAAGGGTGTATTGATATGGTTCAGCTCACACTTCCTAAAAACTCCACCATTAAAAAAGGCAAGCATTGGCCTGCACCGACGGGCGCCGACCCGAAAAATGTACGCCAGTTTCGGGTTTATCGTTATGACCCGGATAGCGGTGAAAACCCGCGCTGGGACACCTATGATCTGGACACGACCGAATTTGGTCCGATGATGCTGCACGCCATTATCCATATCAAGGATACTGTGGATGCGACGCTGACCTTTCGCCGATCCTGCCGCGAAGGGGTGTGTGGTTCTTGCGCCATGAATATTGACGGGCGCAATACCATTGCCTGTACCAAGCCGCTGGAAGAGATCAAAGCCAAGGTGGTGACCATTTCGCCCTTGCCGCATCAGGCGGTGATCAAGGATCTGGTGCCGGATCTGAATGATTTTTACGCCCAGCATGCGGCCATGCAGCCCTATTTGAAAACCACCACGGCGGCCCCGGACAAGGAATGGAAACAATCCATCGAGGACCGGGAAAAACTGGACGGTTTGTACGAGTGTATTTTGTGTGCCTCCTGCTCGACCGCTTGCCCCAGCTATTGGTGGAATGGCGATAAATATCTTGGCCCGGCGGCGCTTCTGCAGGCCTATCGCTGGCTGATCGACAGTCGCGATGAGGCCACTGGCGAGCGCCTGGACGCGCTGGAAGATCCGTTCCGGCTTTATCGCTGTCACACCATTATGAATTGTACGCAAGTGTGCCCCAAGGGCTTGAACCCGGCCAAGGCCATCGGCGAGATCAAACAAATGCTGGTCGAACGCGAAGTTTAGCCCCCTTCGACCACTACGTGGCCACTTTCCCCGTAAACGGAGGAAGAAAAATATAGGAATTTGCCCCAACCATTGTCCTCCCCTGTTTACGGGGAGGTGCCTCGCCAAGGTCTTTGGCGGGGCGGAGGGGGTCTTGAGCACCAATGATTTCAACCCGCCTCAGCCGGCACACTCAATATCGCGCGCAAGCCGCCGTTTTCCCTGTTTTCCAAGACCACATCACCGCCGTGGGCGCGGGCAATGGTGCGGGCAATGGAAAGGCCAAGGCCGGTGCCGCCAGTATCGGTATTGCGCGAATTTTCCAGTCGTACAAAGGGCGAAAAGACGTCATCCAGCCGGGCCTTATCAATGCCGGGGCCGTCATCATCAATAATGATGCGGGCTTCCTTTTTGCCCGTCTCTATGGTTACGCGGGCACGCGTGCCATAGCGCACTGCATTATCGATCAGATTGCGCACCGCGCGGCGCATGGCGGCGGGGCGCACACGGGCGGAGGTCATTGTGGTCTCTGTCTCCGTATCGGCATCCTTGCCCATGGCTTTGGCTTCCTCGCACAGGTCTAAAACAAGAGCACTTAAATCAGTTTCCCGGGTTTCTTCGCTATTGTCTTCCTCGCGGGCAAAGTTGAGGCTGGCTTCGGTAATGCGGTGCATTTCCTCGATAGTTTCGATCAGTTTTTCCCGCGCTTCTGGCTCATCAATCATTTCGGCTCGCAGGCGCAAGGTGGTCAGCGGTGTGCGTAAATCGTGCGACATGGCCGCCAGCATACGGGTGCGGTCCTGCATGAAGTGGCCAAGGCGGCTGCCCATCAGATTAAAGGCTTTTACCGCAGCACGAACCTCGTGCGGCCCATTTTCGTTGAGTGGCGGCAAATGCTCGCCGCGCCCCAATGCCTCGGCAGCCTGTGCAAGGCGCTGCATTGGGCGGGTCTCGGCACGCACCACCAACACAATCACCCCGCCAATGGCAAGCGCCAGAACACCTAAAAACAATGCACCGTTCCATGACCAGAAGGGTTGCATTTTTGGCTTGAATGCGCCCTTAAGCCAGCGTCCATTATCCAGCTTTAGAGCAATATCCACGGTGCTCTTTTGCAGTTTGCGGTTTTCCCGTTGCACGGATTCTTTCATGACTCTGATGAGCTGACCTTGCATAACATTGCCTTTTGCCGGAAAAAGCTTTTTCCCCAAAAAAAAGCCTGGATCCTGAAATTTTGCATCATCAATATTTAGCGTGATTGTGCTTCGTTTGGTACTTTTTATTCTTGTAATTTCTGCGATACTCAACTGTCCATCCCCACTCAGTGGGCGTTCGATGATCCAGATATTTTTATCATCATCGCTAAGGTCCGATCGCGTTACGTCTGGAATGATCAAGGCAAATTTTTGCATGATCGTATCATCACTGGATTGTTTTTTATCCGACAAAAGCGATCCATGCTGTGTGTGGTCATCTTTGGCAGAAACGTGATCATCGGTTTTACCTAAACTGCCTTCAAGAAAGCTAAAACGAAAATCGTCGGACGTTGCCGCGTGCAGTGTTTGTTGCCATTTATTTGCGCCGCTTTGCTCCAGAATTCGTGACACCATGGTGATGCGCGTCACCGCATCTTCCTTGGCAACCCGGGCCAGCAGACGTTCATTGCTCATGCGATAAAGTGCCAGCGCCAAAACCAGTGCCAGCGTGAGCACCATCATCAACCAGATGATTAATCGCCCGGCCAGGCTTTGCGGCCATAGCGCCCTCATGAAACAGTCCTGGCTTGCGTATCGGCTTTCACCTGAGTGCACAACATATAGCCATCGCCCCACATGGTCTGGATCAGGGTTGGGTGCGTCGGATCACGTTCGATTTTTTGGCGTAGGCGGCTGATCTGGTTATCAATGGCCCGGTCAAAGGCCTTGGCGGCGCGCCCTTGCGTCAGGTCCAGCAATTGGTCGCGGCTGAGCACCTGATTTGGGCGGTTGAGCAAAATGCGCAACAGTTTGAACTCACCACTGGAAAGCGGTGTCTTGACGCCGTTCTCATCAAGCAAAGCGCGTTCGGTGGCACACAATACCCAGCGATCAAAATGCCATTTTTCGCGAGTTTCATCCTGTTCAAGACGGACATGCCCATCCTGGCTGCGGCGCAGAACGGCGCGTGTTCTGGCAAGTAATTCGCGTGGATTAAACGGCTTGGCCAGATAATCATCGGCACCGATTTCCAGCCCGACGATACGGTCGGTATCTTCGGCCATGGCGCTCAGCAGGATTACTGGCGGGCCTTTGCTTTCGCGCAAAAACCGGCACAGCGATAAACCATCCTCGCCGGGCATCATAATATCCAAAATCACCAGATCAAAGGCTCCGGCATTTAACTTTACGCGGGCCTGGGCAGCATCCTTGGCTTCTGTCGTCCGAAACCCCTGACGACGCAAATAGCGCCCGACCAGATCGCGAATATCGCGGTGGTCATCAATGACCAGAATATGTGCATTTTCTTTCATTGCTTGCATCATAACGCTATCAGCCCCGGACTTTACATGAAAATTTGTACAGATCATTCTCAAGACCCGGTCTGGTGACATTTTGCGACAAACTGGGACTTTTTTTCACGATACCCAACGCCGGTTTTAAGCCATGGTTGCGCCATCGTGCCCCATGGCACCCCATATCTGGAGAATTCACATGACCCTTAAATCCATGCTTGTCAGCGGCATCAGCGTATTGGCTATAAGCAGCTTGACCCTGCCGGCCTTCGCGGCAGGTAAAGCCAAAGTCAAAACTAAAGAGCATACTATTGAATGTACGGTCACGGTTAATGATGGTGAGGCCAAAGTAGTGAAAACCGTGAACGGTAAAACTGTCAAGGCAGATATGGACGACAAGGACTGTAATATCAAACTGCACAGAATTTCTGATGTCGGTGAGGGTGAAAATATGCGGGTTTTCATTTCTGACAATGGCGCAGAAAAACATGTCAGGGTCATGCGTATGCGTAGCGGGCCTGAAAACGAAATGCGAATTGTCATCAAAGACGATGGCGATTTTCCCATGATGGGGGAGAAGGCAGAAGCCATGGCCTTGATATTCAATAGTGATGACAGGCGTGCCATGCGCTGGATGGGCAAAGGCGGCATGCCCGGAGGGTTCCCGGCCTTGCACCGTATGGGCGGCACCGGGTTCAAATTCATGATGATGGGTGACGACAATAAAGAGCTGGATCTGGACAAGGACGGCACCGTCACCGAGGCCGAGGCCAGAAAAGCCCGTGATGCCAAGCTGAAATCCTATGACAGCAACCGCGATGGAATGCTCAGCTTAAATGAATATCAGGCCTATTGGCTGTCAAAACGCCACGCGAAAATGGTTGATGATTTTCAAGATATTGACGAGGATGGCGACGCCCGCATCACAGGCGAAGAGTTTTCATCTTCTGCGGTAAAAAGCGCCAGAGTGCGCGGTAAAATGCAAAAAATGATGGCAGAGCACAAAGCCAAGCCAGCCTCAAAGCATAAGAAAAAACGCAAATAAACTTTGCTTCACATACACGCTTTCAGCCCATTTGTGAGGCAGGCCCCCGGATGCTGTTTTGGCATCCGGGGGTTTTGTTTTAATGGCCGATTTTAGTTGGATAAGGCGGCGCAGTTTTCAGGTCTTTTGGCTGATAGGTCTTCAGGCCGTCCATAACCTCTTGCAATGCCCGTTCCAACTGGGTGTCCTGACCGGCATTATAGGCGATCGGGTCCAACTCAACACGAATATCCGGGGCCACGCCTTCATTCTCGACGCGCCATTCCCCAGCGGGGGTAAAAAAGCGGAAGAACGGAACCGTCAGGAAGCCCCCATCGATTAGCGGCGGATTGGCGGAAATGCCGATCAAGCCACCCCAGGTGCGCGTCCCAACCAGTTTCCCGAGGCCGGTAAAGCGAAAGGCGTAGGGCATATAATCGCCACCAGACCCGGCATCCTGGTCAATCATCATCACCTTGGGGCCATAAATGGCGCCGCCCGGCGTGTTGTAAACCTTGCCATCGCGGTCTTTCCAGCCCGACAGATAGACCCGGCGCAACACGTCGATGATATAGTTTGCCGCCTGACCACCGCCATTGGTGCGCTCGTCAAAAATCATCGCTTCCTTGTCAGTTTGGGCAAACATCATACGGTTGAAATAAGCATAGCCAGCCCCGGCGGTATTGGGCAGATAGACATAGCCAACCTTGCCGCCGCTTTGTGCATCCACCCATTTGCGATTGCTTTCAACCCAGGCCCAGTGGCGCAATTGCCGCTCCGATCCGGTGGGTTCAACAATCACGGTACGGGCATCTGATGCGTTGCCACTGGAACTGATTTTCAGACTGACCTGTTCGCCTGAACTGCCTTCTAAAAGCGCGAATATATTATCCGAAGCGCTTAGCGGGCGGCCATTAATCGCCAGGATATAATCGCCTGCCTTGACCCCCAAGCCCGGCTCCGCCAAAGGCGCATCCAGAAACGGGTTCCAGTTTTCACCATTATAGATGGTCTTGATCCGGTATTGACCGTTTTCAATGCGCAAGTCCGCACCTAACAGGCCGGTACTGGTCCTTGGTTCGTTATGCACATCGCCGCGCCCGACCCGGTTATGACCAACCTGCATTTCGCCGATCATTTCGCTTAGCAGCGCATTCAGGTCTTCACGACGGCCCACATGCGCCAATAAAGGTTTATAGCGGTCATGAATGGCCTGCCAGTCCAGCCCATGCATATTTGGATCATAGAAAAAGTCACGCTCCATGCGCCAAACTTCTTCAAAGATTTGCTCCCATTCATGACGCGGGTCAATAAAGGCTTTTACGCCGCCAAGGTCCAGCGCTTCAGGTTTTAGCTTTTCGCCTGCTTTGGCGGTGACAATCTTGTTGTTCACCTTGCGAATGATCAAATGCGTGCCGTCTGCGCTCATGCTGTAAGAGCCGATTTGACGCGAGACGGTTTTGCTTTCTTTTTCTTCAAAATCAAAGCGTTTCAGCACATTAGCAGCCTGCGGATTTTTGCCGCGCGGCTCGTTGGTAATGCCGGGCTGGGTACGCTCCACATAATAAAGCGCACCCTTTTTGGACACAGACAGTGTGTCATAATTACGCTCTGGCAAAGGTAAGGCCACAATACGGTCCGACAATCCAGCCAGATCAATTTTGGTGACGACTTTCTTTTTCTCTTCAGATTTATCGGCTTTGGCGGACTTTTTCTTTTTGCCTTTTGCCGGTTTGGCTTTTTCCTTTTTGGCCTCTTCATCACCTGTTTTTGGCAAAAGCGGAGACTTGCCCTTTGCGCTGAGCACCAGGGCATAAATGCCGGCGCGATAGGGGCGTTCTTGCGAACTCATATCCAGACCAACTTGCGTGGGACCGGAATTGGTAGAGGCCGTGAAATAGAGGGTTTTCCCATCGGGGCTAAAGGCCGGTGAGCCAATATCGCTCATGCCATCGGAAACCTGGGTCGATTGCCCGCTGGCAAAATTATACAGCATCAAATCAGCCAGAAAATTTGGCTGTTCCAGTGTGTAGGCAAGCCATGCCCCATCAGAGGAAACCGATGTGGCAAACCCGGCGCGGCGGGTGTTGGTGGCAATTTTCTTGTACGTGCCGCTAGCCAGATCAAGGGTATAAAGGTTCAGATGATTATCATGATAAAGGATATGCGTGCCATTTCCGCCCCAGTTCAAAAGTGTGTAAAAGGCCTTGGCGCCTGTTGGCCCAAGGGCCAGACGGCGGGTGCTTTTCTCGGCGCGTTGATCGGTAATGACCAGATGATAAGCGCCGTCCTTGTCGTTAATATAGGCAATTTTGTCGCCCTTTGGGGACCACAGGGCGCCAAATTCACGCACGCCATCGGTGCCGGTCAGATTGCGGGTGGAGCCATCCTCCAGCGGGACGGTGAACACCTCGCCCCGCGCGGTAATAACGGCGCGCTTGGCGCTGGGGGACAGGCCAATGGCGCTAATCTGCTTGCCGAGTTTTTTCCATTTTGGGCGCAATTGCTCCAGATCAGGATTGATTGAAATTTTGATCTCGGTCGTGGTGCCGCTCTGTGGGTCAAAGCGTTTTAACCGCCCGCCCGCTTCAAAAACGATCTGTGTACCGTCCGTTCCAGCTGAGCGCACATCCCAGGGGCCTTCATGGGTTTGCTGGGTCAGGGCGCTGGTTTTGCTGTCATAGCGATAAAGGTTCAGCGATTGATTGTCCCGGTCCGACAGGAACCAGACATCATCGCCCACCCACATGGGGTTCAGGTCATTAATGCGATCGCCTGCAATGTTGACAACCTTGTTGGTTGCCGGGGTCATGATCGAAACGGAAGGTGTCGCCCCGCCCCGATATTGCCGCCAGCCGGACGAGCCACCATAAAGCGCATTATAGGCCGGGCCGTTGGGGATGTAGGCCAGGGTCTTGCCATCGGGCGACCAACTGCCAGCAAAGAACCGGGCTTCCATCTGCTTGACCGGCAGGCCGCCATCAAGGCTGACATGATAGAGCTGGCCAGAGCGGCCAAAGCGGTTCTCCCGGCTGGAGGAAAATACCACGGATTTACCATCGGCACTCCAACCCGTTACCCGGTCCCGGCCCGGGTGAAATGTCAGACGTTTGGGCTGACCGCCTGTGGCAGACATCACATAAACATCTTGGTTGCCGTCATAGTCCGCACTAAAGGCCAGCATTTTGCCATCAGGCGAAAAGTGTACACGGCCTTCATTGGCGGGATGCGAGGTGAGGCGGTGTGGGTGTGCACCATCCAGATCGGCGGTCCAGATGTCGCCGGCATAGACAAAGGCGATACGGTCCCCGGCAATATCGGGCTGGCTGAGCATTAAGGTCTGGTCTTGCGCCATGGCGGCGCTGCCAAGAGCGGTGCTGGCCAGAAGGCTGGCAAGAATGGCTGTTTTATTCGGCTTGATGAAGGTCATGGTGTTTCCCCTGTTGGCGTTTAATACGCTTTGTGAACAAACCTTAGCCGGGAAAGGGCCTGTTCGCCAACGGATAAAGGCTTAACTTTTGGTCATGAGCGCCACGAGCGTTCGTGTTTAAGGTTTCCAATCTAGGCAAAAGTGTGATTGTTCCAGCTAGGTGCTTCACCCCGGCGTCGCTTCGGGGTAGATAGGGGCGTTGTATTCATTATATCAGACTGTGTTATGTCCAATAAAATGCCCAAAATCCTGACTGCTTTGCTGCTTGCCTCCCTGGTGCTTACCGTCGGGTGCGGCAGTAAGGGCAAAAAAAAACTGGCCTATGTAGAGCGCCCGGCTGAGAAAATTTATCTCGAAGGGTATGATCGCATGGGGCGGAACGACTGGCCACGCGCTATCTTGCTTTTTGATGAGGTCGAGCGCCAGCACCCGTATTCAGTCTGGGCAAGACGCTCCATGCTGATGGCAGCTTATGCCAATTACAAGGCCAACAAATACGATGATGCGATCAATGCAGCCCAGCGCTTTGTGGCTTTACACCCTGGTTCGCGCAGTGCGCCTTACGCCTATTATTTGATTGGGATTTGCCATTTTGAGCAAATTTCAGACGTGGGCCGGGACCAGTCTGAGACAAAGCAGGCGCTAAGTGCCTTGCGGCAGGTTGTGCGCCGTTTCCCAAACAGCCAATACGCTCGCGATGCCCGGTTGAAAATTGACCTGACCAATGACCAATTGGCCGGCAAGGATATGGCCGTTGGCCGCTGGTATCTGAAACGCGGGTATAATCTGGCGGCCATTGCCCGCTTTCAGCATGTGGTGGAGGTCTATCAAACCACCAGCCACACACCCGAGGCCCTGCACCGTCTGGTCGAGGCCTATGTCCGTCTTGGCATTCTGGATGAAGCGGTACAGGTGGCTGCAGTCCTGGGCTATAACTATCCGGGTACAGACTGGTATCAGGACACCTATCTTTTGTTGTCGAAAAATGGCGTAACCAACGTGGCAGAAGCTCAGGAAGAACAGAGCAGCGAGCAAAAGAAAAAAGGCTCCTTCATCAGCCGTACCTGGAGACGTTTGTTCTAGCAAACCATGTTGAATGCGCTCGTCATCCGCAATGTTGTCCTGATTGACCGGCTGGACATTGCCTTCGCAGCGGGCCTGACGGCATTAACCGGGGAAACCGGGGCCGGAAAATCTATTATTCTTGATGCTTTGGGGCTGGCGCTTGGTATGCGCGGGGCCAAAAATCTGGTGCGTGCAGGCACTGATCAAGCCAGTGTCAGCGCGGTTTTTACGCTGCCCTCGGGGCACCCGGTCTTTGCGCATTTAGCGGACGCCGGTGTAGAGGGGGATGCGAGCGAAGATCTGGTTTTGCGCCGTACCCTTGGGGCCGATGGGCGCAGCCGGGCCTTTATCAATGACCAGCCGGTTTCGGTGCGCCTGTTACAGGATATAGGCACCAGGCTTTTGGAAATTCATGGCCAGCATGACGGGCATGGGCTTTTAAACGCGGCCACACACCGCCCGTTGCTGGACGGGTATGCGGGCTTGCATGACGAGGTCACCGCACTTGGCGCACTCTGGACCAAAGTGCAAAAGGCCCGGGATCATCGGGATGATCTTTTGGCGCGGCGCGAGGAAATGGATGCGCAAAGTGATTTTGTACGCATGTCACTGGAGGAATTAAACCGTCTGGACCCCAAACCTGATGAGGAACAGGGGCTGGCCGACGAGCGTGCGTTTTTAATGCTGGCCCACAAACTGGCCGAAAAGGTCGATACCGCCAACGCCATTTTAAATGCTGGAAGCGGGATCGAGGCTGGCCTGTCTTCGGCGCTGGGGGCGCTGGAACAGGCCTTGGCGCAATTGGAAGGCGGGGCACAATCGAAAAGCGTGAAATTATCGCTGGAACGCAGTGCCCAGGCACTGGAGCGGGCGCTGATAGAAACCGGCGAGGCGGCGTCGGCGCTTGATGATGCCGGTCAGGCCCTGGATGTACAGCCGGATCGCATGGACCAGGCCGAAGAGCGCCTGTTTGCCTTGCGCGCGGCGGCACGAAAACACAATGTCACGGTTGATGGGTTGGCGGATTTGCGTGCTGAGCTGACGGCGCAACTGGAAAGCGTGGAAAGCCTAGCCGATGATGAAAAGGCCGCCCGCGCTGCCTTGGCAAAAGCGCAAGAATGCTATGATGACAAGGCACAGAAACTGGCGGCCAAGCGTGGCAAAGCCGGCAAAAAACTGGAACAGATGCTGGCAAAAGAATTGCCGCCACTGAAGATGGAAAAGGCCCGTTTTGCGGTGCGCCAGACCATGCTGGATACGGACCGTTGCGGCCCCGGTGGTTGTGACCAGATCCATTTCGAGGTCAGCACCAATCCCGGCACGCCCTTTGGGCCATTGGGGGGTATTGCGTCTGGCGGCGAGCTGTCGCGGTTTTCATTGGCACTGAAAGCCAGTCTGGCCAATAAAGATGGTCCGCAGGTGATGATATTTGACGAAATTGACCAAGGCGTTGGCGGCGCGGTTGCCGATGCCGTGGGGCGCAGGCTGGCGGGTTTATCCGCTGAGGCGCAGGTTCTGGTGGTGACGCACAGCCCACAGGTGGCGGCGCGGGCAGATACACAATTACGCATTGAAAAACAGATGAAGGGCGACGCTACGCTGACCCATCTGCGCCTTTTGGATGATGGTGAGCGCACCGAAGAAATCGCCCGTATGCTGGCCGGGGCCGATGTCACCGATGCGGCCCGCGCGGCGGCGCAAACCTTGCTACAGGGGGCTTAGGCTAATTTTGTGTCGGCGGCCTGCCATAAATACCAGCAAGCGATCGAGCGCCATGGCTGCCATGGCGCGGCCATGGTGGTGAATGCCGCTGCATTCGGGCGATCGGCCAATCCATAGGCGATTTTGGCCCCGTTCAGCAGGCCTACATCATTTAGCGGCAAGACATCCGGGCGGCCAAGCGTAGACATCAGAAACATTTCGGCGGTCCAGCGGCCAATGCCGCGCACAAGGATCAGGCGTTCTATCACCTCTTCATCCGGCAAAGCGGCCAGCGTTCCTTGCGCCGGGATGGTGCCATCCAAAGATTTTGCCGCCACATCAATCACCGCCAAGGCCTTGTTGCGCGACAGACCGTCGGCGCGCAAAACTTCCCACTCCATGACCGCCAGCGCCTCGGGCAAGGGAAAGTCGGTTTTAAAAAGGGCTAAAAAGCGCTTCATGATGGCGCTGGCCGCAGCCCCTGAAATTTGCTGAAAAATAATGGTGCGCACCAAAGCATGATAAGGACTGACATCGGGATTATGGGTTAACGGGCAGGGGCCGTGGCGCTCAATCAGGTCCGCCATTACCGGATCGGCACGCAAATGGGTATAGGCAGGCTCGCGGCTCATCCGCCTGTGGTCCCCAATACCCATCCCAAAAGCGTGGGCGATAAAGCCAGCAGGGCAACATAGACCAGCCCGGCGATTTTGTTTTGCCTGAAGGCGCGCAGACAGGACGCCTGATCATCAAAATTGGTTTTTGTGATCTGTTCGGAGAGGAAAAACGCAAACACCAGTGTTGGCATCCAACTGCCCACCAGCGCAGCCTGATCGGGCGCGATCCCGGTTTCACGAACCCCGGCAAACGCCAACAACAACAAAGCGGCGGCATATATAATCGTCAAAGCCAACTTGGTCTGGCGGCCAAACAGGCGCGCGGTGGATTTTATCCCGATCAGGGCATCATCTTCCTTGTCCTGATGGGCGTAAATGGTGTCATAGCCCAGTGTCCAGAAAAACAGGCCCGCATAGGCTAGCAATAAAGCTGGCGTGATCGTTCCGGCAATGGCCACATAGCCCACCAGCACGCCCCAGTTAAAGGTCAGGCCCAGCCAGGCCTGGGGCCAAAACGTGATACGCTTCATATAGGGATAGCCCAAAATGAGCGGAATGGCGGCCAGCGCCACGAGACGCGCCGCAGCAGGCAGGATGATCAGCACCCCAAGGCCCACAAGGCATTGCAGCAATAAAAATGCCCAAGCTGTTTTGACACTGACCGCACCCGAAGCAATGGGGCGCAGGGCCGTGCGGCTGACCTTGGCATCCAGATCCCGATCCACAATGTCATTATAGGTACAGCCAGCGCCGCGCATGGCCAGCGCCCCGATCCAGAAGGCCAGCGCCAGCACAAAATCATTTTGCGTCCATGGGCGATCCAGATGGGCCAGCGCCATGCCCACCCAACAGGGAATGGCCAACAGCCAGAAGCCGATAGGCCGGTCATAGCGCGCCAGGCGCAAAAACGGTCGCCACCCACGCGGCGCGCGGGTATCGACCCATCCTTGGGGGATGGCATCGGCAATGTGGTGGTGATCCTTGTCCATGCCCTGTTGCATACAATTGTGCGCTGTCCGTCAAGGTGGACGTGGAGTTTTTCCCGTTCACGGGGGAGCTGCCGGAGGGAGCCACGAGGCCAGCCGGAATTTTCTCCCTCTCCTTTGGGGAGAGGGCCGGGGGTGAGGGGACACTAGTTTTGGCCATGGAGACTCATTTTCCCGCACATGCCCCTCATCCCCGCCTTCTCCCAATGGGAGAAGGAGTCCGCTTTGCGTTTTCTGGCTGGCTCTGGGCGAAGGTCTCTCTCATCAAAATTTCGGTGACAGTGATCACAATAATGTCTTGACGGTAAGCGCATGTTCAGGTGCATTTGGCCAATGAAAGCACCACCACGCCTTTATGTTGATGATCCGCTGTCTGCGGATATGGATTTGTCCTTAAGCCGCGAAGCCGCGCACTATGTGTCCAGTGTTATGCGTCGTCGCGTGGGGGATCCCTTGCGTCTGTTTGACGGGCAAAGCGGCGAATGGCTCGCCCGGATTACCAAAGCTGAGCGCAAGAGCGTGCAGGTGCATATTGAAACGCAGAGCCGCCCGTTTGTCCCTGTGCCAGACCTGTGTCTGTTGTTTGCGCCGGTCAAGAAAAGTCGGTCAGAGTTTATTATTGAAAAAGCCACGGAGCTGGGGGTGCGTAGCCTGCAAAGTGTGCAAACGCAGCGCACCACGGCGCGGCCTTTGCGTGATGACCGCATGGCGCTAATTGTCCGCGAGGCCGCAGAGCAGACCGAACGTCTGGACCTGCCAGACATTTTCCCTCCCCAATCCCTTGCACAGGTTTTGGAGGGCTGGGACGAAGAGCGGGTGCTGTTTTTTTGCGATGAAGCGGGCGAGGATGAAGATCAGCCCTGGGGCGGCAAAGCGGGCCGGGCGCAGCCTATGTTAAAGGCCTTGGAGCGACGAAATGCGCAGGCCAAAGCGGCAATTCTGATCGGGCCGGAGGGCGGTTTTACCCCTGAAGAGCGCCAAAGTTTGCGCGCCTTAAATTTTGTGCAGCCGGTGACATTGGGGCCGCGTATCTTGCGCGCCGATACCGCCGCATTGGCGGCCTTGAGCTTATGGCAGGCCGCTTGCGGCGACTGGATTTCTGCATAAATTTTGTGGGAATATCGGCCCATCGCAATTTTGTGACTTGCCCTTGGCAGGTTGCCTTCCTAAATCATGACCTAGGGTTGAAGGAGAGGCTGTATGTCTGCCATGGACAAGAACGCGCCGGTCGAAAACAAAACGGCGTTGGTGGAATATCTGGCCTCGGGGTGTAAACCCGCCGGGGACTGGCGTATTGGCACGGAACACGAAAAATTTGGCTTTCGCTTAAGCGATCATGGGTCATTGCCTTATGACGCCAAGGGGCCGAGCATTCTCAAAATGCTGGAAGGCCTGCAACGCTTTGACTGGGCGCCGATGATCGAGGAAGGCTATATGATTGGCCTGATCCGCGAAGGGGCGACCATCACGCTGGAGCCAGGTGGCCAGTTTGAGCTTTCCGGCGCGCCGCTAAAAGATATTCACGAAACCTGTGCCGAAGTGAATGCGCATCTTAAAGAAGTGAAAACCGTCGCCGATGAAATGGGCGCAGGCTTTTTAGGCCTTGGCTTTTCGCCGGTAACCAGCCTCGAAGATACCCCCATCATGCCCAAGCCGCGCTATAAGATTATGCGCGATTACATGCCCAAAGTTGGGCGTCTGGGACGCCAGATGATGTTTCGCTCGTGCACGGTTCAGGTCAATCTGGACTTTGCCAGTGAAGCCGACATGGTAAAAAAGTTTCGCACCTCGCTGGCCTTGCAGCCGGTGGCCACCGCGCTGTTTGCCAATTCCCCCTTTGCCGACGGGCGGCCAAACGGTTTTTTGTCCTATCGCAGCTATATCTGGGGCGATACCGATCCGGACCGGACCGGCATGTTGCCCTTTGTCTTTGAACAGGGTTTCGGGTTCGAGCAATATGTGGACTATGCCCTTGATGCGCCGATGTATTTCGTCAAGCGCGATGGCCATTATCTGGATGCCTCGGGCAAGAGCTTTCGCGACTTTATGGCGGGAAAGCTGGACATTCTGCCGGGCGAACTGCCCAGTCTGAAGGATTGGGAAGATCACATTTCCACGCTTTTTCCCGAAGTGCGCCTGAAAACCTTCCTTGAAATGCGCGGCGCCGATGGCGGGCCATGGTCCCGCCTGTGTGCGCTTTCAGCTTTCTGGACTGGTCTCTTTTATGATGATCAAGCGCTGGACGAAGCCTGGGCGTTGGTCAAGGACTGGAATGAATATGAGCGCGAGGGCCTGCGCCGCACCGCGCCAACCCTGGGCCTGAATGCCCCGTTCCGCCAGACGAACATGCAGGCATTAGCGCAAAAAGTGCTCAAAATCTCTCATGGGGGCTTAAAGCGTCGCTGCCGTTGCAATCATTACGGCGAAAACGAAAGCCTTTTCTTGCGTGGCATGGAAGACATTGCCCGCGCTGGGGTGACGCCTGCCGAAGAGCTGATCGCCTGTTATTATGGCGAGTGGGACGGCGATCTGGACATGATTTTCACCGCCGGGGCCTATTGATCTTATTAATGTTGGGCAGCCATGCAAATTTAAGCCATTGCATCACAGCTCAAAAAAGAACATAATAGAAACATTACTAATTATTAATGAGAGAGATTCCAATGATCGGATACGTCACGCTGGGTACAAATGACTTTGACAAGGCTGCGGCCTTTTACGATGCCTTGCTGGCCGAACTGGGTGGCAAGCGCATGATGGAGGAAGACAACTTTATTGCCTGGGCCGCCGATGGTGGCGGGTCTGCCGTCTCTATCATCAAGCCGTTTGATGGTGAATCCGCCTCCATTGGCAATGGGGTTATGGTTGCGCTTTCGGCCAGTTCTACTGACCTTGTAGACAAGCTCTATGCCAAGGCTATCGAGCTGGGTGGTACGTGCGAAGGCAAGCCGGGGCCACGCGGTGAAAGCGGCTTTTATGCCGGTTATTTTCGTGACCTTGATGGCAATAAGCTGAATGCCTTCACGATGCCGGGCATGAGCTGATCAAATTAAGGATCCTGACCCTAAAAAATGGCCCCGGAAATCCGGGGCCATTTGTCGTTTCAATCCGGTTTTTGTTACTTTTCTTCGCCGATCATTCTTTCACGCAGGGCCTTTTTTGCAATCTTGCCCGAGGCAATGCGGGGCAGGGCTTCGTTCATAAACTCAATCAGGGACGGAATTTTATAAACAGCCAGATGATCGGCCAGGTCCTGAGTCAGTGTCTGGGCATCAAGACCACTGTCTGGGCGGGGATATACAACGGCGGCCACCACTTCGCCAAGGCGATCATGGGGGACGCCAAAAACGGTGGCTTCCAGCACATCAGGATGAGCACAAATGGCGGCTTCGACCTCCAGCGTGGCAATGTTTTCGCCGCCGCGAATGATAATATCCTTGATGCGATCAACGATATAGAGGAAGCCCTCTTCATCAAACACGCCGACATCGCCGGTATGCAGCCAGCCATCGGTAAAGGCCTCGGCGGTGGCCTCCGGCTGGTTCCAGTAACACCGGATGTTGGCCGCAGATTTCAGGCAGATTTCGCCGCGCTCCCCTGTGGGCATAACATTACCGCTAGGGTCACGAATTTCAATCTCGACAATAGGACGCGCCACTTTGCCAATGCTATTTGGGCGTTTTAAATAATCATCACCGGCATTAAACGCCCCCACCGCATTGGTTTCGGTCAGGCCATAACCGGCCAGCGGGCGGGCACCGTCCAGCATGTCATTCAAAGGCTTCACATGGTCCGGCGGGCGAGCGGCGCCGCCCGCCCCAATATCGGTCAGGCTGGACAGGTCATAATCGCCACGGTTTGGCGCATTGAGCAGGTCCGCGCTCATGGTTGGCACGCCGGTCAGCGAGGAAACGCGTTCTTTTTCGATCAGGCGCATAGCTTCATTAACGTCCCATTTGCGCATCAGCACCATTTTGCGCGCGGCAATAATTGACACCAGAAAGATCACCACGCAGCCGGTGACATGAAAAAGCGGGATGGTCTGCAAGATCACGGGTTGTGGGCCACTGCCAGGGGCCTCACCGCGCGAGTTTTGCATGGCTAGCCCCATCAGGGCATAGCCTAAGATGCCTGTAATCACGGCCCGGTTGGTTGATATGGCCCCTTTGGGGTGCCCGGTTGAACCAGACGTGTACATCAGCGTAGCATCGTCTTCGGGGCCGATGGCTATGGCCGGTGGCGTAGTTTGTGTGCTTGCTGCCATCAGCGCATCATAATCGAGCACACGAGGGTTACTGCTTTCGCTCTGGCCACTAAGAATCAACGTCAGATCCTGTTTGTCCAAAAGCGGTAAAATGTATTTGGCGCGGCGCGGATCGACCAGAATGATACTGGCGCCGCTGTCTTTAAGGGCATAGGAGACTTCTTCGGTGCCCCACCAGGAATTGAGCGGCGTGGCCACGGCACCGGCCATTAATGTGCCAATAAAGCCAATGACCCATTCGGGGCGATTGCGCATGGAAATGGCGACCCGGTCACCTTTTTTAACGCCCAGCCCCACAAGCGCGTGCGCATAACGCGCCGCAGCCTGATAGGTTTCGGCAAAGCTGAGGCGGGTTTCATTTTCCACCAAAAAGGGCGCATCGCCATGCATCAGCATCATAGCGAACATGTCGCGCAGGCTGTCGGGGGCCTTGGCAAAGACCGTGTATTCAACACCGTCGATGACTTTGCTGCCAACCGCCAGATCCGCCTCGGGTGCCGTTGCTGCGGCCACAAAGGCCTCAACAGAATCAAAAAAGCTCATGCCCTCATCCCTTTAATCACAATGTTTTTCTATTTTTGGCAGGCTTTGTCCCTTGGCGAAAGAGATGAACGTGCTTTTTTAGAATATTTTTCTAATTTCCGACCACAGCCTTGGTTTCCAGATATTCGCCAAAGCCATGTTCGCCCCATTCACGGCCATTGCCAGACTGTTTATAGCCCCCAAAAGGCGCCGACATATCCAGCGCGGCACCGTTCAACACCACCTGACCGGCGCGCATTTTGTTGGCGACGGTGCTGACCCGATTGGCATCCGCGCCAGAAACATAGGCGGCCAGTCCATAGGGGGTGTCATTGGCGATGCGTACCGCCTCGTCCTCATCGTCATAGCCGATCATCACCAGCACCGGGCCAAACACCTCTTCTCTGGCGATGGTCATGTCATTAGTCACATCGGCAAACACGGTGGGGCGAACGAAATAACCCCGGTTCAGGTCTTCGGGGCGACCAGGGCCACCGGCGGCAACGCGGGCGCCTTCCTTGATGGCGACCTCCATCAGGCCTTGAATCTTGTTCCACTGATTGGCCGAGATCACCGGCCCCATTACCATGCCCTCGGCATTAGGGTCGGCAACTTCAACGCCATTGGCCACCGTCGCCGCAATCTGCGCGGCTTCATCCATGCGGCTGGCAGGCACTAACATGCGCGAGGGGGCATTACAGCTCTGGCCGGAATTGATGCACATGCTTTGCATGCCGCCAGAAACAGCCTTGGCGAAATCCTCGCCCTTAAGGTCGTCCAGAATGATGTTGGCAGATTTACCGCCCAGTTCCTGAGACACCCGTTTGATGGTCGGCGCTGCGGCCTGCGCCACGGCAATACCGGCGCGGGTTGAGCCGGTAAAGGAGACCATATCAATGTCAGGGTGGGCGCTAATGGCGGCGCCTACCGTTGGGCCATCGCCATGCACCAGATTGACTACGCCAGCGGGCACGCCCGCCTCGTGCAGCACTTCCATAAAGATTTGCGCGCTATAGGGAGACATTTCTGATGGCTTCCACACGCTGGTGCAGCCAACGGCCAGCGCCGGGGCCAGCTTGCAGGCGATCTGGTTGACCGGCCAGTTCCAAGGGGTGATCAGCCCGCAAACCCCTATGGGTTCGCGGCGCAAGGTATGATTGCCGCTCGGCCGTTCAAATTCAAAATCGGCCAGAATTTTGGCCGCTTCGGCAAAATGGCCCAGTGCTGATCCGGCTTGCGCCGTGCTGGACAGCCATTTGGGCACACCCATTTCCAAAGTCATGGCCTCGGCCAGATCATTCATGCGGGCTTGATAGGCGGCGATAATGGCCTGCAGAAGCGCCAGGCGTTCTTCACGCGTCGTCGTGCTAAACGACTCAAAGGCAGTTTTTGCGGCGGCGGCGGCGCGATCCACATCCGAAGCGTCCCCAAGGGCCACATGTCCGCTGATCTCTTCATTGGCCGGATTGATCACATCCATGCGCCCGGTCCCCCTGGGGCTTACCCATTCACCATTGATGTAAAACTCTGTTATCTCGCGCATTTGCCGTGCTCCTGCCATTGATATATTCATAGATTTGTGGCGCAGAGTAACGTGCAATTCCGCCTGTGCAAGCGCTGCTGTACTGATAGGGAGAAGGCGCGTTGACTTGGGGGTCTGCGTGGCTATAGTGCGCCGCTCGCTGACCCGGGCTTTGCTTTGGGTCTGCGTTGCTATGAGATTTATGAAAAACCAGATACGGCGAGCTTTTGCGGCGCCGTTTGAAAAACGAGATAGACATGTTTGCGGTGATAAAAACCGGTGGCAAGCAGTATAAAGTCGCCAAGGGCGATGTGCTGATCATCGAAAGACTGGACAATGCCGACGGCGAAGCGGTGGTTTTCGATCAGGTTCTGATGCTTGGCGATGGTGATGACATCACCGTTGGCTCGCCAGTGATCGAAGGGGCGCAAGTGCGCGCTGAACTTTTGGAAACTCGCAAGGGTGCCAAAATTATCGTTTTCAAGAAAAGGCGCCGTAAGAATTATCGCCGTACCCACGGCCACCGTCAGTATGAAACGGTTGTTCGGGTTACTGATATTCTGGCCAAGGGTGCCAAGCCTGCCGCTAAAAAAGTGGTGGCTAAGCCTGCGGCAAAACCGGCTGAGACTAAAAAGCCTGCGGCAGCTAAACCTGCTGCGGCCAAGAAGCCTGCAGCGAAAAAGCCTGCTGTGGCCAAAAAACCCGCAGCCGCCAAGAAACCTGCTGCTGCAAAAAAAGCAACAGCAAAGCCTGTGGCAAAAAAAGCCGCAGCCGCTAAGAAGGACTAAGATCAATGGCACACAAAAAAGCTGGCGGTTCATCCCGCAATGGTCGCGATAGTGCAGGCCGTCGTCTTGGCGTAAAAAAATTCGGTGGCGAAAGCGTCATTCCGGGTAATATTATTATTCGCCAACGGGGCACAAAAGTGTATCCGGGCGAACATGTTGGCATGGGCAAGGACCACACGCTTTTCGCGCTTGAAGAAGGCAAGATTCAGTTCACGCGCAAAAAGAATGATCGTTCTTATGTCTCGGTTGTACCGGCAGACAAAAAATAAACGCGGCTTAAGACGCCGCCTGCAGGTGGCCGAGAAGTTTCGAGAGGGAGATGGCTGGGCCATCTCCTTTTTTTTGGCATTTTCTTTGCCCGCAGGAGGTTCACATGGATTACAAAATAGAAACTGAACGGCTGGTGCTGGCCCCTTTTATTGATGCCGATATTGGTCGCCGGGTTGAACTGGCCAATGATGTTGATGTGGCCCGCATGGTGACCAGCATGCCGCACCCTTACACCCGTAAAGATGCGGTGGATTGGGTGACCAAACATGATGCCGGACGCGCAGCAGGCACAGACTTTCCCTTTGCCATTACCTTGAAAGGCGAAGGGCTGGTCGGTGCCGTAGGGCTGCACAAGAAGGAGGGCCCGGCCTTTGAACTTGGCTATTGGATTGGCAGGCCCTATTGGGGCATGGGTATTGCCAGCGACGCTGCAAAAGCCGTGGTGGACTGGGCGGTGAACGCACGCAAGATCACGACGATCGTGGCCTGCTATTTTGAGGACAATCCGGCATCATGCCGTGTTCTTGAAAAAGTGGGATTTGTCCATGATGGTACAGAGGGAAATTGCCACAGCATTGGCCGGGGTGAAAAGGCGCGCAGTTTGAATATGATCTGGCGCGACAATAATGCATAAGGCGGTATATTGTAGCGACGTCATTCCGACGAAAGTCGGAATCCAGTGGAAAGTTTTGCCTGGATACCTGTTTTCACCGGTATGACAAGAGTAGATAAAATTAACAAAAGGTGACACTAAAGTCTCATGAAATTTCTCGATCAGGCAAAAATATATTTACGCTCCGGCAATGGTGGGGCAGGGTGTATCTCGTTTCGCCGCGAAAAAAACGTGGAACGCGGTGGCCCTGATGGGGGCGATGGCGGACGTGGCGGCGATATCTGGGTCGAGGCGGTCGAGGGGCTGAACACCCTGATTGACTATCGCTATCACCAGCATTTCAAGGCGGACACAGGTGTGCATGGCATGGGGCGCAACCGTTCGGGCGCGTCTGGCGAAGATGTGATCTTAAAAGTGCCTGTGGGCACACAAGTTCTGGACGAGGACCGCGAAGGCGTGCTGGCCGACCTGACCGCCGAGGGCGATAAGGTGTTGCTGCTCAAAGGTGGCAATGGCGGCTGGGGAAATTCGCGGTTTAAATCCTCGGTCAATCAGGCACCGCGCCGGGCCAATCCCGGGGAAGACTATGAAGAACGCTGGATCTGGCTGCGGCTGAAACTGATCGCTGATGCGGGCCTTGTGGGCCTGCCTAATGCGGGTAAATCCACCTGGCTGGCGGCGGTCAGTGCGGCGCGGCCCAAAACCGCTGCCTATCCCTTTACCACTTTGCACCCCTCGCTGGGGGTGGTTGATCTTGGCCCGAACGAGCGCTTTGTGCTGGCCGATATTCCGGGACTGATCGAGGGCGCATCCGAGGGCGCGGGGCTTGGCTCGCGCTTTTTGGGCCATGTAGAGCGCGCCGGTGTGCTGATCCATCTGGTGGATGGCACCGCCGAAGACCCGGCAGCGGATTATCTGAAAATCCGTAATGAATTGCTGACCTATGGCGATATTCTGGCGACAAAGGCCGAATTGGTGATTTTGAATAAAATAGATGCGCTGGACGATGATACGATAGCCGAGAAAAAAACCGCTCTGGCCAAGGCTTGTGGCTGTGCGCCCATGCTGGCCTCAGGGGTGTCCGGGGCCGGGGTAAAAGAAGTGATGCACAAGGCTTTGCGGCTGATTCGCCCCGAAGAAACCGAAAACCCTGTATTGCAGGATGATGCGCCGTGGCAGCCCTAAACGCACACACATCGTTTTCAGAACTGATTGGTCAGGCCAAAAGGGTGGTGGTCAAGGCTGGCTCCTCTTTGCTGAGCGCGGCCAAAGACGGCGCTTTGCGCCAAAGTTGGATGGGCTCGCTGGCCGAGGATTTGGCGCAAATGCGCCATGGCGGTGCGGACGTTCTTATGGTGTCCTCCGGCGCGGTGGCTTTGGGCCGCCGGGCGTTAAAGCTGTCTGGCGGGGCGCTGGCGCTGGAGCAAAAACAGGCCGCCGCCGCCGTGGGCCAGCCCATGCTGGCCGGGGCGTGGAAAGAAGCGTTCGCGCCCACGGGTCTGGTGACTGCGCAGGCTTTGCTGACGCTGGAAGATACAGAGCAACGTCGCCGCTGGCTGAATTCTCGTGCCACGCTGGAGGCGCTACTGGCACTGGGCGCAGTGCCGATTATCAATGAAAACGATACCGTGGCCACCGATGAAATCCGCTATGGGGATAATGATCGGCTGGCGGCGCGCGTAGCCCAGATGAGCGGCGCGGATGT
Source organism: Robiginitomaculum sp. (assembly GCA_002733495.1). Lineage (GTDB taxonomy): Bacteria > Pseudomonadota > Alphaproteobacteria > Caulobacterales > Maricaulaceae > Robiginitomaculum_B. The sequence continues at coordinate 46,090 of NVVV01000012.1, forward strand.
GTTGATCTTGCTCTCGGACATTGATGGCCTGTGGAGTTGTGATCCCAACCGGCACGCGGATGCGCAGCCCGTGCCGTTTGTGGCCGATATGGACGGGGCTATTATGGATATGGCTGAGGGGCCAAACCCCGACAGCCAGATGGGCACTGGCGGCATGATCACCAAATTGCTGGCGGCCCGCATGGCGGTGCGCCATGGCTGTGCGGTGGTGCTGGCCTCAGGTGTGTGTGCCAATCCAATTGCCGCTTTGCATCAGGGTGCGCGCCATACGCTGTTTGCCCCGGCAAAGACCGTCACCGATGCGCGCAAGACCTGGATTGCCGGCACCATAAAGCCCGCCGGGCAGGTGCATATTGATAAAGGCGCGGTGCAGGCGCTGGGCAAGGGGGCCAGCCTGTTGCCAGCCGGTATGACCGGGTGCAATGGTGCGTTTGAGCGCGGCGATGTTCTGGCCATACTGGATGAAAATAGCCGCGAAGTGGGCCGGGGTCTGGCCTCATATAATGCCGATGAAGCGGCCCGAATTTGCGGCCTGCGCAGCGAAGACATTGCTGATACACTGGGCTATAGCGCCCGTGCGGCGATGATCCACCGTGATGATCTGGTCTTGCTGTTAACGGAAGGGGAGCGGTCATGAGTCAGGGTAAAGCCATAGAGAAGATTATGGCCGCCATGGGCCGAAATGCCCGGCAAACGGCCAAGATACTTGCCGGTCTGGACGCGGCCCAAAAAACCGCCGCGCTTCACGGGGCGGCTGATGCCATACGCGCCGCCACGGCGGAAATCCTGGCCGCCAATGCCAAGGATATGCAAAGCGCCGAAAAACGCGGCCTTGCCGCTTCGCGCCTTGATCGTTTGATGCTGGATGCGGGCCGGATTGCGGCCATGGCCACAGGCGTTGATCAGGTTGCCGATCTGCCCGATCCCATCGGTCAGGTGGACCAGAACTGGACCCCGGCCAATGGGCTGGATATTTCCCGCGTGCGTACGCCGCTGGGGGTGGTCGGCATGATTTATGAAAGCCGCCCCAATGTGACCGCCGATGCCGGTGCGATTTGCGTTAAAGCTGGCAATGCGGTGATTTTGCGCGGCGGGGCCGACGGGTTTTATTCTTCCATGGCCATTGCCAAGGCGTTTCGCAGTGGCCTTGCCGCCGGTGGCCTGCCCATGGATGCGGTGCAATTGGTGCCTGATACCGATCGCGCCGCCGTGGGGGCCATGCTAAGCGGGCTGGAGGGCAATATTGACCTGATTATTCCGCGCGGCGGCAAAAGCCTGATTGCCCGGGTGCAGGCCGAGGCCCGCGTGCCGGTGCTTTCGCATCTGGAAGGGCTGTGCCATGTTTATGTGCACAAGGATGCCGATGCGGACATGGCGCGCGCCATTGTGTTGAACGCCAAAATGCGCCGCACGGGTGTTTGCGGCGCGGCGGAAACCCTGCTGATTGATCAGGCCTGCGCAGCAGAATTGCTGCCCGCCATTGCATCGGATTTACAGGCGGCAGGGTGCGAATTGCGCGGTGATGAGGCCGCCCGCGCGCTGGTTCCCGATATGACGGGGGCCACCGAAGAAGACTGGGCTACCGAATATCTGGACGCAATTCTTAGCATCCGCGTGGTGGATACTCTGGATGCGGCCATGGCCCATATTGCCTGTTATGGGTCCGATCATACCGAAAGCATTATTACCGAAAATACAGAGGCGGCAACGCGCTTTCTAAACGGCGTGGATTCGGCGATTGTGATGCACAATGCCTCTACCCAATATGCCGATGGCGGTGAATTTGGCTTTGGGGCCGAAATTGGCATTGCCACGGGGCGCCTTCATGCCCGTGGGCCGGTCGGCGCGGCGCAATTGACCAGTTATCATTATGTGGTGCGTGGGCATGGCCATATCCGCGCGTAATCTCTTTCCTCCCGTTTCGGCGGGTTTGCGCGTGGGGCTTTATGGTGGCTCGTTCAATCCGGTGCATGCGGGGCATCTTCATGTAGCCAAAAGCGCCAAAAAACGCTTAAATCTAGATGCCATCTGGTGGCTGGTTTCACCTGGAAACCCCTTGAAAGGAGAAGCCGGAAAAGCCGATTATGAGGGGCGTCTTGCCGGTGTGCATAGCGCAGTGCGCGGCTTGAACGGCCATTATGCCTGCACAGCTGAGGCGGCAATGAATACACGCTATTCGATGGACTTGATTGGCGCGGTATGCGCACTGCGTCCGGCCCTGCGCCCGGTCTGGGTCATGGGCGGGGATAACCTTGCCAGTTTTCATTTATGGAAAGACTGGCAGGTGATGATGAACATGGTGCCGGTGGCGGTCATCGCCCGGCCCCAAGAGCCAGTGCGGGCGCGTTTCTCGCCCATGGCGCGGCTGTTTGCCTCGCACCGTTTGCCGGCGGCGGCGGCGTCCATATTGGCCGATCAGACGGCCCCGGCCTGGGTCTATTTGCCAGCGCCTTTGCATGATCATTCCTCGACCCAAATGCGCACGCTGCGGACGCTTTAGGGGCGCTGCGTTTTGTGCGCATTTCAGGCATGGCGTGATGGGCGCGGGCGTGTTATGGAAACGCTTATTGTTATTGGAGAGAAAGGATACCTCCACTGAGTACCGAAACGGCCAACCAGAGCCTTGAGGACAACACACCAGACCCTCAGCCTGGCCATGGGAAATTTTCAAGCGCGCAATTGCAGGCGCTGATTGTTTCCACACTGGATGCAGACAAAGCCGAAGACATTGTTTGCATAGATCTGCACGAGAAATCTTCTGTCACCGATATTATGATTATTGCCAGTGGCCGTTCACAGCGCCATGTGGGTGCCCTTGCGGATCATATTTTGCGCACACTAAAAGAGCAGGGGCTGGGCCGCGTCGAGGTCGAGGGTCTGCCGTCGTGCGACTGGGTCCTGGTTGATGCCGGTGATGTGATTTTGCACCTGTTTCGCCCCGAAGTGCGTGGGTTCTATAATCTTGAAAAAATGTGGTCAGCCACCGTGGCGGACCCCGAAGACGACACATAAGTGAAGCTGTCGCTGGGCGTTGTGGGGCGATTACGCGGTGGGCCGGAAAAAGACCTGGCTGCCGATTATATCGTCCGCGCATCCACATTGGGACGTGGTTTGGGCTTTCCCGCTGTCGATCTGGTGGAATACCACCCCAAGGGCAAAGCCGACAAAGCGGCCATTACATCCCAGGTGATGAGTGCCCTGCCGCCCGGATGCCAGCGCATTGTGCTGGATGAGCGCGGCAAGGATATAAGCTCTCTTGAATTTAGTCATATGCTGGCGCGCTGGCGTGATGATGGTCATGCCCATGGGGTACTTCTTATTGGCGGTGCCGACGGCTGGGACCATTCCATGCGCGAAGGCGCGGCGGCGGTATTGCGCTTTGGCGCGTGGACATGGCCGCACCGGCTGGTGCGTATTATGGCCGCCGAGCAAATGTATCGCGCCTTGTCCATTTTGGCACAATCGCCCTATCACCGGGAGGGCTAGATGCACCCGGTGGCTTCGTTCTCACTCTGCCTTTTTCTGTTTGCGCTGTCCGCTCCCGGTGTGGCGCAGCAGGCCCCGGGGCGGGACGCGGCCCGGCAATTGGATGAAAAACAGCAAGCCGCCGAGGCACGTGCCCGTAATTTACGGCAAAGCTCAGGCAAGATACGCAAAGAAATCACGAATCTGCAACAGCAATTAATCACGCTGGGGGCCAAACGCGATGTACACCGCCAGGCGGTCAATGCAACCGAGGCGCGGTTGGATGATTTGCGCTTTCAGGAGCGGGCAATCCTTGAAAAACTGGACGGGGAGCGCGCGGGCCTGATGGATTTGCTGGCCGCGCTTGAGCGTGCACAAATGAGCCACCCGCCCGCTCTGGCGGTATCCCCCGATGATGTGACCAAGGCGGCGCGTGCTGCGCTTTTGTTATCCAGTGCCGCACCGGCCTTAAAGGCGCGGGCCGATAAATTGACGCAAACCCTTGATGATCTTGGGGCTGTACGTACGGGTATTGATGAAGAAAAAGAACGCCTATTGGTGCAGGGGGCAGCCCTGAAAACCAGCACGCTGGCCTTGGAGAATTTGTTGTCTCAGCGGCGCGCACTGGAGCAGTCTTTGCGAAAAGATGCAAAAAATGCGACGCGTCAGGCAGAGAGTTTTGCCAAACAGGCATCAAGTTTGCGTGAACTGATTGGCCAGTTGGAAGCCGCAGCGCGCCACAATGCACCGCGCCGCAAACCCGGGCGCACTGCCCCTGATGATCCCGGCGAGCGGATAGGGCCACGGCGTAAACCTAGTCCTGACAAGATAACGCCGGACGAGCGTTTTATTGCGCCTACAGGGCGTTTTGCCGACAGCCGTGGTCTTTTGCACTTGCCAGTTAAGGGGCGTATTGCCTATGCCTATGGCAAGGCCAAGGACAAGCCGCGCCGGTCCGGTATTGTCATTCAAGCGGCGCGCGGGGCGCAGGTTACGGTGCCCTATGATGGACAAATATTATATTCCGGGCTGTTCAGAAACCTTGGTCGTCTCTTGATCCTGAGCGTCGGGAATGGTTACCATATCATTATCGCAGGATTAGAGCGTTCATACGTTGTATCAGATCAGCTTGTTCTTGCGGGTGAGCCAGTGGGTGAACTGGCGGACCGATCGAAACCGGCACCGGAACTTTATCTTGAGTTTCAGAAGAATGGCCGGTCGATTGACCCCACACCCTGGCTTGAGAAAAATACAAATGGTGGCCATAGTGTCCCATAACGAGTGGCCCGGGTCTTGAATAGACACCCGTGACTTAAAAATAAGGTGATAAAAATGCGGTATCTCTCTTTGGTTTTGGTAGCAGCTGCAGGCTTGGTGGCCGGTGGCGTTGGGCTGACCTTCACGATGGCTTCGGCGGAATCGGGCAATCGGGCAACATTTCAGGAACTGGGCCTGATGGGCGATATTCTGAACCGGGTCAAAGCCGATTACGTGACCGAAACCGAGGGGCCGGAGCTGGTCGAAGCGGCAATTCAGGGCATGCTCAGCTCGCTTGATCCGCATTCAAGCTATCTGCCGCCCGAAAGTTTCCGCGATATGCAGGTGCAATCCAGTGGTGAATATGGCGGTCTGGGGATCGAAGTCACCACCGAGCGCGGTGTGGTCAAGGTGGTTTCACCCATAGATGATACACCGGCGCAAAAGGCCGGTATCAAGCCCGGCGATTATATTACCGGTATTAATGGGACTTCGATTATCGGCCAGTCACTGGATGATTCTATTGACAAAATGCGCGGACCGGCTGGTGCGCCCATCACCCTGACAATTGCGCGCAAGGGCGCCGATGAGCCTCTGGAAATCGAGATCGTCCGCGCTGTTATTACCGTGCGTTCGGTCACATGGCGGGTTGAGGGCGATGATCTGGGTTATATCCGTGTCGCCACCTTTAACGAGAACACCGATGATTTGCTGGACAAAGCCTTTGCTGGTTTGAATGACAAGCTGGGCGACAACTTGCGCGGTATTATTCTGGACCTGCGTAATGATCCGGGTGGCCTGCTTGACCAGGCCATTGCCGTTTCCGATGCCTTTCTGGATGGCGGTGAAGTGGTTTCCACCCGTGGCCGCGACCCCGATGATATTGAGCGCTATAATGCCCGTCGTGGTTCCCGTGTTGGTAATCTGCCGGTGGTGGTATTGATCAATGGCGGCAGTGCCTCGGCCTCTGAAATTGTTGCCGGTGCCTTGCAGGACCGTAAACGGGCCACGCTGATTGGCACAACCTCTTTTGGCAAAGGCTCGGTGCAAACCGTAATACCGCTGAACGGTGGTCGTAATGGAGCTTTGCGCCTGACCACGGCGCGATATTACACGCCATCCGGGCGCTCCATTCAGGCAACTGGCATCAAGCCAGATATTGAAATTGCCGCCGAGCGCCGTGAAAAACCTGTGGAACGCCTGAGCGAAGCCGATCTGCCCAATGCCTTGCGCAATGAGTTGGAAAGCTTTGAAAAAGCCGAGGCAGAAAAAGAAGGTGTGGATAAGCCCGAAGAAAAGGTCAGTGCTGAAATGCCGCCTGAAGACTATCCCAAAGATAAGGATTTCCAGTTGGAACGAGCCAAGGAAATCTTGGGCAAAATGGTGCTGAGCGGTAAAATATCATCTAATGCAGGCTAAGCTGGCCTGACGTTACCGCTTTCTTAACTGGCTAAGGGCTATTCGTTAACCATGTTTTGGTGAGCGGATAGTCATGGCAATCAGCATAAGTTTTCTACAAAAAATACCTCATGTTCCAATGCCCAATATTAACCCGCATCTGATGGGCGCAGGGGTGTTGGGCGGGTTTTTATTGCTCACGGCCTTAAAGGTTTTGTTGTTTGGCGATCCAATGGCCGGGCAAACGCGTTATGTGTTGGCCATTCCACCCGCCGCGCAAACCGCATCCTTGTCGGGGCATTTACGGGCCGATAACGGCCATGGTTCTGCGCCAGATATGGTGATCCAGATTGGTGCAAGTGAGCCGCACCTTGCGGGCTTGGACGACCCTTCCAAAGGTACCGCCCATGGTGGTGGTCATGAGAGAGCGGGCAATACCCCAACCCATATTGCCAGCAATACTGACCACGGGCCATCGCCGGATGCGGCTTTGGTCGAGCCTGGGCCGGGCGGGGTCCTGCCTATTATTGCCGCTGACGGGCGCCGCCCTGCCGATGTCTATGCGCGGCCCTTTGATACGGCAAACAAGACGCCTGCCATCGCGCTGATTGTTGGTGGCTTGGGGCTAAAAAAATCAACTACACTCGCAGCGATACAGGATTTGCCACCTGAGGTGACGCTGTCTTTTGTGCCCTATACCCATGATCTGCAAAACTGGATCAATCAGGCCCGCGCTGCTGGCCATGAGGTGATGCTGGAACTGCCGATGGAGCCATTTGACTATCCGCAAAATGACCCTGGCCCACAAACATTGTTGTCTACCGTCAGTTCGGCTGAAAACACGCGCAGGCTTGAATGGTTGCTCAGCCGGGCATGGGGCTATTTTGCCGTGACCAATTATATGGGCTCGAAATTTACCGCTTCGGAGACAGCATTATCGCCGGTGATGCGCCAATTGCGCCAGCGCGGCATAGATTTTATCTATGATGGCGAGGCGCGGCGTTCTTCGCTTGGCAATGTGGCCAAGCAGGAGCGCTTGCGCTGGACCACGGCGGACCGGATCATTGATACAGAGCCATCAACGCGTTCCATCGAAGAGCAATTATTGCATCTGGAGGCGATTGCCATCCAGAACGGCTCGGCGCTGGGGGCCGGGTTTTCCTGGCCGATAACCATCAAGGAATTGCAGGCCTGGACCCAGACGGTCAGCGCCAAGGGCTATGTTCTGGCCCCGGCCTCGGCGGTTCTGAACGCGCGCAACGGCACGGTTGAAATCGAAGCCCCCAATGACCATGATACCCAAATGGTCGCCAGTTCTGGTCATTAACACAGGTTGTTTTTATGGTCCGGCGTAAAAAACGCGAGCTGACAAACCATAGGCCCAATGCCGCTATTGTGCTCTTTAACAAAGAGGGCAAGGTGTGGTTGGGGCGGCGTGCCAATGGCAGCGGTGCCCATGTCTGGCAATTTCCCCAAGGCGGCATTGATGAGGGCGAAAAGCCCCTCATAGCAGCCAAGCGCGAACTGGCCGAAGAAACTGGCATTCGTACCGATCTGGTTAAAAAACTGGGCAAGGTTAAAGGCTGGCTGGCGTATGATTTTCCCGATGATGTTATGCAAGCCCCAAATAAACGCCTGTTATGGGAAGGGCAAAAACAAAAATGGTTTGCTTTTCAGTTTTTAGGCAAAGACAGTGACATCAATCTGAGCGCCCACAGTCCAGCCGAATTTGACGATTGGAAATGGGTCGATCTGGTCGAGGCCCCCAAAGGTATCATCGCCTGGAAGCGCCCGGTCTATGACGAGGTGGTGCGTCAGTTCTCCCGCTATACACGGCATAAAAAATAACCACCCTCACCGGGAGAAAATCCCGGCAAAGGTGGTGTTTTAATTCGGTTTAACTGGCGCAGTTTTTACCGGCGCTCAGGGCTTGCAGTTCTTTCAGGCGCGCATCTGCTGTTTTCCGAGCCGCGTGCTTTTCTTGCGTATTGCCAATACCCAGATCACCAATAACCCCGGCGATGGATTTACTGTTAGTCTTGGTGCCATCGGTGACTTGTTTTTGAAAGGCCTCGACCTTGCTGATTTCGATGGCAATTTCCCGACAGGTATAGCTTTGCTTTTCAACTTGGGATAGCGGCTGCATCCGGCCATAGCGTTTGGTGGCACAGGCCGACAGCGCCAAGCCGCCAACAACCAGAATAATAACGGATTTTTTGATCATAATCTGTTCCTGCATTTGTGCGATGTCCCTCCCGCAACTCTGTTCTAGCGCGGAACATGGCCAAAATATGATGGTTCAAAATATTCCCCTTATTTGCCAAAAAGAGCGGTTTGAACTGGGACACATTCTAATTATGCTCAAAAAGAGCAATATCTAATGAAATGCATATTGCTCCCTTTTGCAAATCTGCCTAAACGCTAAGGGTCTGTTTACTATGATGACAGCACAGTGTGCGCATCATTGTGATTTGCTGTTTCAAGCATTACCTCGAGAGGCCCCATGAATATTCATGAATATCAGGCCAAAGCCGTCCTAAGCGGTTTTGGTGCGCCGGTACCGCAAGGCTACCCCGTGTTTTCCGTTGACGAGGCCGTTGAGGCCGCCAAAAAGCTGCCCGGACCCGTTTACGTGGTCAAGGCACAAATCCATGCCGGTGGGCGTGGCAAGGGCGGCGGCGTCAAGATTGCCAAGAGCATTGATGAAGTGCGAGCGCATGCCGAAGCGATTTTGGGCATGACTTTGATCACCCATCAAACAGGCCCGGCGGGCAAGGAAGTGCGGCGTCTTTATATTGAAGATGGTGCTGATATTGCCTCCGAATTTTATCTCTCCATGCTGGTGGATCGGGAAAAATCGCAGGTTGCCTTTGTGGTCTCCACCGAAGGCGGCATGGACATTGAACAAGTGGCCGCCGATACACCGGAAAAAATCATCACGTTCAGTGTTGATCCAGCCACCGGCCTAATGCCGCATCATGGCCGAGCTGTGGCGCGGGCGCTAAATCTTTCGGGCGGTGCCGCCAAACAGGCCGGTAAACTGGCCGCTATTCTCTATAAGGCGTTCACCAACAAGGATATGAGCTTGCTTGAGATTAACCCGCTGGTACTGACCGGCGCGGGTGATCTGGTCTGCCTTGATGCGAAAATGGGCTTTGACGGCAATGCCCTTTACCGCCACCCCGATATTCTGGAACTTCGCGACGAATCTGAGGAAGACCCAAAAGAGCTGGAAGCGGCAAAATACGACTTATCCTATATTGCACTGGATGGCGAAATTGGCTGCATGGTCAATGGGGCCGGGCTGGCCATGTCGACCATGGATATTATCAAATTGTATGGCTCTGAGCCGGCAAACTTCCTCGATGTTGGCGGCGGTGCCACGGCGGAAAAAGTCACCGCAGCGTTTAAGATTATTACCTCGGACCCACAGGTCAAAGGCATATTGGTCAATATCTTTGGCGGCATTATGCGCTGTGATGTAATCGCCGAGGGGGTCATTACGGCGGTGCAGGACGTGGGGCTGAAAGTACCCCTCGTGGTACGTCTTGAAGGCACAAACGTTAAACGCGGTAAAGAGATTATCGCCAATTCAGGCCTGAATGTGATCTCTGCCGATGATCTGGATGATGCAGCGAAAAAGATTGTCGCCGCCGTAGAGGAGGCTGCGTGAACTATACAGAGGCATTCAGTTTTTTAGGGTATTCTCTTGAAAGTATCCGGGCGGACTGGAGTGCTGAAAAACCTGATGGTGTCTGCATCACAATTAGAAATGCGCAGATTGTTCCAAAAAGCTACCCTCCCCGAATTGATTTATGGCAACTTCATGCTGATGGTGGTGAGTTCGTGAATAAGCCAGGATATATCAAAAGAACGTGTCATTTAAGCCGCGCAGTGAGTGATTTTGGCGGCAGGATAGATGTAATTTTGGTCGATGGTGATCTGGAAGAGCCTTATAAAGATGCTCATCCTTGGGATTGTAAAAAGCGTAAGGCAAGCTGGATGATTTCTAAATTTGACCCTGAATCAGGTTACTTTTGCGCTGAAGTTGTTCCACATGAGGAAGAACCATGCCTTTAATGTTGTTTCATTCTTCTGCGTCATTCCGGCGGAAGCCGGAATCCAGTCCAGAGTCACAACTGGATTCCGGCTTCCGCCGGAATGACAGGTTTGAAAAATGTGCAACTACGGATCAACCCAATAAAGGAAACGCCCTAAGCCGCTTCATCCTCCAGATCAGGACGTTCCAGTGGTTTGATTTGGTCCAGCGCGGCAAGGCGTTTCTTGTCGGCATGAAGGCAGTCCAGTTCATAACTGGTTTGCATGTTCAGCCAAAGCTGGGCGGATGTTTTGAAATACCGGCCCAAACGCACAGCCGTATCAACGCTAAGGGCTGTTTCTTCTCGCGCCAGCCGTTCAATGCGCGAACGTGGTACGCCAATGGCCTTGGCCAATTTACCGGCGCTCAAGCTAAGTGGGACCATAAATTCTTCACGCAGCATTTCACCGGGATGAATCGGGTTGGCAAATCGTATTTCCATAATTTTTCCTCAGTGATAATCTACAATCTCAACATCTTCAGCGGCACCATTTATCCAGCGAAAGCAAATACGCCATTGCCTGTTGATGCGAATAGAATGCCATCCGTTATAATCACCGCGCAAAGCCTCCAGACGATTGGAAGGCGGGCTGCGCAGTTCTTCAAATGTCACAGCAGAAGCAAGGTAGTTCAATCGTCTTGCCGTCGCTTGCAGCATATCGTTTGGAAACCGTTTAGGGCAAACACCGTCCAGGATTTGCCAAATACGCTTATCCTTCACCGTTCTAATCATCGAAAATTTGTATCATCACATGGTACATTTGTCAATCATTTTGTACCACATCGTGATACATTTTTCTTAGGAGGCTGCTTAAATGTCTGTACTCGTTGATAAAAATACCAAAGTTATTGTGCAGGGCCTGACCGGCAAAAACGGCACATTTCACACCGAACAGGCGCTGGCTTATGGCACGCAAATGGTTGGAGGTGTGACGCCCGGTAAAGGTGGGTCCGAACATATTGGCCTGCCGGTGTTTAATACCGTTGCCGGGGCCAAAGAGGCCACGGGCGCCACGGCTAGCGTGATTTATGTGCCGCCGCCTTTTGCCGCTGATGCCATTGCCGAGGCGATTGCTGCAGAAATTGAACTGGTGGTTTGTATCACCGAAGGCATTCCGGTGCAGGACATGGTGAAGGTCAAGCGCGCTTTGTGTGGCTCCTCCACCCGCCTTATTGGGCCAAACTGTCCCGGTGTAATTACGCCGGGCGAATGCAAAATCGGCATTATGCCGGGCCATATCCACATGCGTGGCTCTGTTGGCGTTGTGTCCCGTTCGGGCACGCTGACCTATGAGGCAGTGGGGCAAACCACGGCTGTGGGCCTGGGGCAAAGTACCTGCATTGGTATTGGTGGTGATCCGGTGAACGGCACCAACTTTATTGATTGTCTGGAAATGTTTTTGGCTGACCCGGAAACGCAATCCATCGTCATGATCGGCGAGATTGGCGGCTCTGCCGAAGAGGATGCGGCGGAGTTTTTGAAACGGTCAAAGATTAAAAAACCTGTGGTTGGCTTCATCGCTGGCAGCACCGCCCCCAAAGGGCGCACCATGGGCCATGCCGGGGCAATTGTCTCTGGTGGCAAAGGCGGTGCGCAAGACAAGATCGAGGCGCTGCGCTCTGCGGGTGTGACGGTTTCGCCTTCACCGGCGGCGCTGGGCTCGACCCTTGTTGAGGTGCTCAAAGGCTAAAGGAACTGAGATCTATGGCTGATCCCGATTTTCTATCCGGTACCAACGCGCATTATCTGGAAACGATGGCGACCAGTTTTGCCGCCGATCCGATGAGTGTGCCAGAGGACTGGCAGGCCTATTTTCGCGGGCAAGGAGAGGGGGCGGTGACGCACCCCTCCTGGCAGCGACAGGACTGGCCACTGGAAAATAATGGCGAGCTGACCTCGGCCCTGACCTCTGACTGGCCGGACGAGATAATTGTTTCTGACAAGATAAAGTCGCGTAGCCCCGGGGCTAGCGAGGCGGACATTCGCGCCGCTACACTGGACAGCATCCGTGCGTTGATGATGATCCGTGCCTATCGGATTCGGGGCCATCTGGCCGCTGATCTTGATCCCTTACGCATTGAAAAGCGCGGACCGTGGCCGGAGCTGGACCCGGCCACTTATGGCTTTGGCGAAGGCGATATGGATCGCGAGATTTTTATCGACCATGTGATGGGCATGGAAACCGCCACACCGCGCCAGATGCTGGACATTTTGCGCCGGACCTATTGCGGCACCTTTGCCATCGAATTTATGCACATTTCCAACCCGGAACAAAAATCCTGGGTGCAACACCGCATTGAAGGCAAGGACAAGGAAATCCATTTTACGCCCGAAGGCCGCAAAGCAATTTTACGCAAATTGATCGAAACCGAAAGCTTCGAAAAATTCCTGCACAAGCGCTATCCCGGCACCAAGCGTTTTGGCATTGATGGCGGCGAGTCTCTGGTGCCGGCCATGGAACAGATTATCAAGCGCGGCGGCGCATTGGGCGTCAATGAAATGGTGCTGGGCATGCCGCACCGGGGCCGCCTGAATGTGCTAACTGCGGTGATGGGCAAGCCTTATCATCAGGTATTTAACGAATTTGCCGGTGGCCATAGCTGGGGCGCGGATGATTATGCCTCGGGCGATGTGAAATACCATTTGGGGGCCTCATCTGACCGGGAATTTGATGGCAATTCCGTGCATTTGTCCCTGACGGCCAACCCGTCACATCTGGAAGCCGTCAACCCGGTGGTGCTGGGCAAGGCCCGCGCCAAACAGGAGCCAACGGCCCCTGATGACGGCCATACGGATCGCACCCATGTTCTGCCATTGCTGCTGCATGGCGATGCCGCCTTTGCCGGACAGGGCATTGTGGCCGAATGTTTCGCTATGTCCGGTCTGGTCGGCCATTGCACCGGCGGCACAATACATATTGTGGTCAATAACCAGATTGGCTTTACCACGGCGCCGCATTTCTCGCGCTCATCGCCTTATCCGACCGACATTGCCCTGATGGTGCAGCCGCCGGTGTTTCATGTGAATGGCGATGATCCCGAAGCGGTGGTTTATGCCTCTAAAATTGCCACAGAATTTCGCCAGAAATTTGGTGTAGATGCGGTCATTGATATGTTCTGCTATCGCCGCTTTGGTCATAATGAGGGTGATGACCCTTCTTTTACACAGCCCATTATGTACCGCCATATCAAGGATCACCCGACCACACGCACGCTCTATGAGAACCGTTTGATTGAAGAGGGTGTAATTACGCCTGACGAAGTGGCGGGTTGGGTCTCTGAGTTTGAAACTTTTTTGGATGCCGAGTTTGATCGTGGTAAAACCCACGAGCCAAAAAAGGCAGACTGGCTGGATGGCCACTGGTCTGGTCTGGGGGTTGCGCCGGACGGCGAAGAGCGCCGGGGCCGTACCGGGGTTTCCCTGAAACGCCTAAAAGACCTGGGCCAGCGGGTGACAACTTTTCCGGATAATTTTGCCGTTCATAAGACCCTGAAAAGGGTTATTGGGGCACGCAGTAAAGCGATCGAAACCGGCAAGGGGCTGGACTGGGCGACCGCCGAAATGATGGCTTTTGCCACTATGGTGGATGAGGGCTTTCCGGTGCGCCTTTCCGGTCAGGACAGCGGCCGCGGCACGTTTAGCCAGCGCCACAGCCGCGCCATCGATCAAAACACCGAAGAGCGCTATACCTTTTTGCATCATGTGTCCGAAGAGCAGGGCAGTTTTGAGGTGATTGATTCACTTCTTTCCGAAGAAGCGGTTTTGGGCTTTGAATATGGCTATTCGCTCACCGTGCCTAATACGCTGACCCTTTGGGAGGCGCAATTTGGCGACTTTGCCAATGGCGCGCAAATGATAGTGGACCAGTTTATTTCCGCAGGCGAGCGCAAATGGCTGCGTATGTCGGGCCTGGTTATGCTTCTTCCTCATGGCTATGAGGGGCAGGGGCCTGAGCACTCCTCCGCACGGCTGGAGCGGTATCTGCAAATGTGCGCGCAAGACAATATGCAGGTGGCCAATTGCACCACGCCAGCAAATTATTTCCATATTTTGCGTCGCCAAATTCATCGCAAATTTAGAAAACCGCTCATCCTGATGACGCCCAAATCCCTGTTGCGGCATAAGCGTTGTGTCTCTGATTTGAATGAACTGGGCGCAAAATCGTCCTTTCACCGGGTGCTTTGGGATGACGCGCAGATCAAATCGCGCCGCGCCGAAGTGAAGCTTTGTGCGGATAAAGACATCAAGCGCGTGGTTCTGTGCTCGGGCAAGGTCTATTATGATCTGTTCGAAGAGCGCGAAAAACGTGGGCTGGATAATATCTATCTGATGCGCGTGGAACAGCTTTACCCCTTCCCCGCCAAATCCCTGATTACCGAACTATCGCGTTTTAAAAACGCCGATATGGTCTGGTGTCAGGAAGAGCCCAAAAACATGGGCGCGTGGTTCTTTATGGAACCCAATCTGGAATGGGTTTTAAACAAAATCCAAGCCCGCGTGCGCCGCCCGCATTATGCAGGCCGTTCGGCCTCGGCCTCAACAGCCGCCGGCACAATGGGCCAGCATTTGGCCGAACTGAACGCCTTTATGGATGAAGCCCTAACAGTCGAGAAAAAATCATGACCGATATTGTTGTCCCCGTTCTGGGCGAAAGCGTGAGCGAAGCCATTGTCGCCAACTGGAAAGTTGGCGCGGGCGATGCGGTGAAAAAAGATCAATTACTGGTCGAGCTGGAAACCGACAAAGTCTCGCTGGAGGTTAGTGCGCCCGCCGATGGGGTGATCAGCAAAATCGCCGCCGAGGAAGGCGAGGAAGTGGAAATTGGTGCCTTGCTGGCTGTGTTGGAAGAAGGGGCCAGCGCGGGCAGCTCGACTGCCGCTCCGGCCAAGGCTAAGGCGGCCCCCAAAGCGGCGGCCCCTGCGGCGGACGCTGACAAGATCATCGACATTGCCATCCCGCAAATGGGCGAAAGCGTCGGCGAAGGCGTGATTGCCAGCTGGATGGTGGGGGTTGGCGAAGCGGTGAAAAAAGATGCGCCGCTGGTTGAGGTGGAAACCGACAAGGTGGCGATCGAAGTGCCCTCTCCTGTGGATGGGGTGATGGTTGAGCATCTGGTGGCCGAGGGCGACACAGTTGCCGTAGGTTCGGTCATTGCCCGGGTTTCCCAAGGCGGCGCGGCAACGGCCAGCGCCCCGGCTGCGGCAGCAGCGCCCGCACCG
>NVVV01000057.1 GCA_002733495.1 Robiginitomaculum sp.
TAAAATATCCCTGTTCAAGACCGTTCTCCCAAAAATAAGTCTTGAATCACAAATCACACCAAAAGGGAATCCCTTAAATGAGAACGCCCCCTAGGCAGCGAAACGCCAATTGAGGGTGAAGAGATTGCAGATGTCGTTCGGTATTTTCGTTCATCTGCAGGCGGCTCTATTTCAGACGACAAACAAATCGTTCAAATCAAATACGCAACAAAGAAACCAGGCATTCCATATGGCTGGACTTATCTTCGAAAGACGCTGGTAAAGTTTGCGGCGCTATATAAAGCTCAGTGTATTGGAGACAAAGAATCGACCTTGGAAAGCACAACGACGTTCCTATTTTTATCCAACCGTCCTGCTGCGGAAAAGTTCAAAAAATTCTTTGAGGCTCCCGAACTGGGTTCTCGAGTCCATCACCCTTTTACACTTCTCAAGTCAGCCACCTCAAAGCTTGGACTCACTGATGATGAGCTAATCGACTTTGCCCAGCGGTGCACATTAGAAGACAACGCACCGCTCATCCATGACGTAGTGGTTCAAGGGCGTCGAGTAGCCTCCAACCTTGCCCCCGGTGATGAGCAATCAAACGCGTTCACACGTCTTTTCGAACTCATGGCATTGAAAGCGGGTGTCGATGGCGAGGCGAACCAAACCTTCAATCGACAAGACGTTCTCAAAGCATTTAACGTCTTTAGAGAAGAGCAACTCCTTCCGGCACCTGCGCACTTCGAACCCGTGACCGATCTGCTTCCAAGACCAGAAGTTAACACGATACGGCAGAAACTAACATCCACAACTCCCTGTCCTCTGATCATCATTGCAGAAGGCGGCGTTGGAAAAACGGTGTTCATGCAGCAGCTCGCCAATGAGTTGGGGGATAATCACGAAACCCTCATTTTTGATTGTTTCGCGGGCGGGCGTTACCGCAACGATGCCGACCGTAGGCATTTACCAACAAACGCTCTCACACAAATTGTGAATCAACTCTCACTGAGAGGCCTCTGCAAGCCTCTAATTCATACTGGAAAACGGGGTAACGATTTTTTGCGCGTTGTTCGTGAGCGTCTGGTTACTGCGGCACAAAATTCGTCAAAATCAAAACCAAACGGAAAACTGGCCTTGTTTATTGATGCCGCGGACAATGCTGTGGAGGCAGCGCGTGACAAAAAAGACGACTGCTTTGCAACATGGCTGTTTGAGGAACTCTATACTGACCCAATACCGGGTGTGGCACTGATCATGTCCTGTAGGGACTATCGCAAGGACCTGCTGACCATGCGCCAAGCTGTAGACGTAATCCCGCTTTTGCCATTTGACAAACCTACAACGTTCGAATTTCTTGCGCGACGGGATTCGAGCCTGACTGAATTACAGATGATTGCGCTTTTCGCCCGCAGTGGTGGTAATCCACGGGTTCTAGACTATTTGCTGCGCACAGAAGATACCAATCTCGAGGCTGATGGCGTGACTATCACGGTCGACATGATCATTGCGAAGCGCGTCGATGAGGCTATGTTAGCACTAAAGGACGGCGGCGCGAGCCCAGATGAGCAAGATCGCCTTCTCGCAGCTCTCGTAAGATTGTCTCCGCCTATTCCCTTGGATGCTCTCGCCGAAATAGCACAAGTGCCTCAGAACCGACTTAAAAGCTTTGTCGTCGACCTGCATCCTATTTTAGAGCAGAGTCGAGAAGGCCTGATGTTTCGCGATGAACCAGCAAAGGACTGGGCGCAATCCAAGGTCGATAGCACTGCAGGAGCACTGCCGTCACTCGTGGATGCACTTCTTCGTTCCCAGGACGCATCACCGTTCGTCGCGCACGCTCTACCCACCCTTCTCGGCGAACTTGGCGACAAGGAACGCGCCCTAGCGCTTGCCTTGTCTGACGATTATCCACCGAATCTCACCACAAAAATTGCAAGGCAGCGCTTGAAGTTGCATCGTCTCCGGGAGGCTCTTCGGTTGTGCGCGCTTGAGCGGGATCTATCAGCCACACTCCGCCTGCTTTTTGAGCATAGCCTTGTACAAGCTGTAGAAGCGCGCAGTCGAGACTTCGTCCAAGATTATCCGGAACTGGCTGGGCTAAGCAACAACTCAGATGCTCGGCGCCGATTGATGGAAGATGATAGTGGATGGAGAGGAGCCGCTCACGCACGTCGAGCGCTTCTCGATCTTTGTTCCAAACAAGTTGATACGGCTACTCTGCACTCGCTGACGTTCAGCGATTGTCTTGGCGCGCGTGATGAGGCTGATCCACTCATTCCTCAGGAAATCGCATGCCTTGCTGGTATCGAACTCGTTAATGGCCAATTCGATGTTGCCATTAAACAGACTCTACGAGCCAATCCAGATAGCTTTCAACTTGAGGTCGCGCGAGCTGTAATCAGGCTTGCTCACACACTCGGAGTGCCCCTCGAGCCCTACATTGACGCGCTTATAGCTTCCGAACAAACCCGTCCTGTCAGTACGAACGCAACAGGGGCTGCTCTGGCATGTCTGGAGGCTCTTATGCCCCGCCACCATCTTATCCTACCCTTAATCAAAATGATCGAGAATAAACTTGCACCCAAGAGTGTTCAATTTTCAAAGCGGCATGATAAATTAGAAACGATAGTCTCAGGCCCTGTCGCACTCCATGCAGCCTGTCTAGCTGCATCTGTTGGGCGAAAAACGGCTGTCCGTCAGCTGTTACGTTCGTTTGAGTGGAAATCACCACAACCCTATGAGTACTATGGTCGACTGGATACTTTACCGGTCGCCAATCATGCCACTATCCAAGCTTTGAAAGCCTTTCTAAACAACCGATCTGTTAGCTGGTCAGATTTATTACCGGGCTCGTTACGAAGGAAACAGCTTTTTAAGAATGTCAGTTCCAAGAAGGATATGGCTGGGGCGCTTGCCAGCCACAGTAAGTCTAAACCCAAGACTAAGGGCAGAGGTTTCCGCCAGACTTTCTCCGACAGAGAACAGGCCGCCATCGTTTGGACCGTAGCTGTCATGCACAGCTACGCAACCGATCTCACCCGCGCTTGGTGCGGCGATGTGCCTGAACGGCAATCGATTCTAGACGCAGCGATGGATAACTTTTCAAAAGAGCCCTCAAATTACCAACTTTATGATGAGAGATTCTTTCTATCTAAAATGCGTCGTGGGCTCACACTGCGGCTATTGCCATACCTTCTCAACGATAAATCCAACACAAACCGGCTACTAGATGGCGTACAAGCGGTGAGCAAAAAAATGTATCATCTGCAATACATTGAACTCGTGAGAATGTTATCCCAAGTGAACGGATTGCAAGATACAGCGGGGGCGATAGCTATAGAAGCAACTCAGGCCGTTAAGACGGAGACTGAAGTCACGCAACGTGTCGAACACTTTGCGGAGTTAGCACATGCCATCGTTCGAGTTGACCCTGAGAGTGCGAAGACTCTATTCATCCACGCACTTGAGGAACTCGACAATGTCGGAACCGAAGACTTCGATATTTTTAACGGACTGCTACAGCTCGCTTGCCGCCAGAAAGGCGGGTGGATTGATGCGCAAGGAACCAATCGTTTCCTCAACTTGTGTGAAATTAATTTGCATGACACAAGCCGTTTCCCTTGGAATGAGTTCAGTGACGCCGTCGCGGCATCGTTCGGGTATCCAGCTCTGGCACGTCTTAGTCGTTGGGATCGCCGCGACATCGCAGACATCGACTGCGCATTGAGCATGTGCTTGTCCAAACTTGCGGGGCACGCCGTGCCTTCAGAGCTCGCATACGCACTTTTTGCCTTAGCACCTGTTGAAGGCTATTCTGAGGAAACTCCTTCCCGATCAGCAGCTCGCATCGTCAACAAGGCAGAAGCCTCTCAAAAAGCCGTAATTACAAACGGGCTTTACAGGTTTATGCACCTAGAGGGCAGCAGATCTGAAGCCCGCGCACTTCTCACTCGAACAGGTTTTCAAGCGCAACCCGAGCCAGTATTCAGTTCTCTTGGTTTCTGGTCTTTGCCCAAACCGCAACCTCGGGCCTCGATAGAGACTGACAGTCCATATGAGCGCGATCTCGATGATTTGGAGGATGGGCCTAAGGTAGACATCTCATTACCAACTGAAGATATCTCCGAGGAAACGATTTATGAGATCGTCAAAGCACTTGGCGGAAAACCCATAAATGATACAGCCGACAATCTTGCTCGGTGGGCTATTGATAAATGCAAGACAGCAGATACCCGCTCTAAATTTATAGACGCCGTTATTGCCACCAGAGCGTTGGCGTCCTTTATGCGAATTCGCGTTCTCAACCATGTTTTAAACGCTTGGGAGCCACATTCTCTTGGTTTGAGGTCGCAACGGAAAGCATTTGCAAAGCGCGTGCTCGAAAACCATATTATCGCCATTACCGCGGAAGATCGTCTGCCTTCTACACTAAGAGACTTAGAGCGATTTTGTAATATGCCCAGAGGTGAACTTGCGTTCATTACTCTCTCATTGATCGCCCGAGAGCGAGCGCCTCTGAATACAAATGATACATTCTGGTTGGCGAACGACCTACTTGATGCGGCAGAACCCGAAATAGGTCGAGAGGCGCTCTCTCGGATATTAAATTCGGATACTTTTGATCTTGGTGACGTCGCGCCAGAAAACACAGATGGTGCGTCTGACCACCATGAAGCGGCATCTCCAAGTGAAGCTGCGATAGGTCTTATATGGTCACAACTTGGGCATAATGACGCTGCTAAGCGTTGGCGTGCGGCTCATGCCGTTTGCAGGCTCGCAGAGACCAACCAAATCGATGTACTGAAAGCCTTGGTAAAAAATTTCGATCAGCCACCGAAATACCGCTTTATCCCGGAGGATCAGAAATTCGGCCTCTGGAACGCGCGTCAATGGCTTCTCTTCGCGATCGAGCGCGGGGCTCGTTTATATCCTGAAGCTATACGCCCGCTGAAGAGCTGGCTTGCAACGCTGTCAAAGGGCGCTATCGGACACCCTACACTTATCCGAACGGCGGCCAACGCCCTCGTTTTAATGAATCCGGCACTCTTACCGAACAAAAGAGGATTGGAACTCAACAAGGAGCCGTCAAGTCCATTCAAGCCTGTGCCAAAGACCGACTACGTGGTTCGTCACCGCTTATCTTCCGATGAAATCGACAAACAATTTTACTTTGATTATGATTTCGAAAAATACGAGCCACATCATACGGCAAATATCTTTGTCCCACACTCAGGTTATGCGACTGATCCAAAGGTCCAGCTAATTGACAAAATCAAGAAAATCGACCCTGACCTAGATAATATGCATGATAACGGTGGCGCCCCCCCGAGCGGATACAGTGACCGGCGGTATGGTCAACAACGCTTCCAGCGTTATGGCACCCAAGTGGTAGAGCACGCCCTACAACTTTTATCTTATGACTGGCTGCAAACCCATCCTGTGAAAATTTCCGAGTGGGGCGACGAAGATCCGTGGAATGATCACTTCAATTCAAGCCGCCTCACGCTGATCCCCGGCCTTTGGTTGCACGATCGCACAAGCTTTGCTCCTGACTTCACCTCTCTAAACTTAATTAACATGGTGGATGACGAACCCACTTTCAAATCCCTCGAGCCTTTGCTCAACGCGCTAGGCTGGTCTGACAAAGCCACCACTTCTCTTGTTGTATCTGGTAACTGGATACAGTCAGGCAGCGTCAGTGTGAGTGTCGTTTCAGCTTTAACTCGACGTCACGGCGCTATAGGGCGTAGTAGTGTCTTGGCTAAACGAGACTATTACGATTGCTGGTTGCCTAGTCTTGCGGATCACTGGAATGAAAGTGAGAGTTACAAGCGTGAAAGTGCTGGCTTCACCGCTTGGGTCGACATACCTGACGGTGAGCCCAAAATCGACGAGTGGGATTTTTTAGGTTCCCCGCTTGCTTCCCGGAACCATGCTTTTGGTCAGAATATTGCTAAAGAAATAGGCCTAACGCGATCTGAGGCGGATAATCGGCTCTGGACATCTAAATCCGGCGTTGGTGCTGGTGCAGTAGCTTGGGGGAAGAAGTCAGTACGACGCGAAGACCCTGATCATACAGGAAAAATGCTTGCGATAGACAGGAAATTGCTGGACGCTTACTTGCGGGGTACCAAGCAGGTATTGGTTATCAGGTTGCGTTTGTCATATACGAATCCACATCGGTTCTCGTCAAGAGATAAGAAACGCGCAGATATCGGCCACCTTTTAATCTGCTCTCCGGAAACACCCTTGCGCCTTTTCAAACTAAAGGGACCAGTGCCTCTTCATTAATAATGGGATTTGGGGTGAGTCAGTGTCCATCTTCATATGAAGTGGAACAGCAAAGTGCCTACAAATCTTCGAGCGCACCAACGCCATGCAGTCGCTGGTTTTTTAAAGAATTTTCCTCATAAATTTTTATTTCATCTACAAATACGTCACGGAAAAGCTGATACCCCTTATCCGGGAACAGGTCGCAGAGAGGAATTGTAACAAACTTATTATGACGGGCGAAATAGATGCCAACCGATGATAGGGGCTCATGGTGCACCCCATCATCCATTTTAATCCCTGCATGATCATGAAGGACAACATAGCCTGCAAGTTGTAAAAGCGTGCTTTTTGTTAAGGTAAGCCGGTTATTGGTTTTGATCTCAATGAGCCTGTCGTCAATGATTAATTCCGCGTCCGCGCCGCCGACCTTATCGGCAATCACAAATTCTGGATTGAGGTAAACATGCTTCTTTGGTTGAAAAACCTCAATTGGGTCAAACAACTCAAGCATTTCGATGAGTTCAATTGCCACTCTGCCACATGCATCAAAACGGTTGTCGAAACCCATCATAGTTCGCTTTAAAAGGTCAGAATGGGCCATATATTGCACCAAGAGTGCCAACCATTTTACATTCCCTTTGCCTTGGATGTAAGCGTTCGCTTCGAAGTGTGCGCCAGTGAGATACTCATGCCATTCTTCGTTCATGCCAATGTCATATATTCCCTCATCTGTGCTATATCGGTAGCTCCTTTCCTGTACATATTCCGAAATCCATTGGCGTCGATGAACCCGTATTTCTGTTTTGCTCATTACCCGTGCAATGTGAAATCTTGCAAGATAGTCAAATGATGTCCCGGCTGATCCATTTGGTCCTTGTGCATCCTTAACAAGCAGGGGGCAGGTTTTAAACGCACCAGGCGTTCTATCTTTAGTGGCGTATTTGCCGAATGCCTCGCGTATGCGTGGGCGCTTGATAAAGTTGGTTAAGCTCATGATCGTTGCTCTCCATTAAATGCCTCCAACCCTTTATTGGGTCTTCAGCCAGGTCTTCGGCCCGGCCCATAATTTTGGCAACTACTTAAGAGTCACAGCCGAATTAAATTTATCTAATGTAGAATATATTCCGTGGATTAATATTCCACAAGTGAATTCTCTCTGTTTATGGATTCGCGCCAACTCATTGCCCGGAATTTGAAATTGATAAGGCTTGCAAAACGCCTGTCACAAGAAGCTCTCGCCCTAAAGGCGGATGTTGACCGCACGTATGTTAGTGGACTTGAAAGGTGCATTCACAACCCTTCTGTGGACATTCTTGATAAGCTTGCAGGTGTGTTGAGTGTAAAAACCATAGAGTTCTTTGCTGAAGAGAATGCCCGTCCAGCGCCGCCGCCTTTACCACGTGGGCGTCGTAAAAAAGCACAATAAAGTACAAAGCCAGAGCAGCTTCATCTGTGCGCCACCTCATTTCGACATGACAATCATATTGTCATCGTTGGGAGGTGAGTTGAGCAAGCGTATGCATATTATGCTCAGTTCAGTTCACTTTATCCTCATTCTGTAATATACAGAACCCGTATTCGGATTCGGCATTTTCCTTCTATGCACCTTTTGCTGATCCCAGAGTTTTAGGCACAGGGCTTATGAAAAAGAAAGACAGAAAACCAAAGCCATCGCTTGGCAGTTTGAACAATCGCCGAACCTATGCGCTTTATCGGGCGGGGCTAAACTTGCTTGCCGATAATGACTGTGATGAAGTTTCTGTCGCCCAAATCACGCGGGCGGCAGAATGTTCGGTTGGCGCTTTTTACGAGCGATTTCCAGATAAAAATAGCTATTTGATATTCCTCATTAAGAGCCACTTTCAAACAAAAACCAAAATCCTGAAAACTGAGCTTCCCAATATTGCCGACAGGAACTCAGACATAGACGCAATCATGGGTGAGAGCGTCTCGCTTCTTATTAGCGAAATGTCGGGCCGTAAGATTGCAGGCGTTATTCGTGCCGCCTTAAAACTGGCACCCACTCAGCCAGAAGCGTTGGCGGCACTTTCCGATTTACGAGATACGATCAACGCGGTGGCATTTGAGGGTTTGAAGCCCAAAATTAAAACCCGGCACTTAAAGCGGCGGATAGAGGAGGCTATGCAAATGACTTTTGCGGTTATTTTCGATGCCCTTCAACAAAACCACGGTCCACTTAAACTGAATAGAGCTCGGATGAGCGCGATTTTAACGCGGCAAACTCAAGCGCTACTGTTCGATGAAGCTGAGAACGGGTTTTTTAAAAACAAAAGCGATGGTGATGATAATTCTGAGGCGGAAAACGACGTTAAAGACTCAAAACCGTCAGGTGTTGATAAAAAGCCTGCAATTAAATCCGTTAAAAAACGCATTAAAAGACAAGGTATATAATTTTAATAGGACATACCTCTAAATTGTTCAAAGCTAACACATTGAAATGAAGGGACTTAATTATGGGAGATAAGAAAGATATTTTAAGCCCGTTTAATGATCTGGGTTATTCATCCGATTTTATTGAGGCATTGGGCAAGGAATTTGGATTTAATGGAAAGTGCCCGGAAGAAATCGCAGAGATAAATTATATTCGCAACGGATACTTTTCCGCCAAGGCGGCAGATAGGATTGAGCTCAGCAAAAAACCATTGCGTGCAGATTACGCAAAGCTGCAACGCGGCATAGAAGAATTCCGTGTCCTCATAGAAAGCCTTGAAAGTCTGGATTTATCCTTTGATATGTATCTTGGGGCGCGAATGCTGGGCGAGCCAAAGTCTCAAACAGACTTTCCAGAAATAACCGCATTTAAGAAGACAAGTGGAAAGCCCTATTGTTTAGAGCTCTTGCATTTATTACGCATTTTGGAAAAAGGTACTGATATAGCCATAGAGCGTTTTTCGCCGCCACGCGGGCGTCCTAATAATTATGCAATTGAAGCCGTGGTCCGGCGAAGTGCGGATTTTTGGGAAGATAAACTGGATGGAAAATTCACCCATAATCCTTATGAGGGGGCTGGGCTGACGCGCTCATTTTTATTTGTGCAAAGAATT
>NVVV01000013.1 GCA_002733495.1 Robiginitomaculum sp.
ACATTTCAAGCAACTTTGATTGCTTATATATGCTTATTTTACAACGCCTTCTTGTCATTCCGCTAACCTAGATAATCCTTCTTATCTAGGTTAGCACCTAGATTTTTTTGACGAATTCCAGTGAAATTTTACCAGCCCCTCTGTCGATTTAAACGACGCGGGCATTTGTGGCATATTTTGTCCTTGGTTTATCGGATGAAATTGGGTATTATGGGGTAAATTATTGGGTACTAAACCCTATGAAAGACCCAAATCTTTATCTGACACCGGATATTGTAAAGCTTGTCGCAGAGATTGACGAGTTTAAGGGCCGTTGGCAGGCCTTGGAAAATCTTTCTCCTGAACGCCTGTCTGCTTTGCGTAAAGTAGCGACTGTTGAAAGCGTTGGCTCTTCAACCCGTATTGAAGGCGCAAGGCTGACCGATGCGCAAGTGGAAACCCTGTTGTCGGGTTTAGGCAAAACTTCTTTTGCATCCCGTGATGAACAGGAAGTGGCGGGTTATGCTCACGCCATGGATCTTGTGTTCGAGGCTTTTGCCGACTTGCGGCTTACAGAAAATCACATCCGCCAGCTTCACCAAACATTGTTGCGATACAGCCATAAGGATGAGCGCCATCGCGGGTCTTATAAGACGCTTGATAATCATGTGGTTGCTTTTGACGCTGATGGTCATGAGATAGGTATTATTTTTGAAACCGCCACGCCTTTTGATACGCCCCGCGAAATGGAAGAGCTGGTTGCCTGGACTGTAAAAGCGATTGATGAAGAAGCGCTGCACCCGCTGTTGACCATTGCCGTATTCGTGGTGACGTTTCTCGCCATCCATCCGTTTCAAGATGGAAATGGCCGCCTGTCCCGCGTGCTGACGACATTGCTTTTGCTTCGGGCCGGGTATGTTTATGTCCCTTACGCTTCACTTGAATGTGTGATCGAAAAAAACAAAGACCTTTATTACAAAGCCTTGCGCCGTACCCAAACCACGCTGAAAGGCGATGCATCCGACTGGGAACCATGGGTAGGTTTCTTCCTGCGCTGCCTTAAAAAACAGAAAAATAATCTGGCAGAGCGACTGGATTGTGATCAAATTTCTAGTAACGATGATACCGAATTGCCGGAAATTTCCCTAAAAATTCTAAGTCTGCTACGCACCCATAACCGCCAAAATATCGTGCAGATTACCGAAGCAACCGGCGCAAACAGAAATACAATCAAACTGCGACTGCGTGAGCTGGTAAACTCGGCAAAAATCAGACGACACGGCAAAGCGAGGGCCACATGGTACACATTATGAACATTGTGTGGCCTAGATAGAGATTCGCTTCCAATAAAGAAAAGTTTGGAATGTTTATATGAGGTGGTCCCACTTTGATGGACAGTATGAGAAAGTCACGATTAAGCCAGTATAAACAAGGCCGATTGATTGAGCATTTTGTTGCGGGAACGACAGCAAGATGTGCTAGGTCCCTGTGCGGGGTTAACCACAAGACGGCAGCCTATTATTTCCTGCGATTGCGCGCGGTCATTTCGTTTGAACTGGAACAGGAATGTGATGAGGTATTTGCTGGTGAAATCGAAGTGGACGAGAGCTATTTCGGCGGCAAAAGAAAGCGCAAGCGAGGACGGGGTGCTGCGGGCAAAGCCCCCGTGTTTGGCCTGTTAAAACGTGGTGGCAAGGTTTACACCAAGATCATACCGAATGCATCTTCTGCGACTTTATACCAGATCATAGAGAGAAAAGTGGTGCCCGATAGCATCGTTTACTCCGACTGCTGGCGCGGCTATAATGTGCTGGATGTGTCCGAGTTCAAGCACTTCCGGATCAACCATTCCAAACTGTTTGCTGACCGACATAATCACATCAATGGCATCGAGAACTTCTGGAACCAGGCCACGCGCCATTTACGAAAATTCAACGGTGTTCCCAAGCAACATTTTGGACTGTTTTTGAAGGAATGTGAGTGGCGATTCAACAACAGTGACCCAACAATCCTATTATAACAACTAAAGCAATGGGTTAAGATGTATTTGACCTAGCTATCTGGGACAGCCACAAATCTAAAAAACCTTTCAGACTCACCACAACGCCATTTTGTTGGAAAGCCTAACCCGTTCAGAACATCACCAGCATCTATGCCCTTGCAAGAGATACAATAAAAATTAGTTCAAACACGTCATTGCCGGGCGTGTTCTGGCAATCCAGTCTGGTTTTCTCATAGGCACTGGATTACCCGGATAAACCGGGTAATGACACAGCGACGGCATGCAAACTAATACTCAGTACACAAAGCACACAGCCCCTCAACACCTTATTCACAGGGTTATTCACAAGCAAAACCCTATCCAGAATTCTATCTGCAAGCTCAAGCCTTCCCCCTGTGAATAACTGCCTCAAAAATATTTGTTCGTAACCTCGCTGCCCACTGTCTTTACCCTCGCCGCGCCAGCGCGGTTGCGCTACAAACGCCCTATGGCTGATGACAACAACATTCCCCAAGAGACCTCAGAGGCAGCAAAGACCGCCCCGCATAATATCGAGGCAGAGCAGGCCCTTTTGGGGGCCTTGCTGATTGATAACGAGATTTATTTTCGGGCTGCCGACTATCTGAAGGTCGAGCATTTTTACGACCCCGTCCATGGGCAAATCTTTGACGCCATCGCCAAGACCATTGGCAAGGGCTTGCTGGCCGACGCTATCAGCCTGAAAACCACGCTGGAGCACCATGAAGGTCTGGCGCAAATTGGTGGCATTGAATATCTGGCGCGGCTTTTGGGCGAAGCGGCCAGCTCGGCCAATGCGCCCGAATATGCGCGGCTGGTTTATGACCTGGCTTTGCGCCGTGATTTGATGCGCATTGGCGATAGCATTCTAAAAGAAGCGGTTGATCCGGTTGAGCCAAAATCCGGCCCGGAACTGATTGAAGACGCCGAACAATTGCTGTTCAGCTTAGCTGAAACCGGCGGTATTTCGCGCGGCTTTCGCCCCTTTAATGAAGCCCTGAAAGAAAGCATGGACATGGCCGCCGCCGCGCACAAGCGCGAAGGGGGACTTTCTGGCGTGGCAACGGGTCTGACGGATCTGGATCACAAATTGGGCGGCATGCACAGATCAGACCTGATCATCATTGCCGGGCGGCCCTCCATGGGCAAAACCGCTTTGGCCACCAATATCGCCTTTCACGTGGCCAAAAATTACAAGTATGAAGTAAAAGATGGTGTACGACATACTACCGAAGGGGGCGTGGTGGCGTTTTTCTCACTCGAAATGTCGTCCGAACAATTGGCCACACGCCTGATTGCTGAACATACCGGCATATCCTCGTCAACCATTCGCCGGGGCGAACTTGGCGAGGGCGATTTTGATAAATTGCTGGATGGGGCGGCGGCGCTGAACGCCATCCCCTTGCACATTGATGACACGGGTGGCCTGCCCGTTGGCGCTCTGGCAGCGCGGGCGCGACGATTGAAACGCACCTCCAAAGGGCTGGACCTGATTGTGGTAGATTATTTGCAATTGGTCACCGCAGAATCGCGGCGTAAAGATGGCCGCGTGCAGGAAGTCAGCGAGATCACCCAGCGCCTGAAATCTCTGGCCAAGGAACTGGACGTGCCGGTGATTGCGCTGTCGCAGCTCTCGCGGCAGGTAGAACAGCGCGAAGATAAAAAACCGCAACTCTCTGATTTACGCGAATCCGGTTCTATCGAGCAGGACGCCGACGTGGTGATGTTTGTGTATCGCGAGGCCTATTATCTGGGCCGCACACAACCGCCCTTTGGCACGCCCGAACACGCTGAGTGGCAGGTACAGATGAATGAAATTCGCCAGCGCGCAGAGATCATTATTGGCAAGCAACGCCATGGCCCGATTGGCAATGTTGACCTGTCCTTTATCGAAGAGCTGACCAAGTTTGGTAATCTGGCCGCCGATGGCCGCTATGATGACAGTGCGCATTAGAACGCATTTGCCTGAAGACTATCGGCATGAAATGGTCAATTTTCCGCCTTGTTCACATACCCGCCGCTCTTTAGTCTTGTGATTCTGTTCAATTGGGAGTCTGCCATGAAAAAAAACACCATCGTAAAGCTTGTTGCCAGCGCGGGATTGCTGGCCATGGCCGGCACGACCTCCGCACAATACGCCCAGCTGGAAGGCGACGGGCCTACATCTGCCTGTGAATGTTATGAAAAGGCCTATCAGTTTGGCACCTATAACATGACCCCGGCCAACCAGCCCATGGCGGAAACCACCCGGTTCAAATGTGGTCTGAAGGGGTGGAAGCAAGCCTTTAATGAAGGTCACAGAGAAGGCCTTAAAACCTATCGCTTCTCCAAGGGTGATTACAGCCAAGGCGCGGGCGAAGGTCTTTGCCCCTATAACGATTATTGATCCAGAGCAGGACCGCAATACTGGCAAGACGGGCAGATCATTGTTTGTTATAGAACCGTATGACTGTTGATGCCCCTTTGCCCTCTGTGCCGCGCCTGATCATTGATCTTAAGGCCGTGCGCGCCAATTATCTGTTGATGGCAGCGCGCTCTGGCACGGCGGTTTGCGGCGCGGCGATCAAGGCCAATGCCTATGGAACAGGTCTTGAACAAGTTGCGCCCGTTCTGGCTGCGGCTGGCTGTACCCATTTTTTCTGCGCCCATATCAGTGAGGCCATGCTGGCCCGCCAGATACTGGGCCATGATGTGGAAATCTTTGTTCTGAATGGTCTGCAATTTGGCGAAGCGCCGCTCTTGCGCCAAAAACATCTGATCCCCGTGCTCAGCACCGCCGAACACATTGCCCTGTGGTTGGAGGCCGGTGAAAACGCCCCGGCGGCTCTGCATATTGATACCGGCATGAACCGGCTGGGCCTTGTTTGGCACAGAGACGTACCGGCCATGACCAAGGGGTTGAACTTATGCCTGATTATGAGCCATCTGGCCTGTGGATCAGCGCCCGACCACCCGTTAAATGCTCGCCAAAAGGCCTGCTTTGACGATGTGCGCGCGGCATTTCCCGGCATTTCGGCCAGTCTGGCCAATTCAGCAGGTATCTTGATGGGCGCCGACTGGCATTATGATCTGACCCGCACCGGCATTGCGCTTTATGGTGGTGCTCCGCTGGGCGAGGGCGGCCCAAAACTGGCCCCCGTGGCCCGGATCGAAGCGCCGATCATTCAGATCAAGACCGTGCGCAAGGGGGACATCATTGGCTATGACGCGGATTTCATTGCCCCAGAGGATATGCCGGTGGCCACGGTGAGCCTTGGTTATGCCGATGGCCTGCCCTGCGCCGCCAGCTCCGGCGGCGGCTTTGGTCGCATAGAAGGCGAGAAAGTGCCGCTGGTCGGGCGGGTGTCGATGGATTTAAGTACGTTTGATCTTCGTGGCCTTAGCACCCTGCCCCAGGTTGGCGATATGCTTTGTCTTTTAGGGGATGATCTGGAAGCGCTTGCCAAGCGCGCGGGAACCTTGTCCTATGAGATTCTCACCGGGCTTGGCCCGCGATTTGTTCGTGATTACAAAGGATGCAGCGCATGAACCCGCTTGCCCTACTTGGCCGCCCGGTCTTAGGCCTTTTGCGCGAGGCAGGGGCGATGTCGCTGTTTGCCTGGCGCGGCGTTACGGCGGCACTGATGCCGCCTTGGTACTGGGGCCAGTTACGCACACAATTGCTGCGTATTGGCTATTTTTCTTTGCCCGTGGTTGGCCTGACGGCGGTATTTACCGGCGCGGCTTTGGCGCTGAACATCTATACTGGCGGGGCGCGTTTTAACGCCGAACAATTTGTCCCCAACATTGTGGTTTTGGGCATCACCCGCGAGCTTGGCCCCGTATTGGCGTCCCTGATGCTGGCCGGACGGGTTAGCGCCGCCATGGCCGCCGAGATCGGCGCCATGCGGGTTACCGAACAGATTGATGCGCTGGAAACCCTGTCCACCGATCCATTTCGTTTTCTGGTTGGGCCGCGCATATTGGCCGCTGTGATCACCGTGCCGCTTTTGGTACTGGTGGCCGATATTATCGGGGTGCTGGGCGGCTGGGCTGTCTCAACGCAAATTCTGGGCTTTAACGGCGCGACTTATATTCGTAATTCGGTAGATTTTGTTACCCAATGGGATGTAGTGTCGGGCCTGATCAAAGCGGCCACCTTTGGCTTTATCATTGCTTTGATGGGCTGTTATCACGGCTATCACTCAAAACGCGGGGCCCAGGGCGTGGGCCGGGCCACAACCAATGCGGTGGTCAGCGCCGCCATTTTAATCTTCGCCGCCAATTACGTTCTTACCACATTGTTTGTCTGATATGTCCAAAACTGATACCTCCATCAAAATCTCCATCCGTGACGTCCATAAATCCTTTGGCCACAATCATGTGTTGCGCGGGGTTGATCTGGATGTCTGCCCCGGGCGCTCTATGGTGGTGATCGGTGGGTCCGGCACCGGCAAGTCGGTCTTGCTGAAATGCATATTGGGCCTGATTACCCCCGACAGCGGCAGCATCATTATTGATGGCCAGTCCGTCACCAATCTTTCACCGGCTAAGCGCGCTAAAGTCATGGCCAAGTTTGGCATGCTTTTTCAGGGCGGGGCCTTGTTTGATTCGCTAAGCGTCTGGGAAAATGTGGCTTTTCGCCTGCTCTATGCCGATGGTGTGGCGCGCAAGTCCGCCAAAAAACGCGCCGAGGCGGCGCTCAACCAGGTTAATCTGGGCGCGGACGTTATGGCGCTAAGCCCGGCTGAATTATCCGGCGGCATGCAAAAGCGCGTCGGTCTGGCCCGCGCCATTGTCGCCCGCCCCGAGATTATGTTTTTTGACGAGCCAACCACGGGACTTGATCCCATTACCGCCGATGTGATCGATAACCTGATCCGCCGCCAGGTCACCGCCCTTGGGGCCACCGCCGTCTCCATCACCCATGACATGAATTCCGTGCGCAAAATCGCCGATGATGTGGCGATGATTTATGAAGGCAAAATCATCTGGCAGGGCGGCGTCAAAGAGGTCGATAAGTCCGGCAACCCTTATGTGGAACAATTCGTCACGGGCAGCGAAGATGGCCCGATCAAGGTGCTAGCGCGTTAAGGCTTGGAACAGGGCAACCAGAGCATGCTCCCTCTGGTGCCGCTAAATAATGCAATTGTAACCTGCATTTGCGCGCATTATCCGATAGAAGAAGACTTCAAAGTTTTGGGGATTCGGATATGCGCCTTCTAGGTTTTGTTATTGCAGCGGCACTGGCCCTTTCTGGCTGTGTCAGCATTCAGGTCAATAGTGATAAAGCCGCTTCCCCGCCGCCCCGTCAGAGCAGCACAGCCACCGCAGCGCCCGTCGCAAAACCGATCGCCAAAGATGGCCCCATTGTCATTATGGTGGGCATTGATGGCCTGCGCTGGGACGCCATAGATCGCCACGAAGCGCCTAATTTGCGCGCACTGGCCAAAGACGGGGTACGGGCGCAAGGCCTGATCCCGGTCATGCCCAGCGTGACCTTTGTGAACTTTTATTCCATCGCCACCGGACTTTATGCCGAACATACCGGCATCACGTCTAATCTGGCCTATTCACGCAAAACCGGGCGGTTAATGGAGCGCGGCACCCACGGGGAAAGTGAATGGTGGGGCGGCGAGCCGATTTGGGTTACCGCCGAAAAACAGGGCCTCACCACAGCGGCCATGTTCTGGCTGGGATCCGAGGCAGAAATAGCAGGTTATCGCCCAACCTACTGGTACCCTTATGAGCATAACAAGCCCAAGGCCGAGCGCGTTACCCAGGTGCTGGACTGGCTTGCCATGCCCGAAGAGAAGCGCCCGCGCCTGATCACGCTTTATTTTCATGATGTGGATTCAGCCGAGCACCGCTATGGCCCCGAAACGCCAGAAGAAGGCATCGCCATCAAAGCCATTGACAACAACATTGGCGACCTGGTCGCTGGCATTAAAGAACTAGGACTGGAAGACCAGGTTAATCTGGTCATTGTGTCCGATCACGGCATGACCAAGGTCAAGGAAAATGCCCTGATCTATCTGGATGATTATATCAGCCTTGATGATGTCATGGTGCCAAAATTTGCCAGCGCCAGTGGCCCCTCCGGTGGACCATTTGCCCATATATTTGTCAAGGATCCTGCCAATATCGACAAGGTCTACTACCAATTGGCCAATGCCAACCCCAAATTGCAAGTCTATCGGCGGGGGCATTTGCCCAAAAGATGGCACGTTAATAATAACGACCGCACGGGCGATATTTTTGTGGTGGCCGAGCCGGGCTGGCTGATCTTTGCACGCGCGTTGACCTCAAAATACAAGCACGCGCCCAAGGGCATGCATGGCTATGATCGTCATTCTCATGACATGTATGGCACCTTTATCGCCAATGGCCCGGCCTTCAAGAACGGCATCGTGGCCGAGCCGTTTGACAATGTGAATGTCTATGGCCTTGTGGCTGATGTGTTAGGCATTATTCCGGCCAAAACCGATGGCAATCTGGATAGTGTGGATTATATCCTGAAGGAGTAGCAAAAGACCCCTGCCCTATAGGCAACCTCATGGTGAGCCTGTCGAACCATGGGAGCTTTAGGTTTTATCCTTCGACAAGCTCAGGATGAGGACGTTTGTGTTGCTGTTATCTAATCAGGGATGTGATCGTCCCGATCATCATCCATAAATATGCGCCATTTTGCCCCGTCCATATCGTCATACTGGCCAGACTTTACCGTCCAGACAAAAGCGCCAAGGCCCAAAAGAGCCAGAAAGAGCGCCGCCGGGATGAGATAAACCAATATACTCATGAGGATTTGTGCCTGATCATAAAGGGACGCAAAGCGTTCAACGTTACCACAATGGAGGATGATGACATGGCAATGGCGGCAATCATCGGCGTGACGAAGCCAAAGACCGCCAGCGGCACGGCAATCATATTATAACCCGCCGCAAAGCCAAAGTTTTGCAATATCCGCCCCCGCGCGGCGCGTGAAACATCATAGGCAGCCAGAATGGGGCTTAGCTTTTCGCCTTGCAGCACCATATCTGCGGCGGCCTGACTGGCATCCGTGGCGCCGGCCAGTGACAGGGACACATTCGCCGCCGCCAGCGCCGGGGCATCGTTCAGCCCATCGCCAACCATCAGCACGTTTTTGCCCGCGCTTACCAGCGCTTCGACGCGGCTGATTTTTTCCTGCGGCGTCAGGCCAAAGGAAACAATATCAATACCGGCCTTGGCGGCGGCAGCTTTTGCCGGGGCCTCGCGATCGCCAGAAAGCATTTCAACACTTAAATTTCGCGCCTTTAACCCGGCTACCATTTTCGCGGCATCGACACGCAAGGCATCTTCAAAGATAAAATGTACCGGGTCCTGGCCCTTGACGACCAGCCACAGACCAGAGGTGGTTTCGTTCTGTTTTTCTACCCCGGCCCATTCGGCGCGGCCAAGGCGCGCCCGCGCGCCATCAACTGTGCCTTCAACCCCATGGCCCGGGGTTTCTTCGGCATCATTGGCCACACCGCCCGGCCCGGCCAGATCGGCAATGGCGCGGGATAACGGGTGACGACTGGAGCGCGCAAGTTTTGCGGCAAATTCCAGTGTATCGGCGCTGATTTCATCGGTATTGACCAGACGCGGCTTGCCCAGCGTCAATGTGCCGGTTTTATCCAGCAACACCGTGTCAATTTCGGCCATGCGTTCCAGCGCATCCCCGGCCTTGACCAGAATGCCGCGTTTAAACAACCGCCCCACCGCCACAATCTGTACCGCCGGGGCCGCCAGCCCCAGTGCACACGGGCAGGTAATGATCAGCACCGCCGCCGCGATCAGCACCGCATGGTGCACCCCGGCCCCAATTAGTATCCAGCCGACAAAAGACAAAGCCGCCAGCGTATGGACGATCGGCACATAGGCCTGTGCGGCGCGATCCGCCAGTTTGACAAAACGCCCGCGCGCGGTCTCCCCGGCTTCGACCAGACGGGTCAGTTCTGCCAGAAGCGAATCTTCGGTTCTGGCTGTGGCCCGCAATACCAGCTTGTCTGTCAGATTGACCATGCCGGCACGAATGGCATCGCCCGATTGCACCAGATCCGGCGCACTTTCCCCGCTGACCAGCGCCATGTCCACATCCGAGCGCCCCTCAGTGATGATCCCATCAACCGGCGCGCGGTCCCCGGGCCAGAGAATAATGTGATCGCCGGGTTCTATATCGCGGGCCTGTACC
This sequence comes from Robiginitomaculum sp., assembly GCA_002733495.1. GTDB lineage: Bacteria > Pseudomonadota > Alphaproteobacteria > Caulobacterales > Maricaulaceae > Robiginitomaculum_B. Next base: position 10,194 of record NVVV01000013.1, read on the forward strand.
GCCTGAACATCACCATTCTGGTCCAGCCGGTTGGCGGTGGCCGCCTGTAAAGACAAGAGTTCCCGCGCCGCAAGGCGCGTCTGGCCCCGCAGGCGGTGATCCAGCCAGCGCCCGATCAGCAGGAAAAACAGCAACATAATCGCCGCATCAAAATAGGTGTGATCGCCGCCAGTGATCGTCTCGTAAAGACTAACCCCCAGCGCCAGCAACACCGCCAGCGATATAGGTACATCCATATTGGCCTTGCCCTTGCGCAAGGACGCAAAGGCCGAACGAAAAAATGGCTGGCCGGAAAAGGCCGCCGCTGGCAAGGCGATCAGCGCCGAAAGCCAGTGAAAAAACGTACGGGTGGTCTCTTGCATTTCGCCATTAAATCCGGCCCAGACAGAGACCGAAAACAGCATGATATTCATCGCCGCAAACCCGGCCACCGCCATGCAGAGCAGCAAGAAGCGCCCGTGCTTGTCCCGCTCGACCTCGGCCTCACCGGGATCATAGGGCGAAACCTGATAGCCAAGATCAGCCACCGTGCGCGCAATCACGCCCGGATCAGCCGCCCCCGGCACCCAGTTTACCGACAATTTTCCGGTGGAAAGGTTGAGCTGGCTAAGCCGAACACCAGAAATGGCATTAACGCCTTTTTCAATTTTGGAAATGCACCCGGCACAGCGCGCGCCGCGAACCAGTAAATCCAGATGCTCTAACCCGTCGTCCTCGGTGCGCACAAAGGCCAAGGGGTCCGCCGCCGCGCCTGCCATGGCCACGGGACCGCCCATGGTGGGACAGCCCCGGTTTTGCGTCTCAATGCTGTTGTCTTGGGTGCTCATACCTTGATGCGGCCTTTGAATGGAAACACCAGATTGTCCTTTAAGCGCACCGCCTGACCTTCAAACTCTAACGTGCGCCCATGAAAGACAAGGCCGCTCATCTGGCTTTTATAAACACCCGGACCGCTGGGTTGCAGCGTCAACTGCTGATCCTGATGTGGCAGGCCCGGCCAGACCAGATGTACCGTCACATTCAACCCGTCAATCGGGCCATTCTCATTGGTAAATTTCACCATGACAGCATTGCTGTCTTCAAGGCTGAAATTCGCCACCCAGCCTTCTTGCTGGGTCTGCAGGCGGGCTTTTATGGTCTGGTTATAGCGCAAACCCTTCTCAAAGGGGCGCTCCACACTCATGCCCGGAAACGTCCGCGTTGCCTTAATGATGAAGATCGCATTCACGCCAAAAACCAGCCCAAAAAAGGCGATAAAACCGGCTAATACGTGCCAGCCCTTTATCCGAAATGTGCTCTTGCTCATCGTTTTCCTGACAGAAATACGGTTTTGTTGACTGTATGTTCGCTGCCATCATTGTCTTCTACAAGGATGGAGACGGGGGCCGACTCTTTTAAGGTCTTCACCACATCTTTGGGCACTGTAACATACATTTTGACGACCCTAACCTTGTCTGGCTCGGCCCGTACGACAATGGACTTGCCATCACTGTCCAGGCCAACGGCCTTGATCGCTATGCCTTCAATACCCTTCACCAAGACACGCAAATCGCGTGGTTTTGTAGCCTTGTTGATAATTTTCAGGGTGTAGCCGTTACGTACCGATCCATCAGACAAACGCACAAAGGTCGGGCTGCGATCGCGCAACGTATTCAGATCCAGCGTGGAACGCGTAATTAACCCATAGAGCATAATCCCGCTGATTGCCGTTACCAAAACACCGTACAAGACTGTACGCGCGCGAATAATTTTAAAGACCGGCTTTTTACCTCTGGCCGCGCCTTTTCGGTTCCGCCCGGTGTCATAGGCGATCAGCCCTTTTGGCCGACCGATTTTATCCATAACACTGTCGCAGGCATCAATGCACAGCGCGCAATTAATGCATTCCAGCTGATCCCCGTCACGAATATCAATCCCCATGGGACAGACCGCCACACACATCTTGCAGTCAATGCAGTCGCCCCGCCCTTCCCAACTGTCGTTTTTCTTGTGCGCCGCGCGTGGCTCGCCGCGATACCCTCTATAGCTCACCTCGAAACTGTCGTCATCGGTCAAGGCCCCCTGAATACGGGGCCAGGGGCACATAAATGTGCAAACCTGCTCGCGCATCAGGCCCGCCAGTGAATAGGTGGTAAATGTCAGAATCGCCGTAAACAGATAGGCCGACATTGGCGCATGGCCGGTGAAGAACCCACGGACAACTGTTGGTGCATCATGGAAATAGAGCACAAACACACCGCCGGTCAGCAGGGAGATCAGCAGCCACGCCGAATGCTTGATCATTTTCTTGATCAGTTTTTTTCCGCGCAGGGGCTGGCGCTCCAGTTTAATACGGGCATTCCGGTCGCCCTCAACTATCCGCTCAACCGCAATAAAAAGGTCTGTCCAGATGGTTTGCGGACAGGCATAGCCGCACCAAACCCGGCCAAACAGCGAGGTGGCCAGAAACAACCCAAAAGCGGCCAGCATCAAAAGGCCGGTGATGTAATAAACCTCCTGTGGCCACAGCTCGATAAAGAAGAAATAAAACCGCCGCCCGGCAAAATCGGCCAGCACCGCCTGGTCTGGCACCTCCGGTCCCCTGTCCCAGCGCAAAAATGGGACGATGTAATAAATGCCCAGCAAAATAAACAGCAGCGCCCATTTGATCTTGCGGTATATTCCATGCGCCAGCTTTGGGTAAATGGGAATGCGTTTCTGATAAAGTTCGCGGTGTTCGGGCTTATTGACTGCGGTGACATCAATCTTGTCAACGCCATGCGCAGCACGCTGTTTTTCAGTCGGTTGAGGCCCGCCGTTTTTATGCGGCGAGCCCCCAATTATTGTTGTTTTTCCCAACTCTGCCTCCAGGGCAAATTTCTATTCCCCACCGCCAAGCGCGTGAACATAAATAGCCAGAGCATCGATTTTCCATGGCTCCAGCCGCCCTTCCCAGGTGGGCATAACGCCATTGCGGCTATTGGTGATGGTTTCGGTAATGGCCGCACGATCCCCGGCATAAATCCAGTCCGCATCGGTCAGGTTTGGTGCCCCCAGCTCGCGCATGCCGGTGCCATTATCGCCATGACACATGGCGCAATTGTCGGCAAACAGGGGCGTGGCCCGCGCTACCGCTTCGGCATCAGCATCGCCGCCTGAAAGCTGGGTAACATACTCAACAAGGTCTTTGATCTCGTCCTTGCTTAACAGCTCATCACGACCAAAGGCCGGCATTTGCGAAAGGCGCGTGTCATCACCTGTGGAGCGAATTCCATTGGTGATAGTGTACTGAATATCATCCAGCGTACCGCCCCACAGCCAGACATCATCAACCAGCGCCGGATAGCCAAAATTACCTACACCGCTTGAACCGTGACAGGTCGCGCAATTATCGCCAAAGGCGGATTTACCCGCCGCCAGGGCAAAATTCAGCATTTCCGGATTGTTCTCAACTTGATCAATCGGGGTGTTGGCCAATTGCTGTTCTGCCGGCCCACGGGAGGCGGCGAGCTTGACCATATCTTTTTCAAAATTTGCCCGCTCGGAATAATGGCGCAGGCCCTTAACATAGGTGTTAGCCCATGGCAGCGGCCATGATGGCATCAACACCATGTACACCAGTGCAATGGCAATGCAGCCAAACCAGATGGTCAGCCACCAGCGGGGCAGAGGCGTGTTCAGTTCCTTAATGCCGTCCCATTCATGGCCAGTGGTTTCGGTGCCTGAATGGTCGTCAACTTCTGGACGATCAGACATTATCACCCCTCCTCATTATCAAGAGGTTCATCCTCAAGCGGAATGCGTGCGGCTTCGTCGAACTGTTTCTGGTTTCCCGGCCACAGGGCATACAAAACGATCCCCCCAAAGAGCAGAGCAAAATACACCAGCCCCCAAGTCTGCGCGAATTTAGCTACATCTTCGTAATTCATGCTGGCCTCCTAACGCAGATTATCTTCGGCGTCGGCTTCATAGGTTGAAAAATCAACCAGCGTGCCGAGCATTTGCAAATAGGCGATCAGCGCATCCATCTCTGTCAGATGCTCTGGATCGCCGTCGAAATCGCGAACATTGGCACCGGGATAGCGGGCCATAAAGCCATCAAAATCATCGGCATATTCATCGACTTGCGTCGCTAGGTCGGATTTAGCCGCCGCGATTTGCCCGTCCGTATACGGGACGCCGACAATGCGGTTGGCCTTCAGATCAGCCTCGATTGTTCGCCCATCAAGAATATTATCCTTGAGGAATTTGTAAGGCGGCATGACTGATTCCGGCACTACCGCTTGCGGATGGACAAGGTGCGCCTGGTGCCAGGCATCCGAATATTTGGCACCAACGCGGGCCAGATCCGGCCCGGTCCGTTTGGAGCCCCACTGGAAAGGATGATCGTACATGCTTTCTGCGGCCAGGCTATAATGCCCGTAACGCTCGGCCTCATCGCGCAAGGGGCGGATCATCTGGCTGTGGCACAGATAACACCCTTCGCGGACATAGACATTCCGTCCGGTCAGTTCCAGCGGCGTATAGGGCCGCATGCCATCAACCTTCTCAATTGTGCTGGAAATGTAGAAAAGCGGGGCGATTTCAACCAGACCGCCAATCGACACCACCACCAGAATGCCCAGGGTTAAAAGGAGAGAGTTCTTCTCGAATATTTCATGTTTGAAACCCATGTCTCTCTCCCTAGTTCACAGCAGGAATAACAGCGGACAGGGGTTGCGAGTCAGGCACGCTTTCCCCCTTGCGCACATCACCGCGCGCCGTACGCCACAGATTATAGGCCATGATTATCGCCCCAATCAGGAACAGCAATCCGCCCAGCGCCCGGATAACATAGAAGGGGTGCATGGCCTCGACCGTTTCCACGAACGAGTTTTCCAGAAAACCAGAGCTGTTATAAGCACGCCACATCAGCCCCTGCATGATTCCACTGACCCACATGGCCGTGATATAAAACACGATCCCGATGGTCGAAATCCAGAAATGCCATTCCACCAGATCGTTGGAATAAAGCCGCGCCCGTTTCCACACCCAGGGGACCAGGCAATACAAGGCCCCAAAGCTGACATAGGCCACCCAGCCCAGCGCACCCGAATGCACGTGACCAATGGTCCAGTCGGTATAATGCGAGAGCGAGTTTACCGCACGGATTGACATGACCGGGCCTTCAAACGTGCTCATGCCATAGAAGGCAACCGAGACGACCAGCATCCGCATAACCGGATCGGTCCGCAACTTGTCCCAGGCCCCCGAAAGCGTCATCAAGCCGTTGATCATGCCGCCCCATGACGGCATCCACAGGGCAATCGAGAACGTCATCCCCAAAGTCTGTGCCCACATGGGCAAAGCGGTATAGTGCAAATGGTGCGGCCCAGCCCAGATATAGATAAAGATCAGCGACCAGAAATGCACAATCGACAAACGGTAGGAATAGACAGGTCGTTCAGCCCGTTTGGGCACAAAATAATACATAATGCCCAAAAACCCAGCGGTGAGGAAAAAGCCCACCGCATTATGGCCATACCACCATTGGGTCATGGCATCCTGAACCCCTGAGAACAAAGAATAACTCTTGTGTTCTGTCAGACCAATCGGCACGGAGAGATTGTTGATAATATGCAATAACGCCACGGTGACGATGAAGGCCAGATAAAACCAGTTGGCCACATAGATGTGTTTGATCTTGCGTTTCCACAGGGTGGCCAGAAAGACCAGAAGATAACTGACCCAGACGATGGTCAGCCAGATATCAATATACCATTCCGGCTCTGCATATTCCCTACTTTGGGTGATGCCGCTGACATAGCCGGTGGCCGCTAGCACGATAAAGAGCTGATAGCCCCAGAACACAAACCAGGCCCAGACCCCGCCCGCAAGGCGCGCATGACAGGTGCGCTGCACCACGTAAAACGAGGTCACCATCAGGGCATTGCCGCCAAAGGCAAAAATCACCGCTGAGGTATGGACCGGGCGTAAGCGCCCAAAATTCATCCAGCCAAAATCCGGATTGTACATAATGTTCGGGAAAGCCAGTTGCGAGGCAATAATCACCCCAACCAGAAAGCCGACTAGGCCCCAGAACACCGTGGCGATGACACCGGCTTTGATAATGCCCTCTTCATAACGGGACTGATCAAAATTTAACCCGCTAGCCGCGCGCATAAATAGCGCCGCAAGGCCCAGCACGAAGGCAGCCAAAAGCATGACTGCATGGACCTTCATCAAGGGGTCATGCGTTTTCGCCGTTAAAAACAAGCTGAGCAGTGCCAGAATGCTCAAAAACATTCCCAGTGTCAGCACATCCAGCCCCATACCCTTACGGGTGGCAGTTTTGCTCATGTTGAGACTCCCCCTCAGATCGCCGCAGCGTCACAGCATTCCAGACCATATCAACGCTGGTTTGTGCGTTTTCTCAAGAGGCAAACTGCGCCATATATTCAGTTGCGCTAATATGTCGCAACACGCCCCTATCTTTTCGCAAACAGGCCCCTTTGCGACAATATGGTTAAGGATAAACAGATTCGAGCATTCAAAGGTAGGTATAAAATGAATTTACACGCTTCGCGGGTTGTCCCTGCTCTTGAGGCCATGGGGTTTCGGCATTGGCTGCTGGTTTTGGTCTGGCCGCGCTGATCGCGCCGTCCCGAGCTTAATGAATCCCTAGGCCGGGCGAAACGCCATCATGCGGTCCATGCGCCGCAATACCCGCCCGGGCAATCGTGACACCGGGCCAAGCGGCAAGGCCTCAAACCCGTTTTGAACGCCTTGGGCACACTGACGCAGGCCCGCTGCGAAGGAGGGGGCCATCGCGGTGCCACTGCAAAGCGAGAGCATCTGACCGCCAAACTGGTGTTTATAGCGAAAATCCCCAACGCCCAGGTGCACCTGTTGTACCTCTGCCCCGGCGTGATATTGCAACAGTTTAAACATCAACGTGTGCCCCGGTGAATAAAGGGAAAAATCTGGATCATAGGCGGGAAACCAGTAGTGGGCAGCCCCGGCGCTTTTCATGCCAAAATGTGCAGCGACCAGCGTTTTTCCTGCCCGTAAGGTGGACAATTGCCCCGCAAAAGCATCGTCTTTAGACTGATGGATGGTCTTTAACAGCGCCCCGGTCCAGGGCACAGAAAACACATCGAAAAACCCGGTGGCGTGATATTGGGCACTTTTCCATGCCAGTAATTTCGCAAAGGCTGCCGGATCACGATCATCCCCCGTAAACTGCAACTCGCCATGTTCTTTTCCCAGTTTGCGCGCCTTGGCCTCGTATTTTTTAAGACTTTTTTTATGGGCCGCCATGCGGTCCTCATACCAGTGATCATACCCCTGGCATAAATCCGCCACATGACAGTCTTTCTGTTCCCTGACAACAGACGTAAAACTGGATTGCGCCGCCGGGACAAATTCAAAGGGATAGACGCTCATACGAGCCGCACGCATGATCTGGCGCAGATTCAAAGCAAGGCCCGGTTCAGCAATCAGCCCATGAAAATCTCCCAAAGGCCCGCCCAAAGGCAGGGAATAGCCAAGTGGTCGGCGATGAAACGGCAAAAAGGCCTTGATGGCGTGGTTATTACGGACAATCGCAACGCGCACATTCTGGCGCACCGCAGCACAAGCTCTGGCAAAACCAAGCGAGAAATACGGGCTATGCAAATCTGGATCAGCGGCCTGAAACGCCTGCCAGGCTTCGCACTCTGCACCACTCAGGTCAGCAACGGTTTTGACGGTAATGTCCACTATCAGGATTTCTCAAATTATTTGCGGTCTGTTCACGAGGAATTAGTGCGTTTGTCATACGCTCAAATCCCTAACAACGCGCTAGCGCGGCAAAAAAACAGGACACACAATGCTTTGGCGTCATCTTCTTGGGTATTTGCCGGTCAATATTGCACAGGCCGTCGCCGGATTTGGCAGCATTTTCTTGCTGACCCGCCTGCTTTCACCCGCAGATTATGGCCGCTATGGCTTGGCCTTTGCCGTGATGACAATATTCCACACGCTTCTCTTTACCTGGCTGGAGGGAGCCACTGCACGCTTTTACGCCCGCGCCGAAGCTGAAGGCACGCTGAAAGATCATATGGCTAATGCCTATGGCACGCTGGCTATTATGGCCGTTGCCGGGCTGGTGATTGGCTTTCTGTGTATCAGTTTTTTACCCTTAAGCGCCGATTTCAAGACCATATTGGCTTTTGCGCTCAGTGCCGCCATTGTGCGCGCCGGGTTGAACCTCACCTTGCAGGCGCGCCGCGCCGCCCGCGAGGTTGCGCGCTATAGCCTGATTGAGTTTTTTCATATTACCGCCGGGTTCAGCCTCGGCATTTTATTGGTCATGACCACGGATTTGCGCGCCGCCGGTCCTTTTGTCGGCATGCTGGTTGCCGCAGGCGTGGCCCTGATGGTTGATCTTCCGCTGATGCTGAAACGCAGCAAGGGCGGCAAGCACACACTGGCGCAGGTCAAAACCTTTGCCGCCTATGGCATACCTATTTCGCTCTATCTGGTGCTGGCGCTGGCCATGTCTTCGGCAGACCGATTTTTAATCGCTGCGTATCTGGATACCGCTTCGGTTGGCGTTTATACCGCCGGTTATGGTCTGGCCAATCGCACGCTGGATGTGATTTTCATCTGGGCAGGCATGGCGGCGGCCCCTTTGACCATTGCCGCGCTGGAACATAGCGGCTTGGCTGACGCCCGCGCCATGGCCCGCAAGGCCTTTGGCTTTATGGCGCTTCTGACCTTTCCGGCAGCAACGGGGCTGGCGCTGGTGGCAACGCCGCTGGCCGCCGTGATGACCGGCCCTGCCTTTCGCGATCAGGCGGCACAGATCATCCCGTGGATTGCGCTGGCCGGGGTGATGAACGGCATCATGACCTATTACTTAAACGAGGCCTTCACCCTTTCCAAACGCACCGGCATGATGGCGGCGGTGATGACCTTCCCCGCCCTTTTGAACATTGTCCTGAACATGATTTTATTGCCACGCCTTGGCCTGCAAGGGGCGGTGATTGCCACGGTTCTGGCTTACGGCGCGGGGGTGAGCCTCAGCGCCCTTGTGGGGCGACGTTATTTTCCGCTTCCTTTGCCCTTTGCTGCGGCGGCGAAGACCCTGCTGGCCTGCGCCATTATGGCGGGTGGGGTGTGGCTGGTGCCCTGGCCATCATCCTGGCCGGACTTTGCATTGCTGATTGGCAAAGCTGGTCTGGGCATGGCGCTTTATGGCGGCGCGGCACTGGCGCTTAATCTGGCCGACAGTCGCGATTATCTGACACGCATAGCCCAGCGCCTGCGTAAAAAAGACGTGGTGACAATATGAGCAAGACGCCAACAAAACTGCCCTGCGTGCATAACAATGCCGCCTGGCCCCATGATACGGCCATTGTGCTGAGCGTATTGATCCCGTTTTACAAGGATAACCCGCAAAAGCTGTTGCGCGCTCTGGGGCAAAACCCGCCCTTAAATGTCGAGGTCATTCTTTATGATGATGGCAGTGCCGACCCCGATCTGAGTTCCGCCATGGATCGCGCCACCGCCAAAGCGCGCCTGCCGGTCAAACTAATCAGCGCTTACGAGAATGTGGGACGATCCGGGGCGCGCAATGCCCTGATCAAGGCAGCAAGAGGCCAATGGGTGCTCTTTTTAGACGCGGATATGATGCCCGAAGATGATCAGTTTTTGCGCACCTGGATGGCCTGCACCCAAAACGATAACCCGGCCATTGCTTTTGGCGGGTTCAGCGTACCGCCCCTTGGCCATATCGCCCCTGAAATGATCCTGCATCAGGCGTTTTCGCAAAATTCAGACTGCTTACCGGCGGCGGAACGCGCGCAAAACCCGGCCAAGCATGTGTGCACGTCCAATCTTTTGGTGCGCCGCGATGTGCTGAACGAGCATCCCTTTGATAACGGTTTTTCCGGCTGGGGCTGGGAAGATGTGGAATGGGCAGCGCGCGCCGCCCGTGATTATAATATCCATCACATTGATAACCCGGCCCAGCATTTGGGGCTGGAAAGCGCAGAAACACTGGTCAGACGCTTTCGCGATTCTGCGCCCAATTATGCGCGCTTTGTCAAACGTCACCCGGATCTGGCCAGCACCTTACCAAGCTGGAAGGCCGCCCATGTGCTGCGCAATGTGCCGGGGCTGGCGCTGGTGCGCCCGGTATTTTCCGCTATGGCCCGCGATACCAGCGGGCTGGTGCCGCTGTCTTTACGTATTTTGGCGCTCAAGCTCTGGCGCTCCTGCTGGTATGCAAAGGCTCTGTCATGACGTCTGCGCCCTACACGCCCCCGGCAGGCCTTGTTGGCAAGCTGAAACGTCGCCTCACCCGCTTGCAGGCGCGCAAAGCGCTGGATTGTGCACAGGATCGCTTTTTGGTCAGTTTCAGCTTTGATGATTTTCCACAAAGTGCTGCCCATACGGGCGCAGCGATACTGGAACGCTATGGCTGGCGCGGTACGTATTATACCAGCACAGGGTTTAAAAATACCGACAATCATCTGGGCAGCCTCTTTAGCACGGATGACATTGGTATGCTGGTTGGCAAGGGCCATGAAATTGGCTGCCACACAGAAAACCATATTGATTGCGCCTTAAATGCCCCGGTGGTGATCGAGCGTGAAGTGCGCCGCAATCAGAAACGCCTGCGCGCTCTGGGCGCCCCGCTGCCACGCAGTTTTGCCTACCCTTATGGGGAAACAACGCCGCAGGCCAAGGCCTTGCTGGGCCAGCATTATGACACCTTGCGCGGCGTACAGACGGGCATTAATCGCCGCTTTGCCGATGCCCATCAGCTCAGCGCCGTGCCGATTGAGGGAACAGAGACCCAAAGCGATCTGGCGCTATCCTATGTTGAAAACCTGAAAAGCGCCCCCGGCTGGCTGATTTTTTATACCCACGACGTGCGCGATACGCCCGGTGAATGGGGCTGTACCCCTGAACTTTTTGAAACGATTTGTAAGGCGGTCAAAGCGGCCGGTTTTGAGGTTCTGCCCGTTGGCAGCGCCTTTGCCGCCCTGACCGCAATGGAGAAAGCCGCATGACACCCGATGTTTCCGTCGTCATTCCCACCTTTAAACGCCCTGAGCAGGTCAAGCTGGCCGTCAACAGCGTGCTCTTGCAAGAAGGCGTGCAGGCCCTGGTCGAGATTGTTGTTCTGGACAACGACCCCAAAGCCTCTGCCCGCGAGGTGGTCGCGCATATGAGCAAGACCAGCCGCTGGCCGATTGTTTATGGCCACGAGCCAGAACCCGGCGTGGCCACGGCGCGCAATACGGCGCTTCGAATCGCCAAAGCCAAGATCATTATGTTTATTGATGATGACCAGACCGCCGCGCCCGGATGGATGAAATCCATGTTGGCGGTACAGGCCAAAACCAATGCTGATCTGGTGTTTGGCCCGGTGCAGGGGCGCATCGAGAACGACGTGCCACACAAGGCCTATATCGAGGCCCGTTTTAGCGCCACCGGCCCGGCGCAATCAGGCATTATAAATGACTATTATGGCTGTTGTAATTCCATGTTAAAACGCGCGCGCTTTTTTTTGGATGCGCCGGTCTTTAACCCCGCCACCAATGAAACTGGCGGCGAGGATGACGAGCTGTATTCTAAAGTTCTCTACGACGGGGGCACCATTGCCTGGGCCGCCGATGCGCTGGTCTATGAAGAAATTCCCCCAGTGCGCGCCACCGTATCCTACTCCATTTCCAAGGCCTTTGCCTTTGGACAGGGGCCAACGCAAACCGCATGGCAACATCGCGATTTCCCCAAACTGGCCTATTGGATGGCGGTCGGTCTGGGCCAGTTTTTCGTCTATGGCCTTTTGTGCGCGTTCTACTGGCCCATCAATAAGGAAAAGCATGTGATCATGCTAGATAAAATGGTGCAGGGCTTAGGCAAAATGCTGTGGACCGACAGGTTCCAGCCGCGATTTTACGGCGCGTCCGCACTCTGATCTTTCCGCGCAGGCCCGGCGCCAAAAAGCTTGGCAGCGGTGGCCGCAAAAACAATCCAGCCGAGATTATTCTGTTGCAAAATGTTGCTCTCTGACAGCGAGAACAGCAAAAATACCAGTGTGGAGATCAGCGCCCAATAGGCTGCTTTGTCAGTGAGCACGCCGCGCAAGGCCGATATAACTGCGCCAAAATAGGTGATGGCAAAGAGTATCACCCCGACCAGCCCAATCGACAGCCAGGTTTCCAGCCAGCCATTATGTGCCGTAGGGACCAGCCATTGCGTTTGCTGGCGCACCCAAAAGGCCGGGCCATTCTCGTCCAGCCAGAACACCCCATAACCATGCCCCAGCCACGGGTGGTTCTGGATCTGGGTAAAGAGCGCCTCCCAAATGTCGGTCCGGCCGGTCAGGCTCGGGTCCTTGCCAATCAGGCCAAACATAAATTTTGGCGCAAACTCGATCCCCAGCCCCAGTGCCAGCGCAATAATCAACGAGAAATAAATCAGCGGAATACCAATCAACGGACTGCGGCGGAATATATAAAGCCCCCCTGCCCCGCCAAACGCCAACAGCACCGCCAGCAATGAGGTTTTGGAGGTAGAGAGTAAAAGCAGCATGACGGAGAGCAAAAGAATGCCGCCCCACAGCCAGGCACGTTTGGGCCGAAAGATCATGGCGCACAGGCTCAAATGCGCCGCTTTGGCCATGTTCATGCCCAGATCGTTTTTCTCCCACCACAGGCCCGACCAGGCCCCGGAGTGCGTGGTTTGCATAATGCCTTTACCTGGGGCCACCAGAACAAAAAGCAGGCTAAGCACCGCCAGCAAGCCATAGGTAACGGCCAGAAGCTCGATCAGCTCGCCCCAGTCATAACGCGAGGCCAGATAAATGGCGAAGCCGGTGGTCATCATCAGGGCAATGGAGCGTCGCAAGGTATAACCCGGCTCGATCGACCAGAGCGTCGAGGCCATCGCCAGAAAAATCGGCAACAGCAGCAAAAAACTGTGGGCCATGCCCTTGGCCGTGGACAGCGGGTGCTTGACCACCAGAATAACCACGCAGAAATAAACAATATAATACAGCGATTTGGCAAAGGATGTGTCGGAGGCAGAGGCACCGTTTTCCACCAAGGGTCCAAAGAATATACCGGAAAATACCAGAAGGAATAAAAGCGTAAACACCACTTCCATCACGCCGCCAAACTGGCCCAACGTAAAGGCATGGCGCTCAGGCGCGCTGTCCAGAGCGAGACTCATAGCGCACTATCAATTGGCAGAGACAGAATAAGGGAAGCAGAAGGCATCATAATGGTGCCAATAAAGGCAATTATGGTTAACAAGAGGTGCAGATTAATTCGCTCTAGGCCTTTGGCTGTTGATGCAATCTGGCCCGCAAAGCTGACATGTGACGCTCTACCAGAACATACATCAAGGATGAAAATGCCAAAGTTAGCGCCAGCCCGCCGATAAAAGTCGGGACCAAGCCTTCGCCAAAAACCTTGTTCGAGAGCGAAATGGCGGTGGGATGAATAAGATAGGCCGTATAGGAGACCTTGCCGATATAGCGCACCCATCCCCAGTTCAGCCAGGCAAAAAGCGGCCATTGATGTTTGGTGATGGCAAAATAAAATATCGGGAAAAGTGCAATACCTTGCAAGCTATACCGCCAGGTCTCGCGAAAGACCGGATCACGATAAACCAGACAGAATATCAAAATAGCCCCGGAGATCACCAACAACGCCAGAACCATAAAATTGCTATTAACCAGATTGGCGGTGCGAACCGGATTATTCCACAGGGCCAGTATGGCCCCGAACATGATGGAATCAATGCGCGTATCGGTGGCGTAATAGGTGCGTATTTCGGGCACATGAAAGCCCATCACCAGCGTGATCCGCCAGAGCAGAACCAACGCACAGATCAGTGCAATGATACCGGCCATGCGCGCCGCACTGAACCTCGCCGCCAGCACGGTAAAGAGCAGCGGAAAAATCAGATAGAAATGCTCTTCCACCGACAAGGACCACAACACCGTCAGGCCCGGCGCGGTAAAGTCGGCATTGCCAAAAATGATGTAATAATTGGTCATTTGCAGCGCCTGCGCCAGCAAAGCGTCCCAGCGCATCTCGCTTTGCAATACGCCCAGAAGCCCGAGCACCACCGCCAGAGCCAGCACCAGATAAAACGGTGGGAAGATGCGATAAACCCGGCGCAAATAGAATTTAGAAAAACTGACCCGACCCGTGTCTTCAAACTCTCGATGCATCAAAGTGGTGATCAAAAACCCACTGAGGAAAAAGAAGATTGTGACGCCCAGCCCGCCCGGCACAATATCGCCAAAGCCGGCATGACTGGCAAAAACCAGCATAACGGCAATGGCGCGCAAACCATCCAGCGAGGGAATATAAAAGCCTTTTTCCGACATGGTTGTCTTATGGCAGGTTCATCTTAAGATTTTCTGGATTTTGGCCTATTGTGCCGCCTGCGCCGCCGGATCAGAACCGGCAAGGGGCGCATCATTATAGATCACGCCAAGGCAGCGCCCGCCCCGCCCCTCTATATGCTGGCGCAGATTGCGGATTTGCGCGGGATTTTCGTGCGGATGCGCGACAATGACCACGCCATCGGCATCGGGGGCCGTGGCCAGACCACTGTGCCCGCGCGACAAAATCGGCGCGTCGATAATGGCCAGATCAACGCTGTTGCGCATTTGCGCCCAATAGGCTTTGGCCGGGCGAATATGCACGTGCTGTTTGGCCCGCAAAAGATCATGGCGAAAATGGCTGATATACAGTGAATGGGTGCCCACCTGATGCATGCTCAAATAATAGCGATCCCCGGCCTTGCGGCCATCTTCACGCACCAGCTCAGGGTGGATACGCCAGAAAAGTGGCGCGTCCTGCATGGCGGCGCTGCGCGCCGGACCAACGGCACCGTAGAGCGCCTGTGCCTTGGGGCTGGAAAGCATGTCATAATGAGCGTTGGCATAAAAATCGAGATCAAACAGCCAGACCCCACGCCGGGCGCGCGGTGCAACAATACGGGCAAAGGCACGGGCGCAGGTGGAAACACCAGCGCCGGAGCGCACACCCATAAACTGCAGAACAACGCCATGACGGCGCGACGCCAATTGTTTGTAAATCTGGCACAGGCCGGTTAATTCTCTACGCAAATCAATCATAAGACTCTGGTCCCGATTCCCTGTGCCCAGTTAAGACAGTTTTGGTTAACGAGATATGACCGAGAGCGTCGTGCGTTAAGAAATACGCGGTTATCGGCTCAATTAAGACGAGCGCCGTGTTGCAATATGTCCCAAGACCGGCAGTTCCGCTTCACGAGACGGTACGGGTGATTGCGGTGGATAAGCAGGCGGCGCTTCGGTCGTCTGGATATAGGGAAAAGACGGCGGCACATGGGCGGCAGGCGGCGGCGCAGGTCGTGTACGCGGGCGTTGAGCCGGGGCGGCAGGTTTTTCTGGAACGGGAGCGAGCGCCGCACCCATACGGGCCGGTGAGCGCACGATGGAAAGAATCGCCGCATAAAGCCCGGCGCAAAGGGCACTGAACATGGCCACCAGAAACGCTAAAATGGCCGCAGGACGCTTCATGGACTTGCCTTTAACGGGTACGGTCGGCCGCTCAATCACCCGGATATTATTGGACTTTTGCTGCGCAATATTGCGCCGTGTTTTTAATTCCTGTTCACGGGCGGCAAATTGCACATAATTCTTTTCCATAATCGTCGCCCGGCTTTGCAGACGCTGAAATTTCGGAAAGAGATTCTGGAACCGCCTCTGGCTGGCATTAATTTTGGCAATCTGTGATTTCAAAATACTGATTTTGGCCACATTGGACTGCTGCTCGGCCTCATAAGTCAGCTTGCTGGTCTGCACGTCCTGATAAAGCTTGTTCACCCCGGTCCGCTTGGTGCCAGTATTGGTATTGCCGGTACTTTTTAAATAGCTTTCCATACGCGTAATCCGGGCATCGATTTCCTTTACCGGACTGGATTGCGGCAGATATTTTGCCAGCAATTGTTCCCGTTCCAGCTTTAACGCGGCCAATTGCCCTGAACTGGTATCATCGGTAAATTGTTCAACGACTTTAGGCGTTTGCGCCAGCCTGGCATTGATTACAGACAGAGCGCTTTCGATTTCGCGACGGCGGGCCTCGGCGGTCAGCAATTCTTCACGAAGAACGGCAATGCTGTTGCCCATGGCGGTGCGTTCCGCCTCAAAGTCACCAATGCCGTTTCGCACCAAAAAGCGCTCAAGTTCCTTGTTGACGGCGCGCAGAGCTTCTTCGGAGGATTCGCGCTCGCCCTCAAAACCAGCCCCGGCATCGCCCAGCAATATCTCACGCCGATAGGTTTGATATTCATCCAGAAAGGCGCGCAACACATCTCGGGCAACTTGCGGGTAATAGCTGCGAAACGTTACATAAACCAGCGGCTGGTTTGGCGCGGTATAAGCCCCCAAATCCTTGCCCATTTCGTGCAAAGCCGTGCCGATAATTATCTCGCGCTCCGCCGGGTCCTCATCCAGCTTTCGTGCCAGTTTGGGATACATTTGCCGTAAGCCAATTTTTGCCAGAACGCGCTGTTTCAGTTCTACCGCCGTGATAAAACCCACTTCGGCCTGAATCATCTGGTCTGCTGTAAAGGACGCGCTTTGCCCCGCATTGCCAGCGATCGGGTTGTAAATATACTCTTCGCCAAATTGCACCAGCACCTTGCCCTTGGCGGTATAATATTTTTTCAGGGTCATAACCCCGGCCATGGCACCGCCAAATATGACGATAAACACCATAAACATCAAAAGCTTGCGCCTAAACACCTGACCAATAAGCTCAACGAAGGAGACTTCAGACAACTGTGCCCATCCCCCGGCTGAGGGATTTGACGCTTGGCCTCTTTGGGGACTGTGTGTCTGCTGGTTCATCGAATCTCTACGCGTCACTGTGCCTGTTGGTGCATCTTTCAACCATCGTGTTTAACAATTCCTAACCATTCTCGTTAAGATTTGCGTAAATTCTAAATTGAAGTGGAAAATGCTGTGATTTTATCGCGAACCCGCCCCGCCCTCGCCTTTTGTAGCTTGCTGGCGGTCAGCGCATGTTCCAGTGGCGGGTATCATCGCTATCCGCAGAGCGCACCCTCACAATATAGAAGCACACCTGCGACACAATATAATCAGGGCGGCGGACAGAACGGCATTGCGACCGGTTTTCGCACATGGCGTGATTCTGATCCGCAATATCGTTTATTGCCCGGCGATCAGCTCGATATAATTGTGTATTCAGCCCCAGAACTTTCACGGCTTTTACTGGTTGGCCCCGATGGGCGCGTGCAAATGCCTCTGGCGCCGCCGGTCATGGCGGCCAATCTGACCATCGGGCAATTAGAACTGCGCTTGCGCACAGCGCTTTCCAAGCAATTGATCAACCCCAATGTTGAGATCACGCCCCGGGCGTTTGGCTCGCAACGCATTTATGTGGGCGGCGAAGTTGGCCAGCCTGGCGTTTTTGAGCTGCCCGCCCAAATTGGCGTCATGGAAGCGGTTATGATGGCTGGTGGGTTTCGCAACACCGCCAAAACCAGCAAAGTCGTGCTGATACGCCGTCACCCGGACGGCGGGCCCATGATGAGAATCGTCAACATTAAATCCGTTCTGAGCAAAGGGGCCGCAGCCGACCTCTTGCCTTTGCAACGTGGCGACGTGGTGTTTGTGCCCCGCTCGGGCATCGCCAACATCAACCTCTTTATGCAACAATATATCAGAGATGCATTGCCGGTCAGCTTTTCACTGTCTTATTATATTGGCAATTCCAACAGCATCACCCCGAGTGTTTCCGGTCCTTGATAGACGGCTTTATCTGATCAGCACTTATGGCCTTGCAGCCATTTACGCGCGGCCCGTTGGGCTTTGACAATCTGACTGTTATCCATTTGGTCCGAAACCTCCTGACGATAGATTTTCGCCGTTTCAAACCCAAGGACTGTGGCCAGATTAAACCATTTGTGGGCTTCAACCAGATCCAGTTCCTGACCTTCGCCAGAGGAATAAATAAGACCAAGCCGATTTAAGTCCTCACCATCGGGTGAACCGATCACTGCGTTATGTGCTTCTTGTACTTCGACATCCGTGAACGCCATTTTTAATCCCCATGTTCAAATCTCGTCCCGTTTATTACCTTCAGGATCAAGTTTTCTTCACCATTTGTGGACGAGCCACACAGGGATTTTTGCCGCTGACGGTTTCCATTAGGTTAAAGTAATGAAGATTTTTTATTAGTAAAAACAATAACTTTCGGTGACATTTGATTCACACAACTTAACCAATTCCTACCTTTCCTTGTCCCCGATAACCAAACCCCTTGTTTTATGAGGGCTTTGTCACACTGCGCTTTTATCCTTATGCCCAAGGATCACCGAAATGTGCCTTGACAAGTTGTCTGCGCCCCCCCTTATGCGCTTGCTTCACATTTACATTTTTAACACTAAGGACGGTTTTATGCGCCTTTTTTCCCTGATTTCTGCGCTCACACTTGCTGGTTTTGCCCTGTCTGCCTGCCAGAACAAGCCCAAAGCCCCCGAGACACCAACCGCCGATGCTCACACCCTTCGCCACATTGAAACCGGAGAAATTATAGGCTCTGTTACCGAAGCCGGGGCCTATCAATGGGCCGCCATTCCCTATGCCGCGCCGCCAATTGGCGACTTGCGCTGGCGGGCCCCACGCCCCGCAGCCGCATGGCAGGGACAACGCAAAGTCCTTGATCGCAGCGTACGCTGTGTGCAGCGCGCGCGCTCTGCGGATATATATGATGATCTGGGCACCCTGGTTGGCAATGAAGATTGCCTTGTATTGAACGTCTGGACGCCAGCTATCGCCGCCGATGCACTCCCCGCCGGCGACGAACGCCTGCCGGTGATGTTCTTCATTCACGGCGGCAGCAATGTCTGGGGTTATGGCGGACAGTATGACGGGCAATATCTGGCCACGCGCCACAATGTTATTCTGGTCTCGATTAATTACCGCCTTGGTCCCTTTGGCTGGTTTGCGCACTCTTCTTTACGCG
Organism: Robiginitomaculum sp.; assembly: GCA_002733495.1. Classification (GTDB taxonomy): domain Bacteria; phylum Pseudomonadota; class Alphaproteobacteria; order Caulobacterales; family Maricaulaceae; genus Robiginitomaculum_B. The sequence goes on from NVVV01000013.1 coordinate 29,204, forward strand.
AAACCGCGCTGAGCGGCCCGGACCAAAGCCCCAATTTCGCCACGCTGGATATGATTGCCGCCCTGCAATGGGTAAAGCGCAATATCGACAACTTTGGTGGCAATCCCGAGAAGGTCACCATTTTTGGCGAATCCGCTGGCGGACAGGATGTGGCCAGCCTGATTGCCCTGCCCCGTGCCCAAGGTCTGTTTAGAGGGGCCATTATCCAGAGCGGCTATTTCACCTCTCTTAGTCTGGATGAGGCTGAAAACGGTGTGCCAGAAGGTACGGGCTGGAAATATAAAGGCGCACGCGCCACAGTCGCCGCCCTCAATCCGCCTGCAGACCTGGCTGCGCCCGACCTGGCAGCGTTCTTACGTGACGCCTCTGCTACAGATATATACGTGGCTTCGCAGGAAGGCGGGGAAAATGAATCTGGCTCCCCGCTGATCATTATTGATGACATTCTGCTCAAGGCCCCAAGCCTTGAAGCGGCCCTGGATGATCCGGGGTTTGCAATTGTGCCTGTTATCACTGGCACCAACCGCGATGAGACCAAGCTGTTTAATGTAACCAACAGCAAGCTGGTCAAAAAATTCCTGGGCTTTTTGCCCCGCCCGCGTAATGCGCGCACTTATGCTTTGCAGGCCGAATATGAAAGCGCCATGTGGCGTGCCCGCTCTGTGGATACTCAGGCCCGGCGACTAACCAAAGCCGACGATAGCGCGCTTTATGCCTATCGCTTTGACTGGGATGAAGAAGGCTCGTTTCTGGGCACGGATTTTGCGCTGCTGCTGGGCGCAGGCCATGCCATGGAATTGCCCTTTGTCTTTAATGGCTTTGCCACCTTCCCCGTGGGCGGCGGAAAAATATTTCCAGAAGACAAGGCCGTCGAGCGCGATGCGCTTTCCGCCGCCATGATGTCGTATTGGGCCGCCTTTGCCACCAACGGCACCCCGGGACGCGGTATGGATGGCAATTTGCCGCAATGGCGCCAATGGGGTGATGGCCCGGACCGCCTGATGGTGCTGGACAGCAAATCTGGCGGTGGCGTTCGCATGGCACTGGATGAAATCACCATCGACAGCGTCCTTGAAACTCTGGGGCGCGACTCACGATTTGAGTCTCTCAAGGAAAAGTGCATGGCTTTTCTGGGTGTGAAGGGCTGGTTTCCGGAAATTAGTGCACAAGTCGCCAAATACGCGCATGCAGATTGTAAACTTTGAGGAATTTCTCCTTTTAGACGCAATAATTCCCCAAAACAGCACTGGACGTACCGCTTTCAAAATGGTGGAATAGACGTAATGCGTATTGAATCGCTTTAACGAGGGGAAGAGTATGACTAAGTTTAAACTACGCGCCATTGCGACAACCGCACTGGTGGCATCGTTTGCTGTACCGGGCGTTGTCTACGCCCAGATGGAAGACGAGATTATTGTTACAGCACAAAAACGTGAAAAGACGCTTCAGGATACGCCTGTTGCGGTAACTGCGGTAACAGACACACAACTTAAAAAATCACAAATCCGCGATATGCGCGATATGCCATTGCTGGCGACCTCGCTTAGTGTTGCGCAAGCTGCCAGTTCATCACAAACCGTGTTTTCAATTCGCGGCATTGGCACCTCCGGTTTTAATGCCGGCCTTGAACCGTCCGTTGGTGTCTTTGTTGACGGTGTGTACCGTTCTCGCCAGGGCGCTTCCATCAATGACTTTCCTACGGTAGAGCGCATTGAGGTGCTTCGTGGGCCACAAAGCACGATTTATGGGAAAAACACCCCTGCTGGTGTGATCAGCATAGTAACCAAGAAACCACAATATGAATTCGGTTATGATGCTGAGGCGACCTATGCCAAATACGACAACAAAATTCTAAAAGGCTCCGTAACGGGGCCATTGGGCAATGGCGAATCTGCTGCCTTTCGTATTTCCGGTAATTACAACAAGCGTGACGGTTATATTGACAACCTGTTTGATGGTAGCAATGTCAATGACCGGGATCGCTGGGCGGTTCGCGGACAATTGCTGTTTGAACCCAATGATAATGTAACCGTTCGTGTTATTGGTGATTTCTCGTCCATAAATGAGAATTGCTGTGCCGCACCGTTTACCTTCAATGCCCCGGCAAACGCCGCCGGTCTGACTGCCGTGGGTGCCAGCGTCCTGCCTGTCGATCCATTTGCTCGCGATGTGAGCTTTGATGGCAAATTGCTCACGGATCAGGAAACGGCAGGGCTTTCTACTCAAATCGATGTCGATTTTGGCGGTGTTGTCTTAACATCTATCTCTGCCGTTCGTACATTAGATGAAATCAACGACATTGACGCTGATTTTGTTGATGTGAACCTGACGGATCAGCGCCGTTTAACTGACGTGTACTCTACCTACACGCAGGAATTACGCCTAACCTCTACTGGCGCGAATTCGGTCGACTGGATGTTGGGGGCCTATTACTTCAATCAGGATCTCAAACACACCAACAGCACAGCCTATGGCACTTCGCTTCGTCCATTTCTTGATGTGGCAACGGGTGGTTTGATATCTGGTCTTGAAGGCATTCTGGGCATAACCCAAGGCGTTGCCCCAGGTACGTTCTTTGCGGGTGGACAAGGCCTGGTTAGCTCGCAATTTAATCAGAGTACAGAAAGTTTTTCTGCTTTCAGCTCGTTTGATATACATGCATCCGATCAATTGACCATCACCACGGGTTTGCGCTGGTCAACAGAAAAGAAAAAAGTTGTTGGTCTGGTTAATGTCAATGATCCTTTTTCCGCGCTATCCTTTGCCGGAGCCCCCGGAGCAAATCAGGTAGATGCCTCTTTTGAAACGGGTCTGTTGATTCAAGGTATTGTCGCCAGTCAAGCTGCTGCGTTTAGTGCTGATCCGAATAGCCCCTTCTTTGGTCTACCTGTTCCGGTCATCCTTGGCATTGCGGGTCCGGCCATTACTGCGGGTACAACACCTCTTGTTCTGGGTGCTCTACAGTCTTTCCAATTCTTTCCCCCTACGCCATCGTTTGCTGACAAACGCACCGAGAATAATATTTCTGGTAATTTAATTCTGGCCTATGACTGGAACGATTCGGTAAACACATATGCCAGCTATACACGTGGGTATAAGGCCGGTGGGTTTAACCTATCCAGCTCATCACGAGCAGGTGGTCGGGACTTTAAAAATGAAACCTCAACCAGTTATGAATTTGGTTTAAAAACCAAACTGTTTGACAATCGTCTGCAAGTGAATGTTGCCGGCTTTATGCAGGAACTGAAAAACTTCCAATCCAACATCTTTAACGGTGCTACTTTTGACTTAAATAACGCCGGTAAAGTTAGTTCTGACGGCGTTGAAGTTGATGCGGTTTTTGCACCAACGGATGATATAATTTTCACGGCAGCCGCGACTTATCTTGATGATCAGTATGACTCCTTCCTGCGTGGGCCATGTACTACTGGTGATACTGATCCTTCGTGCATAGCAGACGGGTTTAAAGACTTTACCGGTCGCAAACCTGGTACACCAAAATGGAATGTATCCTCTACACTGACCCATTTGTTCACGGTTAATGAAATGGATGGTTATATTCGTGGTGAACTTCGCTATACGAGCAAAGGCAACCTTGGCGGCGACCTTGATCCAAACAAGGCGCAGGGTGCATATACAATCCTGAATGCTAGCGTTGGATTTGGTAAAGATGAAGACGGCTGGCAAGTTCAGTTCTGGGGCCGAAATCTCGCAAACGAAGACTATTTACAGGGTGCCTTTAACTCTGTTGGTCAAGCCGGTAACTTTAGTGGTTATCCAGGCGATCCGCGGACATATGGTGTGACCTTGCGTTTGTTCCACTAAAATATACTGTCTTCAACATGAAAAGCCGGGCGGTTTCCGCCCGGCTTTTTTTGTACCCGTTCGAGCATCAGTCTTGATTAAAAACGCAAGCCCCGTCTACAAAAGTCATTATGGCGCGGCCCTGCATACGGCGACCATCATAAGGCGTGTTTTTGGATTTAGAGCGCAATTGCATTGCGTCACATACCCATGGACAATCAGGATCAAACACCACAAGGTCCGCTGGCGCTCCCACCGCTAATGAGCCACCCTTCAGCCCCAGCATACGCGCAGGTCCCGTGCTCATTACACGCAAGGCCTCACACAGCGATACTTCATCATTATGAACTAGGGACAAAGCGCCGCTGAGCAGCGTTTCCACCCCTACGGCACCCGGTGAGCTTTGTGCAAAGGGTAAGCGTTTTTCTTCTGCGGGGCGCGGGTCATGGCCCGAAACAACGGCATCAATTGTGCCATCCGAAACGCCTTCGATCAGCGCCTTTCGGTCCGTCTCGGAACGCAAGGGCGGAGAGAGGCGCGCAAAGGTGCGATAATCGCCCACATCAAGCTCGTTCAGGGTTAAATGATAGATTGAAACCGAGCAAAATACATCGACGCCCCGCGCCTTGGCACAGCGCACGGCATCCAGGGCCGCGCCTGTGGAAATCTGGTCAATAAGCAGACTGGCTCCACTGGCCTCGCAAAGCGCAATATCGCGCTCGACCATGATCCGCTCGCCCACGGCGGGCAGACCGGAAAGCCCAAGGCGGGCGGCATAATCACCGGCATTCATAACGCCATTAGCACACAAATCCGGCTCTATCGGGCGATTGCTGACCAGCGCCCCCATGCCTTTGGCATAGGTTAGCACATTGCGCATCACCGCCGCATTGCCGATCGGCTGATCTCCATTGGAAAAGAGAACCGCGCCAGCCTCTTTCATCAGGCCAATTTCGGCGAGCAATGTGCCCTTCAGCCCCTTGGTCAGCCCCCCGGCGGGGAGAATACGCACGGCGGCGCGTTTACGGCCCCGACGCTTGATAAAATCCACCATGGCCGGGTCATCAATCGCCGGATCACTTTGCGGCGATATGACCAGACTGGTTACCCCGCCAGCCGCCGCCGCCTTACCGACCGAACGCAGGGTTTCGCGCTGCTCCGCCCCCGGCTCGCCGGTTTTGACCAGCACATCAATCAGACCGGGGGCCAGCACCAGCCCTGAGGCATCAATGCGCTTCACGCCCTCTTTTTTGATACTTGTCTCAAGCGCGGCAATGCGCCCGTTTTCGATCAGCACATCCGACACATCATCACGACCACAGGCCGGGTCGATCACCCGCGCGCCGGAAATTATGAGAGGCTCTGCCTGTGCTCGTTTCACGTCTCGCCCTCCGCCAGCGCGGCCAGCACCGCCATGCGCACCGCAACACCGGATTCCACCTGTTCGTTAATCAGGCTGATCACCGGATCATCGGCAATTTCTGAATCAATTTCCACGCCGCGATTCATCGGCCCCGGATGCATAACCAGCGCGCCGGTATTGGCCTTGGACAGCTTGGCCCGGTCCAGCCCGTAATAGCGAAAATATTCGCGCGTAGAGGGCACGCAGGCGCTGGTCATGCGCTCGTTTTGCAGGCGCAGTACCATCACCACATCACAGCCCTTTAGCGCTTGTTCCATGTCATGAAACACCTCGACGCCCCATTCCGATGCGCTGGCGGGCAACAGCGTCGGCGGCGCACACAGGCGCACTTCGGCCCCCATAAGGGTCAGCAAGATAATGTCAGAGCGCGCCACGCGGCTGTGCACCACATCGCCGCAAATGGCAATTCTGATCCCCGCCAGATCATCAAAATGGGCGCGCAGGGTCAGCGCGTCCAGCAAAGCCTGTGTCGGGTGCTCGTGGGTGCCATCACCGGCATTGATCACCGCGCAATCCACTTTCTGGCTAAGGAGCGCCGCCGCGCCAGAGGCAGAATGGCGCACCACCAGCAAATCAGGGTGCATGGCGTTTAGTGTCACGGCGGTATCAATCAGGGTTTCGCCCTTGGCCACCGAAGAGGTTTTGACCGCCATATTGATCACATCTGCGCCCAGACGTTTTCCCGCCAGCTCGAACGAGCTTTGGGTACGGGTGGACGGCTCGAAAAAAAGATTGACCAGCGTGCGGCCCTTTAAAACATCTAGGTGTTTTTCGCGGCGACGGTTCAGCGCCACATATTCAGCGGCCCGATTCAGAAGCGATTCTACTTCCAGCCGGTTAAGTCCGGCTATGCCCAGCAAATGAGGGCCGGTGAACGTATCGGAAAAGCGTTTTGTCATGCACTGTGACCCTCTAGCGTGCTTCCCCCCCAAGTGCAAGCTGTCTGACGCCACAGCAATCACTTGCCCTTTCACGCTGGCTTTGTTAGGCCAGCCACTTGCAAAGGTTTTTAAGGATTTCCCATGTCTGTAGATGCGAAAACTGTCCGCAAGATTGCGCATTTGGCCCGCCTTGAAGTGGCCGAAGACCGCCTTGCCCCGCTGGCTGATGAACTCAACGGGATTTTAAGCTGGATCGAACAGTTAAACGAGGTCGATGTCGAAGGTGTCGCCCCTATGGCTTCGGTCGAGGATGTGCCCACGCCTGTGCGCGCGGATGTGGTCAATGATGGTAATATCCGCGATGATATTCTGGCCAATGCGCCCAAAACCGAAGAGGGCTTTTTTGTCATGCCCAAGGCAGTAGAATAATGAGCAATTTAAACGACCTCAGCCTGGCCGAAGCCCTCAAAGGCCTGGATAACAAAGACTTTTCCTCGCGCGAACTGACGCAAGCTCATCTGGATGCCATGGGCGCAGCGGGCGATCTGAACGCTTACCTGGTCACCACCACCGACCAGGCACTGGCCATGGCCGATGCCTCGGATGCGCGCCGCAAAAGTGCCGAATCTGGTCCACTGGACGGCATTCCGCTGGGCATTAAAGACCTTTTTTGCACCAAGGGTGTGCGCACCACCGCAGGCAGTAAAATCCTGGGTGATTTCATCCCGCCTTATGAAAGCACCGTCAGCGCCAACCTCTGGCGCGATGGCGCGGTGATGCTGGGCAAATTGAACATGGATGAATTTGCCATGGGCTCGTCCAATGAAAACTCGGCCTTTGGCCCGGTGGTCAATCCCTGGCGCGCCAAGGGTGAGACGGGGCAACTTGTGCCTGGCGGCTCCTCTGGCGGCTCTGCTGCGGCTGTGGCGGCCAATCTGTGTCTTGGGGCCACGGCTACCGACACGGGTGGCTCCATCCGCCAGCCTGCCAGCTTTACTGGCACTGTGGGTATTAAGCCCACTTATGGGCGCTGTTCGCGCTGGGGCATTGTGGCCTTTGCCTCCTCGCTCGATCAGGCCGGACCGATCACCCGTAACGTGGAAGATGCGGCGATTATGTTGCATTCCATGTCCGGCCATGATCCCAAGGATTCTACGTCCTTAAAGGCCGATGTGCCAGATTTTGCCGCCGCCTGTACGCGCTCGCTGAAAGGCCTGCGCATTGGCATCCCCAAGGAATACCGGGCCCCTGGCATGCCCGCAGAGATCGAAAAAATCTGGGCCGATGGCATGGACTGGCTGCGCGCCGAAGGCTGCGAGCTGGTGGACGTGTCACTGCCACACACCAAATACGCGCTGCCTGCCTATTACATCATTGCCCCTGCCGAGGCCTCTTCAAACCTCGCCCGCTATGACGGCATGCGCTATGGCGTTCGCGTTAACGGCACTGACCTGACAGAAACCTATGAAAAAACACGCGGGGCAGGTTTTGGCGAAGAAGTGCGCCGCCGCATCATGATCGGCGCTTATGTGCTGTCAGCCGGTTTTTACGATGCCTATTATATCCGTGCCCAAAAGGTGCGCGCGCGTATTGCCGAAGACTTTAAAAACGTTTTCTCTGAGTGCGATGCCTTGCTGACCCCAACCGCACCCAGCGCTGCCTTTGGCATCAATGCCAAGTTTAACGACCCAGTAAAAATGTATCTGAATGACATTTTCACCGTCACCGCCAATCTGGCGGGTCTGCCAGGCATTTCTGTCCCTGCGGCTTTGGATAATGCGGGTCTGCCCCTTGGCCTTCAGGTCATTGGCAAGGCGCTGGATGAAGAAACCTGTTTTGCCGTTGGTGGCGCGCTGGAACGCGCCGCAGGCTTTAACGCCAAACCAAATAAGTGGTGGTGAACACCCCCTCCGGGCGCAACGCGCCCACCTCCCCCATGAAGGGGTAGGATTAAAAGAAGAAAGACGGGAAAATAATGTTTATAGCACCACGTGTTGCCGACAAATCAGACTGGATAACCACCGACACCGGGGATTGGGAAATCATCATCGGGTTGGAGGTGCATGCGCAAGTGGCGTCCAAGGCCAAGCTCTTTTCCAGTGCGGCCACGAAATATGGCGCCGAGCCAAACACCCAAGTGTCTTTGGTCGATGCGGCCATGCCCGGTATGTTACCCGTACTGAACGAGTATTGCGTAGAGCAAGCGGTGCGCACCGGCATGGGGTTACAGGCACAAATCAACGCCTTTTCACGCTTTGACCGTAAAAATTATTTCTACCCCGATTTGCCTCAGGGCTACCAGATCAGCCAGCTTTACCACCCCATCGTTGGGGAAGGCGAAATGGTGGTCGAGCTGGATGATGGCGACAGCATCATTGTGGGGATCGAGCGTCTGCATCTGGAACAGGATGCGGGAAAATCCATCCATGATCTGGACCCGGGCGCCACCTATGTGGACCTCAACCGTTGCGGCGTGGCCTTGATGGAAATCGTCTCCAAGCCAGATATGCGTTCAGCCCGCGAAGCGGCTGCCTATGTGCGTAAATTACGGTCCCTTGTGCGGTATCTGGGCACCTGTGATGGCGATATGGAAAAGGGAAATTTGCGCGCCGATGTGAATGTCTCGGTGCGCCGCCCGGGCGGCGAGCTGGGCACGCGCTGCGAGATCAAGAACCTCAATTCCATGCGCTTTATCCAGCAAGCCATTGAATATGAAGCCCGTCGCCAGATCCAAATTCTTGAAGATGGCGGCGAAATTGATCAGGAAACCCGGCTTTATAATACCGAAACGAACGAAACGCGGACCATGCGGTCCAAGGAAGACGCCCATGATTATCGTTATTTCCCGGACCCCGATCTGCTGCCGGTAAAGCTAAGCAAAGAATGGCTGGACACTATTGCGGCGGACCTGCCGGAATTACCGGACGCGAAAAAAGCCCGTTATGTGAAGGATTTTGGCCTTTCCGAATATGACGCCAGCGTTCTGGTCAGCGACCGCGAAAAGGCCGCTTATTACGAAGAAGTTGCCAAAGGTAATGACAAGAAACTGGCTGCCAACTGGCTACTGAACGAGGTCTTTGGCAAGCTGAACAAGGAAAATGTGGACATCAATGACTGTCCGGTTTCTGCGGCGGCCAATTGCGCCATTGTCTCGATGATCTCAAAGGATGTGATCTCGGGAAAAATTGCCAAACAGGTGTTTGAAATCTGCTGGACCGAGGGCGGCGATCCCGAAGCCATAGTGGAAGAGCGCGGGTTGAGGCAGGTCACCGATACCGGCGCGATTGAGGCGATGATTGATGAAATTATTGCCGCCAATCCAGATCAGGCCGCCAAGGTCAAGGACAAGCCCAAGACACTGGGCTGGTTTGTCGGCCAGGTGATGCAAGCCAGCCAGGGAAAAGCCAACCCACAAGCGGTGAACAAGATTTTGCGCGCTAAACTGTTGGATTAAAGTCTGAAAACAAGCGCCATTACGCCCGTTTGCGCGTAATCTGGCTTTGATTTCAATACGCTTCAAAAGCCCGGAAAACATCAAAATTGTTTTCTCGCCGCAAAAGACCTTGCCGCGCACAAACATCAGACCGGATTTGGTTTTGCGCACCAATTCGCCGTCGGCCTCGATCCACTGGCCGGGCCAGGCGGCGGTGACAAATTCATTATTCATGGTCACCGTAACGCCGTGATCGCCCTCGAAGGCATGCCTGGCAATGGCAAACAGCGCGCTGTCGGCAAAGGTCATTAACATGCCGCCATGCACCGCGCCGCCGCCATTACAATGGCGTTGTTCGGCATAAAATTTTAAAAGCCCCTGCCCCGGTTCTGGCTGGCGGTCCTTGTGGACAAAAATGGGGCCATTGCGGTCTTCAAAGCGATCTTTGGCAGACCATTGCACATAGCCGTCGGGAGGCTGGGTTCTGTTTTCCTGTTCCATAAAGAGGGCATAAATTGTCAAATGCCGCAGTGCAACAAAAAAGGCAAACCCAGCCCCGTTTAGTGCAGAATTATGGCGTGAACTTCCATTTTCCTTTTGGCTTGAACGCATGAAAAACAAAGGCGAAGGTCACATCATAGGGGATGTCTTCCCATTGCCCGTCTGCATCGCGCTTTTGCACAGAAACGCCTGCCACCGGACGGCTGGCGGTGATTTCACGAGCATCCAGCGCCGAGGCATGGTCACCCTCATAGCGCAGGCGAATATCCCCATCCATTACGGTTTTCTCATCCCTGATCAATGTCAGGGCATAGGCCGTATCGCCAACCGCCACGACCCGCGTCATGGCTGGCACGCCGGTGGGCAAATCCCCACGATAAAGGAAGGGCTTTCTGGCACTGTCATAGCCCTTATAGGGGTTGTTACCATAGGGCCGGGCCTTTGGGTTATTGGGTATCAAAACCTGGCCTTTGGGAAAGCGTTTTTTAAACTGCGCGAAGGATTCCAGGCGCGCCGGTCGTTTACGCAGTTTTGTGCCCATATGCTTGCCAACAATGGCCGTGCCGGTAAATTGCTGCCACCAGGTTTCGCTTGCCCGGTCATACATAACCAGATTGGAATTCATCAACATACCAGATGTACCAAAGGTTGTGGCCTTGTCTGTGCCCTCGATTTTACGCTCATAAACCACGGCGGAATTGCATAATGGGCAATAGGTGACAGTGACCGGAACCCCGCCCACCTCATCATTAACGATCTCGTGCCAGGTCAAAATCCGCAAGGGGTAGGCCCGCGCCACGCCATTAATCACAAGGCCAATAACAGGTTCATTTTCAGGAAGATCTGATGCTTTCACGGCTTCAAAGATAGGGTTATCTATGGCGGGAATACCGTCTTTTGGGGGGCCACCGGCCATAATATCGGCCAGATCAACGCTGGCCTTTGAAAAATCCGTATCCGGCCAGAGCTTTTTAAGTGATTCTGGAGCCGCAGCTTCGGCCTGCGTCCCATAAAGCCCAAACAGTAAGAGAAAAAATGCCAGAATACGCATGATGGTGTTCGCCTTTATTTTTATTGATCTCCAAACTCTAATTCAGTGGGCAAACACATACCATTCACCTTTACGCGAGCACCAGCAGCGCTTATATTGAGTCTGCTGAGGGGCAATAGATTTTGGAGAACCGCGATGGAATTCGCACTTGTTCCGCTATTGCTCTATTTTTTACCCTGGATTATTGCGCTTATGCGCGGCCATCATAATGCCGGGGCCATCTTTCTTTTGAACTTTCTTTTGGGCTGGACCTTTATCGGCTGGATCGTGGCCTTTATCTGGTCGTTTACCTGTGTGCGCCGCTATTATGCCTAAACATTTTCTTGTTGCGCTGATTATGGGCATTGGCATGGGAATGCATGCCTTGCCCGTTCAGTCACAAGAGGACATTTTACGCACGCCCGACACGGCACAGAACCGCCTGTTTCTGGCTGACACGCTGGGGGCCTTGCACTATCTGACGGTGGCTTGCTCTGGCCGTATGGACCAAAGCTGGCGCGGTCGCATGGCTGAAATGATGCAACTTGAGCCATTATCGGCCTATGAGCGCGACGATCTGGTGGCCGCCTTTAATCATGGCTATCGTCAGGAAAAGCGCTATTTTCGACGATGTACGCCCCGCACCGTCAGCCAGATTAATGCGCAAAAACGGCTTAAAGCAGAACAAGGCCAATTTTTATCGACCGCGTTAGCAGATCCTTATCTACATTGAGATAGTCTTCAAACCGTCAAGAGGTGAAAAATCGCCCGGACTGGTGAATGGATAATAAGGGGTGGGCCAATGCGCGCCAGTAAAGAAGCTGTGGGTGAATTACCAAAGAACGAACAAAAAGACCGGGCGCTGGACCTGATACTGGACGCCTGGGATATAGCATTGGGGCGTGGGTGCGCCCCCGAACAAATCGCCACATCAGCAATTTTTGCGGCCTTTGCCGACCTTATTGATGTCTATGGCGAAGATGTTGTGGCCGAAATGGCCCATCGCCTGCCCGATCGGGTCAGACGCGGCGAGTTTTCCATGCGCCAGGGCCTGGCACATTAAAAAAGGCTGGCACAAGGCCAGCCCCTTAAAACATAGCTATGCTCTGAGGCGCGAATGTTAACCTTCGTCACCACTATTATTGACGGTAACATTGCATTTGCTTTTCATCTCACCGGCGATGGCACTAAAGCTTTCGCCCATGGCTTCCATTTTTTCTGGCGTGGCGTGCAGAGAAGCCAACATGCTGTTGCGAGCGTCAGAACCCTCTTCCGTCGTCGCCATTGCATGTAGCAAAGTATAGTCTTCTGCAGCCATTTTAGACTTCACCAGATCCACAGCGCAAGAACACTCTGTATCCGTATTGGTTCCATCTTTCATGCACACGCCGTGCATGTCTGCATCAACCGAACTTGCAAGTGCGCCGCCCGAAAAGGCCAGTGCAGAGACAAGTGTTATCGTATAAAAGGTTTTTTTCATTATTTTCTCCTGTCAGGTGAAGCCTGATCCCCACAGGTTGAATACTGCATTTATCGTTATTCGGCAAATCTTTTTTTACTTTTATGGCTTCAAGGCTTCTTCAAAGTAGATGGGCGCGCCCATGCCTTCGTTCACCAAAGCCCCATCACGCATCACGCTAATGCCCCGGATAATGGTTGCCATGGGCCATCCGGTAACGGTTTTCCCGTCAAAAGGCGTCCAGCCGCTTTTGCTGGCACTATCTGCATCGGTTATTTCGCGCACCGCCTTCATGTCCACCAACGTAAAGTCGGCATCATAGCCCACCGCCATGCGCCCTTTGCCCGCCAGCCCAAAAATACGCTTTGGCCCAGCACTGGTCAGATCGACAAAGCGTTGCAAGCTAAGGCGTCCCTTATTAACGTGATCCAGCATGATCGGCACCAGGCTTTGCACCCCGGGCATGCCCGAAGGGGACGCCGGGTAAGCCTTGGCCTTTTCGTCCAGCGTATGGGGCGCATGATCCGAGCCGATCACATCGACCAGTCCAAGACGCAGTGCACTCCACAGCGCCGTGCGGTGATCATTGGTTCGAATGGGTGGGTTCATCTGCGCCCGGCCTTGCATAGTTTCATAACAATCCGGCGCGCGCAGGGTCAGATGTTGCGGTGTCACCTCGATGGTGGCGATGTCCTTGTGAGCCTGTAAAAACGTCATTTCTTCGCCCGTCGAGATATGCAAAACATGCACGCGCTTGCCGGCTTTGCGCGCCAGCCGGATCAGACGCTGAGTCGCCAGCAGCGCCGCCTTGGCGTCGCGCACGTCCGGGTGCGAGGACCAGTCGCCATCACGAGCTAACGCTTTGCGATCATTCAGGCGCATCTCATCCTCGCAGTGAAAGGCGGCGCGGCGCGATATGGCGGCCAGAACGCGGGCCACGCCTGCATCATCGGCCACCAAGAGCGAGCCGGTGGAGGCCCCCATAAACACCTTCACCCCGGCGCAGCCGGGCACGCGTTCCAGATCGGGTAGCACGTCGGCATTGTCATTGGTTGCCCCGGCATAAAAGGCGTGATCGCAATGCATCCGCCCTTTGGCCAGTGATAATTTGTGTTCCAATGCCTCAACATCAGAGGTCGTAGGGCTGGTATTGGGCATTTCAAAAACGCCCACCACACCGCCCAAAACCGCCGCGCGTGAGCCACTTTCCAGATCTTCCTTATGGGTTGGGCCGGGTTCGCGAAAATGCACTTGCGTATCAATGACGCCGGGTAAAACATGCAGGCCCGCCGCATCGATGCGTTCTTTCGCGTCAGCACGGGCCAAATCACCAATGGCGACGATCTTGCCGCCGCGCACGCCCACATCACCGGCCCCGATGCCATCATGGTTGACCAGCGTACCGCCGGTAATGAGAAGATCAAAAGTTTCTGTCATTTCCTGCGACTCGCCTTGCCTAATGGGTCCGAAACCCGAATATAAGTCATATGAGCACTTTCGCACCCCCCCGCCCCCGCCGTGTCATCAGCGTTAGCGGTGATGAGGCCACGGATTTCCTGCAAGGCCTGATCACTAATGATGTAACACACCTTGCCACACAAGGCATTCTTTATGCCGCCCTTCTCAGCCCCCAGGGTAAAGTGCTGCATGCGTTTTTTATCACAAATCGCGATACAGGCGGCTATTGGCTGGATATTCATGCCGACACGGCAGACGATCTGATGCGCCGCCTGCGCATGTTTCGCTTGCGCGCGCATGTCGATATTGAAGACCAAAGCGCAGATTTCATAATTGCCCTTGGCGATGAAACCATTGGCTTTGCCGATCCGCGCGCGCCCCATCTGGGAAACCGCATTATTCTGTCCAAAGGCGATCTGCCCCCGGCCCCGTCCGATTATGAGGCCGATCGCATCGCCGCCTGTGTGCCCGACCAAGGTGCCGATTTTGTCCAGGAAGAGCTGTTTGCCTCGGACGCCAATATGGATTTGCAAAACGGCGTGGCCTTTCGCAAAGGCTGTTATGTCGGTCAGGAAGTGGTCAGCCGCATGAAGCGGCGCGGCACCATCCGCAAGCGCATGGTGCTGGCCCGTTTTGATGGCCCGGCCCCGGCCTATGGCACCGACATTATGGCCGGTAAGGCGCGGCTTGGCGATGTGCGCTCTGCGGCAGGCGAAGAACAGGCACTGGCCCTTGTGCGTACCGACCGACTGGAAAAAGCGCTGGATAGCTGCACCCTGATGACCGCCGATGGCACCCCCGTAACCCTGACACTACCGGAACAGAAATCATGACCCTTCCCCGCTGCTCCTGGGTACCGCCAACGGATCCGCTTTATTGCGATTATCACGATACTGAATGGGGCGTACCCGAATATGATAGCCGCGCGCTTTGGGAAAAACTGGTTCTGGATGGCATGCAGGCCGGGCTGTCATGGATCACCATATTGCGCAAGCGAGATAGCATACGCGAGGCCTTTGACGGCTTTGACCCGGTTAAAGTCGCCGCTTACGGCGATGCGGATATGGAGCGCCTTTTGGGCAATGCCGGCATCATCCGCAGCCGCCTGAAATGCCAGGCCACCATAAATGGGGCCAAGCTATATCTGGCCATGGAGAAACGCGGCGAAGATTTTTCCACCTATATGTGGGACTTTGTCGGCGGCAAGCCGATCCAGAACACTTGGAAAACCAATAATGATGTTCCCGCCATGACAGACCTGTCCGAAACCATCGCCAGGGATTTGAAAAAACGCGGCTTTAAATTCTGCGGCCCTGTGATCGTCTATGCTTTCATGCAGGCAGTCGGCATGGTCAATGACCACACCAAAGACTGTCATTGCTATGAAAGTGTCAAGGCGATGGGGTAGTGGTCCCTTCTCCCTTTGGGAGAAGGTTAGGATGAGGGGTAACACCTTCTGGTGAAACGGCTAGGCACAAGCCCTCACCTCATTCCTCTCCCCAAGGGAGAGGACGCTCTAGCCCAGACTTGGGTCGAGCTTGATGCAATCCTCGATCAGGCCTTCAACGGCGGCCAGTGAAT
Organism: Robiginitomaculum sp.; assembly: GCA_002733495.1. Classification (GTDB taxonomy): domain Bacteria; phylum Pseudomonadota; class Alphaproteobacteria; order Caulobacterales; family Maricaulaceae; genus Robiginitomaculum_B. The sequence goes on from NVVV01000013.1 coordinate 44,774, forward strand.
TTTCAAACATGGTTTGTTCATCGGCATTTAGTGAAATTTCGAGAATACGCTCCACACCGCCCGCGCCAATAACCGCAGGCACGCCCACATAGCGGCCCTTTACGCCAAACTGGCCATCGCAATAAGCGGCGCAGGGCAGAACCCGCTTTTTGTCTTTTAAATAAGACGCCGCCATGTCCACGGCGCTTTCCGCCGGGGCATAATAGGCCGAGCCGGTGCCCAGCAATTTGACGATCTCGCCGCCGCCCATGCGGGTGCGTTGCACGATGGCCTCGATTTTTTCATCCGTAGTCCAGCCCATTTTAGCCAGATCAGGGATCGGGATACCGGCCACTGTGGAATACCGGGTCAGCGGCACCATGGTGTCGCCGTGCCCGCCCATGACAAAGGCGGTGACATCCTCGACCGAAACGCCAAACTCTTCAGCCAGAAACCAGCGAAAGCGCGCCGAATCGAGCACACCGGCCATACCGACCACCTTATGGGTGGCCAAACCGGAAAATTCGCGCAAGGCCCAGACCATGGCGTCCAGCGGGTTGGTAATACAGATGACAAACGCATCGGGCGCGTGTTTGGCAATGCCTTCTCCGACCGATTTCATCACTTTCAGATTGATGCCCAGCAAATCATCGCGGCTCATGCCCGGTTTGCGCGCCACACCAGCGGTAACGATGCAGACATCGGCCCCGGCAATATCTGCATAATCCTGTGCGCCGGTGACATGACTGTCGCGGCCAAAGACCGTGCTGGCCTCGCACAAATCTAGCGCTTTGCCTTGTGGTACGCCCTCGGCAATATCAAACAGGACAACATCGCCCAATTCTTCGCGAGCACAAATGTGAGCAAGGGTGCCGCCGATCATTCCGGCGCCGATAAGGGCAATTTTTTTGCGAGCCATGATGGTCTCCAGTTAGAGGAATCGTTGGCTTAAGCTCTAGCGCGCCCACGCCCGCCTCGCAATGCGACAAAGGCGCAAAGTCTTAAGTTTACTGGCCATCCCCTCATGGTGCGCTTGTCTAGGAGGGAAGCATGAACTTAAGGGATCGTGATCCTCGGCGGCACTCCTTCTCCCATTGGGAGAAGGGTAGGATGAGGGGATTGTGAATCAAAGTGAATGTTATGCCTTTAACCCTCTGACCCCTCACCTTATTCCTCTCCCAATCGGGAGAGGAAAGAGATCGCTGGCTTGCCTGTACCAAGTCACCGTTTAGAAGGCCAAAACAAAAAAGGCCCCGGACGCAAACCCGGAGCCTTCTCATTGGAAATCCAATAAACGCGCCTTAGCGGTTTTTCAGATAGTTCAGCATGGTGCCAGCATCGGACACTTCAAACGGGTCTGATCCGCAATTGTCGGAGAAACCCTCTTCGGCAAACAGCTTTTTCACTTCGCCACTTTCGGCATAGAAGGAATAACGCCAACTGCGATAGCCAAAGCCCAGATTGGACTTGTCGACCAGCATGCCCATTTTGCGGGTAAATTCGCCATTGCCGTCAGGCAGCAGGAAGACATTTTCCGCGCCCAGGTTTTTGCCCCATTGGTACATGGAGAAGGCGTCATTGACTGATATGCAGATCACCGCATCAACGCCCTGGGCCTTCAGGTCCGCAAAGGCGGCTTCATAGCCCGGCAGGTGTGTGGACGAACATGTGGGCGTAAAGGCACCCGGCAGGGCAAACACCACAACATTTTTGCCTTTAAACAGATCAGCGGTGGTCACGTCCTTCCATTCAAACGGATTGTCCCCATCCAGCGCGTCATTACGCACGCGGGTTTTAAACGTGACGTCGGGCAGTTGATTATTGATCATGGTGATCTCCTTTGATCGATCAGGGTTAACAGTGTTGTCTCAGGTCTTGAATTAGTCTTCCAGTGTGGAACGCAGCATCCATGCGGTTTTTTCGTGAATTTCCATACGCCGGGTCAAGAGATCGGCGCTGGGTTGGTCATTGGCCTTTTCCACAACATCAAAAATACTGCGGGCGCGGGCCGAAACCGCTTCGTGATCGACGGCCAGTGCTGCCACCATTTGCATGGCATTTTCACCGCCCTTTGCCTCGTCAAGCTTCGTCAATGCCCCAAACTCGCGGTACGAACCGGGGGCCGGTAGCCCCAGGGCACGAATGCGTTCGGCAATTTCATCGACCGCCAGCGCCAGCTCAGTGTATTGCGTCTCGAACATTAAATGCAGGCTGTTAAACATTGGCCCTTTCACATTCCAGTGAAAGTTATGGGTTTTCAGATAAAGCGTATAGCTGTCGGCCAAAAGACCGGCCAGCCCCTTGGCAATGGCGGTGCGATCTGCCTCACTCATGCCGATATTGATGGTATTGCTCATGTCCTCACGCCTTTCCTGAAGCCTTATGGACAAAAGATAGGGAGTGTTGTTAAGCTTGTGAAACGATATATTTTTATGTTTCTAAGTGGATTTTCCGATTTATGACGTTCTCCTTGCGCCAATTACGATATTTCACCGCCCTTGCGGACACGTTGCATTTTGGCAAAGCCGCCGAACAATGCTTTGTCACCCAATCCACATTATCGGCAGGCATTCGCGATCTGGAAGAGGCTCTGGGCGCCCGCCTGGCAGAGCGCACAAAACGGCGCGTGGTCCTTACCCCGCTGGGGCAAGAGGTCTGCATACGCGCACAAGCGCTATTGCGTGATGCCGAAGATATAAAATCCCTGACGGCACGTTACCGTAAACCGCTGAGCGGGGCTTTGCGTCTGGGGGTAATCCCCACCATTGCGCCTTATTTGCTGCCCCACGCTTTGCCGGGCATTCGCGCCGCGCATCCTGATCTGGACCTTATCCTGATCGAAGACCAGACCGAACGGTTATTACAGGCTTTGCGCGACGGGCGTGTGGACGTTGTTTTGATGGCCCTGCCCTGGCCCAGCGCCGAATTTACCAGCCTGACGCTATTTTCTGATCCGTTTCAACTGGCCTGTGCCCGGGCGCACCCGCTGGCTAAATATAAACAGGTTGGTTCTGATGATTTTGCTGATGAGCCGCTTTTGCTACTCGCCGATGGCCATTGCCTGCGCGAGCACGCCTTGTCTGCCTGTTCTTTCAAAGGCCATCGTGGACAGCGGGGCATGGAAGGGGCGTCTCTCATGACGCTGACGCAAATGGTGGCCGGCGGTCTTGGCATCACTCTACTACCGCAAATGGCCATTGATGCCGGGTTGGCACGACTTAGCGATCTGGCCATTATACCGCTGGAACCGGGCAGTAATGCCCGCGATATTGGCCTTTTGTGGCGCAAAACCTCGGGCCGGGATGAGGAGTTTGAGAAACTGGGTACGTTTTTTAGTCCCGCCCTCTAATATTTTTCCAGCCGGGCAATCAGGCTGGAGGTATCCCAGCGCTTGCCGCCCATGGCCTGCACATCGGCGTAAAACTGGTCCACCAGCGCGGCCACGGGCAGGCGCGCACCATTTGTCCGCGCCTCCTCAAGCGTTATGCGCAGGTCTTTACGCATCCAATCCACCGCAAAGCCAAAATCGAACTGGCCCCGAAGCATGGTTTTATAACGATTTTCCATTTGCCAGCTCTGTGCCGCGCCCTTGGAAATGGCCTCGATCACCTTTTCCCCGTTCAGCCCGGCGCGTTTGGCAAAGTGCAGGCCTTCGGCCAAGCCCTCTACCACCCCAGCAATGCAGATCTGGTTGACCATTTTGGTCAATTGACCGGCCCCCGCCTCGCCCATCAGGGTGATTGCCTTGGCGTAACAGTTCATAATCGGCTCGGCTTTGGCGAAATCTTCGCGCTCGCCGCCGCACATAATGCTAAGCTGCCCGGCTTCCGCCCCGGCCTGACCGCCGGACACCGGCGCATCGATAAAGCCCAGTTTGCGAATGTCAGCCTCGATCGCCAGCTCACGAGCAAGTGCCGCCGATGCGGTGGTGTGATCCACAAACACCGCCCCGGCCTTCATGGCTTCGAACGCTGGCCCGGCAATGGCGCGCACATCCGGGTCATCGCCAACACAGGCAAACACAAAGTCACAATCGGCAACCGCGCCCACGATCGTGTCCCAAGCCACGCCGCCATATTGTTTGGCCCAGCCCGTCGCCTTTTCGCCGGTGCGATTCCATACCCGCACGTCGTGGCCATTTTGTTGTAAAAACCCGGCCATGGGGTAGCCCATCACCCCCAGCCCGATAAACGCGCATTTTGCCATTTTACTTGCCCTTCCTGCCGACTTCGTTAGCGTGCAGATAATCTAGGGTCTGGAGAGTATGATGAAAACACTTTTACGCTGGGGAAGCTGGACAATTGCGGCTTTAATTGCATTGGTCCTGCTTGGTGGCGCCGGTTTGTATTGGAAAATATATTCAGCACTTCCACAAGTTAAAGGCGAATTAACCTTAACAAAACTCTCCCATCAGGTGAAAATTGCCCGCGACACTGATGGTGTTGTGCATATTTTTGCCGCAACAAGAAACGATGCCTTTTACGCCCTTGGCGTTGCCCATGCTCAGGACCGGATGTTTCAGATGGACATGAGCCGACGCTTTGGCTCGGGCCGCCTGTCTGAACTGGTCGGAAAGCGCGCCGTGCCCACGGATGCCCAAATGCGAACCTTAGGGCTGCGGCGCGCTGCCGAGGGGTCATGGAAACACCTTACCCCGGACGAGCAGGCCGCGATAGCGGCTTATGCAAACGGCGTTAACGCCATCATAATGGCAAAGGACTACGTGCCACCGGCTGAATACATATTCCTGCGCAGCCGGCCCGAAGCCTGGATACCCGCAGATACCCTGACGGTGTTCAAGGTGTTGGCCTATAGTCTAGCTGGCGATGCCATGGAGGAGCCGGGCCGCGCTCGTTTGAATGATATTTTAGGCGCTAAACGTCTGGCGGAGTTTTTGCCCAGCTACCCCAAGGGTGCGCCCATTGCCCTGCGCGAGGAAGATATGACCTCGATTTATCCCACGCCGAACGAGGCAGAAGAGGAAGACACGCAACCCCTTGGTAATTCCATGGGTGAACAGATAAAGGGTTCAAACAATTGGGTTATTGACGGCACTTTGAGCAAAAGCGGCAAGCCATTGCTGGCCAATGACCCGCATCTGGCCCTGACCGCCCCCGGCATCTGGTATTATGCGCGCCTGAATGCCCCAGACATGATGGTAGTGGGCGTCACCTTGCCCGGCACGCCGTTTGTGACGCTGGGGCGAAACCGCACCATTGCCTGGGGTTTCACCAATACCGGCCCTGATACTTCGGATCTGAAAACCGTAAAAACGGCAGACTTGCAAACCCGTAACATCACCGAAACTATCAAGGTGAAGGGCGATGATGATGTTGAGCTGAGCATTGGCTTTGCCAAAGGCGGTGTGGTGCTGGATCCAAAATGGTTCAAGAGCGCCCGCTATGCCGACAAGGACGAAAGCGTCCTCTTATTCACCACCCTTGATGATGATGATGACACCACCGCCTCGATCGGCATGGCCAATATTGATGCGCGCAGTTTTGAGGATTTGGATAAAGCCCTAAGTCGCTTTAAGATGCCGCAACAAAACATTGTTTATGCTGATATAAATGGCAATATTGGCTTTATCGCGCCGGCGCGGGTACCCGTGCGCGATGCGGATGGAAACTGGGTAGGGGAAATCCCCTATGAGGCCCTGCCCCGCACCAAAAACCCCGGTCGCCATTATGTGGCCACCGCCAATAACAAGATCGTGCCGGACAGCTATCCCTATTTCATCACGGATCACTGGTATGGCTTTCATCGTATTCGCCGCATTGTTGAAAACATAGAGGCCACACCAAAGCACAGCATTGACAGCTTTAAGGCCATGCAAATGGACACAGTATCGGACCTTGCCCGGCGCATGCTGCCCCTGATCGCCTCTGCCCAGCCCGAAAGCAAGGACGGCAAAACCTTACGCAATTTGGTCAAAAGCTGGGATGGCAACCTCACCCCCAGTCGCCCCGAAGGCCTGATTTATTCTGGTTGGCTACGTGAATTTTCCCGTCTTGTCTATGAAGACGATCTGGGCGAGGATTTTGATCGCTTCTGGACACCCCGGCGTGGTTTTATGGAACGCGTCGTCAATGGCCAGAACGCCGCCTGGTGTGACGATATAGGCACTAAAGAGCTTGAAACCTGCCCGGTGATTGCGGGAAAGGCCTTTGATGAGGCCGCCATTACGCTGTTCAGGGATTATGGTAACAACCCTGAAAACTGGCATTGGGGCACCGCCCACGAAGCGGTGTTCGCTCATCCCTTGTTTAATGGTGTGCCCATTCTGAAAAACTTCTTTTCCGTTCGCGTGCCGGTAGGCGGCGATGGGTCCACCCCCAATGTGGCGCATTATTCTTATAAATCTGGTAATTTTGATGCCCCCTGGGGGCCAAGCATGCGGGCGATTTATGATCTTTCGAACATGAATGCCTCGCTTTATATGTCGGCGCCAGGGCAATCCGGGCAGGTACTTTCCAAACATTATCGCGACATGGCCGATCGCTGGGCCAAGGGCGAATATATCCAGATCCGTGATGATTGGGACACGACATCGCCGCCGCCAGGCACACAGATTTTGATATTAACACCGCAATAATAGGCATCTATACCTGAAATTAACCGCTTTGGTGTTTTCTTGCCGAAAGATTTGGTAGGAAAAGAATGTCTGACGATCGCCCGATTATCAAAAAAGTCATCAAGGTACAGGCGGCGGGTCACCATGGCGGTGCCTGGAAAGTGGCCTATGCAGACTTTGTAACCGCTATGATGGCGTTCTTTTTGCTGATGTGGCTAATCAACACCACCACGCCTGAACAAAAACGCGGCGTCGCCGATTATTTTGCCCCGGCCAGCATTAGTGAATCACGTTCCGGTGCTGGCGGCATATTAGGCGGCACGGCCCTTGGCGAAGATGGTGCCCGCAATAGCGGCACCACGGCGCTGGTTTCAAAACTGGCACCCAAAGCACCCAAAACCCCGGATAAAGGCAAGGGCGCAAAGTCTGGTAGCAATGGCGGTGCGCAACAGACCGAGGTCACGCAAAGCGCCTTGCAACAGGCCATGGCGCGACGTGAAGAGATGGCCTTTGAATCGGCCGCAGAATCCCTGCGCCAAGCCATGCAAGACCTACCCGAACTGGCTGAATTATCCAAGAACCTGATGGTGGATCAAACGCCAGAAGGCCTGCGCATACAGATTATCGACCAGGAAGGACGTTCTATGTTTGAGCCAGGGTCGGCAAAACTGCGCCCCCATACAGTGGTCCTGTTGCGCTCGGTTGCCAAGATCATCAACCGCTTGCCCAATCGTATCAGTATTTACGGCCACACAGATGCCTCGCCCTCAGCGGCCAGCGGCTATTCAAACTGGGATTTATCGTTTAACCGCGCCAATGCGGCACGCCAGCTTTTGCAAGAAGACCACGTGCCTGAAAACCGTTTTTATCAAGTCATAGGCAATGCCGGATCAGAACCGCTTTTCCCCGATGACCCTTATATGCCCGGCAATCGGCGGATTTCCATCGTATTATTGCGTGAGGCCCCGCCTCTGCCGCCGGGATACAAGCTGTAGCGGCGCACTACCCCGTATAGCGGCAATCTGTAGCGCGCGCGCACAACATTTTGGTTGCCGCACTGATCCGTCCATTATTCTTGGCGATAATTCCTGTGATTTCTGCCCGTTGATGCTGGCTGAGCCAAACACCCGAGATTTCAATATCCACCACCTGGGGGCTACCCTTAATCATCATGACGCGCCACTTAATATCGCGAGACTTGTTTTTCATGGCACCACCGGAAATGCGGGTCATAACGATGGTATCACCGGGCTTGCGCTCTTGTGCCCCAAGGACTTCAAAGGCTTCGCTGCCAAAGCGGCCAAGCTCTGACTGATACACACCAAGCGCATAGTGGCGAAAGGTATCGGAAAAACCCGCCATGTCCTGCGGACTGGCCGTTGCAGCATAGGGGCCAAGCACAAATTTCGCAATGACATCAACATCAGCAATATGTTGTATTTTTTCTTGAAATTGCGAAGCCTTTTGCAGATCACTGAGGCCCGCATCAGACAAGATAGCCAAAACCTTTGAGACATTCTCGCGGATAAAATCCACTTCTTTTTCAGCCGCCTTTGCGCCTTGCGGTGACAGAAGCGCTGCAAAAAAATAAAATGTTATCAATATGCTTTTCAAAGGCATTAGTTTTCCATTCCTAGTGTTTGCTGTGTTGTGAGGGGACGGGCATCACTGATATCAAATTCTGGCAGATCGTCCAATTGAGCCTTGCCATTGGCGACGGCATCCTTGCGGGTTTGCCAATAAAGGTCACGCACGCTGGTATATTCATCAAACGCATTTTTACGCAATTTCTTAATGCTCTTGTTAGAGCGCGCCCGCTTGTCAGCAACGCTGAGCACTCTGCGCACTGTGGTAAAGGTGTTTTTGCCATCAAATTGCGTATAGGCCAGTGGCGTCATAAAATGGTCCGGCAAGCGCCCCACCGTATCTCGCAGGCTGGTGGGGCCCAAAAGGGGCAAGACAATGTAAGGCCCAGGTTTGATACCATAGGTCGCCATGGTCTGCCCAAAATCCTCTTTGTGCGGGGAAATTCCTTCTTTTTTAGCAACGTCAAAAAGGCCGCCAACCCCCACAGTTGTATTGACGACAAAGCGCGATGCAGTGTTGCCTGCACGCTTCCATTCGCCCTGCAACAGATCATTGGCCAGAATTACCGGACTTTTTAAATTGCGCAGAAAATTTCGTATGCCATTGCGTGCGGGTTTGGGGGTAATGGCGTGATAGGCTTTGCTAACCGGGGCCAGCACCACCTTGTCCACTGCCTTGTTAAAGTCATAGACCGCCCTGTTTACCGGCTCGAAAGGGTCATCTTGTGACGTGGACGCCGTACTGGCGCAGCCAGACAGCGACAAGCCCAACAATGACAAAAAAAGCAATGGAAAATGAATACTCACAAACTCAGGCTCCCTTTGCTGTTAAATCGTCATTTACAATCACACCACCCTAAAAGCAGGGGCAAGATGAATACGGGCTGAACGCGCCTAAGATGTCCAGTATGCTTCACGCGATCGTTACCCTATACGCTATAATGACAGGACCGGGTTTTTATTTCAGTGACAGGCTCTCGCCCTCTTCAACGCTACCAATTGGCGCATCCGCAATAGCATTTTTGCGCATTTGTGCATAATAGCTGCGCACACTGGCATATTCATCTTTTGATTTGTTGCGGATAATTTTCATTTCCTGCAATGTTTCCACACGCCGGTCCATGGTGTTTAACGCCAGACGGACACGTCCAAAGGTCTGCTTGCCCTGAAAACGGGTAAAGCTGAGCGGGGAAGTCGCCAGCTCTGCCCCCAGCCCGGCCAAATCACGCGCATTGGTTGCCCCGTAAATCGGCAAAACCAGATAAGGCCCCGGCCCCATACCACGCACAGCTAGCGTCTGTCCCAGGTCTTCGGCATGCTTTTCAATCCCGGCGGCCTTGGCCACGTCCAGAACCCCGCCAATACCCACCGTGGTATTGATGGCAAAGCGCGCAACGGTTTTGACGGCGCGCTTGGGTTTACCTTGCAATACATCGCTGACAAAGACGATGGGGGCTTGCAGATTATCCAGAAAATTGCGCACGCCCTTGCGTGCGGGTTTTGGCATTATGGTCTGGTAGGTCTTGGCTATGGGCTTTAGAACCGCCTTGTCCGCCACCTTGTTAAAGGCAAAAACGACGCGGTTTACCGGCTCCAGCGGATCACCTTTCGCGTGGCGCCACGGCATGTGCGAGCAAGCGCTAATGGATAACGCCAAGCCCGCCCCGACCATTGCTTTGCCCCATCGGCTCACATCATCACCACACAACACCATACAATTATCGCAATCATCGCATGCTTGGGGGCCAGTCTTAAGTCACTTCACCGACACGGCGAACTCTCTGGTCTGCATACCCTAATCAGGCCATTATGTTAGAACATGGGGCAGATTATTATGGCTTAACTTACCCGCCAGCCTTGATTATATCGGCCAGTTTTTCCGCAATCATTATGGTCGGTGCATTGGTATTACCACCCACCAGACGCGGCATGACCGAGGCATCAATGACCCGCAGATTGCTAGCCCCGTAAACCCGGCAATGGGGGTCAACCACGGCCATTTCATCCTCTTTGCGGCCCATTTTACAAGTGCCAATGGGGTGAAACAGGGTTTCTGCCTTTTCGCGGACAAAGGCCTCCCAGTCCGCATCGCTTTGCGGGCGGTTTTCCGGCGCGTGCAGGGCTTTGCGCTCATCATCAAAGGCCGGGGCCTCGAGAATATCCAGCGCCATCTTGGCGCCATTGATCTGGGTTTGCAGATCGTGGCCCTTGGCCAGATATTGCGGATCAATCACCGGGTGATCTTCGGGATTGGTACTGGCCAAACGAATGGTGCCGCGCGAATCCGGGTAAAGCACATAGGAATGCAAAGTGATGCCGTGAATTTTGCTGCGTGGCTCGCCGCGCGCCGCCACAATGGCCGGCACAAAGTGAAACTGTATGTCTGGCTCATCCTCGCCGCGTGTGCTGGCAAAGCCGCCGGTTTCTGCTGCGTTCGAGGTCAGCATCCCGTGCTTGGTAAAGATATAACGCACCGCCTCGGTGATCTGTTTGGGCAGCGCCCGCAGGCTATAGGCATAAGAGCGCGCCGTTTTGCCAGTAAAGGCAATGCCGGTATCCAGATGATCCTGCAAATTCTCACCAACACCGGGGCGGTCCACCGCGACGCTGATACCCATTTCACGTAAGTGATCCGCCGGGCCGATGCCCGACAACATCAGAATTTGCGGGGAATTAATTGCCCCGCCGGTGACCAGCACTTCGCGTTTGGCAATAATATCACTGTCCGTGCCCTTGTGACGAATCCGCACGCCGGTGGCTTTGGTACCGTCCATCAGAACTTTACGGCACAAAGTTTCCACCATAATGGTCAGGTTTGGCCGCGCCTTCACGTCCATATGCAGATAGCCCGCCGCCGCAGAACAACGTTTGCCATCGCGCTGGGTCACCTGATACTGGCCCACCCCCATTCGGGACTGGCCATTAAAGTCTTCATTGTGTGGCAGTCCGCGCTCACCCCCGGCACGTACAAAGGCCGTGCTAAGCGGGTTCACATAGCGCAAATCAGAGACACACAAAGGCCCACCTGAGCCGTGAAACTGGTCCACGATGCGTTGCTGATCCTCACTTTTGCGAAAATATGGCAGAACATCATTCCAGCCAAAACCATCAGCGCCTAGGTCTTTCCAGGCTTGGTAATCCACATGACCGCCGCGAATATAAACCATGGCATTGATCGAGGATGATCCGCCAAGGGTTTTGCCCCGTGGCCAGTAAAGCTCGCGATTGTTCAGCTCTTTTTGCGGGGACGTATCGTAATGCCAATTCAGATCATCCGAATAAATCGCATCTATAATCATCGCCGGGGTATGGATGGCCGGGCTTTTATCCGCCGGGCCGGCTTCTAAAAGGCAAACCGTGACATTGGGGTCTTCGGTTAAACGACTGGCCAGACAGGCTCCTGCCGAGCCTGCACCCGTGATCACATAATCAAATTCTTGTACTTTACTGTCCACAATACCCCTCCGTTTTTTTGGCCGTTTTGACGACTATAAGTGAACGGCGTTCACCCCTAAAGCAAAAAATAAAATTCAGCAAAATTAACCGCCAATAATCAGGTGGTGCGCACCCGGCCAAGGGCTTCGGCCCAGCCGTTTAGCAAGTCTTCACGATCCCCCTCGTCCATTGCCGGGGTAAAGCGTGCATCCTCGCGCCAGCGTTGGTCAATATCAATCAGGCTTTCAAAAAGCCCAGCCCCGATCCCGGCCAGCATGGCCACGCCAAAGGCTGTGGTTTCGGTGATTTGTGGGCGCAAAGCAGGTTTGTTGGTCATATCGGCCAAAAACTGCATCAACCAGCTATTTTGGGTCATGCCGCCGTCTACCTTCAATGTCGCCGGTGTAATCCCATCTGCTTTTAAGGCGCTGAGCAGGTCAGTGCACTGGTAGGCCACAGCCTCCAGTCCGGCGCGGGCGATGTGCGCTGGCTCGGTACCTCGCGTCAGGCCAATTATGGCGCCGCGCGCCTCTGCATCCCACCAGGGGGCGCCAAGCCCCGCAAAGGCAGGCACCAGATAAACGCCGACGGTATCAGAGACCGATCTCGCCATAGCCTCGCTGTCGCCAACATTTTCAATAATTCCCAACCCGTCGCGCAACCATTGCATGGTAGATCCCGCCGACAGGATAGAGCCTTCCACCGCATAAGAGCGCACGCCCTCTATCTCCCACGCGATGGTGCTGAGCAGGCGATGGTGTGAGCGCACAGCCCTTTCGCCGGTATTGGCCAGCATAAACGCCCCGGTGCCAAAGGTGATTTTGATCTCGCCGGGCCGGTAACAGGCCTGACCAATGGCGGCGGCCTGCTGGTCCCCGGCCATGCCGGTTATGGGTAGTCCGCCCCCGGGCAGGCCTTGGGAAATCAAGGCAAACTTGCCGGCATTGGGGCACACGGCGGGCAACAGCGCCGCCGGGACACCAAACAGCTCTAGCAATTCCTCGTCCCACGCGCCGGTATGGATGTCATAAAGGCTGGTGCGCGAGGCATTGGTGGCATCACTCAAATGCACGCCGCCGCTAAGCCGCCAGAGCAAAAAGCTCTCCACCGTGCCAAAGGCCAGTTCACCGGCTTCGGCGCGGGCGCGCGCGCCCGGTATTTCATCTAAAATCCACGATATTTTGCTGGCCGAGAAATACGGGTCCAGCACCAGACCCGTCCGGGCACTGACCATCTCTTCATGACCCTGCGCCGCCAGATCAGCACACACCGCCGCCGTGCGCCGGTCTTGCCAAACAATGGCGTTATATATTGGCATGCCGGTCACCCGGTCCCAGACAATGCTGGTTTCGCGTTGGTTGGTAATCCCGGCGCACAGCACATCCCAGCCCCTTTCGCGGGCTTCGTCCAGCGCCTCGGCTATTACTGCGCAGGTGCTATCCCATATCTCTTCGGGATCATGCTCTACCCAGCCCGGCTGGGGGTAAATCTGCGCAAATTCGCGCTGGGCCTGCGCCACGATCTCGCCCTCAAGCGAGAACACAATGGCCCGGCTGGAGGTTGTGCCCTGGTCGATGGCTAAAATCGCGCGTTTTTCACTCACCGTGTCTTTCTCCTCTTTTTTGCCAGAACTCTAACAGATGAAAGGCTGACAGGAACCAAAAAATCAGCCATGGGATAGGCATGAGCAAGATTGTAGATGTTTTCATTATTGGCGGCGGCATAAACGGTGCCGGCATTGCCCGCGATGCGGCGGGTCGTGGCCTGTCCGTGATCCTGTGCGAACAGGGTGATCTGGCCGGAGCCACCTCGTCCGCCAGCACCAAAATGGTGCATGGGGGCCTGCGCTATCTGGAATATTATGAATTCGGACTTGTGCGCGAGGCGCTGGCCGAACGCGAGCGCTTGTTACGCATTGCGCCCCATCTGGTCACGCCTTTGCGCCTGATTTTGCCCCATAATGCGAACATGCGCCCGGCCATGATGATCCGGGCGGGCCTGTGGCTCTATGATCGCCTTGGCGGGCGCTCATCATTGCCGCGCTCGGGTGGCCTGCGCCTTGGCCAATGCGTCGAGGCGCAAACGCTGGCCCAGCCCAGGGGGCGTGCCTTTGCCTATTCTGATGCCCGCGCCGACGATGCCCGTCTGGTGGTCGCCAATGCACTGGATGCCGCCGAACACGGCGCAAAAATACACACCCGCACCAAAGTCACCGGCTGTGTGCGTGAGGGTGATCACTGGATCATCAGCGCAAAAAACAGCGCCGGGAAAACGCGCACATGGCGCACGCGCCTGCTGGTTAATGCCGCCGGGCCGTGGGTGGATGCCATGGATAAATGCACAAAGGCCAAAGCGGTTTCGCACATGCGTCTGGTCAAGGGCAGCCATATTATTCTGCCAACGCTGTTCGACGGCCCGCGCGGGTTTTTGTTCCAGAATGATGATCGCCGCGTGCTGTTTGCCCTGCCCTACCAAGGGGAATTTACCCTTTTTGGCACCACCGATACGCCCTATGAGGGCGACCCTTATGGGGCAAAGCTGGATGAGAAAGAGCGCGATTATCTTCTGGACGCGGTGAACCGCTTCTTTGCCAAAGCCACGACTAGGGAAGACATTATCTGGTCCTATTCTGGTGTGCGGGCGCTGTTTGGCGATGAGGAAATGGACGCCTCGAAACTGTCGCGCGAATACCATCTGGAATTATCAGACAAAAGCGCCGGTGCCCCCGTGCTGACGGTTCTGGGCGGCAAGATCACCATTTTTCGCGCTTTGGCGGAAAAGGCGGTGGACCAATTAGCCGAACGCCTTGGCCATGACGCGCCCCATTGGACCGGCACCACGGCCCTGCCCGGCGGCGATATGGAAGGTGGGCTGAAAGCCTTTGAAACCAAAATTACAGCGCAATATCCGTTCCTTCCCGAACCCATGCGCCAGCGCCTGATCCATGCCTATGGCACGCGCATCACCCGCGTTTTAGGCACCGCCAACAGCCTGTCTGATCTGGGGGTGCACTTTGGTGCAGACCTGTACGCCGCCGAAGTGGACTATTTAAAAGCACAGGAATGGGCCAGTTGCGCCGAAGATGTACTCTGGCGACGCACCAAGCGCGGCCTGTTTTTAACAGAAGCCGAAAAAAAAGCCTTCTCAAAAGCCTTTTAGGCTAAGTCATGGACTCATAAACAGGGGCATAATGGCGGGATAAAGCGCTAAAACACACTAGGAAAAGACGATAAAGCGTGTTTTGGACACGGTTTGCGCCTTTGACGACAAAGATCAACGCGCTTTGCCCGCTCGAACGAATATGGGCCCTTTGTTTCATACCACTTTGATCATATTTATGAGTTCATTACCTTATTCAGTTATACCGCTCTTTGCGGTCAGTTGATCCACTTTAGCAAAGGCGGCTTTCGCAGCTTTTGGCTGTGCTGCGGCTTCATAGGCTTTGCCCAAAAGCACCCAGGCCGTGTGCGTATCTGGATGAAACTCAGCATTTAGCGTCGCCACGGTAATCGCCGTTTTGAGTTCTTTTTTTGAACCCAGAGTGGCGATTATATATTGAAGGACATTGCCATGTCCCTGCGCCTCTTCACGTACAAATTCAGCAAGTTGTGCAAATTTTCCTTCATTGACCAGCGTCCAGGCAATGCGGTCCAGCCAATATCGGGAACACCCACCTTATAGCCAAGGCGTTCAGAATAGCTGTTGTAATAAGCCTTGATGGCCTGATAGCCGCCAATGTCCTGCAAGGCCTTTGAGGAGCTCAGCCTGCCAAGGTTTTTAATCTTGGGCATAACCCAGTCGGCATAATATTCCTGCATGGCATAATGCATTGACGGGGTTGGCACTGCGCCATGTGCATCCCGTGGAAACTCATCCGTATCCCAGCGAATGCTGGTCTGTCCCTCCAACAGAGACTTCAATTTTACATGGGTTGAGGCAAACTGCCCGCCTTCTGATCCCATTGATATATAAATATATTTTGGTGCTATTTCTGCATGCTGCAAGGCCTTGGCAATCTTGGGATACAAAGCCGGTCCTTCTTTTCTGATAACCGCGCTGATGGTGATCATCACATCAGGTTTCAGCCATGAATTTGCCAAGCTGGCCCAGAGAAAAGAACCACCCAGTGAATGACCGATCATGGTGCGATGTGAAAGCGTACGGTAGCGTTGATCAATATAAGGAAAAACCTCGGCCTTCAAAAATTCAGCAAGGGTTTCGCGGTCTTTGCCTGATAATTCCTGCCAGCGGTTTTTATGGGCGACACCAACAAGGATCACTTCGTCCATATTGTGTGCCTCGGCCAATGTGGACATTATGCCTTGGGCAATATTAAACAGGCCCTCACCATCCAGAAGATAAACAACGGGGTAGTCTTTTCCAGATGCGAAATACCCATTTGGAAGGGCAATATAGAGGTCTCTTTTGTCGTTAAAAACCTCTGAGGTTATCGTATATTTCTTGCCAACATGTACGGCTTCGCCTGCGCTCTGCGCCAAAGCCGCACGGTTAATGCCAACAAGTAAAAAAACACAAAAAAGAAGTGCAAATGCCTGACGGATTATGTTTTTGTTTATTTCAAGCCCAGCCTGAATTACACGCCGAGGCGC
The DNA here is from genome assembly GCA_002733495.1 of Robiginitomaculum sp. GTDB lineage: Bacteria > Pseudomonadota > Alphaproteobacteria > Caulobacterales > Maricaulaceae > Robiginitomaculum_B. Next base: position 60,958 of record NVVV01000013.1, read on the forward strand.
AACAAAACAATTAACTAACATTTATATACAATCCTAAAACACCATTATTATGGAATTTATAGCATAGTATTCAGAGTTAGAACATATTTAGTTCCAGCCTTGCCACATCAGACATGCGCGAAGGATCCCAGGGCGGTTCAAAAATCAAATTGACCTTCACATCGCGCACGCCTTGCACCGAACGGGCGGCATTTTCGACCCACATCACCATATCCTCGGC
>NVVV01000014.1 GCA_002733495.1 Robiginitomaculum sp.
TTTTCTGCCTCCAGGCATTTAGCCACGGAAAACGCGGCCAGTTTTTCTGCCGGGTTTTCAACATTTTCCACTTCAAGGCCGGCCATCGTCATGGCGTCAACGATTTCGTTCAAAGATGCATCGGTGTCCAGATGTTCTTTCAGCCAGGAAAGTGAGAACTTCATGAGCTTAACCCCGTGGCCAGATTGGGCTGGTGCAGCGGCGAAAATCCATAATGTTTCAGCCAGCGCGCATCGGCAGCAAAGAAATCACGCAAATCTGGAATGCCGTATTTCAGCATAGCCAGCCGATCAATACCCATGCCAAAGGCAAAGCCCTGATAAATGTCCGGGTCAATCCCGACCGAGGTCAGCACATTGGGATGAACCATGCCGCAGCCCAAAATCTCCATCCAGTCATCGCCCTGCCCGATCAAAATCTGACCGTCTTTGCGCGCATAGCCAATGTCCATTTCAGCACTAGGCTCGGTGAACGGGAAATGGTGCGGGCGAAAGCGGGTAGAAACCTCGGTTTCAAAAAACGTCGCCATGAAATCCACCAGACAGCCTTTGAGGTGGCCCATATGGGTTTCCTTGTCGATCACCAGACCTTCGACCTGATGAAACATCGGCGTGTGGGTCTGGTCCGAATCGCAACGGTAYGTRCGCCCCGGCGCAATAATGCGRATMGRCTCCAGATCGGYRCCAGYYTTTTTGGCSYGCKCSACSGCSKCYACCATRGTGCGGATTTGTACCGGGCTGGTRTGGGTRCGCAGCACCATCTGGCTGCCATCKTCTTTTTCATTCARGAAGAACGTGTCGTGCTGGTCCCGYGCCGGRTGATCSGGMGGRAAGTTCAGYGCSGTAAARTTATGAAAATCRTCTTCAATGTCCGGCCCTTCGGCMACGGMAAAKCCCATATCGCCAAAGATCACCGCCACYTCGTCCATCACCTGRSWAACCGGGTGAATACTGCCCATGGGRCGYKSCCGTGCMGGCARRGAWATATCGACCTTTTCGGTGGCCAGACGCGCRTTCAGCGCCAGYTCCACCAGCGCCTCTTTGCGCGCCGCGATCAGATCATTCARRCGGGTTTTWAGSGCGTTTAACGCCGGGCCRGCGACTGTGCGTTCCTCTGGCGTCATCTTGCCAAGGCCGCGCATCAACAGGCTGACGCGTCCCTTTTTACCCAGCGAATCCACACGCACCAATTCCAGCGCCGCCTCATCAGCGGCACCGGCAATAGCGGCGSTAATGTCATCTTCAAGTTTTTGAGTATCGTCCATAATGGCCTCGGGCTAACAGATTTGCACGCACGAGGCCACCGCCCCGGATGCGGGGTTTTGTAGCATTTCCAGCAAAAGTGTATGCGGTTTTGCGGTCCGGAAATGCGACATAAAACAACGGGTGGAAAAAGAAGAAAGTCTGGCTTATGCCAGCGCTGCCTTGGCCTTTTCCACCAGGACGGTAAACGCGGCTGGCTCATGAATGGCCAGATCTGACATCACCTTGCGGTCAACCTCAATCCCGGCGAGGGTTAGGCCATTGATGAAGCGGCCATAGGTCAGGCCATTGGCCCGGGTCCCGGCATTGATACGGGTGATCCACAGTTTGCGGAAATTCCGCTTGCGAACCTTGCGGTCGCGATAGGCGTACTGACCGGCTTTGTCGACGGCCTGCTTGGCCACCTTGATGGTGTTCTTGCGAGCACCGCGATAGCCTTTGGCTTTTTCGAGAACTTTTTTGTGGCGGGCGTGGCTGGTGACGCCCCTCTTTACGCGTGACATGGTATGCGCTCCTTAAAATGGGTAGTGATTATTCGCTTTGGAACAATCAGCCGTATGGCATGAATTTTTTGATGACTTTGGCATCTGCCGCACACAAAATAGTGGTGCCGCGCTTATTGCGGATCTGCTTTGGTGTGCGCTTGATCATGCCGTGCTGTTTGCCAGCCTGGCCGCTTTTTACCTTGCCAGATGCGGTGAGTTTGAAGCGTTTCTTCACACCGCTTTTGGTCTTCATCTTTGGCATTTTGCTCTCCTGAAAAATTCTTTCATTGGCTCGCGCAAACGAAAGAGGCATTACGATCCCCCAAGGCATGCCTATGGCCCGGGTGATACTGGATGGCGCGTTATAGCTGTGAATGCGTGGAATGCAAGGGGCAATGTGGGTGTGAGGTTTTCATAGAGAAACCTCCGCAAGCATAAAGATTAAGTTTACGGTTGACGATCAGCATCATTAATCAATCTATCAAAGGAAATTTTTTATCACTAAGAGATGCACGTGCAATTGGTCCAAATTCTACGGATACCTGTAATGCGAACTGCATATTACTTTTAGTGTCTTCAAACAATTGGCGAGCATGGCTATCTAGTTCGTGCATTCTTGGCCCATACTTTTTTAATTCCTCCTTTGCAAACTCTATAGTGCCCGTATCCCCTTTCATTGTAGCAGGCCACTGGTCTGTTAGTTCTCTTCGCCTATCGGCATAATTTTTGAACGATGCCGTTAGCGAATGGTATTGGTCTGCGACTAAATATAAATCTCTAATAATTTTGTATTCAGATTTAATTGAAAATGTAGTCATTTCCACTGGGGAAAAGATGATCTTTTCAGAAAATCCGACCATTGGGAGCAATSTTTGAAAAAGAGAAATCTTTTTCGTTTCAGCTTCTGAAGCTGCCTCTTCAGAATGATTCTGAAATTGTTTAGTGCTGTCGATGATTCTCATTAGCTTAATCATGACACCAGCTATTTGCGCCTTTTGCCTAGCCTTTTCAGTTTTCCTAGCAAGATAGTACGCAACCAAGCTTGCGACTACGGCACCAACAATTGCACCCATTAGCGTTGTGAGGAAACTCCACCAAGGTGTGCTTGGAAGAATGGCAAAAAGGTGAGCAATTCCTGATACTATTTTTTCCAGTTTATCCATTCTCCCCTCCAAGAATGAAACGTAACATAAAGTACAACAAAACATAGCGCTAGCAGTGCAAATCTAAGGCGTCATTGCGGCGAAGGCCGCAATCCATCGTGATGCATCAAAATGGGCCCCGGCCTTCGCCGGGGTGACGTGGATTTTGTGCAGTTGCCCTTCTCCATCCTTCGAGGCTTGGCTTCGCCTACGCACCCCAGGATGAGGGGTTTGTAAATTAAATAACAACCTCACCCTGAGGAGGCGCCACACACCCTCGAAGGGTGGAATCCCCTCACCCCAACCTTCTCCCCAAGGGAGAAGGAGAAGAGGTGCCCCTCTCACTTAAAATGCGCGTCCAGAAATTCCAAAAAGGCCGGCCAGTCTTCCTTGACCACGCCGTGGGTGCCGGGGCGCAGCCAAAAGGCAATATCGGCGGTGGGGTCAAAGTCTTTCAAGGTTTTCTGGCGCAGGCCTTCCCGGCCATAAAGCCCATAGGCAATGGAAGCCGCCTGGGCGGCACGAAACGCCCCATTGGGGTCTGACCAGACATCGCGCCGGGCATTACCTAAAAACATCGGGCGCGGCGCAATCAACGCCAGCAATTGGTGCTGGTCCACCGGCAAGGCTGCCTTGTTTTTGGCATAAGTGGAAAATTTGGGCAGGAACCAGTGCGGGTAGTTCTTGCTGATGGACTCTAGCCCTTCGCCGGTTTTATCGCGTGATAAAGACGCCCCGCCCGTGCCTGACTGGTGTGCCACTACGGCGTCAATGGTCGGGTCAAACGTGGCAGCGACCAGCGCCGCCTTGGCAAAGCGCGAATGCCCATAGGCAATGGTTTTGGAGAATCCTTCGCGGGATTTCAGGTAATCAGAAAGCAGCGAATATTGCGCCGCCCAGGCCATAATGACGTGGGTGCGTGTGGCGGCGAGCTGGTCGGCAAAAAACTGGTCCAGTGCCTTTACGCCGCCCTCGGCGGTATCGGGAATAAATTCGGAAGGGAAAACCGAGGCCAGCGCATAGCCGTGATCCATAATCATGGCGGTGGGCGGCGTAGCGATATAGCGACCAAAAAAGTAGCCAAATACGTGGCTCATCAGGCCCTTACCATCACATGACATAAAATCACCGTCAGGTTTTGGTATCTGCGGTATTGGAAAGACCGCCGTATTAGGGCAGAAATTCTCCATCATGATCACTGGCACATCCGGTAGTGCGCCAACGGGCCGGGCAATCACCAGACCAAATTCACGCACCGCGCCGGTGGCTGGATTGGTAATGGCCAGGGTTTGCAAGGAGATGGTGGCACTATCATTGAAAAACGTCCCCTCCAACGCTGTGCTGTCTATGCGTTCTAAAGTCAGGGTTTTGGGAAACCGTCCATAGATGGTGTCTTGCAAAGCGGTGCGAATGTACGGCACTATTTCGTCCTGCCAACGTTCGCGGGACACCATGGGCAATATGGGCGAAGCCACCATGCCCTGGGGCGTTGTCGGCGCGGTGCGCAACAAAGTGCGCGTGGTGCTGCACGAGGCCAACAGCACGAAGATCAGTAGAGGAAGGGCAAGCCAAAGTCGTTTCATAATAAAAGACTAGCAGAACGCGAAAGCTCGGCAAGGGGGACTGGTCGACCATGCCTTCTGCCCGAAGAGCACGGCTTAATGGGGCACGATGGCCGTGGTTTCAATCTCGATTTTAGCGCGCTTTTCCATAAGGGAAACCACCTGCACACAAGCCATGCAGGGAAACTTTGTGCCTACAATCTCTTTCCAGACCGTGCCGACGTCCTTTAGGCGGGCCAGATAGTCATCGCGATCAGTAATATACCAGGTCATGCGCACAATGTGCTCTGGCCCGGCCCCGGCCTCGGCCAGAATGGTGATGGTATTTTTCAGGGTCTGGCGGATCTGATCGACCAGATCGTCGCTTTCAAACTCTTCATTGGCATTCCAGCCAATCAGGCCGGCGGTGAAGACCATGCGGCCCTCGGCCATAATGCCATTGGCATAGCCTTTTGGCCGTTTCCATCCTTCAGGTTGCAGTACAGTTTTCACGAGGCAGTCTCTTCAATCTGATAGGGCAGCATACGTTGGCGCACGGCATCAGGCCACGGTGCCGAGCCGGTAAAATCAGTTTTACTGCACACCAGCACCGCGCGTGACGTGATGCAGGTTTCTTCATCGCGCACAGCCTTGACCCGCAAGATCAGCGAAGACCGCCCAAGCTGGATAATGCCCAACTGCACATCCAGTTTTTCGCCCAGACGGCAGGGCTTTAGGAACTGGGTGTTTACATCAACCAGTGGCGTGGTCAGGTTAAATTTTTCACGAAACTCTGCAAAGCTGTGATCCAGCGCATCATCGAACCAGTCTTCAACCACCGAGTTCTGAATTTCAAAAAATCGTGGATAAAAAATGATCCCCGCCGAATCTGTATGGCCAAACCGGACTTTGCCGGGAACCGTAAAAAAGCTCATACTTTTAATTTCCTTGCAAAAGCTGGCGCGCAATAACAATTTTTTGCACTTCGGATGCGCCTTCATAAATGCGCAGCGCCCGCACTTCGCGATACAATTCCTCGACTTTTTGCCCTTTGGTGACGCCCAGACCGCCCAGTAATTGCACAGCCTTGTCTATCACACTTTGGGCCTGATCGGTGGCAAAAAGCTTGGCCATGGCCGCTTCGCGGGTCACCCGCGCCCCTTTAACATCCTTGGTCCAGGCCGAGCGATAAATCAAAAGCGCCGAGGCGTCTACATCCAGTGCCATTTCAGCCAGCAGGCTCTGGGCAATGGGCAGGTCAGAAAGTGTTGCGCCAAACATAGCGCGCCCGCGCGCATAATCCAACGCCTCCTCCAGCGCGCGGCGGGAAAAGCCAAGCGCCGCCGCACCAACGGTAGTGCGAAACACATCCAGTGTCGAAAGCGCCACCTTAAAGCCGCGCCCCTCTTCGTCCAAAAGATTATCTGCTGGGATAGCACAATCGGTAAACCTCAAACGCGCCAGCGGGTGCGGTGCGATCACCTCAATGCGCTCGGCAATCTCAAGGCCGGGCGTATCCGCATCAACAATAATGGCACTGACCCCGGCATCGGTTTTGGCAAACAGGGTATAAAAATCGGCAATACCGCCATTGGAAATAAAGGTCTTTTGCCCGTTGGCCAGATAATGATCACCCTTACGCGTCAATTGCGTGCTCATGGCGGCGGCATCGGACCCGGCATCGGGTTCGGTTAGCGCAAAGGCGGCGATTTTCTGACCTGCCGCCACGGCAGGCAGATACGCCGCCTTTTGCGCGGCATTGCCAAACATGCTGATCGCGCCAGAGCCAAGCCCTTGCATGGCAAAGGCGAAATCAGCAAGGCCGCTATGACGCGCCAGAGTTTCGCGGATCAGGCAAAGCGAACGCACATCAAGGCTCTCGAGCACGCCGCCAAATTCTGCCGGCACGCAATAACGCAGCCAGCCGCCAGTCCCCAGCGCAGCAACCAGCGCGCGGCAGGTCGCATCCACATTATCATGGATACCTTTTGCATCGATAATGGCAGGCAATTCACGGCTTGCCCAGACGTCCAGCTTTTGCGCCAGTTCACGGTGGTGATCTTCAAAAAATGGCCAGTCGAGAAAGCTGTGATCAGACATCAATTGCCCTCGAACACAGGTTTTTCCTTAGCCACAAAGGCATGATAGGCGCGTTCAAAATCGCGGGTTTGCATACAGATGGCCTGCGCCTGTGCCTCGGCCTCAATGGCAGTATCGAGGCTCATATCCCATTCCATATTGAGCTGGTTTTTGGTGATCCCATTGGCAAAACTTGGCCCCGATGCCAAACGGTGGGCCAATTTCATCGCTGCACCATCCAGATCATCGGCGGCATGGATAGCATTAAAAAAGCCCCAGCTTTGGCCTTCCTCGGCGCCAAAACTGCGCCCGGTCATCAATAATTCTGTGGCGCGCCCCTGACCAATAATGCGTGGCAGCATGGCGCACGCCCCCATATCGCATCCGGCAAGGCCAACCCGGTTAAATAAAAATGCGGTTTTAGCTTCTGGTGCGGCCAGGCGCAGATCGGACGCCATAGAGATAATCGCCCCGGCACCAACACAAATGCCATCAATGGCGGCAATAATGGGTTGCGGACAGCCGCGCATGGCCTTGACCAGATCCCCGGTCATGCGGGTGAAATCCAGTAATTCCGTCATGTCCATCTTGGTCAGCGGCGCGATGATTTCATGCACATCACCGCCGGAACAAAAATTGCCACCCTGGCTGCCAAAAACAATGGCTTTGACCTTTTTGTCGTAAACCAGCGCCCGAAACATGTCGCGCAATTCGGCGTAAGATTCGAATGTCAGCGGGTTTTTACGTTCCGGCCGGTTCAGTGTGATGCGGGCCACGCCCTCTTTAAAGGTCCAGCAAAAATGTTCAGGGGTGAATGTTTCCGGGTTCATGCGTTTTTTCGCTTTGTGTGTATCTGTGTGTCAGGTTCCAGCTTGTCCAATAGCGCCCGCAGATCGGAAAGGTCCTGCGCGCCAAGTCTGGCAAAGGCATCATGGATCCATTCCTTATGCTCGCCCGCCATATCGGCAAAGAGCGCCCTGCCCTCTTCGGTGAGCGAGAAAATCACGCCCCGCGCATCGTCCGGGCTGGGGCGGCGCTCGACTAATCCATCGCGAATCAATGGCGCCGTCACTTGCGTGGTATTGCCCTCGGTCACCATCAATTGCCGCGATAATTCACCGGCGCGCAGGCCGTCGGGGTCACGCCGATCCAGTGCCGACATTACATCAAAGCGGGAAATAGAAATGCCAAAGCGGGCGCGTAATTGCGCGTCCACGGATTTTTTTATGGCGTTGGAGGAATTTAATAATGTCAGCCAAGCCCTTAAGGTATCGCGTCCATCAGTCATGAAATACACTCCCCGCCATCAATAACAATGCTTTGCCCATTCGTTGCCGCTGCCAATGGTCCAGCCAGATAAAACACCGCCTCGGCGACCTCTTCTGGCCGCACCGGGCGGCCCATGGGATTATCCTTGATCAGCATGTCGAGCGCCGCCTCTTTTGTACATCCAGTCTTTTGCATTATCACGTCCAAAGACCCGTCCAGCAATGGCGTTTGTGTAAAACCCGGACAGATAGCATTCGCCGTCACCCCGGTTTTGGCCAGCTCTATCCCCAATGTTTTTACCAGCCCCAGCACCCCGTGTTTGGCCGCACTATAAGCCGCCGTATAGGCATAACCCTTTAGCCCGGCGGTCGAGCCAATCACGATATAACGCCCCCAGCCATTTTTCACCATCGCCGGGATTGCCGCCTTTGCGCATAAAAACGCACCCGTAAGATTAACCGCCAGCATGGCCTGCCACATATCCATATCTGTTTTTAATGCGGGCGCGGTTGCCGCCGCCCCCGCATTATTAACCAGAATGTCAATGGGGCCAGCCGTCTCAAAGGCTGCGCGCACCGAGGCTTCATCCGTGACATCCAAAGTCAGGTAATCAAAGCCTGTCGCTTTCAGGCTCGCTTCTTTGCGCCCCGTAACCATGACCTTTGCGCCCGCCAAGGCCAGACGCTTGGCGCAGCTAAGGCCGATCCCCGAGCCACCGCCCGTAACCAGAACAGTTTTTCCTTCAAGCGTCATCGCTTATACATTTCCCAAGCCCACCCATCAAAACACTATAGCACTAAAATAATATTCCGATAGGACCTAGCCATAGCATGTCTGGCGCGGCAAGATAGGCGTTCAAGGAGCGAGTACGTGGCCGAACGATCTTTTGCAAAAGAAGTCCAGAAATTAAAACTGGGCGAGGGTGAGACTTTTCACGGCGAAGGCATATTGGCCGTCACCAAGGCGTTGTTACAAGCCGGGGTCTCCTATGTTGGCGGTTATCAGGGCGCACCTATTTCGCATCTGATGGATGTGCTCTCCGATGCCGAACCCATTTTGAACGACCTTGGCGTACATTTTGAAACCAGTGCATCGGAGGCTGCTGCCGCCGCCATGCTGGCCGCCTCGGTCAATTACCCCTTGCGCGGGGCCGTTACCTGGAAATCCACAGTGGGTACCAATGTTGCCTCTGACGCGCTGGCCAGTGTGGCTTCCAGCGGCGTGATGGGCGGGGCGCTGATTATTGTTGGCGAGGATTACGGCGAAGGCTCCTCCATCATGCAGGAGCGCTCGCATCCCTTTGCCATGAAATCACAAATCTGGCTGCTGGACCCGCGCCCCAATCTCCCCTCAATCACGAAAATGGTGGAAAAAGGCTTTGAGTTATCCGAAGCCTCCAACACCCCGGTCATGCTGGAATTGCGCATTCGCGCCTGCCATGTCTCGGGCAGTTTTACCGCCAAAGATAATCTCAGCCCCGCCTTTACCCTGGCCGAAGCCATGGAAAACCCGGTGCGTGATTATGGCCGCGTGGTGCTGCCGCCCTCTAATTTTGTGCACGAGGTCGAAAAGATAGAAAAGCGCTGGCCCGCTGCCGTATCTTACATCAAAAAGCATAGATTGAACGAATTTTTGGGCGGCACCACCGGCGATGTCGGCATCATCGTCCAGGGCGGACTTTACAACACCCTGATGCGCGCTTTACAATTGGCGGGCCTTGCCGACAGTTTTGGCCAGACCGATATTCCTATTTATTGTCTGAATGTTACCTATCCTCTGATTGAGGACGAGGTGCGCGGCTTTTGCGCCGACAAACGTGCCGTTTTGATGGTTGAAGAAGGCCAGCCCGAATACATTGAACAGGCGCTGAATACCATTTTGCGTCAGGCCGATTTGCAAACCCGTGTGGTTGGCAAAGAGATCTTGCCCCGCGCCGGAGAATATACCGGACAGGTTTTGCTGGCTGGCTTGCAGAATTTTTTTAAAACCTATGCCAAAGGCAAGCACAAAGCCGCATTGCCTGACACCCCGCTAGATCCCAAAGCGCAAAAACAACTGGCGCAAAACGTGCCACAGCGCCCAGTTGGATTTTGCACCGGCTGCCCGGAACGCCCGGTGTTTACCGCCATGAAGCTGATCCAGCGCGAACTGGGCAATTTTCACGTTTCCTGTGATATTGGCTGCCATCTTTTTTCCATCCTGCCGCCCTTTAATATTGGTAATACCACCATGGGCTATGGGCTGGGCTGGTCCGGGGCGTCGGCGTTTAATACCCCGGCTGGCAAACGCACCATCAGCATTATGGGGGATGGCGGTTTTTGGCATAATGGCCTGACCAGCGGCGTTGGCGGTGCGGTATTTAACCAAAATGACAATGTGCTGGTGATTATCGACAATGGCTATTCAGCGGCCACAGGAGGGCAGGATTTGCTGTCCTCGCGCGCACAAAATGCCAACCGCATTACCGGCCAACCGATAGAGCGGGCTGTGCGTGGCCTTGGGGTCAAGTGGGTACGCCCGGTCAACACCTATGATCTTGGCAAAATGGTGCGCACTTTGCGTGAAGCCCTGACCACCGACGTGAAAGGCCCCAAAATTATTCTGGCGCAGTCCGAATGCATGCTGAACAAGCAACGCCGGGAAAAACCGATAGAGCGCAAAGCCATCAAGGATGGCCGACGGACCGTAAAAACCCGCTTCGGCGTCGATGCCGACACCTGCACTGGCGATCATGCCTGCATCCGGCTTTCCGGCTGTCCCTCTTTGACCATTGCCGACAATCCCGATCCCTTGCGCGAAGACCCGGTGACCCGCGTCAATAATGATTGCGTCGGCTGTGGTGTTTGCGGCGAGATTGCCCATGCCGCCATTTTGTGCCCCTCCTTTTATCGGGCCAGCATCATTCATAACCCCACAGGGTGGGATCGCGCCCGCGCCCGCTTTCGCCAGGCCATAATTGGCTTTTTCCAACGCCGTGCCGACAAAAAGCGCAAACAGCTCTCATTTGGCGGTGCGCCATGAAAACCGTGCGCCCCATCACCATTGCCATTACCGCCATGGGGGGGCAAGGCGGCGGCGTTTTGGCCGACTGGATTGTCAGCCTGGGCGAACAAAACGGCTATATGGCCCAGTCCACTTCGGTGCCGGGCGTCGCACAGCGCACCGGCGCGACGATATATTATGTCGAACTTTTCCCTAGGGATGAGGCGCGTAAGGCCAAGCGCGACCCCATACTGGCCCTGACCCCGGTGCCCGGTGATGTGGACATCGTCATTGCCTCGGAAATGATGGAGGCCGGGCGGGCGCTGATGCGCGGCTTTGTCAGCAAGCGCACCACTCTGATTGCCTCGACCCACAGGGTTTATGCCATTTCAGAAAAAGAACCCCTTGGCGATGGCCGCAAAACCACCGAAGAGATATACGTTCTGGCCGAACAGTCCGCCGGGCGCTTTATTGCCTTTGATATGGACGCCGCAGCCAATGATACGAGCAGTTTTATCAGTTCGGTGCTGTTTGGCGCGCTGGCCGGGTCCGAGGCCCTGCCCTTTGACCGCGCGGCCTTTGAATACACTATAAAGCACGGCCAAAAGGCAGTAGAGGCCAATCTGGCGGGCTTTGCCCTTGGCTATGCGCACAGCACCAATACTGCCCCGGCAAAACCGGCCACCCCAACACCAGTTCTTGCGCCACCGGCCCCGGCAGTCATGCCTTTGCTGGCACGCCTGGAGGCTGATTTCGCCCCGGCCAGTCATGATATGCTGCGCCATGGCCTGCGCCGGGTTGTGGATTTTCAGGACGTGGCCTATGGCGCGCTTTATCTGGAGCGTATGGCGCGCATCCATGAACTGGACCTGGCCTATAACGGGGCGCGCAAAAACTGGCGCTTGACCTGTGCTATGGCGCGCTATCTGGCGCTGGCCATGGCCTATGAAGACACGGTACGGGTGGCGGATTTAAAAACCCGCGCCGATCGTTTTGCCCGCTTTGCCCAAGAGGTAAGCGCGCAGGAAGGCCAGATCGTCACCATTACCGAATTTATGCACCCCCGTGTGGAAGAGCTTTGCGATATTCTGCCCACGCCCATAGGCCGATTTATCTTGCGTTCACCACGGGCAAAGCGCGCTTTGGGCCTCTTCTTTGGTAAGGGTCGCCGCATTGAAACCACGTCATTACACGGCTTTTTTCTGCTTCGCCTGATCTCTGCCTTCAAGCCCCTGCGCCGGTATTCTTTACGCTTTGATGTGGAGACAAAACGCATTGAAAGCTGGATGCAAAATGTGGTGGATACCGCCCCCGACCATTATGCTTTGGCTTGTGAAATTGCGGGCCTGCAACGGCTGATCAAGGGCTATGGCGATACCCACAGCCACGGCCTGAGAAATGTTGCCAAAATTACCGAAGCTCTTGGCAGTTTTGCCAAAATGAAGAGCGCCCACACCACATTAAAGGCTCTTAAAGAGGCCTCTTTACAAGACGAAGACGGGCTGGCCTTAAGCGCCGCCCTTAAAAAATTACAAAACGGGAGAACGACATGAACGGCAATGATATATTAAGTGCCCTGACTGCTGCATTGGGCGGCGGCGGGGTCCGCGTTGTGGACCTGACGCAACCATTAGAGCCAGCAACCCCGGTTTTGCAATTACCCCCGGAATTTGTGCAAAACCCGCCTTTTGAGATCGAGGTTCTGTCCAAATATGACGAACGCGGCCCCGCCTGGTACTGGAACAAATTTAAATGCGGCGAACACACTGGCACCCACTTTGATGCGCCCATTCATTTTGTTACCGGCAAGGACTATGAAAACAACGCCACCGATACAATTCCAGTGGAAAAATTCATTGGCCCGGCCTGCGTTATTGATGCCAGTAAAGAGGTGGGAAAAGACCCGGACTTTCTGATCAGCATCGACTATGTCAAAGCCTGGGAAGCCATTCATGGTAAAATCGCCCCCGGCTCCTGGGTGCTGTTTCGTACCGACTGGTCCAAACGCACTAATCCGGCAGAGTTTTTGAACTTCCATGAAGATGGCGCTCATACCCCCGGATGGGAGGCATCGTGCATTCCGTTTTTGGCCGAGGAACGCGACGTCCTGGGCGTTGGCGTAGAAACCGTGGGCACCGATGCGGGACAGGCCCACATGTTCGACCCTGCCTTTCCCTGTCATACCTTAATGCATGGGGCCAACAAGTTTGGGCTGGCCAGTCTGACCAATCTGGACCAATTGCCGCCCACCGGCGCGATCATCATTGCGCCGCCTTTGAAAATCGTCAACGGGTCAGGCAGCCCCTTACGCGTACTGGCCCTCGCCCCGGCGTAAATCAGCATCCAAATGGCACCGCTATAACCCTCGCCGTGATGGCAGGGAAAACCTTGTCCGCTTCTCTCTTGGTGTCATCCCGGCCCCCTTGTCATTGCCGGGCTTGTCCCGGCAATCCAGAGCGGCGTTGCAGGAGAACTGGATTACCCGGATAAACCGGGTAATGACATGAGGGAAAACTAACCTCCTCATCCTGAGCTTGTCGAAGGATGGCGTAATAGCGCCCCATTTCATGCAGTATTATATTGCATTGCAGCACAATCTGATGAACAAGCAGCCCCTTTGCCTGCGGGCGCATAATCAATCAGGTCACGACCATGAGAGCCACCCTTGCCGCCTTTGCTGATCGCCTTTCCGCTTCTGGCTGGAAAGAGCGCAGCCTGCGCGATTTTACCCCAAAGCGCATCCGCATCGAAATACTGGCCGGCCTAACTGTGGCGCTGGCTCTGGTGCCTGAGGCCGTGGCCTTTGCCTTTGTCGCCGGTGTGCATCCGCTGGTGGGGCTTTATGCGGCGTTTCTGGTGGGGCTGATCACCGCCCTTATTGGGGGCCAGCCGGGCATGATTTCCGGGGCCACCGGGGCGCTGGCCGTGGTGATGGTGGCGCTGGTATCCGCCCATGGGGTGGAATATCTCTTCGCCACTGTGGTTTTGATGGGGGTTTTACAAATTCTGGCCGGCGTGTTCCGGCTGGGAAAACTGATCCGTCTGGTACCGCACCCGGTCATGCTGGGCTTTGTTAACGGCTTGGCCATCGTTATTTTTCTGGCGCAATTATCGCAATTTCAGGTGGGGCCGGAAGGTCACAGGGTCTGGATGAACGGCCTGCCACTGGCCCTGACGCTGGGTCTGGTGGTCCTGACTATGGGGATTATCTGGCTGATGCCTAAAATCACCAGCATCATTCCAGCGCCGCTGGCCGGTATTGCCGTGGTTGCCGCCTTGGTGATCGGCTTTGGACTGGACGTACCACGCGTGGGCGATCTGGCTTCGATCAAAGGCGGCCTGCCATCATTTCACCTGCCCACGGTGCCACTGAACCTTGAAACGTTGGAGATTATTCTCCCCTACGCCATCATTCTGGCCGCCATTGGCCTGATTGAAAGTCTGCTGACGCTGAACTTGGTGGGCGAAATGACCGGCAAGCACAGCGGCGGCGCGTCGCGCGAATGCCTGGCGCAGGGGCTGGCTAATACGATGACGGGGTTTTTTGGCGGCATGGGCGGTTGCGCCATGATCGGCCAGTCCATGATTAATGTGAAATCCGGGGGCCGCACGCGCCTTTCTGCTTTGGCGGCGGCGCTTTTTCTTCTGAGCTTTATCCTGCTGGCCTCGGGCCTGATTGAACAAATCCCGCTGGCGGCCCTCGTTGGGGTGATGTTCATGGTGGTGATCGGCACCTTTGCCTGGCAGAGCCTGCGTATTCTGCCGCGCATTCCGCGCCTTGATGCCTTTGTGATTATTCTGGTGACCGCCGTCACCGTAAAATATGATCTGGCCACCGCCGTTGTGGTAGGCGTCATTGTTTCGGCGCTGGCTTATGCATGGAGCAATGCGCGGCGCATTCATGCGGTGGTCCGCGAAAGCCATTCAGAATCCGGGGCCAAGGTTTATGAGATCGAAGGGCCGCTTTTCTTTGGCTCCACCGATGGCTTTGCCGAGCTTTTTACCCCCGATGAAGACCCCGATGTGGTGATTGTGGACTTTATGCGCTCGCGCGTGGTGGACCAGTCTGCCTTGCAAGCCATCGAGGCTTTGGCATCGAAATACCAAAAGTGCGGAAAAACCCTGCGCCTTCGACATTTATCACGCGATTGCCACAAATTGCTGAACCGCGCCGGTCAGCTCATGGTCGCAACCAATGATGACCCGGATTACGGTCTGGCCGTGGACTATTCAGTGCGCACCGGCATTTTGGGCGGCGCGCACTAACTATCGCCTACAGATCCAGGGCCTTTGTCAGCGCGCCAACCGCCTTTTTGGGGTCTTCATAATTCAGCGTATAAAGATCACCTGCTTCCAGCCAGTCATTAAGCGCGCTGACCTGCGCACCAGATAGTGACCGTCCCTGATCACTTGTTGCCGAAACCAACAGTGCATCCAGCGCCTGATGCACGCTGGCCGGTTTCACCTCTGTCTCGCTATTTTGCGCGCGCGCTGCCACAATTATGGCCCGCAGCTTCAGCGGCTTATATAGCCCTTGCAGATTGGAGGCCACAAGGCGGCCCTCGCCCCCCGATGACCAGTTTTGATAGCACGAAGGCGGCAGCGTCCCCAATTTTGCGGTAACACCGTCCACATCATCGCTCTGTAAACGCACCGGCAAGCCAAGCGGCAAGGCTGATTTTGGTTTACCCGTATCCAGAACCACGCCCCCTGCATAGTCGTGCCCCGTGATCACACTGAGCATCATCGGCAAGGCATCATCCCACCCGTTTTCCCGGCCCGCGACGAAGAAGACCGCCTCGGTGGCGCTGATCGGCACCAGTGTCCCGGCGACCGCCAGATTTTGCGCCTTGCCCACTGCTTGTTCAAACAGCGCCCGCGTCACAATCTGCGCCAGATTATCCAGCCCAAGCCCTGTGCTGGCAAGGTTTGACCCCACCGCCAGCGCATAGCCAACAGGGGCGCGCTGTATGGCAATGCTCAGATCACTGCGCTTTTTAGTCGTGGCAAATGGGGCAAAGAGCGGGCCAAGGCGCGCCGCCACGGCGGCGCTGCCATAATCCATCGCGATGGCCCGCGCGCCTACATACAGCGTCACCGCCGCCGGGGCTTTTGAAGGCGTTTCACTTGCAGGTTCCGGAGCATCCTGTTCGCCGGTATCGCGGCGCAAAAGGCCCAATTGCGCCCAACTGGCCAACGCATCCCAGACATTTTCACGGATCATCCATTGCTCGTCATCGCTGGGCGCACCGTGCGCCGCCTCATGGGCGGCAATCAGGTCCTGAGCAATGCCCTCAGGGTCGGCCCCATCGGCCACTTGCAACCAGATCCAGCCGGAAACCGGATTGGGGGTATAAAGCGTACCGTTTTTCTCAAAATAAAGTGCCAGTTCGTCTTCTGAAACAATTTCCACGGTCTGGTTTGGGCACAGGCGCACCGGGCGCAAATTATGCCCCAGCACGGCCTGGGCGCTGACAATATCGGCATAGCGCGGCACCGGAAAAAACGACAGATAGTCCTCGACACTCTCTTTGGCGGGGAACAAACACTGGAACCCGCCAGCGCGCGCCAACTCGCCCTCACCCTCTTTGATCAAGCGCGCCTCGCGGCCAAGACCGCTATGCTCTGCAGGTGGCCCATTCAGCCCTAGCAAAGAGACCATATCGGCCACCATGGTGCGTTTGATTTTTGTCTCTGTATCGCCGCCATCATCCGGCGCAGCGCACACCTCCAGCGAAGGGCTTAAATTACATTCCAGTATCCAGGGCTTCAGGTCTGCATCTACCAGACAATCCACCCCCAGCAATTCATAACAACCATTGGCCGGGGCCTTTTGCACCTTTAAACGGTTGCGCATGCGTTCGCGCACCGCCATCACTGTCAGGGTCACCAGGTCATGGATTTTGGCAAAAAGCGCTGCATCGTCATGACCCTCATCGCGTAACCACTGGCGATATTCTGACAAAGCGACAAACACCACCGGCGCATCCGCATCAGTATTAGTGGCATTGATATCCGGGTTGGTCAGATGCGCGAATGGGTTGTTCGGATCCTCTATATTATAAGGCTCGGAGGCCAGTTTGGCAAAGCCCTCCTCGTGCAGATAGATACGCAAAGGCTCTACCGAGCTGACCAGCACATAAAGACGCAGCACATATTTGCGGTCATTCATCACATGGGGGTTGTCGATATATTCCTGCACCATCCAGCGTGGTTCCAGCGGAATATTGGCAATGTCCTGCACCACCTCGATGCCGCGTCCGCGTGATGAATTTTTGGGCTTTAATATCCAGGCTTTTTCCGGGTTCTGCGCGGCGCAGGCCTGCAGCGCATGATAATCATCAGGCATGGCATAGACCCGGGGGAAATAGTCCATGCGCGCACGATTAACCGCCGAGGCCTGCCTGGCCCGTGCGGCCTGCAAAGTCTCGTAGAGATAATCCTTGATCGTCAGACCGTTATTGCCTGGAATATGATTGATGGATTTGGTCTCATTCAATTGCTCAAACACATGGGGATCCGGCATGCCGGTGTACCAGCAACTATCCCAGTTTTGTACATCACCCGCCGTCCAGAGCGTACTATCCAGCGCCTCGACAAAGAACACATCCTGCCCCGGTTCACGGTTCCCGGCCAGCCAGTAACGACGCTGTGTTTTTGCTGTTGTGCTCATCACCTGCCCTTGTGTTTATACATGGCACCGATACGCAATGCGCCGGCCCCTGCTGTCAAGCGTTCTGGCCATTAGAATACGGGAGCGATGGCGCACCTCTCGAAAATGTTACCAAAGCGGATTTATATGTGTATTGCTCCCTTTTACCCCAATCTCTAGCCTGACACGCTAGGGTGCATTTGCGCCGAAAATGACGATTAGCAAACACAAACAGCCATGTGCTAAGGGGAAAACTATGCAAGACCGTAATAATAAACGGCAGAAATTACTTAAAAATCTGGCCAAGGGCCTGCTTTACTCTACGCCCCTTATGGTGGCTGGCATTGGCATTAACCAGGCCGTAGCCACCGACGCATTTGCTTATGAGCAAGCCGCCGGTGAAGCCGAAGCCAAAAAAGAGGCCAAGGGCGAGGGTGAAGCCGAAGCCCACAAGATGAAAGGCCACGCCGAGGCCAAGGGCGAAGGTGAAGCCGAAGCACACAAGATGAAAGGCCACGCCGAGGCCAAGGGCGAAGGTGAAGCCGAAGCACACAAGATGAAAGGCCACGCCGAGGCCAAGGGCGAGGGTGAAGCCGAAGCTCACAAGACAAAAGGCCATGCCGAAGCCAAGGGCGAAGGTGAAGCCGAGGGCGAGGCAAAGGGTGAAGCTGAGGGCGAAGCCGAAGGTGAGGGCGAAGCTGAAGGTAATCCCAAAGATATTAAACGCCCGATGTTCTCTAAAAAATATAAGGGCGATCGCTCTAATCTGGCTGCACGGGGCAAAGAACTTTATGCCGATGCGTCACTGTCCACCAATGGCCTGAGCTGTAATAGCTGCCATACGGATATGGAAGGCTATAACGATACGTTCAAAAACCCATTCCCTCATTATGTGGCTATGGGCAAAGATCTGTACCGCCAGAAAAAAGTGACCACGGAATCCATGGTACAAATCTGCATGCAACAACCAATGGAAGCCAAGCCTCTGCCTTGGGATTCCGAAGAACTGGCCGCTCTATCAACCTATGTTGATGTGCTGCAAAAAGAATACGCCGCCAAGTAAATCTGGCCGGTCGAACACTAACGAAAACGCTCACCTTCTGGTGGGCGTTTTTGTTTATGGCAGCGTAACGCAGATGTGAACATTCGCGATTTGCATTCTCGTTCATCTTCGGTTCAACCTTATCCTGATACAGATAAGGGTCTGATGGTGCGCTTTGAGAATGGCCCTAATATAAGGAAAATCTGATGCAAAAAAATACTCTTATGCTTATCGGCGGTGCTGTGGCACTGGCGCTCACGGCGGGAACTGCCACGGCAGATACTGCGGCTGGCGAAGCCGTGTTCAAAAAATGCCGCGTTTGCCACTCGGTTGTGCAAGGCAAAAAGAAAGTTGGCCCTAGCCTTTATGGCGTTGTTGGCCGCACACCGGGCACACTGGATGGCTATAAATACAGCGATTCCATGAAGGCCTTTGGCGCCGGTGGCGCATCTTGGGATGCCGCAACACTAAGCACTTATCTGATTAAGCCACGCGCAACGGTTGCCAAGACCAAAATGATGTTTCCAGGCCTGAAAAATGAGGCAGACCGCACGGCAGTGATTGCCTATCTGGATAGTCTGGACGACTAATCCCCACATCAGTCCAAATATACAAAAGGGTTTTCGGTGTGCCTAACTGGCCCCGGAAACCCTTTCTATATCGGCACCCAGCGCGCTGAGCTTGCGCTCCAGCCCCTCAAAGCCACGATCCAGATGGTAGACCCGATTGACCTCGGTCTGCCCCTTTGCGGCCAGACCGGCAATGACCAGGCTGACGCTGGCACGTAAATCGGTTGCCATGACCGGCGCGCCGTGCAGTTCAGACACACCGCGCACCACTGCTTCACGACCATGCACCGTAATGTCTGCACCAAGGCGGCTAAGTTCTGGCGCGTGCATAAAGCGGTTTTCAAATATAGTTTCGCGGATAATAGATGCGCCCTTGGCCCGGCAGAGCACCGCCATAAACTGTGCCTGTAAATCCGTGGGAAAGCCCGGATACGCCTGGGTTTCCATATCGGCAGCGCTGCAACGCTCCTGGCTCTGGAGAATACGTACACACGTGTCGCCCTGTGGTTCCACCTGCACACCTATGGCCCGCATACGGTCCCACAAGGCGCCAAGGTGGCCGGGCACGCAATTCTCGATCAGTACATCACCACTCGTGGCCGCCACTGCCAGTGCATACGTGCCCGCTTCGATTCGGTCGGCCACCACGGCATGTGTTGTTCCGCCAAGACGGGACACTCCAGTGATCACCATGCGCGCCGTGCCAACGCCTTCTATTTTCGCGCCCATGGCAATCAGACAATGGGCCAGATCAGCGATTTCCGGCTCGCGCGCGGCATTATCCAGCACCGTTTCCCCGCGCGCCAGCACCGCCGCCAGCATAGCGTGTTCGGTGGCCCCGACAGAGACAAAAGGAAAGCTGATCTGTGCACCGTGCAAGCCTTTGGGGGCCTCGGCCACAGCATAGCCCTCCTCCAGCCTGATCTGAGCGCCCATGGCTTCCAACGCTTTGAGGTGCAAATCCACCGGACGGGCACCAATGGCACAGCCGCCGGGCAAAGAGACTCGCGCCTGCCCATGCCGGGCCAGCAGCGGCCCCAATACATTAAACGTTGCGCGCATTTTGCGGACCAGATCATAAGGCGCAAACGGCGCGCCCAGGGCCCGGGCGCAAAGCGTCATCTGCGCGGGATCACTGCGTTCAACCTCGACCCCCAAATGGCCAAGCAAATGCGCCATAAAGCGCGTGTCAGCCAGATCGGGCATATTGGTCAGAACCAGGGGTTCATCACACAAGAGCGCTGCTGCCATCAATTTCAGCGCGGAATTCTTGGCGCCATTTATGCGCACACGCCCCATGAGGGGATTGCCGCCTGTTATTAAAATACGATCCATAAGGAGGGATTAGAGCGCTAAAAAGGCAAGAGCAAGCGTTAAAAAAGGTGTTTTAGGGGCCAAGCTGTAAATCAGCCTGTGGCCGACTTGTTCCGGTCCGCCTTACGACGGCGCAAATTGGCCCGCAAGGCTGCGGCCAGACGCTCTTCCTTTGTCTGTGGCTTGGCCTTAGCCCTCCTGTTTTTACGATCATCTGCGGACTTAACCATAAAAAATGCACCCTTTTGCAGAAGGAATGTGACTGCGCCCTTTATCTTGCCCGGTCACTGGGCTATATGCGCAGCCCATCAGGCGTTTGTCCATCCAGATGATGAACGAACTAGACCGGATTGGCCGCAGTAGCTCAGGGGCAGAGCGCGTCATTGGTAATGACGAGGTCGGGAGTTCAATTCTCCCCTGCGGCACCATTTCCCTCTTGTGCTATCGCGGTGCTGGCGCCCGCTATATGAGGACGTTTTCTCTTGTCCTAACGCGACGGCAAGCCTCGCTATATGAGGATGTTTACTTTCTTGTCCTCCTCATTCCCGGCCTTCGCCGGGGCAATCTCTGAGGTGCCGCAAAGCAGCCTCGAAGGACGCGACGGCAAGCCTTTGATCCTGAAAGTGATTCAATACATTTGTCAGTCAGGATTACGGTGACAACAACCGTAATTCAGGGGTGTTTTTACAAAAATAAACACACACGTTGCTTAAGAGGCAACTTTTTCTTGACCGATCTCACGTTGTCTAGTAGGCTACATATATGATTAAGAGTTTTGCGGATAAGCGAACCAAGCAGATATTTGATGGTCATTTGGTCAAGAAAATGGATGCTGACCTTCAAAAGAAAGCTCTGCGCCGTTTGCAATATATCGAGGCAGCAGAGAACATAGAAGATTTACGTGTTCCACCATCCAACAAGCTTGAGAAAAAACAAGGTGATTTGAGAGATCATTACGCCATATGGGTGAACAGACAATGGCGGATCACCTTTAAATGGATTGATGGCTTTGCCCATGATGTAGAGCTGACTGATTATCACTGATGAAAGGCGTGATGATATGATTGAGATAGAACATCCCGGCGTAATGCTTAAGCAAGATTTCTTGGATGATCTGGGCATTAAACCCGGCGCATTTGCCAAGGCAATTGGCGTTGACCGTGCAGCAATTAAAAAGATCATTGATGGCAAGCGGGCGATATCGGCTGATATGGCGCTACGCTTTAGCTTATTCTTTAATATGAGCAATGGTTTTTGGCTCAATTTACAAAAGGACTATGAGCTTCGTATTGCCAAACGAGACCGCTTTGCCGAGTTACAAAAGACTGTTCAGCCAATGGCGAGCACCTAAGGTGGAGTTAGTGTCGCAGATTGTTATGGGGGTTCTAGCCAGTGGATCGGCACTTGCTGACGTCTTTTTGTCCAATAAATTTTCAGAACGCTCAACTGAAAAACAAAACAAACTGCAAAGCCTCAAGCAATAGCAGGAACGGCTAAGAAGTTCTGGCGAAGAGCTCTACAATTTGGTCGCAAATTGGGCTACATTGGTCTTCACATCGCATATATCGCTCTACGCTGTTATGCGCGGTGAAGTGTCATATAATGACCATCTGGATCACTATAACTCTAGGAATTCCAAGAACATTGACCCCCATCGTATGGAACTCCTGATCCATGCTTACTTTCCCAAAATTATCCCTCAATATAAGCAGACGCGAATGGCATTGGAGGAGCACAATAAAATCGTGGGTGATCACAAACAATCTTACAAACAAGGAGATGATGGATCGGCGTTCAAAGCTTTGGGGTCATGAACCTGCGCCAGCGCCGAAGAGGCCCGAATAAGGAAAGCAACAGCGCAGGCCCATGAAGTTAATGTTGTTTTTAAAGTGAAAGTAAGCGGCGCTATTCCAGCCCTGACTTTATCGGATATGGTCATGTTGCCCCCTGGCCGAAACGCACCGTAGCACATGTCCGTCTTCGTATAAAATGGCACAGGCCTAAGTTTGTGCTTATGAGGCTAGCGCTAGACGTATAGGTTTCTTAGAAACAATCGTAGAAGGAAATAACAGATGAAATTCGGAATTCTCAAATTGTCTTTAAACAGAACACTCATTGGCTTTACAGCTTTGATTTTGGGAGCATGTCAAAACATCAAATATCCACAAGCAAAAATTGAAGCCGAAAATTTAGAAAAAGCCGTGTATTGCATGGACCTACTAGAAAACAAGCAAGACTTAGTGGCGGCGCGCCTCGAATGTTTTGATGAGAATTATATTCAGCACACACCTCGCATAGCTGATGGTAGAGATGCTGTGTTAGATTACTTCGCCAATAGGTTTGAAACCTATCCAGAGTATGCGATGGAAATCAAACGAACCAGCGCAGACGGTGATTTAGTTTGGATCCATCTGCACGCCAAACGTACCCCAGACAATCCTGGCGCTGCCGTCATTAATATTTTTCGCATGAAAAACGGAAAATTTATTGAACACTGGAATGTCGGGCAAGCCGTGCCAAAAGAGTCAAAAAACAACAACACGATGTTTTAAGCCCACTAGGGTCCAGACTCATTCAGATTTGCGCCATAGGCACCGACGTCAGACAACTCAGCCGGTTTTTTTGCGCGAAGCCACAGGCCAATAGCCCGAAAGAATACGCTCGCCGGTTTTACCGTTTTCCACTTCCTTCTGGACGCGCGTGCCAATTCCAGAAAGGTTGTTGTCGTGCATGCGATAGCAAAAAAGCGCTTCAGGGATATAAATCCCGGTCCAGCCATTGCCGATAATGCGGCACCATTTGTCCTGCTTGGTGCCTTTACGCACACTTTCGTCAAATGGGGCCACCTGTTTCATGGCCTCCATCACCACCAAAGCCGGTTCAGGAATATAGCTGAGCGTGCGGATCAGCTCTGCATCAAAGGGAGCCGAGCGCCCCCGTTCCAGAAATTCACCATCGGCAGAGATAAGGTGGCAATCCATATAGACAAAGCCCACATGCTCGTCCTCGGTGCGGGCGCGTTCCAGAACTGCCAGGCACCGGACGATGTGATTGTCCATAAGATAATCGTCAGAATCCAGAAGCAGGCAATATTCGCCCTTGACCACTTCCATGGCACGGTTCACCGCAGCGACCTTGCCCTTGTTTTCCTTCATCTCGATCAAGGAGATATCAAGCTTGCCCTTATAGGCCTTGATCTCGTCCTTGATGATCTTCACAGAATCATCCGAGCTGGCATCATCAACAATGACAACTTCCAAAGCGGCATAGTCCTGGCGCACCAGGCTGGCTATGGTTTCACCAATAAACTGTCCGTAATTATGGTTTGGAATAATAACCGATAACAGGACGGGCGCTGCAACACCACTCATAGACTATACCCACTTTTCAATATACTGCCCCCCGGGAACCCGATATTTCATCCCCGAAAAGGGTTTTAGACGCCGCCTGTAAACTGCCAAGCTGCGCCGCTGTAATGCGCTCAATTCGTATTCTATCTTCAGCCGCAATAGCCGCCTGTTTGACACTGCGATCGCTCTGGAAGGTGCTCGTATCAGAATCATCCTTTGAATGGAAGCGAAACTGTGTACACATTTCAGCGATCACCTGTTCGTCTGGCGCAAATGCAAAACCCGACTTCAAAACTTCCCCGAATGTACCAGACTTTAGGTTATGATAGTCTAAAGCCTTCACATTAGCCAATGATGATTCCAGTATCACCTTGAAATAGTTGTCATAACAGTGTGCAAGATAGGTCACATCATCCATTTTATGGACCTCATCTTGTGTCTTTGCGCTCAAAAAAGAGGCCTGAGGCCAGTCTTTTGCCACCAAAACAGCGGTGGTTTCTTTAATGACAGAGGCAATAACTTCCAAAGGGTCACGAAAAAGAAACAGGCTATGCACCTCGGGAAACGCCCCGGCGATGAAATCCAGGTATAATGTGTTCCAACTGATAAATTTTACAAAACTGGTTGTCTCGGTGCCCAGACGGGGCCGGGTCAGAGCAAAAACCAGATTGCGAAACATCTGAACCGACGAGGCATCATCAGGCAAATCGCGCGACCACTCATCGGTCAGCGCCGCCCAAAAGCCCCGTTGCAACGGCCCGCCCTGATTAACCACGCAATGTTCCGGCACCCGGGCCAGCGCCTTGCCCATCAAGGTCGAGCCACAGCGCGAGGTGTGGAAAATAAAGCCCGACGGGGTCAGGGCATTCGGGATCAGATCCTCAACCTGCAAAACCGCCATAGAGGTGGCAAAGGCCGTTTCAATCATTTCAGCCTGCGCCAGGCGTTCTATGGTAAAAAGGTGCTGCCAGTCCCTATAAGGATGCGTGCCAATATCCACCCAATAGACACGTCCGCCGCCCTCAACACTTTGGTCAGGCTCAATGGCTGCGGGGATAAGGCCTGGCGCGGTGCGGACGCGCTCGACTGCCAGATCATCAGGCACTAGAGCGTCAAAGCGCCCCGGTAACAGGCGCCCCACGACCTCATGGTCTGGCAAGGCATAGATCGGCACCATTAAACGTTTCCCCAAAGGTTTAGCTTTCTGGCCCTGTGTACAGGTGGATAGTGTGTACATGTTCATGGCCAATTTTTAATATCCATAACCCATGACAGCATAAACGCAAAGCGCTTGCGCCAGTGCGGGGTATTGGGGGTATAATCTTCCCCCGCATGCAGCTTTCCCTTGCACCCGGCAACGGGGTTTGACAGTTTGCGCACCAACGAGAAGACGCCCTTCATTTTTGGAGCCTCAATTGCCAAATAACCCCGTCCAAGCCTATGGCCACTGGCTGGCCACTACACCTGATGACTGGCCAGAGGCAGCGCGCCATTCCGCCTGGCGCGAACTGATCGACCAGATCGGCGTCACCGTGCCGGGCGCAGCCGAACCGGCTAGCAAAATTGCTGCCGAGGTGGTCAGCACCTGGGGCATTGGCCCCAGTATGGCCGCCGGGCAAAGCCAGCGTCTGGCGGCACCATGGGCCGCGCTGGTGAATGGCACAGCCGGGCACGCGCTGGACTTTGATGATAATTTTGACCCGTCAAAATCTCATGCCACCACGGTGCTGTACCCGGCCATATTGGCCCTGGCCGAACAGGAAGGTGCCTCCGGTGCCGCCTGTATCGACGCCTATATTTGCGGCCTGCAAATTATTGGCAAGGTCGGCCAAGGGGTGAACCCCTATCACCGTGATCGCGGCTGGCACGCCACGGCCACGTTGGGTGCGGTGGGGGCAGCGGCGGCCTGTGCCCGCCTTTTAAAGCTGGATGAAGAACGCGCCGCTTTTGCAGTCTCGCTTTCGACCAGCATGGCCGCTGGCTTTATGTCGCAATTTGGTACCATGGCCAAACCCCTACACGCAGGACTGGCCGCCAAGGCCGGCATTATGGCCGCCTCGTTTGCCCGCGCGGGCCTGACGGCGGGTCTAAACACGCTGGATGGCAAAAACGCTATGAACCATTTGATGGTCGGCCCGGATTATGAACATTTGCGCGACACCCTGACCAATCCCGATCACGGCCATAGCCTGACCTTTGACACCGACACGATCGGCGAACCGTTATTGATTACCGAGCACGCCTTTCGGGTGAAACGCTTTGCCAATTGCGGCGCGTCGCACCGGGCGCTGGACGGGCTTCTGATTTTGCGTGAACAACATGGCTTTGGCGCCGATGATGTAAAACGGGTGGATATTACTTTGCCGCAAGTGCACGTGAACAATTTGATGTATCACGATCCTCAAGACCCGTTACAGGCCAAGTTTTCCTTTGAATATGCGCTTGGCACCGCCTTGCTTAGCGGCGAATTCACGTTAAGCGACTTTACCCAAAAAGCCGTGATGCGCCCACAGGTGCGCGCCCTTTATCCGCGCATTCATCTGCACGGAATTGATGCACTGGAAGGGGCCTGCCCGACCGAAGTGAAAATCACCCTGACTGACGGCACGGTCTATGAAACCGTGCGCGCCATGCCTTTGGGCAGCAAAACAGCCCCCTTTAGCGACGAACAATACTGGGCCAAGTTTGATAGCTGCGCCGCCCCCTATATGGATGCGGCAAGCCTTAATGGCCTAAAAGATGCCCTTGTTAATTTTACCACGCTGGAGGACATCACCATGATGACCCGTCACCTCGCCCAGCCCCTGAAACACAGAGAAACATCATGAGCACACCCACAGCAGCCGCCACCCGCCCCTCCATATTAGTACTGGCGGCCAGCCGTTCTGGCGCCGATGACCCGGTAGCCCAATTGAAAGGCACGTCGCACAAATGCCTCGCCCCCATTGACGGGGTGGTGATGCTGGTCCGGGTGGTGCAGGCGATCTTGGATTCTGATGTGCTGGGCCAGATTTATGTCTCAATCGAGAGTGAGGATCTGTTGCGCACGGTGCCTGAACTGGCCCAATGGCTAGACGATGATGTGATCCGCATGGCTCCTGTGCGCGGTAATCTGGCCGACAGCGTTCTGGCCGCCGCCAATGTGATGGACCCTGCTTTTCCGATGATTATAACCACCGGCGATAATGCCCTGCATACCCCGGAGATTTTGCAGGATTTTGTCGGCCAGTTTTTGACTATGAAGGGCGATGCTGCGGCGGGCTTTACCACAGCCGAAACCGTCATTGCTAAATTTCCTGAGGTTGGCCTGGCCTATCACCGGCTAAAAGACGGTGGCTATTCCTCGTGCAACCTTTATGCATTTCGGTCCGGAAAAGCATTGACCGCCGTGCGCATTTTTGAAGGCGGCGGCCAGTTTGGCAAACGCCCGATGCGCATCGTCAAAGCCTTTGGGATTATGCCCTTTATTTTGTACAAGCTGCACGCCGCCACACTGGACGAATTGCTGCAACGCATTGCCAAAAGACTAGGCATAACTGCGGATATTATCATGCTGCCCTATGCATATGGTCCCATTGATGTGGATAATATTTCCTTCTTTGAAATCTCGGAACGGGCGCTGGAAAAACGACGCCTTGGCAAGGATTGATCCCGGCCAAGGCATATTTAAGCGGGGATAAGTCCAAAGCTTCCACGTAAGGTATGGCGGCGCTAGTCTTGTGGTTCAAAATGCACACAAGGACAGCCCGCATGAGCCAGACCCCAAACCTCCTATTGCCCTATATTCTGGAAGCACAGGCGCAAAAGCACGTCACCCATAATGAGGCCATTCGCGCGCTGGATGCACTGGTGCAGCTTGTCATGACCAGCCAGAGCCTTACCGCACCGCCCGCTGCGCCCTTAGAGGGCGAACGTTATATTGTGGGGACAAGTGCCCCCGGCGTGTGGGCGGGCAAGGACACCCAGATCGCCGCCTGGCAGGACGGGGCCTGGGCCTATTATATGCCCCAAAGCGGCTGGCGCGCCTGGATCACAGATCAGGCACTAATGGTCTATTTTGATGGCACAGACTGGCAATCCTTGCTGCGCGGCCCGGATTTTATCGCCAATATCTCCCCCATGGGGGCGCAATCCCGCTTTGAGCTTCTGGAAGAAGAGGTCACACTGGTCGGCCCCTTTACCGATAGCACCATTATGATCCCCGACCGGGCGATTGTGTTTGGCGTTTCCACCCGCACCCTTACCGCCATTACCGGGGCCAATAGTTATGATTGCGGCCTGAGCACCGACTCCGGACAATACGGCAGTGCCCTTGGCATTGCACCAAACAGCACCAATAGCGGCGTTACCAACGCCACTGCCTTTTACGCCGACACCCCCATACGCCTGAGCGCCAATACCGCCGACTTTACCGGCGGCACAGTGCGGGTCGCCATTCACTTTATGCGCTGCCTGTCGCCAACAAGTTAGCCATATTTACACACAAAAAACCAATATACTGAAAGCACACTGGCGGAGCGCACCAATTCCATGTTTATATACAAGAACGATGTTCCGACATAGCGAGACGCTTGCTGCGGAATCGGATCTGGGGAATGCGTGTGAAGTGGTTACTCATTGCGGTCGGCTTTCTTGCCCTGGGCTTTACTGGCATCCACATGAATGCGTTTTCAGCTCTATCCGGCGGCACTAGCGCACCTGCCATAGAGGTCCATTTGCAAGAACAGGCAAAACAGGCCTTAGCAGGCGCTAATCAGGACTGGGCCCATGTCATTATTAAGGGACAAACCGCTGTGCTTGGCGGCACAGCCCCCTCGCAAGAGGATATTGAAAAGGCCCGCGATATTGTTTTACACAGCATGGGCAAAGGCGGCTTCATCATGGGGCCGATAAGACGCGTAAAAACTAATCAGGTAATACTGAAAAAAAGAAATAAAGACGCCTTTTGGCAAGCCCAAAAGCAAGACGACAACCAATGGCATTTGAGCGGCCAAATCAGTCAGGAAAAGACCAAAATGGCCCTTCTCAAAGCCATTACAACCTCCGAATCCCTGGCCCCGGCAGCGATAAAAAACGGTATGCAACGCGCCCCGGATCTGCCTTCCGGCTGGGACGACAAAGCCCTGCGCCTCTTCAATGCCCTGATTAAGCTGAACACCGGCACCGCGCGGCTGACAAATGGGGCCTTGTCACTTGATGGGAACACCACCAGCGCTACGATTAAGCGCGAGATTGAAAACACATTCGCCACCTTTAAGCCCCTGGGATCCGGCAGCACCAAAATTACTCTTGTATCTGCGCCAGCACCAGAACCTGCGAACATTTATGACGAGGCCCGCTGTCAGCAGCTTTTTCAAGCCATGCTGACAGATAACAACATCCAGTTTTCCAGCTCCAAAGCGGAAATTAAGGCCGAAAGCCTCACCCTGATGGACAGTTTGGCCGATATAGCAGAGAGATGCGCCGCACATGAGATAAAGATTATTGGCCATACGGATCAATTGGGCGACCCGGCCTTTAATGACTATTTGTCACAATTGCGCGCCGAGGCGGTTATGACCTATTTTGTCAGCAAGGGTCTGAGCCCAGAAAACATGAACGCACGAGGCAATGGGTCAAGAACACTTTTATGCCCACAAAACACCCGTTCTTGCCGACAGCGAAACCGCCGGATAGAGATCGTTGTAGAATAAAGGAAGGACAAACCATGGTATGGCTTGCCGCACAAATGTGGATTTTGCTTACCCTCAGCCTGGCCCTGGGTCTTCTTGGGGGCTGGTGGGTATGGCATCGCCCGCCGAACAAGATGGACGAGGAAGCCGACAAGGAGCTGGCACGCCTGCGCTCGCGTTTCGAGGAAAGCGAGGCCGAAAAAAATAAACTCCGCTCGCAATTGCTGGAATACGAATCACAGAGTGAACAAGAACCTGCCGATGAGAGCAACGGCGCGGTTGATCCGATTCTTTATGAATCGCCCAGTGATGGACAGCCAGATGATCTCAAAAGAATAAAGGGTATCGGCCCACAACTGGAAAAACTGCTCAATGAAATGGGAATTTACTATTACCACCAGATCGCCGCCTGGACCGACAGTCAGGCCGAGAAAATAGACGATAAACTACGCTTTAAGGGTCGCATTGTACGCGATAACTGGCGTGCACAGGCCAGCACCCTTAGCGCAAAGCGCTAGCCTAAGTTGACAACCCGGATTTGGTGCGTGGTATAAGCAATTATCAATGTCTGAAGAGGCAAACTCGTTTTAGGAAAACCCCATGAGCGCCCTGCTTGCTATTATTGTCGTTGTTGTCCTGTTTGCCGTTCTTAATCTGGTTGAATATGGTCGGATCGACTAAGGCGCATCACTAAGCGCCAACTGAGGGTCAAGACGCCCCTTCACGTAATAATTTTGCCAGTACTTCGGGTGGTTGCGCCCCCGAGGCTCCACGTGATCGCGCCACAATAAAGGTCGGCACCGCCTGCACCCCAATTTGTTGTGCCTCACGCACTTCGCGGCTAACCTGATCCACATCGCGGTCGCTTTCAAACAAGCCGCGCAATACGTCCTCTTCCAGACCAAGCTTTATACCGATGCCGATTAGCGTTTCCACATCACCAACATCCTGGCCTTGGGTGAAAAAGGCATCAAATAACGCTTCTTCGGCATCCCAGCCTTTGCCCTGCCCTTCGGACCAACGGATCAGCCGGTGCGCGTTCAGGGTATTAGGCCGCCGGGTGATTTTATCAAAGCGAAAATCAATACCGACTTGTGCGCCGGCCTGTTGCAAATGTTCCATACCGGCTTTGCGCGCCGCTTTATCAGGGAATTTACGGTCCATATAGGCATGGTATTCTAGCCCCTCTTTGGGAATACCTGCATCCAGAAAAAAGGGTCGAAAGGCGGTTTTCACCACAATTTCATCACTCAGCAAATCAAGTGCCGCGCGCGCATTGCGCAAGCCAATCCAGCACCAGGGACACACCACATCAGAGACCATATCAAGGGTAGTTTTCATTCTTTTTCCTCTCCAACTTCTACTGCCAGAACCAGGCCGTGCTTTTCGCGCATTTACATTTCTGCACCGGGCAACGCAGAGTGCGGCATCTATCAAAGCAAAACGCGGGCGGGCGAAGCCCTGCCGATAGGCCTGAGCTACCCACAGGCGATTATAATGTGCGAGCCTGGCCCATCAGCTTTAAGCCGCAGGCGCAAACCCAAAGCGTGTATATTAATGCCGACGGCCCCGCCGTCCCTGTCTATACATTTCAACGGCCAAAGTGATTGCGCTAGGCTTTCACACTAGCGTTTTTTCAGCACCACCGTGCCCGCGCTATAGCCCGCTCCAAATGAACAGATCAGGCCTAGATCCCCAGCGGTAAAATCATCATGGTGTTTGTGAAACGCAATGATGGAGCCCGCCGAGGAGGTATTGGCATATTCATCCAGGATCACCGGGGCATCTTCTTCGCTAACCTCATGGCCCATAACGCGTTTGGCAATGAGCTGGTTCATGGAAAGGTTAGCCTGATGCAGCCATAAACGCTTGAGCTGGCTTGGGACCAGGTCCAGTTCAGCCAGATGTTCGCCAATCATGCTGGCCACCAGCGGCACCACTTCGCGAAATACCTTGCGGCCTTCTTGCACGAACAATTTATCATCCTTGCCAATGCCATCCGGCGCGGCGCGGTTCAAGAAGCCAAAATTATTACGAATATTGTTGGAAAACTTGGTTTTCAGCTTGGTGCCCAGAATATCATAGCCTGCATCACCAGCACGGCCTTCTTCTTCCAGCAAAATGGCTGTGGCCACATCGCCAAAAATAAAGTGACTGTCCCGGTCGCGAAAGTTTAAATGGCCGGAACAAATCTCTGGATTACACACCAGAACAGATTTTGCCTGCCCGGAAATAATCATGCTTTGCGCCGTGGCCAGCCCAAAGGTGGCCGAAGAGCACGCCACATTCATGTCATAGCCAAAGCCATGATCGATCCCCAATGCATCCTGGACCTCGACCGAAATGGCTGGATAGCCCCGTTGCAGGTTCGAGCAGGCTACCAGAACCGCATCCACATCATTGGCATCGCGCCCTGCATTTTGCAGCGCGTCTGTGGCGGCACTAACCGCCATTTCTGCTAGCAGAGAGACCTCTTCATTGGGGCGTTCCGCTATGCGCGGTGCCATGATAGCAGGGTCCAGTATAGGGTCTTTGGAAACCACATAACGCGACTTGATGCCTGAGGCCTTTTCGATAAACGCCGCCGAGGAGAGCGGCTTGGCCTCAACCTCGCCGCGTTCAATCGCCCCGACATATTCGGCATTCCAGCCCTCTGCCCAGGTGTTATAGCTTTGCACCAATTCTTCGTTGGAGATGCTTTGCGAGGGGGTCCATAGACCAGTCGCGCTTAGTACGGCGTTGTTTTGCATGAAAATTCCTGCCAAAATTACCTGACGCTTTTACGCCTTTTGTGCAAAAAGGCCAGAGCATCCTCAAGCCAGCATCAGCTTGAAGTCTTCACGCACAAGACGTGGCGCAACCGTCATATCCATCAAGGCCCTGGCACCGACCTGGTCAAGTAGAGTATCTGCGGCTTGTTTGTCCGCGCCCTCAAGGGTCGCGTAATGATCGAGTACCCGTTGCAGCATCCACAGAGGATAGGGGAAAATAGCCCGGTCTTCCTCCACGCCGCCTATGGTGTATTTATGAAAGCCGGTCAGGCGCGGCAATTCACGCACGCCGGGATTATCACCGGCCCATTTTTGCAAGTCCGCCAGCGTGTCCTGCAGGGTCGGCAAGTGCTCTTTGGCAAACATTTTCAGGATGGGGATCAGGGTTTGTGGGATCTGATCATCGGCCAGAAAATCCCCCGTGAGCGGGTGTTGCGGCCCATGGGCACGCCGCGCCCAATCGGCCACACGGGGCGCAATACGCTCCATAATTTCACCAGAGGCCGGATCGCGGTAATTATGCGCATAAAGCGGCCCCAAAAGGCCGTAATCACCAATGGATGGCCGGGTGCCAAACAAAAACGGGTGCTTTTCCAGATGGGCATCAAAGGCGCGCAGGAAAGCCTCATACGTGCTTTCAATGGCCGGAGCAGATTTTTCAGTTATGCCCAGAAATGGCAACGAGCCTTTAAATTTTTCCGCAGCTTTTTTTCCCAATGCATAGCGCTCGCCCGACGGTAAGTCCGGAAAGGCGGTATTGCCAAATTCCTGATAGGCAAAGTCTTCATTATAGGCCCAGCGATAATGCATGGCGGCAATAAGAAGCCATTCATCGCCAAATAGCTCCAGTATCAAAGCCGCCAGTTTTTGTACTGGTCCGGAAGGATAAACCGAAGGACCACCTTCGCGTTTCTCCAGATAATCAATAATATCGGTGGTGTCCTGCACCGTCTCGCCTTCGGGCGTGATTAATACTGGAACCATACCATAGCCAAGGCGCGGCATGATCTCTTTCTCATAGATCTCGCGGTTGGACAGCACTTCGCGGAAGGGTACGTTTTTCCAGCGCAAATACCCCCGTGCCTTGCCCGAATAAAGCGAAAGCGGCGCCGCAATAAATTGATAGCTCATAAGGTTTCCAGTCAAAAGGGGTTCAGGGCATAGCCCTCATTATTCAAAATGGCATGGGCGGTCATGGCCGAAAGCGACATGCTGACACCCGGTAGCAAATCCTCATTATCAATGCCGTAATACGCCGCCGTCTGGCCGCATACATAAAATTTGACGCCCTTATCAACCAGCACCGCAATCAGGGCCGTGTTAGCGTTCTGAGCGTGCTCGTGTTGTGTGCCGTAATATCCGTTGCGGGTCACATCCATGGCCCCTTGTCCATGCAGCACCACGGCCAGATGAATATTTTCTTCTTTCATACCGGCGGACACATGCATGTTCAAAAACCGCGCCACAGTTTCCAGCTGGCGGTTGATCTGGCCCACCTTGCCGCCTTTGGGAACGTCAAAGCGAACTTTGAACACTGCCCCATTGGGAATGGGCTGGTCTGACTTTACATCAGCAATTTTACCAAATTTGGGAATGGCCGGGCCCGAATGAAAGGCCTCCGGCCCGGCAAAGGCTGGCAAAGCGAGCGCTAGGAGCGCAAAAAGAGACAGGAAAAACCGCATGAGATACCCCTTACAAACTGGTTAGTTCAGAACACCAATCTAGGGGCTGGTTTGGCCGATGTCATGCGCTTATTTTACTCTCGAAGCTTAGAGACTTAGCCGAATTGCCTTGCAGCCCAGCGTCCATCCTTCGACAAGCTCAGGATGAGGCAGCTGACAAGCTCAGCATGAGGCTGCACAAATCCATCACACCTCATCCTGAGCTTGTCGAAGGATGGGTTTCGCCAGATTAGTAAAGAAAATCACGTATCCAAAAAGCTGCGCAGTTTGCGAGAGCGGCTGGGGTGTTTCAGCTTGCGCAGGGCCTTTGCTTCGATCTGGCGAATGCGTTCGCGGGTCACTGAAAACTGCTGGCCGACTTCTTCAAGCGTGTGGTCTGTGTTCATGCCAATGCCAAAGCGCATGCGCAGGACGCGCTCTTCGCGCGGCGTCAGGCTGGCCAACACCCGGGTGGTGGTTTCGCGCAGGTTTGACTGGATCGCGGCATCGACCGGCAAAATGGCGTTTTTATCTTCGATAAAGTCACCAAGATGGCTGTCATCCTCGTCCCCAATGGGGGTTTCCAGACTGATCGGCTCTTTGGCGATCTTCATTACTTTGCGCACTTTTTCCAGCGGCATGGAAAGCTTTTCTGCCAGCTCTTCTGGTGTCGGCTCGCGGCCAATTTCGTGCAGCATCTGGCGCGAGGTGCGCACCAGCTTGTTGATGGTTTCAATCATATGCACCGGAATACGGATGGTGCGAGCCTGATCAGCGATCGAGCGGGTAATGGCTTGCCTAATCCACCAGGTGGCATAGGTCGAAAACTTATAACCCCGGCGGTATTCAAACTTGTCCACCGCCTTCATCAGGCCGATATTGCCTTCCTGAATGAGATCCAGGAATTGCAGACCGCGATTGGTGTATTTCTTGGCGATCGAGATCACCAGCCGTAAGTTCGCCTCAACCATTTCTTTTTTGGCCTGCGCGGCTTCACGCTGCCCTTTTTGTACGGTTCTGACAATAATGCGAAATTCATCAATGGTTACGCCGGCATCCTGGGCCAATTGTGCCACCAGACGGCGCAGACGCGTGACCTGATCAGCTTCGCGATCAATGAACTTCTCCCAGGCCGGGGACAATTTTGCCACGTCTTTTTCCCAATTCGGATCCAGTTCGTGGTGAAAATAATTCTCCAGGAATTGTTTGCGCGGTACACCATGACCGTCGGCCAGACGCAAAATGCGCCCTTCCAGACCCACCAGACGCTTGTTAATAGCATAGAGCTGTTCGACCAGTGCTTCGATACGGTTATTGTTCAAATGGATGGCTTTCAGGCGCGTAATAATCGCATCCTGAATTTCAGTATATTTGCGCCGCGATTGTGGCGTCAAATCCTTGCCCTTTAACTGAGCTTCGATCAATTTGCCTTGCAGCTTGTTAAAGGTCTTGAAATCTGCGGCGATGGCATCAAGTTCGGCCACCACGCCTTCGCGAAGTTCAGCCTCCATGGCCGAGATCGACAGATTAACTTCATCATCATCGTAATCGTCGTCATCGCTTTCAGTAGTTTCCCCCTCTTTGGCTTCATCACCATCTTTTTTATCGTCGGCCTTGTCATCTTCTTTATCGGCGTCAGGCTTATCTGCAGGCGCTTCAGCCTGCACTTCACCAGCTGATTCATCACCGGCATTATCTTCCTCGGCCCCATGACGAGCCGCAAACGTCGTATCCAGGTCGATAATATCGCGCAGTAAAATACGCCCTTCGGATAGCTCTTCACGCCAGACCATGATGGCCTCGAACGTCAGCGCGCTTTCGCACAGGCCGCGGATCATGGTGTCGCGCCCGGCCTCAATGCGCTTGGCAATGGCAATCTCGCCTTCGCGGGACAAAAGCTCAACCGTGCCCATTTCGCGCAAATACATACGCACCGGATCATCGGTACGATCCGCCGCGGCGGTGGTATTGCCCGTGCGCACCACCGTGGTGGCGGTACGGGTGGCAACAACTTTGCCTGGCTCGCC
The DNA here is from genome assembly GCA_002733495.1 of Robiginitomaculum sp. Taxonomy (GTDB): domain Bacteria; phylum Pseudomonadota; class Alphaproteobacteria; order Caulobacterales; family Maricaulaceae; genus Robiginitomaculum_B. The sequence goes on from NVVV01000014.1 coordinate 35,819, forward strand.
CTCATCTTCGGAATCAACAAGATTGATGCCCATATCGGAGAGCAAGACCATGATGTCTTCAATGCGTTCCGAGCTAACTTCGCCCGAAGGCAAAGCCTTGTTAAGTTCTTCATGGGTGACAAAGCCTTTCGATTTTGCCAGCGTAATCATACGCTTTACACCACTGTCAGACAGATCCAGCAGGGGTCCGTCCTGATTTTCAGTTGATGTGGATTTTGAAGCTTCTGCGGCCTTGACCATATATCACCTGTTCCGCCAATACGCCGTGCGCATTTGCGGTCATCCTAAGCTGTGACGGGCGCACCCGTCATTATTCCCCTAGTACCGCCTCGTCAGACTGCACCATCATCCTCGTCGCCGGGTTTTACAGATTCTCGCGCGGCCCCAAGCGCCCTCAGGCTGCTCTGGTCGCCACGTTTCAAACCGTCAAGCAATTGTTGTCTGCGTGCCGCCTGTTCATCCGCCAAACCCATCCGTCCGATCAGGTCCTGCGCTGTCTGCATCCAGCGCGTTACGCGATCAGTTTCGGACTGTTCCGGGACAGGTATCGTGCGTCGCTCCAATTGCTTAAGATCGTCTGCAAAACCTTCGTGCGTTAAATGGCGATGCAAACTCTCTCTGTCAACACTTGTTGAGGCCAACCAGTGCTCAAGAATTGCCGCTTGCAGGCGAATTAGTGCATCTTCCGAGAGCAGCATGTTGGCAAATGTCTCATCGGCTTTGGTCAATATTTGCGGGTGCGCGATCACCTGAGCGATTAAAAAGCGTTGTTCTGCAAGGCCACTGACCTGCCGTTTGGCAATATTGCGCAAACCCTGACTGGGAAAAGCCTTGGCTGGTGCCCGCCCGGAGGGCACGCGCGAGGGGCGGCGAAAAAGTACATCAAGGCGAGCAAAAAAATCACTGGTATAAAAGCTGGCCACTTCCTTATTGCCAATTTCACCAGCAATTTCCCGTAGCCGTTTTTTAAACCCGGCCCGCGCTTCGGGGGTATCCAGCGGCTCGCGCTCCCGTTCACGCTCCCACAAGACATCAACCAGAGGCCGCGCGTCGCGCAATACATCATCCATGGCGGCGCGGCCACGCTGGCGCAACATATCATCAGGATCCAGCCCCGCAGGCAGAAATGAAAACCTTAATGTCCGTCCCGGCTCCAATAGTGGCAAAGCCCGGTCTAGCGCCCGGTGCGCCGCCTGCTGTCCGGCCTTATCGCCATCAAAGCACAAGATCGGCTCAGGTCCGGCCTGCCACAATAGTCGTAATTGATCCTCGGTCAGGGCTGTTCCCAGAGGGGCCACAGCATGATCTATCCCGGCGCGGGTCAGCGCAATGACATCCATATAACCTTCAACCACGATCAGGCCATTGGCACTGGCCTTGCGCACCGCCGTGCGCGCGTGCGCGTAATAATAAAGCGTGCTGCCTTTGTGAAACAGCGGCGTTTCCGGTGAGTTGAGGTATTTTGCCTTGGCCTCAGCCGATAAAGCCCGCCCACCAAAGCCAACCAGACGGCGGCGCGCATCATGGATGGGGAACATCACCCGGTCACGAAAACGGTCATAAGGCGCCTTGCCATCATCAGGGGCAATCAGCAAACCAGCCTCGACCAGCGCCCCCAGATTGGCGCCCTTTTGCAGCAAATAATCTTTCAATGCCGAATGCGAGGCCGGGGCATAGCCCATGCCAAACTGGCCCCATGCACTTTCATCCAGCCCCCGGTTTTCCAGATAATGGCGCGCATGGCGACCACGCACCCGGCCCAGCTCGGCGGCATAAAAACGCGCCGCCTCCTCCATCCACTCCACCAGACCTTTCTGGCGTTGGGCCTTTTGGGCCGCACCCGGGTCCGGTGCCGGCAGGGCCATGCCGGCCTCGTCGGCCAAACGCTCCACCGCCTCGGTAAAGCTAAGCCCTTCGGTTTCCTGAAACCATGAGATTACATCGCCGTGCCTGCCGGACGAAAAGCAATGATAAAACCCCTTCTCGTCATTGACAAAAAAGCTGGGGGTTTTTTCCTTGTTAAAGGGAGACAGGCCAGCAAATTCGCGGCCCTGACGGCGCAGCTTTACCGTCCGCCCGATCACATCGGACGGTTTGACGCGGCTTTTCAGTTCTTCAATAAAATCTTCGCCAAAGCGCATTTTTTCTTCTCACCCAGCCAAGGAGGATAAATCTTACACCTCAAAAGGGAAAGAGCGAATGCGGGCGTAGAAGCGGTTGTTCACAAGAACGCCCTGCGGACACGTATTGATAATTGTGTATTTGTTTTGTATATACGCCACATCAAAAAGGAGAGACACGCCATATTGCTATTGGCACTTTGAACCACATAGAAATTGCTGTAATATTCACAATTCGAGATGGCATTTGCAGAACTATTTCTGCAAGACGTGCAAGGAAAAATGAGCGAAGAGAATATCGTAACCTACACCCGAGAGGAATTGGACAAACTTCCCGGTAAAACCGACTGGGAGCGCGTGCGTGCCCTCACCGATGAGGACATTGCCAAGGCCGTGGCCGATGACCCGGAGGCCGCCCCGATTGATCTTGACTGGTCAGACGCGGAATTGTGGATACCCGTCAGCAAAAAAGCCATCAGCCTGCGCGTTGACAATGACGTGCTGGAATTTTTCCGCGCCAGCGGGCGCGGCTACCAAACTCGTATGAATGCCGTGTTGCGCCAATATATGGCACACCAAAAAGATAAGAAAAAACGCGCCTGAACCATCCTCCGCCCTTCGAGACGGACCTTCGGTCCTCCTCAGGGTGAGGACGCTCAGAATGAGGGAAAATGCCCCCCTACGCGTCATCCCCCGGCTTGACCGGGGGATCCATAAGGACCGCAACATACATTTCAGCTTGTCATAGACCCTCCGGTCAAGCCGGAGGGTGACGAAGAAAAATACAAGAACAGGGTATCTGCCGCTCATCCTTCGGGCACGCTCAGGATGAAGAAATACGCCTTAGCTCAAAATGGCTTTGACCGCCGCGCCGGCTTTGCCAAAGTCCATCGCCCCGCCATATTTGGCTTTCAGGGCGGCCATGCATTTGCCCATATCCTTCAGGCCGGCCGCATCCAGGTCTTCGACCACAGCGCGGGCGGCGGCCTGAATTTCATCATCGCTCATCTGGCGCGGCATAAATTCGGCAATGATGGCGCTTTCTTCGCGCTCGCGCTCGGCCAGATCAGCGCGTCCGGCTTCTTCATAGATGCGGGCGCTTTCTTCACGCTGTTTGAGCAGTTTAGCCAGGATCTGCAAAATTTGCTCTTCGGCGCAGCCTTCACCAACATCGCGGGTGCGCGCCGCAATATCCCGATCCTTGATCGCCGCCTGGACCAGACGCAGGGTGGACACCCGCACGGGCTGTTTTGCCTTCATGGCTTCGATAAGTTTGGTCTTGATTTGATCGCGTAGCGACATGTTGTTCACCTTCTATGTGGCATATCCGCCACCAGACTTTTGCGGCCCGTACCTTATATAATAACGCACCTGACAGACCGTTCCCCCGGTTGACGCTGGCCAGAGCCTTGCCTAGTTTTGCGCCACTTTCATGGTAGCAAAAAACCGGAGCGTTGGCCTATGACTGCTCAGCCAAAGAGTCAAGAGCACGAGAGAAGACCAACCGCATTGCTTGTGCTAGCAGATGGCAGTGTTTTCGCCGGTTTTGGCGTCGGCGCAACGGGCGAGGCCCTTGGCGAAGTGTGCTTTAATACCGCCATGACCGGCTATCAGGAAATACTCACTGATCCCTCTTATACCGATCAACTATTATGTTTTACTTTTCCGCATTTGGGCATTACCGGCACCAATGACGAAGATACGGAGGATGAAACTGCACACCATGCTGGCCCTGATTCTGGTGCGCGTGGTGTTATTATGCGCGCCGAACCCGGTGATCCGGCAAGCTGGCGCAGCCATGACAGCTTCGCCCACTGGCTGGGCAGACGCGGCATTGTAGGCCTTTATGGCATAGATACCCGCGCTTTGACCGTGCATATCCGCCGCCATGGCATGCCCCATGGGGTAGTTGCCCATCAGCTCGATGGTAATTTTGATATTCCCGCTTTGCAGGCTATGGCCAAAAACTGGGCCGGGCTGGACATGGCTGATCTGGCGGCACAAGTTTCGACCGACAGCGTATTTCAGGGCAAAGAAACCGCCTGGGATATGGAAACCGGCTTTGATACGGCACCAACTGAGGGGCCATTGGTGGTGGTGATAGATTACGGGGCCAAAAGCAATATTGTACGCCGCCTGACCACATTGGGCTTACGCGTAAAAGTGGTGCCATGCACCATGCCAGCCTCTGAAATCCTGGTGCTGAAGCCCGATGGAGTTTTGCTGTCCAACGGGCCAGGCGATCCGGCGGCCACAGCCAAACATGCAGCGCCGGTTATTCGTGATCTCATCGGCGCGGACATGCCCATTTTTGGCATTTGTCTAGGCCATCAAATTTTGGCGCTAGCCCTTGGTGCGCGCACAAAAAAAATGGATCAGGGCCATCATGGCGCCAACCACCCGGTCAAGGATTTGGACACAGGAAAGGTTGAAATTGTTTCTATGAATCACGGCTTTACCGTTGATGAAGAGACGCTGCCCGATGGTGTGCTGGCCACACACATTTCCCTTTTTGATGGCAGTAATTGCGGCCTGCGCCTCAAAAACAAGTCCGTATTTTCCGTGCAATATCATCCCGAGGCCAGCCCTGGGCCGCAAGACAGTTTTTATCTGTTTGACGATTTTAAAGCCGCCCTTGGGAGCGCTAAGGCCTGATGATTATATCCTCTTTTCGCCTTGGTCTTCTTATCACAACAATGACGGCCCTTAGCGGCTGCGCCAGCAGCGCCCCAAAGCCGCCTAGCGCGCCCCCTTGGCAGAGCTGGCAGATTATTGATGCGGCGCCCTCGCCTTTGCTGGGGAAGATTTGGTCATTCAAGGATCAGGCCTTCATCACGCCGACTGATCTGGCAAAGGCCATGGCCAAGGCTGATTTTGCGCTGTTGGGCGAAACCCATGACAATGCAGATCACCATCGCCTGCAAGGCTGGATGGTCAGCGCCATTGCCAAAGAGGGCCGCAAGCCCGCATTGGTCTGGGAGATGTTTGACACATCGCAGAGCAAGGCGTTGGCAGATTTTCAGGCGCGCATACCCGTCGCAGCCAAGGATTTGGGCATCGCGGTAAACTGGGAGAAAACCGGCTGGCCACAATGGCCGCTTTACCAGCCCATTGCCGAGGCCGCGTTTGCCTCGAACTTAACCATGTATGCCGGTGATCCGCCGGTGAAGCTGGTCCGCGCCGCCGGGAAAAGTGATTTTTCTGTTCTGCCCGACGGTGAAACTGAAACTCTGTTGCTGGATAAACCGCTAGCCGAGGATTTGCGCACCGCTTTGCAAGAAGAGATCGTAGATTCCCATTGTAAGCTTATTCCGGCCACAGCCACCGGGCCAATGTATCGTGGGCAACGCCTGCGCGATGCAACAATGGCCAAAAGCATGGCAATGGCGGGCGTAAAAGTTGGCGCAATTTTGATTGCCGGAACCGGCCATGTGCGGCTGGACCGCGCCGTGCCCTGGTATTTGCGCCGCTTAAACCCCGGCAAAACCGTATCCAGTCTAATGTTTGTTGGTGTTTTGGCTGAGGACACAACGCCTGCCGATCTGATCCCCATGGGGCCTGATGGCAAACCTGCGGCGGATTATGCTTGGTACACGCCAAAAGTCGTGCGCGAGGACCCGTGCATTGCCCTTAAAAAGCGATTTGCCAAATAAACCTCTTGCCCCTGCCCCTAGGCCGTAAGGCCGTCCAGCGCCGCTTCGATCAACAGATATGCCGGGCCGTCGCCAGTGCGCAAATGCGTTTCAAGGTGCAGTTTATTGCCCTTCTCTGCGGACAGAATGATTTTTGAGCGCAAATCGCTCACGAAATCTTCAGCCACGCTTTGCAAGTCTGCATCATCAACAAAGGCGCTTTGCAAGGCATGAATTTGCGATGTTGCTTCCAGACGGACAATATCGACCAACGCCCGTTTACCGCCGACCAGGCGAGCATGGGCCAGACTGCGATAGGTCTGGGTGCTAAAGAGAGATTGCGGGTCTATGTCGTGGATACGAAACAAGGTGACCAGCCGATCCAGAGAATCAGAAGTGCTTTGCGTTGAGGCAGAAGATGCAGTCTGCGCCGCAGCATCAGGTTTTTCCTTGGTTCGATCCATGCCAGACAGCACATCTTTCCAGCTCCATCCCTGATTCTTCTGGCCTGGATTCTTCTGGCCCTGGTTTTTCTGCGCGTTTTCATCAGCCGCATTCCTGCTTTGCGGCCTTTCCCCTTTTGTCTCAGCCTTTTGATTACGGGCCTCATTCTGCGCTTCGATCTGGGCTTCGATAAAGCTTTTCTTTTTCGACTTGGGTGCAGTCTCCACTTTGGGTTCTGTGCTTTTTGGCTCAGTGCGTTTCGGGGTCGGGGTTTGGGTCTGCACTTTTGCCCGCGCGGACATTTGCGGCGCTATCTCTGGCGGCGTAGCCTTAAACGGGCTGGGCACATCCATCGCCGCGCCGCGTGGTCCGGCGGCAGCGCCCATGCGCAACATAAAATCACTTAGCAATTCATAATTCTGGCGAATGCGGGCCTGAAACCCGGCATCAATCTCTTCAGCTTCCTCGGCGGCTAGGCGCGCTGCCTCGTTTAGCCCCTCAAGCCCACGGCGCAATTTGTCTTGTAAATCCTGTGCCTGTTTGTCTGCGGTTTGCGGCAATTCAGCCAGCTTACTTTCCAGAGTTTTTGTTGCTGATTCCATACGCTCAAACGTCTTGTCTGCCCAGGAAGCCGCAGAGAAGCTGGCCTCATTGGCCTGTTCCAGCCGTTTGGCAATCACTTCGGCATAGGCGTCCAGCGCCGAGCGTGCTTCCTCGGCGGCCTGTTTCAGCTCCACCGTTTTGCGGGCATTATATTCCGCCGCCATTTCTGTTTCGCGCTGCACTTTTTTGACGCTCTCATGGGAGCTGGAAAGCGCCACCTCAAATGTATCTGTAATGATCTTGGCCCCTTCGCGCGCCACGTCCTGCATTTGCTCGACGCTTTGACGGGTCAGGTCCGTCAGCACACGGGCATCATCACGGCTAGCAGCAAAGCTGTCCCGGGCCCGTTCGCGCACCTGATCCAGTTCAGAGGCGCTGCTGTCCAGCTCTTTTCTAACATCGCCCAATGCCATCGTCGTTGAAGACAATTTCCCCGTGGCATCCTGCAGCTTGGCGGCAATGACCTCTGCGCCTTGGGCCGCTTCACGGGCCGAGCCGGAGAGCCGGTCAGCACTTGTCTCTAAGGTTTTGGTGCTGTCGATGGCATGGGCATTGGCAATATCAGCCGCCGCGACAACCATTTTGGATTGCTCGGTAATGGCCGCCGCAATTTCAGCCGCCTTTTGATCCAGCACAATGGCCAGATCAGCAACCGCCTCGCGCTCACGGCGTAAATCATTGATCAGAACATCGGTGCGCTCACGGGCGCTGACTTCGGCCTTGGCAAAGGCTTCGCCATGATGGCCCAGCACTTCTTCCATAGCCCCAAGGCGCGCCAAAGCCCCCTCGACGGCCCCATTCACCCGCATGATTTCAGAGCGCACAGCATCTGCCATCAGGCGCGCATCCTCGCGCGTCGCCTTGGCCGGATCAGCAAAGCGCGCCGCCATCGCCCCAATATGCCGCGCGGTGCCACGAAAGCGTACCAGTTCGGCAATCAATACCGCAGACAGCATAACAAAAATGGCCGGGCCGACAGAGACAAACAACAGGCTGGCGATACCCGTGATCGGCAGGGACATGAGACCGGAGACCCCGGCTTGCCCCAATGTGAAAGCCAGCACTGCCGACACCCAGAATAACGAAACAACCGCCCCGGCAAGAATAAACCAGACATGGGGAGACTTTCCGTCTTCATCTGTCTGCCCCTTACCGGCAGCATCATCCGGGCTGTCATCGCGCACGACCAGCTCATGGTCGGCCTTGCGATCTTCTGACAGCTTTACCCCCGCCACTTCGCTATAGCTTTCGCTGGCAGAGCTTTCGCGTTCCTGGTGAACCTCGGACATGCACTTCCCCCCACAAGGGTTTATATTAACAACCTCTTAATTCGCGCAAAAACGCACAAAAGGGAAGTCAAAAGCGCATGATTTTTTAAGCGTCGCCCTCTTGCCAGCGTAAAACCGGGGTTCTGGCTGCCCGGGTTTCGTCCAAACGATGCAAGGGGGCCAGTGATGGCGCACTGGTAAAGCGTTCCACATCGCCAGATTTAGCCAATTTTGCCAGGGCAAGCAGCGAATCAGCAAAACGATCCAGGCTTTCCTTGGATTCGGTTTCTGTGGGTTCGATCAACATCGCCCCATGCACAACCAATGGAAAATACATGGTCATGGGGTGATAGCCTTCGTCGATCATCGCCTTGGCAAAGTCGAGCGTAGTGACGCCGGTACCTTTCAAAAAGGCATCATCAAAAAGCGCCTCGTGCATACACAGGCCCGCGTAAGCCGGGCTCATTTCATCGGATAGCCGCGCCAGCAGATAATTGGCATTCAACACCGCATCTTCGGACACCTGGCGCAGACCATCGCCGCCATGGCTCATCATATAGGCCAAGGCACGGACAAACATGCCCATCTGGCCATGAAAGGCGCTCATGCGGCCAAAAGGTTTGGCCTCAGATTGCGCCGCCTCTTCGACCAAGGCCCAGCCTTCGCCGTTGCGCACCAGATAGGGCAGCGGCGCATAATTGCTCAGACGTTTGGACAGCACCACCGGCCCGGCCCCCGGCCCGCCGCCACCATGGGGGGTGGAGAAGGTTTTGTGCAAATTGATGTGCATGGCATCCACGCCCAGATCGCGCACCCGGGTTTTGCCCATAATGGCGTTCAAATTCGCCCCATCACAATAAAAATAGCCCCCCGCTTCGTGCACCAGATCAGCAATTTCCCGAATATCGCGCTCAAACAGGCCGCACGTATTGGGGTTGGTCAGCATGATCGCCGCCACATCGGGGCCGATTTTAGCGCGCAAAACCTCCATATCCACGCGCCCCGTAGCATCGGCAGGTAATTCATCAATCACAAAGCCGCACGCAGCCGCCGTGGCCGGATTGGTGCCATGGGCCGATTCTGGGACCAGCACCCGGCGACGTGTTTGCAACTCGCCGCGCTCCTCAATGGCGGCGCGAATACACATCATGCCGCACCATTCGCCGTGGGCACCGGCCTTGGGCGATAGAGCCACCGCATCCATGCCGGTAATGGCCATCAACCAATCGGACAGCTCGGCCATCAAGCCCAGCGCGCCTTGCACAGTGGATTGCGGCTGTAAGGGGTGCACATCAGCAAAACCCGGCAGGCGCGCCAGTTTTTCATTCAGGCGCGGATTGTGCTTCATGGTGCACGAGCCAAGCGGGTAAAGCCCCAGATCAATGGCGTAATTACGTTGCGACAGGCGCACATAATGGCGCAGCACTTCTGGCTCGGAAAGCCCGGGGAGGCCAATAGTTTTATTGCGCTCAAGCCCGCCAAGACGCGCTGTGTGCGCGGGAATATCCGGCAGATCAACGCCGCATTTTTCGAGGGCACCTACCTCGTGCAACAATGGCTCTTGCTGCATCAGTCCGTGTGAGCCTGAAAAGGTTTTTATATCTTTTGCTGGTGCACTATCGCCCACCGGGACCGTAGGGCGGCCTGTGGAATTCATCGCCATCAGATCGCCTCCGCCAGTGCCGACGCCAGCGCGTCAAAATCTTCATCCATATTGGTTTCAGTCACGGCAATCATCAGCACGTCATCAAATTTGCCAGCCCCAAACAGCCGCGCCGCCGGAATGCCGCCCAGCACGCCCGCTTTGGCCATATCTTCGACAATCTGGCTGGCATTACCACGCACCCGCACCGCAAATTCGTTAAAGAAGCTCTGGTTTAGAACCTCGACCCCATCCAGCGCGTCCAGTCGGTCGGCCAGAGCGCATGCCCGGGCATGGTTTAACGCCGCCAGTTTGCGCAAGCCCATTTCACCCAGCAGCGCCAGATGAATGGTAAAGGCCAGCGTACACAGCCCCGAATTGGTACAAATGTTCGAGGTCGCCTTTTCGCGGCGGATATGCTGTTCGCGTGTAGACAGCGTCAGCACATAGCCGCGTTTGCCCTCTTCATCCACAGTCTCACCGGCAAAACGCCCGGGCACCTGACGAATGAATTTACGATCATTCCGGCACGCCAGCAGGCCCACATAAGGCCCGCCAAAGCTTAACCCATTGCCGATGGATTGCCCTTCGGCGGCAACAATATCAGCGCCCATTTCACCGGGGCTTTTCACCAGACCCAAAGATACCACTTCGGTGGTGACCGCTATCAGCAAGGCCCCCACAGCGTGGGCAGCCTCGGCCAGGGGCTCCAGATCCACCAGTTCGCCAAACACATTGGGGCTTTGCACCACAATACAGGCGGTCTGGTCATCCAGCACATCGACCACGTTCGCATCCGCGCCCATGGCCGCGTCCAGTGCCTTAATCTGCATGCTTTCGCCTTTAACGGCGGTGACGACGGTATCGGCATATTGTGGGTGCAGGCCCGGGGCCAGCACACATTTATGACGCCGTGTGATACGCGCTGCCATACGCACCGCCTCGGCGGTGGCGGTGGAGCCATCATAAAGCGAGGCATTAGCCACATCCATGCCGGTTAATTGTGCCACTTGCGTTTGAAATTCGAACAGGGTCTGCAAGGTGCCTTGGGCAATTTCAGGCTGATAAGGGGTATAGGCGGTCAGAAATTCCGAGCGCTGAATAAGATGATCCACACTGGCCGGGATATGGTGTCGATAGGCCCCGCCCCCGCAAAAGAACGGCACGTCATCGGCACTTAAGGACTGTCTGGACAGATCAGTGAAATGCCGTTCAACCGCCATCTCACTAGCATGGGTTGGCAGACCCTCAATCAGGCCAGAAAGACGGGCCTTGGCCGGAATATCAGCAAAAAGATCATCAATCGAAGAGACACCGATGCGCGCCAGCATGGCGGCCCGGTCGTCCTCGTTCAGCGGCAGATAACGCATGGTGTGGGTGCCTATTCCTTGGTAAATTCAGCGTAAGCAGCTTCGTCCATCAAGCCCTCAAGCTGGCTCGCGTCGCTAATGGTCATTTTAAAGAACCAGCCCGCCCCCTGGGCATCGTCATTGACCGTTTCTGGGGTGTCTTCCAACGCATCATTGACGGCGGTAATGTCGCCCGATACCGGCGCGTAAATCTCGCTGGCTGACTTTACCGATTCCACAACGGCAATGTCGTCGCCCTTTTTGACGGTTTTGCCGACGTCTGGCAGCTCAACAAACACCACATCGCCCAATTGGCCCGCCGCATAGGTGGAAATACCAATCGTAGCCGTATCGCCTTCGACGTTCAGCCATTCATGGTCTTCAGTAAAATAGAGTTTGCTCATGGTTGTCTTCCCCTTTTAAAATTCTGTAATTAACCCCTGAAATAATTTTGCGGCACGAAGGGCAGTTTCACCACTTCGGCCGGGTGCGCTTTGCCGCGCACCATAAGTTCCAGTTTCGTACCCGGCACTGCCAGATCAGCGCGCACATAACCCATGGCCACAGGACCACCAAAGGTCGGGCCAAACCCGCCGGAGGTAATCTCGCCCACATAAACGCCATCCAGATGAACCTGTGTGCCCTCGCGCGCCGGGGCGCGGCCCAGCGGTTTGATGCCCACGCGTTTTTGTGTGGTGCCTTCGCTTAGCTCGCGCATAATCCGCTCTGCGCCAGGAAAGCCACCGCTTTGGCGGCGCACCTTGGGTATTGCCCAGCTTAACGACGCCTCCACCGGCGTGCGCGTTTCGTCAAAATCATGGCCCGACAGGCACAGGCCTGCCTCAAGGCGTAAACTGTCCCGCGCCCCCAGACCGATGGGCTTGACCAGCTTGTTCTTCAGAAGAAGGCGCGCCAGTTCATTGGCATATTCAGATTTGACCGATATTTCAAAACCATCCTCGCCGGTATAGCCTGAACGGCTGATATGACAGTCTATACCGCCAATTTTTGTGGCCTTGGATTGCATGAACACCATATCGCAAGAATCTTCGCAATGGGGGGCCAGAACCTCGGCAGTCTTTGGTCCCTGGACGGCGATCAGCGCGCGGTCCGGCGCGGCATCAAGACGCACACCCTCTGGCAGGCGCGAAGCAATCTGGGCAAAATCAATATCCTTGAAGGCGGCATTCACCACCAGCATCAGCCAGCCCTCGAAATGCGGATGAATGGAGCGGGTGACCATCAGGTCATCCATAATGCCGCCTTCATCCGTAAGCAGTAAGGAATAACGTTGCTGACCCGGTTTCAGGCTGGCAAAATCACCTGGCATCAGCGCCTCCAGCGCTCGCGCCGTGGTTTCGTGGTCCGGCCCGATGACAAAGGCCTGGCCCATGTGCGAGACATCAAACAGGCCGCAATTTGTCCGCGTCCATTTGTGTTCTTTCAGTATGCCGTCCGGGAATTGTACCGGCATGGCATAACCGGCAAAAGACACCATTTTGCCGCCAAGTTCTTCCATCAAGGACGCCAGTGGTGTCCGTTTCAGTCCATCATTTTGCATCAGTTGCCCCGACAGCATAGCCCCGGCGTAAACTGCCGAAGGCCCCCGCTGTCCTGGTACCTGAGAGATTCACCCCTACCGCATCATTGCGCAAGGTGGCTTACTCCTTCGGTGCAGCATTCAAAGATGCCGCTTTCCAGCGTGTCGATCCCTTCGCGGTCCTTTGTGCCTGAGAGTTTCCGGGGCGGTTGCTCCTTCGGCGCCAGCTTTTAGGGCAGCTAGTCTCTCCCGCGAAGATCGTTCTGGTCAATACAACACGTCTTGTGCACTGATGGCGCATGATCTAGCACGAGCCGTTGGGAGCGGCAATGGGATAATTGCGCACAGATCAGCGAAAATGATCCCAGATTGAAAAAAAACCCAGCGCAATAAAAATTACCCCGGCGATCAGCGAAAGTGGAAGTTTGGCCAGCCAGCCCTGCGCCGCCTGCCCCAGCAAAACCGCCAAAGCACTGGAGAGCACCAGAGCGGCCGCCGACGCTGCAAAGACATACCAGCGATTGACTTCTTCCTTGGCAGAAAAGGCCAATGTAGCAATTTGCGTCTTATCGCCCAGTTCAGCCAGAAAGATGGCGGCAAAAATGATCAGATAACGTTCCATAGGACAGGCCCCTCCATTTGATGGGCCTGCCTATCGCCGACTTTGCAGATTTTCAAGCGCTAAGCGGCCCGTTTATTTATCACGCCAGATAATCACCTTGGTAAAAGGTTCCAGCAAAGGCTCGATCGCCTCGTCCCAGTCCACAATGGTCGAGGTCACCGGCCCGGGATCAAACACGCCTTCGGTAATCAGGCGTAAAGGTTCGTCAATCAGGGTCTGGGTATGGACCCAGCCAGTATGAAAACTCATGGATTTGCGGTACATCTCATAGACCGGAAACGGAATGGCCTGACGCGGATAACCAATTCCCGCCGTGGAGACACAGACCCCGGCTCTCGCCGTCAGATATAAAAGCTCGGTCAGAGCCTCAGGGTTGCCACCACTATCGACCGTAATGTCAAAGCCGCCCTCAATACGCCAGTATTTCGGCTTCAGGCTTTTTAGGGTCGAGGTATTCAAATCCATTGGCTCGGCCCCCATGGCGGCGGCGCGGGCCAGTCTGTCTTGATCATAATCAGCATAAACAACCTTGCTGGCCCCCAGCGCCACAGCCCAACCCGCCGCATAAAGGCCAATACTGCCCGGCGGGGAAAACCCGACTATTAGCACCGTGCCGCCCGGACGTTCTTTTAAGTGCGGCCCCACAGCACGCCAGCCATCAGTGATATTATCGGCCAGGCCCGCCAGCAGGATCGGGTCCGCGCCTTTGGGCATTTTGGTCAGCATAAAATCAGCCCAGGGCACCACCACCGCATCGGAAATAAAACCGCCCCAGATATGCGAATCCACGCCCCAGCCATAGGAATCCTCGACCGGGACAGTTGCGCACTGGGCSGTATGSCCRCGYCCACACGGCGTACAGGTGCCACAGGCAATTTTCCAAGGCATGATCACMCGRTCACCRATSGCAAAGCGCGTYACCTCATCGCCAATATTRATAATCACCCCTTCGCCTTCATGGCCGAGCGGYTTTGGCCCCTTAATGGGMGCAAARCCAGCAATGGCAAAACCATCAAAATCACAGGTGGTGGCSGTMARCGGYCTRACAATCACCGCYTTGTCATCAGGCAGGCTGGGCAGGGGCACCTCCAGCCATTCCAGRTGCTGTTTGCCCATAAAATTYAACTGTCTTTGCANTTTTATCAYCAATTATGTATAWCGTTCGTCATAATTGATATATATAGACCYCGCSSKSKKCAAGCGWTAAACRASATWMAAYACRKTKWRMWSTGYRSSRRARWSCMYWTRNNATGCCNNAAAAANCTGATCAGCGCCTGAAACTCATCAACACAGCCACGCAATTGTTTCAGCGCCATGGCTATAGCGCCACAGGCGTCAGCCAGATCATCAAGGACAGCCTGACCCCCAGAGGGTCATTTTATCATTACTTCCCCAATGGCAAAGAACAGCTTGCTGAGGAAACGGTGCAACAAGCCGGCGAAGACTTGCGCCAGATGCTGGACGCGGTGTTTGCCGATGCAAAAAGTTTTGAAGCCGGGGTGGATGCCACCATTGCGGGCATCAGCGCCTGGTTTGCCGGGTCCGGCTATACGGTGGGCTGCCCCATTACGGCCGTACATCTTGAACAGACGCCCGACAATCCCGCGCTCAGCACAGCGTGCAAAAACACTTTCCTGTCCTGGGTCAGCACCGTGCACAAACACGCCGTGCGTTTTGGCCATGCCGCCGAGGCAGAAGACCTCGCCGAAGCCCTGATCCTGGGCCTCGAAGGGGCGTGGATACTGGCCCGCGCCCGGCAAAACACCGCCCCCTTTGATGTGGCGGGCAAAATGGTCAAGGCCCTGCTGGTTTAGGGGCGGCGATATTTATCGTTTAAGCCAATACCGTCTTTGATCATGGGTAGTATTTTCTCAAGACGCCGCCCTTTGGTGGCGACTGAATATAACCAAAAGACACAACAGTAAAAAACGAACCAAGAAAGGGGTGGTGCCACTATATGGAGCTTTTGACACTACCCCGTTATATAAACGTCTTGACATCTGCAATCTAAGGGGTTAGGTGTCATCGAAATGGAGATTGCAGTGACCGGAAACTATTCAAAGACAGATTTTTTGACCTTTCTTGACTACCTAGGAAACAAGGGTTTATTGAAAAAAAATACCGTTGCCTCTCGAAAGGCAGCTGTCAATGCGTTGTTAAGCGCACTAGATAGCAGCGAAGTTGACGATGTTAGAAATCTTGATTTAGACCACATTGCCATCCGTTTAGCTAACCTTGAAGGGGATAAATTTACCCTTAGTAGCCTGCAGACTTACAAGTCACGCTATAGGAGCGCTCTGGATGACTTTATAAATTACAGTAAAGATCCAACCACTTTTGTGCCAAAAATTTCTCAAAGACAAAGAAAGTCAAAACCACAAGCATTATCTAACACAGTAAGATCACCCCAGATAAAGGCAACATCACCCCCACCTGCCCCTGATCACAACGAAATAATATTTCCAATACCAATAAGAGAAGATTTGACAGTTCGGATTTCAGGACTGCCGTCGGACCTTACAGAACAAGAAGCGCAGAAAATATCAAAAGTTATTCAAGCGCTTGCACAAATATAACGTACTTCCCTCCCCTTCCAAACGGGGGGGCGTGGTGGTGCACATTAGTACGTTATTGCGATGTTGATATTAGGATTCCAAGCCAAAATGTCAACATCGCTTACCTTATACCAATTAATGCCCCCTCTTATCCTTCGACAGGCTCAGGATGAGGGGGGCTAGCCCTACTGCCCCTCACCGTCGCCCAAACAGCCGTTCAATGTCTTTCAGTTTCAGTTCCACATAGGTAGGGCGGCCATGATTGCACTGTCCCGAATGGGGGGTGGCCTCCATCTGGCGCAGCAGCGCATTCATCTCGGCGGCGTTTAGCCTGCGCCCGGCGCGCACGCTGCCATGACAGGCCATGGTGGAGCACACGTCTTCAAGGCGTTCTTTTAACGAAAGCGCGCTATCAAATTCGGCCAAGTCATCCGCCAGATCACGCACCAGGCGCTGTGCATCGACAGCACCCAACAGCGCCGGGGTTGCCCGCACAGCCACCGCGCCAGCGCCAAAGGCCTCTAAGCTCAGGCCCAGCTCGTCCAGCTCATCGGCGCGGGCCAGAACCCGCTCGGCACTGGCCTCATCCAGCTCGACAATTTCGGGTACCAGCAGAGCCTGCGCCGTCACGCCTGTGGCCGATAGCGCCTTTTTCATATCCTCATAGACCAGCCGTTCATGGGCGGCGTGCTGGTCAACAATGACAATGCCATCCTCTGTCTGGGTGACAATATAGGTTTCATGCACCTGCGCCCGGGCCGCACCCAGAGGCAAATGCTGGGTTTCTTCAATTTGCGCCGTTTGTTGCATTTCATGATGCGCTGAAGGGGCATCAAAGGCGGCAAAGCGCGCATTTTCGCCGACACTTGGCCGGGGCGCGCTCTGGCGGCCCCACGGGGCCACGCTTTGGTAAGGCGGAGGATTTACATCATCGCTTTGTGCGCCCTCGGGCCTTGCCCGGCCCAGCGCAAAGCCTGCGGTGGTAGTCGAGGCCCGGTGCCCTGCCGCAGCCAGACCGTGACGCAAGGCCCCAACGATAAGGCCGCGCACCAGCCCCGGATCAGCAAAGCGCACTTCGGCCTTGGCAGGGTGAACATTCACATCCACCTTGTGCGGGTCCAGATCAACAAACAGGGCCAAAGCCGGATGGCGATCGCGGGCCAGAAAATCTGCATAAGCCCCGCGTACCGCGCCGTGCAGCAATTTATCGCGCACCGGGCGGCCATTGACGAACAGATATTGATGCCGGTTCGAGCCTTGGTGATAGGTCGGCAAACCGGCAAAGCCGGTGACGCGCACCCCTTCGCGCTCCTGATCAATGGCAATGGAATTTTGTGCAAAATCCCGGCCCAAAATATCGTCCAGACGGGCCAGCCGCGCCGCCTCGTCCACGCCCTTGGCCATCAGCCGAAACGAGGTGCGCCCATTGCTAGATAGCGTAAAAGCCACATCAGGGCGGGCCATGGCCAGCCGCTTGATCACATCCGATATGGCCATGCTTTCGGCGCGTTCACTTTTCAGAAATTTCAGCCGCGCCGGGACCGCAAAAAATAGATCGCGCACCTCGATCCGTGTACCGCTCAGGCCCAAGGGCGGGGCCGGTTCTGGCCCGCTTTGTGTGCCGCCATGCACCCGCAGCGCCCAGGCATCTTCGCCGCTGCGCTGGGAGGAAAGATTAAGCCGCGCCACTGATCCGATAGAGGGCAGCGCCTCGCCGCGAAACCCCATGGTGGAAATAGCCAGCAAATCCCACTCTCCCGCCGCGTCCGGGGCGAGTTTGGAAGTGGCGTGGCGCTCAACCGCCAACAGCAATTCATCGCGGCTCATACCATGGCCATCATCATTGATAACAATGCGCGCTTTGCCGCCCTCTTCCACCGTTATTTCTATGCTTTGGGCTTGCGCATCCAGCGCATTTTCCACCAATTCCTTGACCACGCTGGCGGGGCGTTCAACCACCTCGCCAGCGGCAATACGGTTGATGGTCTCTAGGGGCAGGCGGCGCAATGTGCTCATGGGCCAACTGTCGCCCCCCCGGCCATATTGGTCAAGTCAGGCGCGCGGTCCGCAGGTTTAAAAATGCCAGCACATGTATGGCCAACAGAAACGGCACGCCCATGGCCGGAATAACCCCCAAGGGGAAAATATTGATCTGGTCAATCTGCCCCATTTGTGCGGCAGGTACGCCCAGCGAGGACGCACCAAGCGCAACGGCGACAAAGAAATCAAACGCCCCGGCCATGTGCAATCGCTTGGCCAGCTTCAAGGCCCCCGGTGTTTTGCGGGCCAATGCCAGCGCCACAAAAGGCGCCATCACCGCCACCGCAATATCACCAAGCCCGGCGGCGAATGCAAAAACGGCGGGTACCGTGCCGTAATACCACATCACAATAAAGGCAAAGCCAATGGTGCGCGTGGCATGCATTACGGTCAGCAAAGCCAAATCCAGACCGGCCACCCAGCGTCGAAACCCCTTGGAAACACCATAAGCCAGCAAAATGAAAAGAGACGGGGTGAGGATCATCCCCGTCAGTAATTTTGGCGGCGCGCTATTGATGGTGCCAAAGGCATTCATCGCAATGCCTGCCCCACCCAATATTAGCCACAGCCCCGCCAGAGTCAGCATCACGATGGTGGTGATATGCAAAGATTTACGCACGTCCCCCGATGATTGCGCCTGCGCATTTTCGCGAAGTGTTTGGGCTTGAGGCTGAGATTGAGCCTGGGATTGAGGTTGAGATTGGGATGTCATATTATTCTCCACAAGTGTATATACACGTTTATAGTTATATTTATGCTCAGTTTCTGTGTGTGCTGATCACCAGTATGCGGCGGTGCCTGCCTTAGCCGATCATAGCGGCGGCTTGGCCAAGGTGGTCCAGATTTGCGCGCAAAGCTGGCCAGTTCTCCGGCCCGAGCTCGGCAAGAGTTTGTTTTTGCACAGAGCGCCAAGATGGCAAAGCCGCCTCCAACACCACCCAGCCTTTTTGCGTTAGCGCCAGCCGTCTTGTGCGCGCATCCTGCCCATCGACCAGGGTTTGCGTCAGGTCGGCTTTATCCAGATGGCGCAAATTACGAGTCAGGGTCGTGCGCTCCATGCCCAATGCCTTCGCCGCTTCGGATAGGCTCGGCGCATCGGGCGTAGCCCCGATCAGGGCCAGAATTGAAAACTGGTTAGTGTTCAGGCCATGGAGTTTTAGCGCCCTGTCATAAGATTGACTGATCAGGCGGGCGGCTTTACGCACGTTGAAGCACACACAGTCGGCAGCTTCGCGGGCGGCCTGTGCGGTGCTCTCGTTATCCATGGGTTTTTTTGAGGTTCGCATACTCTCTCACTATTCTGAGTACATATTATCTTTCTTATAGGTGTATATGCACCTTTATAATCCAATTGCAAGGCATAATGCTTGGTCATGCTGACTTTCATCCATATGGGGGGGCTCTGCATGCTTCGAGACGATTGCGCCGCAATCCCTCAGCATGAGGTTGGTGAAAGATTATTCGCGTAGCTGTTTATCTGCTTCGCGTAGAAAAATGAAAAAAACCCCTGAAAATGCATAACCAAGGGCAAGTACAAATACCATGCAATCTCCATAACACCGCTTACTCCCTCAATAAAATATGTATAGATTGCATTTGCCGTAGCAAATACTAAAGCGATAAAGCCGACATACAAATACCATCGCAATATTTTTATTGTAAATTTATTTTTATTCATTTCTTTCATATATTTATTCGTCTTTCTGCCGCGCCTGTTTGCGATGTATAGAGAATATTATTCCAAACATCACATAAGCAAGCAAAAGGGTCGTGTGGCCAAAAATTTTCGACGCCATGCTGCTTTCTTGTGTCAGGTCCGCATAAATCATGATTGCCGTGGCCAACATTAAAATGGCAAAGCCGACTTTCATCAACCAGCGCGATATTTTTAAGGCATGAGGGTCGTTATTCAGTTGCATTTCTTTGGCCGTCCTTCTTGGTAAGATAAATCCCAACACCCACAAGAACCACACCAACACCAACTAACGAATAGCCAATTTCAGCCATATATGCCGATGCACCGGGAAAGATTTTAATCACCACCATTGTGATGATGGTCCCAATAACAGCCGCAGCCGTTACAACGATAATGGCCGTCGTTTTATTAAGCATTACTGTCCTCATTTTTCGGTTTTTGTTTTCTAAATTCCAAATAAAACGCGAGTGCCAGCCCGGTGAAGCCAAGCACGCCTGCCCATTGTGCAAACATGCGTAAATACTGTGGTGGCTTAGCCGGATCAGAAAGCACAATGATCAAAAAACCAAGCGCACTCAACGCCCACCCGAATAGAAATAGTCTCGGATGCCGAATGGTATATTTCTTTCGCGTTATCTTCATGCAACCGCCCAACCACTTGCCCTTCGTTTACACTCTGGCATTGGTAAAATGCGCATAGGCTTCGCCAACGGTCAGCCCGGCATTATACATAAAGGTCAACAGCATTATGATCGCAAATATAGCAACCATAGCGGTTATGGCATTTCGGTCTTTTTCTTTAAGTTGAAAAAAGTCCAATATAGTAGAAATGATCATCGCTTAGATTCCTGCAACAGAAACCTATTTATACTCTAATACACTTTGATTTTCAATCAAAAAGCAATGAGACTGATTCTTCATTGGCGATGCGGCGGATAGCTTTACCCAGCAGCGGGGCCATAGAGATTTCGCGAATTTTCTTGGCCTGCTTAACCGCCAATGGTTGCTCTATGGAATCGGTAATAACCAGCTCTTTCAGCTCGGACTTGTCAATTTTCTCGGCGGCATTGCCAGAAAGGACACCATGGCTGCAATAGGCAGCCACTTCGGTGGCCCCTTTTTCCAGCAAGGCGTGGGCGGCATTGACCAACGTACCACCACTGTCGACGATATCATCAATCAAGATGCATTTGCGCCCCTTTACATCACCGATAATGTTCATCACCTCGGACTTGCCCGGCCCCGAGCGGCGTTTATCGACAATGGCAATGTCTGCATCCAGACGCTTGGCAATACCGCGCGCGCGCACCACACCGCCCACATCTGGCGAGACCAGCATCAGGTTTTTGGTGCCATACTTTACGCGTATATCTTCGCGCAAAACCGGCCCGGCAAAAAGATTATCCACCGGAATATCAAAAAAACCCTGAATTTGTCCGGCGTGCAAATCCATGGTCAGCACCCGGTCGGCCCCGGCCTTGGTGATCAGATTGGCCACCAGCTTGGCAGAAATTGGCGTGCGCCCTTCGGATTTGCGGTCCTGACGGGCATAGCCAAAATAGGGCAGTACGGCGGTAATGCGCCGGGCGCTGGCTCGTTTTAGCGCGTCCATACAGATCAGCAATTCCATTAAATGGTCATTGGCCGGAAACGAGGTGGACTGGATGATGAAGACATCCTGCCCACGGACATTTTCTTCGATCGCGGCATAAATTTCATTATCCGCAAAGCGCCGCACATTGGTTTTGGTTAGCGGAAGATCAAGGACACTGGCAATGCCTTTGGCCAATGAGCGGTTGGCGTTAGCCGTTAGCAGTTTCATGAAAAACGCCTCTCTGTCCTGTGATGCGCGCTAATGACAGCGCGCTCCCCCGCGCGTCAATCCCCCAACGCATTTGATTGCAGAAGGATGACACTGATATTGCGTCCATAGTCCGATTCGCCCCGCTTTGTGGCCCGCCGATAACTAAAAAAATCATCTTCCTGTGCGCAGGTATCCAGACCCAGTTTTTCAACACCGGGCACCCCTGCCTTGGTTAAGCGGTACGCGCAAAAGCTTTCCAGATCAAAATGCCAGCGATCCCCTGCCCCGCGCATAAAAAACTGTTGATAACCGGGCTTTGCATCGGTGAAGCTTTGCAGAAAATCCGGCCCGACTTCATAGCTTGTTTGCGCAATGCACGGCCCGATGGTCGCCTGGATATTTTGCAGGTTTGCGCCTAGATCAATCATGGCTGCTATGGTGGCCTCCAGCACCCCGTCCAGCGCGCCGCGCCAACCCGCATGGGCCGCGCCGATAATGCGCGCTTTATGGTCGGCAAACAAAACAGGTGCACAATCAGCGGTGAGAATACCAAGGGCCAACCCCGGCGTGGCACTGACCAGTGCATCGGCCTGTGGCGGCGTCTCCGGCCATGGCGCATTCACCGCGACTACTTTGGCCGAATGCACTTGATAGACACCAATTAAATGATCATTTTCCACCCTCATGGCCCGGGCAATACGGGTGCGATTTTCTTCAATGTGCGCGGGATCATCTGAGGAGCCACACCCGGTATTCAAACTGGCATACAGCCCGGTGGGCACCCCGCCGCAGCGCCCAAAAAAACCATGCTTGATGGGGGTATGGCAAAGATTGTTTGCCAAAAACACTGGCGGCGTTTTCATGTATCAAACCCCTCAGGGGTGGGCAGGCCACTGGCATAGATCGCAATCACCTTGAATAAATCACCCATTTGCTCACTATCCATCAGGCGATGCACCTGGCGCGCCAGTTTTTTTTTCTGTTCAGGATTTTTACGCATCAGATCAGCGGCGCGATATTCCAGCCCCAGACGTTGCAACCATTTGCCTTGGCTTACCGGCCCGGCCACCATCAGGCCCGCAGCCTCGGCGGCGCGTTTCATCTGCGCAAAGTCCACCCGCGTCGTCAGATCAGCGCTGCCGGGTGCCAAAAGGGGGTCAACTTTTTGATGCTTGGCAATGGCCTGCAACGTATCGCCATCAGCGTCTTGCCGGTCGCATGGGCGGCCACCACCGACAGGATCGGATATTCGTCGATCATGCTGGCGGCGCGCTCGGGTGGCACATTGATGCCCTTCATATTGGGCGAGAACCGCGCACGCAGATCTGCCACCGGCTCTCCGCCCTCTTGCCGCTCGTTCTCATAGGTCAGATCAGCCCCCATCTCGCGCAGGGTGGTATACAGCCCGGCCCGCGTCGGGTTCAGCCCTATACCGGGCACCAAAATGTCCGATCCGGGCACGATCAGCGCCGCACAGACCGGAAAGGCGGCACTGGATGGATCGCGCGGCACGGCAATGGTTTGCGGCTTCAACTCGGGTCGCCCGGTCAGGGTGATAACACGGCCCTCGTTGGTTTCCTCAACCGACACTTCGGCCCCAAAGCCAACCAACATCCGYTCGGTRTGATCGCGSGTCGCYTCTTTYTCGATMACMACGGTTTKGCCCGGCGCATTCAGMCCGGCAAACAGMACGGCRGATTTCACCTGTGCTGAGGGCATGGGCACTACATATTCAATTGGTGCCGTTTGCCGTGGCCCTTGCAGGGTAACGGGAAGACGCCCGCCCGCCTCTTCATTCAGCACTTGAGTACCCATCAGCCGAAGCGGATCAAGCACCCGCCCCATAGGACGCGAAGAAAGAGAATCATCCCCAATAAAGGTTGAGGGAAAATTATATGAACCAAGGAGCCCCATAAAAAGACGGCACCCAGTGCCAGCATTTCCAAAATCCAGAGSTTCCAGTGGTGCGATCAATGCACCATTCCCKGTTCCCGATATRACCCAGGCCKYGCCATCCCGCTCTACTTTTGCACCCAGAGCCGCAATGACTTTGGCTGAGTTGAGAACATCTTCGCCCTCAAGCAACCCTTCAATACGGGTTGTGCCACTGGCAAGGCCGCCTAGCATGACAGAACGGTGGGAAATGGATTTATCACCAGGCACAACGATTTCGCCCGAAATAGCCGACGCCTGACTGGATATCATAGGTTGTAAGTGT
>NVVV01000058.1 GCA_002733495.1 Robiginitomaculum sp.
CGTCCGCCCTGCGCCACAAAGCCATCAATGACGCGATAAAAGCTCAGGCCATCATAAAAATGGGCCTTGGCCAGATCACGCAATCTTTGCGTATGTTTTGGCGCAAACTGGGGGTTCAGCTCCACCGCTACTTCGCCATAGGTGGTTTTGATCAGCAACAGGTTTTGCGGCGCGACGGGTCGCCAATCCTGATCCTGTGCCACACAGGAATTTGCTATCATCAGGGCGCTGAAGGCCAAAAGCATCTTATACATAGGGCTCTCTTTGTACTTGGGGTTTTATTCGCCGATAAAGGCGTCTGCCTCAATCTCGATCATCATGTCAGGCGCAATCAAACCCGACACCTGGATCATGGTTGTGGTCGGGGGAAAGTCCTTAAAGACGGCGGCGTGCGCCCGGCCTATGGCCTCCCAGCGGGTAATGTCTGTCACATAAAGGCGCGTGCGCACCACATGCTGCATCCCCGCATCCAGCTCCCCAAGCGCCGTCTCTATCAGGCTAAGACAGCGCGCCGTCTGTGCATACGGATCACCAGGCGCATAGGTTGATCCATCATCAGCAATCGGGGCGGTGCCCGTCACCCAGATATGCGGGCCGCGCTGCAGGGCCCGGCAATACCCCACTTGCTTCTCCCACGGCGCATTAGAAAAAACACGGCGACTATCCGTCATTGGTTTTCTCCAGAACATTCAAGGCTGCAGCGCTCATGGCATTAACTGCGGTGGTTATGGTTTTTTGGGCATCTGGTGCAAAAAATGCCGAATGCAAAGACGGCAGGGTCTCGCCCGATGCTTTCGCCTTGGCATAATTTTCCGGCTCAACCGCACCGGCCCAGAACATAAAGCCCGGCACCTTCTCTTTGGTTCGGCCATAGCGGGCAAAATCCTCGCCGCCCATGACCGCCGGCATTTCGCGGACATTCTTCTCACCGATTTGATCAGCAATGGCCGTCATGGCGCGCTTTACCAAAGCCGGGTCATTATAGGTCGATGGGGTATAGTCCTTCTCCACCGTAATCACCGGCAATTGGTCTTCGGTAATGCCAAAGGCCCGGGCCTGGTTTTGTGCTATTCGTGTGATGCCGTCCAGCAAGGTCTGGCGCACCGCATCGGAATAAGAGCGCACAGTCAGCTTTAAATGGACATTGCCGGGGATGATATTGTGCTTGGTGCCCCCATGAAACGAGCCCACAGTGACAACGGCAGGGGCCTGTGGGTCAACGCTCCGCGATACCAGCGTTTGCAAGGCCGTAACGATATACGCCCCCAGCACAATGGGGTCTTTGGTGGTGTGCGGATAGGCCCCATGCCCACCAACACCTTTGATTTCAATATCCACCGAATCCACGTTGGCCAACGCATAACCAGCGGTATAACCAATCACCCCTGCAGGAAGGCCTGCGCTAACGTGCAAAGCCAGATTAAAATCCGGCACACCAAAGCGGGTATACAAGCCATCATCCAGCATGGCCTTGGCCCCAAGGCCAATTTCTTCGGCAGGCTGACCGATCAGGACCAGCGTCCCTGCCCATTGATCCTTCATCGCAACGAGGCGGCGCGCCGTGCCCACCAGAGCCGTCATGTGCACATCATGGCCACAGGCATGCATAATGGGCAGGTTTTTCGCCCCCAGATAATTCTCGCCTATAATCTTTGAAGCATAGCTTTTTCCGGTTGTTTCCTTCACCGGCAGAGCATCCATATCGGTGCGGATCATAAGGCGTGGGCCTTCGCCATTTTTCATAATGGCCACAAGGCCGGTGCCGCCAATGCCTGTCGTCACCTCAAAGCCCAGCGAGCGCAACTCGGTGGCCATGCGTTCTGCCGTTTGGGTTTCCCTAAAGCTCAACTCCGGGTTTTCATGAAAATGCGTGTATAGGCTTTGCAGATAAGGCCAGTCTTTCTCTATAGCGCCCTGCATAGACTCTTGCGCCAAAGCCCTCCCCGGCAACATGCTGGTCGCCAGACATCCGCATAATAAAGCCAGATTAAAATACTTCATTCCATTATCCCCCATGGCGCTATGCATAACGAGTGTAACGACAAAGCGTCAAATCAGGAAATAGTTTCTCACTTATGATGCCTAGGTTCAGGCCTTAATATATTTTTCCGAAAAACAACGGCAATGTTTGATCCTTTTTTACCTTTGCCCCCTATGGTCCGGAAAAACTATTGATCAGGTAGTATATTCATGCGTCAAAAAATAAATGAAAATGACCTCTATGAAGAGTTGGGCTATGCCGCAAAAGCGCGCGCTGCTGGGCGAAAAAGCCGTATTTGGCTTGCCGTGGTTTCCACGGCACTGGCGGCACTGATAATCCCTTTGCCAATAGCCATTTTCTGGCTGTTGATTGTTTTGGCCCTTCAAATTGGCGACAAAATTGTATTCACCAGGCTATCTCAGGCCAGAGAAAGGGGGATCCCACTGGGCAGAGCCCTATTACAGGCCAAAATTTTTATTGCGATTTCTTCAACCGCTTATATCTCACTTGGATGTGCGCTCTGGTCCCTGGGGGGTATAGAAGGCAAACTCTATGCCTTTATCCTGTTTAACGCTTCACTGGTTCATTCCAGTATCTTTTTATCCCGGGCAACATTTTTAAAGCCAGCCTCCATCTCTCCTTTTGTTTTAATGCTGTTGGGGTTGCCGCTTTATTCATATTTTGGCGACCACAGTATGACACTAGGCGGATTCATCGCCGTTTTTGGTGCGGTGGTGCTCTCTTTGATCACCAGCGTTAAGGCCTATTCCTGGGTTGAACAAACCTTTGTCGAGCAAATTGCAGCACAAAAAGCCACAGCATTAGAGGCCGAAAAGGTTGAGCGCGCAAATGCGCAATTGCTGGCGGTTAATCAGGCGCTGGATAATCACGCATTGGTTACCAAAAGCACGCCGGAGGGTGTTTTCCTTACTGTAAATGATGCCTATTGCGAGAAAACCCAATACACTCGCGATGAATTAATCGGCAAAAACCATCGCATGCTGGATACAGGGTATCACCCGCCTGAAGTTTTTGAAGAAATTCAAAGCTATATTCTTGCCGGGAAAGTCTGGACCGGACAGCTCCAGAACAAGGCCAAGGACGGCACCATATATTGGGGCGATACAACCATATCGCCCATTAAAAATGGCAATGGCGAAATCGTTGAATGTATCTCTATCCGCCGGGACATCACCGACCTGCTGGAGGCACGCGAACAGGCCGAGAGAGCCAATCAGGCCAAATCAGAATTTCTGGCCATGATGAGCCATGAATTGCGCACCCCGATGAATGCGGTTCTGGGCATGGCATCCTTGCTGAAAGCCACAGATATGGATGATCAGCAACGCGAATATATCACAGCACTAACCGACGGCGGCGAAATGCTGATGACCGTGCTAAACGACATTCTGGACCTTTCCAAAATCGAGGCTGGCAAGCTGGAAATGGAAACCATTGATGTTGACGTGCGCCATGCCGTTAAACGTCTTGAGCGTTTGTGGGGCCCCAATGCAGAAGATAAGGGGCTGAAATTCACATGTACCATTGATGATAATGTGCCCTCGGTCATTCGCGGCGACATCACCCGTATTCGCCAGATTATTTATAACCTTCTGTCCAATGCCGTGAAATTTACCGAAGAAGGCGAAGTTTGCCTGAACGTTTCTGCCGAGGCTATTGATAAAAATTCTTCGCGTCTGGCCTTTGCCGTAAAAGATACCGGCCTGGGTATCACAGAAGAAGCCCAAAGCCGCCTGTTCACTTCGTTTGAACAGGCTGACAAATCGGTTACGCGTAAATTTGGGGGAACAGGCCTGGGTCTGGCCATATCAAAGAAGCTGGCACAATTGATGGGGGGAGACATAAACATCTGTTCCAAACCCGGTGAAGGCGCATGCTTCACCTTCTCCCTGGAAGCCAAAACTATCACGAATGAGACGTTGAAGGAAAAGGCTGAGGCCGCACCAAAACCACAAGTCAACAAAGGCAGCGCCGCGAAAACGCCCTTGCGCATTCTTGCCGCCGAAGATAATGCCTTGAACCAACGTGTGCTCAAAGCCTTCTTGCAACCCTTTAACTATGACGTTGTTTTTGTAAATGATGGCGTAGAAGCGATGGAGCATCTGGACATGCAAGTCTTCGACATGATCTTGATGGACGTGCAAATGCCCCGCAAGGATGGCCTTACGACAACCAGCGAATTACGCGCATCAAACGGACCAAACGCAGATATTCCCATCATTGCCATGACCGCTAACGCCATGAGTGGCGATCGGCAAAAATGTCTGGACATTGGCATGACGGACTATGTGCCCAAACCTATTGACCCCAGAGTGCTGCTAACAGCAATTGCTCGGGCAGGTGCGCGGAAGAAATGCAAGAGCACTTCTCAGAACGTCACTAGCGCTCGCGCATAAGCAGGCTGTTTTGAACGAGCGTCGCCGCCCGTTCTATCTGCTTGTCCAGATCATCTATATTGGACTGCCGCGCAATCTTGGCCAGTTCTGGCAATATCGCCGCCAGATAAAATACCGCGTCATTTCGGCTATATACGGATCCGTCATGATTCATGCTTTGTGGGTTTGCAATCATTCCAACTCTCTCCTTGCGTGTGAATAATGAAAATAGCACCAATAGATGGTTTTTGTGTGTTGGGGAACCCCTGTGCATTGACAATTGCAAACTTAGCCTTTCTTTTCGCGCCAGCCCGCGAAATCAGGCGCAGGCCGATCCAGAGGATAATGCCCATGAAGGTTGTCGTCGTTGAGTCCCCGGCGAAAGCAAAGACTATAAACAAATATCTGGGAAAAGATTTCCAGGTCTTTGCCAGTTTTGGTCATGTGCGTGATTTGCCTCCCAAGGACGGATCGGTGCGCCCCGATGAAGATTTTGCCATGACCTGGGAAGTCAGCGCACGATCAAAAGGGCATCTCAAAGAAATTGCCGACGCGGTGAAGACCGCCGACACGCTGATCCTGGCCACTGACCCGGATCGCGAGGGCGAAGCTATTTCCTGGCATTTACTGGAAGCTTTGCGCGCCCGGCGTGCCCTGAAAAAAGATACGCCCGTTCAGCGCGTGGTATTTAACGCCATTACCAAAAATTCGGTTCTGGAGGCCATGGCCCAGCCGCGCGACGTGGATATGGAACTTGTCGAGGCCTATCTGGCCCGCCGCGCGCTTGATTATCTGGTGGGTTTTACCCTGTCGCCAATCTTGTGGCGCAAACTGCCCGGCTCTCGTTCTGCCGGACGGGTGCAATCGGTTGCTTTGCGCCTGATTTGCGATCGCGAACTGCAAATTGAAAAATTTGTCAGTGACGAATACTGGAGCGTCGAAGCCAAAGCCACCGCCGAAGGGGCCGCCCCCTTCCCGGCGCGCCTTGTTATGCTGGATGGCAAGAAGCTGGGCAAGCTGACCCTTGGTGACCAGGACACAGCCATGCGGGCCAAGTCCATTATCGAGGCCGGCAGTTTTCATGTTGACAATGTCGAGGCCAAGCCAGCCAAGCGCCATCCGGCCCCGCCCTTCACCACCTCAACAATGCAGCAGGAGGCCGCGCGCAAGCTTGGCTTCTCGGCGACGCGCACCATGCGCACCGCACAAAAGCTCTATGAAGGCATGTCAATTGGTGGCGAGAACACCGGCCTGATCACCTATATGCGGACCGACAGCGTGCAAATGACCGGCGAAGCTGTTAGCCAAGTCCGCTCAATGATTGGCAAACGTTTTGGCGCTGAGTTTTTGCCGCAAAAGCCTCGGTTTTATAAATCCAAGGCCAAGAATGCTCAGGAAGGCCACGAAGCGGTGCGCCCAACCTCGTTTTTTCGCCATCCCGATGATCTGAATCTTTCAGGCGATGAGGCCAAGCTCTATGCGCTGGTCTGGAAACGCGCCTGCGCCAGCCAGATGGAAAGCGCCCGGCTGGAGCGCACCACTATTGAGCTGAGTGATGAAAGTGGGCAAACGGGCCTGCGCGCCAGCGGCACGGTCGTTCTTTTTCCCGGCTTTTTAAACCTCTATCAGGAGAGCCTGGACGATGAAAAAGAAGAGGGCCAGACCAAGCTGCCGCTTCTTAAAAAAGATACGCCCATTGGCATAGATGATGTCGAGGCCGAACAGCACTTTACCCAACCGCCGCCGCGCTTTACCGAGGCCACCCTGGTCAAGAATATGGAAGAATTGGGTATTGGCCGCCCATCCACCTATGCCTCGATCATGCAAGTTTTGCAGGATCGTGATTATGTGGTTCTGGAGAAAAAACGCTTTATCCCCCAAGACAAGGGCCGTGTGGTCACCGCCTTTCTGGAAAACTTCTTTGCCCGCTATGTGCAATACGAGTTTACCGCCGACCTGGAAGAACGTCTGGATGCCGTCAGCGCCGGTAAAATGGACTGGAAAGTCCTGTTGCGCGACTTTTGGAAAGAATTTTCTGCCGCCATTGAAGATATTGCCGATCTGCGCGTTACCCATGTTCTGGATGCGCTGGACGAATCGCTTGGCCCGCACCTCTTCCCGCAAATAGAGGGCGAGCCAGATCCGCGCATCTGTCCCAAGTGCAAGGATGGCCGCCTTGGCCTGAAACTTAGCCGCTATGGCGCCTTTATTGGCTGTTCCGAATACCCCGAATGCAAATTTACTCGCCCTTTGAGCGCCAAAGAAGGAGAAGATGGACAGACCGCCGACGAGGCGCTTGGCGACGACCCGCAAAGTGGCCTGCCGGTCCTTTTGAAAAGCGGACGCTTTGGGCCTTATGTTCAGCTTGGCGAAGACGAAAAACCCAAACGCGCCAGCCTGCCCAAAACCTGGGCACCCGATACGCTGACGCTGGAACGGGCGTTAAAACTGCTCAGCCTGCCACGTGAAATTGGCGCGCACCCCGAAGACGGGGAAATGATTACCGCCGCCATTGGCCGCTATGGTCCCTATGTGCACCACGTCAAAACCTATGCCAATATTCCGTCCGTTGAGGATGTGTTTGAAATTGGCATCAACCGCGCCGTGGACGTGCTGGCCGAAAAGCGTAGCAAAGCCCGCAAAGCCGCCACCGCCCTTAAAGAACTGGGCGACCACCCCAAAAGTGGCAAGCCGGTGCGGGTGATGGATGGACGCTATGGCCCCTATGTGAAGTATGAAAAGATCAACGCCACTTTGCCAAAAGGCATGGAACCGGAAAGCGTGACCATGGAACAGGCACTGGAATTGATCGCAGCCAAGGCCAAAAAGCCCAAGAAAACCAAGGCGAAAGTAAAGCCAAAGGCCAAGGCAAAAGCTAAACCGAAGGCAGAGACATAAGAGTGGCCATGGCCTTAAAGGATCGCATTCTTTCTGCTCTGGAGCACAATGACAAAGGCCTGACCAAGCGCGAGATCGCCCGGGGCCTGTCTCTGGTTGGCAAGAACAAGGCCGGGTTAAAAGAGGCCTTAAGCGCCCTTGAGGAAGCCGGTAAAATTGAACGCCAGGACAAGCGAAAATACGTGATTGCCGGTCGTTTACCCAATGTGTTTGTGGCCGAATTTTTCGACACAGACAGCGATGGCGAGCTGTTGGCCCGCCCAGCGGACCGGGACCGCAAAACCCCGCCGCCGACCATTATTCTGGCCCCCGGCGAAGCCGATGGACGTAAAGGGGCCGCCATTGGCATTGGCGATAAAGCCCTGATCAGGATCACGCCAGATGATCAGGGCTATAGCGCCCGGATTATCAAAAAACTGCCGCAGAACCATGTGCAAGAACAGCGCCTTTTGGGCGTGGCGCGCACGGTGCGCGGCGGCGTAGAGATTATGCCCAGCGCCCGCAAATCCCGCCACCCGATGGTCCTGCGCCCACTGGATTGTGACAAGGTAGAGGATGGCGATCTGGTTGTCGTCACTGAAACCCGCGAGCGCAAATACGGCAATGCGCTGGTCAAGCTGGTTGAGCGCCTTGGCGATGCCAATGCCCCCCGCGCCGCCAGCATGATCGCCCTTGTTGAACATGGCATTCCGCAAAGCTTTGCCGCCGACGAAATGGCCGAGGCCGAAGCCGCAAAACCGGCCACTTTGGGCAAGCGCACAGACCTGCGGACCCTGCCCTTGATCACCATCGACCCCGATGATGCCCGCGATTTTGACGATGCGGTGCATGCGCGCGCCGATACCGACCCCAAAAACCAGGGCGGCTGGATTGTCACCGTCGCCATTGCCGATGTGGCCGCCTATGTCAAAGGCGGTGGGGCGCTGGACCGGGGCGCGCGCAAACGTGGCAATTCGGTCTATTTGCCCGATCAGGTGGTGCCCATGCTGCCCGAGCGCCTGTCTAATGATCTGTGCAGCCTGCGCCCGCACGAGGACCGCGCCTGCATGGCCGTGCAGATGGTCTTTGACGCCAATGGAAGCAAGCGCAAACACACCTTTATGCGCGCTCTGATGCGCTCTCATGCGCGGCTAAGCTATACCCAGGCCCAGAACGCCATAGATGGCAAACCAGACGAGACCGCCGCCCCGGTGCTGGAGGGTGTGCTCAAACCGCTCTGGGCGGCCTATGCGACCTTAAAAATCGCCCGCGCCCAGCGCAGCCCGTTGGAAATTGAAAGCACCGAGCGCAAAATCCGGGTCAATGAGCAAGGCAAGATTGCCTCGATCACCAAACAGGACCGCTTTGACGCGCACCGTTTGATCGAAGAGTTTATGGTCTCTGCCAATGTCTGCGCCGCCGAAATGCTGGAGAGCAAAACCTGCCCGCTGATTTACCGGGTGCACGACGCCTCCAGCGCCGAAAAACTGCATGCGCTTTCAGATTTTTTGCGCACCATCGACATTAAATGGGCCAAGGGCGAGCGCGCCACCACCAAGCGCTTTAACACCCTGATCAGCAAGACC
>NVVV01000015.1 GCA_002733495.1 Robiginitomaculum sp.
CAATAAAGGCATATCGAAAAACAATCAAGCATTATTTATCGTAAAACAGTGAAAAATCGGTAATAAACGATAAAATTGGTAATGTTAGTATGCTTAACATAATGAAAACATTATCTTTTCAATATTACCAAAATAACTGAGAAAAGTGCAGAAAAACTTCTCCCAAAACCCCTAAAGCGACGCAAACATGGTTTTTGATGTGCCACCGTCTTGCCTTTACGTCCGCGTAATGGGCTAGATTGGGTCAAAAGGGAGATGCCAATGTTTGATTTAACGATTCGCGGGGGCACCATTGTTGATGGTAATGGTGGCGCGCCTTTTACGGGTGATCTGGCCATTAAGGATGGTAAGATTGTTGAAATTGGGAAGGTGAACGGCCCAGCCAAACGTGAAATTGATGCGCAAGGTGCCATTGTCACCCCCGGGGTGATTGATGTGCACACCCATTATGATGGACAGGCGATCTGGGATGCAGACCTAGCCCCATCATCCTGGCACGGCGTGACCAGTGTGATGATGGGCAATTGCGGTGTTGGGTTTGCGCCTTTGCGACCCGGTGATCAGGACCGTCTGGTCAGCCTGATGGAAGGGGTTGAAGAAATCCCCGGCACGGCTTTGCACGAAGGGCTGGATTGGCAGTGGGAAAGCTTTGGTGATTTTATGGATCGGCTGGAGGCTATTCCGCACGCCATTAATGTGGCGACGCAAATTCCCCATGATCCGGTGCGTCTCTATGTAATGGGCGATCGCGCCGCAGCGCGTGAAACGGCCACAGAGGAAGACGTGAAGGCCATGGCCGCTTTGGTTCATGAAGGCTTAAAAGCCGGGGCGTTTGGCTTTTCAACCGGGCGCACCGATACACACCGCACCTCGGATGGCCATGACACACCAGCCTCGGTCGCTGAGCGGCGTGAGCTGGAAGGGCTGGCTTCGGCATTTCAGGGCGTGCCCTATCGCATTTTATCGGCAGTTTCTGATTTTGATATGCATGATGGGGAAGAGCGCTTTGATCCGGAATTTGATATTCTGGAAGGCATGGCCCGTATTGCCGGGCGGCCTATGACACTTTCGACCATGCAGCGCTTTTTGTACCCACAACAATGGGAGCGTATTGCCACGCGCGTTGAAAACGCCAATGCAAATGGTCTTGACATGCGGATGCAGGTGGCGCCGCGCGGCGTCGGTGTGTTGCAAGGCCTGCGCACAACCTTAAATGCGCTGGTCGGCAAGCCCAGCTATCGCAAGATTATGGATTTGCCATTTGAAGAGAAGCTGAAAGCCCTTCGCGATCCGGATATGCGCGCAAAAATCCTCTCCGAAGAGCGGATACGTGTCTCTGATGTTGATCCGGCCGCGCCCCCGCAGATCGATCAGGTTCTTGATAATCTGGAGTTTCTGTCGGCGCGCATGTTCCCGCTGAGCGATCCGCCCAATTACGAGCCTGCCCCAGAGGAGTCCATTCATGCCCGGGCCGAGGCGCGCGGCGTCAGCGTGCTGGAAGAGCTTTATGACCAGATGCTGGAAGACGACGGGGAAGCCATCATCTATTTCCCGATCTTCAATTATAATGATGGCAATCTGGACACTGTGCACCGCATGATCACCCATCCGGCCTCGCATTTGGGGCTGGGGGACGGGGGCGCGCATGTGGGTACGATCGTTGATAGCGCCTGGTCCAGCTTCTTCTTGGCACATTGGACGCGGGACCGCACCGAGAGCAATGGCACGCAAATTCCCATCGAGCGCGCCATTCAAATGATGAGTGCGGATCAGGCCGATTTTCTGGGGCTGAAAGACCGGGGGCGTCTGCTGCCAGGACTGGTCGCAGACATCAATGTCATTGATATGAAGCGCCTGAAGGTGCGCCGCCCGCATATGATCTATGATCTGCCCGCCGGTGGCCGTCGCCTGGTACAGGAGGCCGAGGGCTATATCGCCACTTTGGTGGCCGGTGTGCCTATTTTGGAAAATGACGTGATGACCGGCGCAACGCCCGGGAAATTGCTAAGAGCGGCTTAGATGCATGGAGGGGAGGGGCTGGCCCTCTCCCCACACGCAAAAAACTAATCGCTAAAGAATGACCAGATGGCCGCAATCAGGCCATAGCCGACGAGATTATAGGCCCCGTCAATATAAAAGAGCTGGATCGGCGTGCCACCATAAATCGGCCCATAGGCAACGGTGGTCAGAGCAAAGCAAACACCCGCAAACAGGCCGTATTTCACGGCAGTAACCAGGGTTGTGACGTTCAACCATTTAAGCAACAGACCAATGCCGATCGAGGCAACCATGGTGTTTACGAACCCGAGCGCCATAAGGCTCATATTGGGTGGATCGCCAGCATTTGGGTCTATGCCCATCAGGGCCATCCACTGATCCATGAACAAGATGCCATACCAGAGCCAGCCAAGTATGAAAAATGCCACACTGGTCGCAATCAGGCCAATCAGGTTTAATCCAAAAATTTTGGGCATTGGTTTCCTCCCCCATTATGTGATGGTTGCCCTTGTCAGGGTGCCATCGTCCCATTAGTCAGGTCAGCCAGAGAGCTGCCTGCGGCTTATTTTACTCTATTTTGCGAACAATTCCTAATTAGGGACACTTATGAACCGGATACTCATCACTTCGGCCTTGCCGTATATCAACGGAATCAAGCATTTGGGGAATTTGGCAGGATCCATGCTGCCGGCTGATCTCTATGCGCGGTTTGAGCGTCTGCGAGGCCGTGATGTTTTGTACATCTGTGCTACAGACGAGCACGGCACACCGGCAGAGCTGGCGGCGGCCAGCGCCGGGCAGAGCGTGCGCGCATATTGCGATGCGCAATATGAAGTGCAGCGCAAAGCGTGTGAGGGTTTTGATCTGTCATTTGATTATTTTGGTCGCTCGTCCAATGCACCCAATGCGCGCCTGACACAGCATTTTGCTGATGTATTGGAAGATAATGGCCTTCTTGAAGAGCGGGTATCCGAACAGGTTTATTCCATTGATGATGAGC
Source organism: Robiginitomaculum sp. (assembly GCA_002733495.1). GTDB lineage: Bacteria > Pseudomonadota > Alphaproteobacteria > Caulobacterales > Maricaulaceae > Robiginitomaculum_B. The sequence continues at coordinate 2,999 of NVVV01000015.1, forward strand.
GCTTCCTGCCGGACCGCTATGTCGAAGGCACATGCCCACATTGCGACTATGAGAAGGCTAGGGGCGATCAGTGCGATGAGTGCGGGCGGGTGCTGGACCCGGTGGACCTGATCGAGCCGTATTCGACCATCTCTGGTTCTAAAAACCTTGAAGTGCGTGAAACGCGCCATTTATTCCTGCGCCAGTCCAAAATGCAGGGCAAGGTTCGCGACTGGGTGGAAAAAGCAACAGACTGGCCCCCACTGGCGCGCTCCATCGCCTTGAAATGGCTGGACGAGGGCCTGCAGGACCGCGCTATAACGCGGGATCTTAGCTGGGGCATTCCGGTTTTGCGCCATGGCAAGCCGCGCCCGGGGTTCGAGAACAAAGTGTTCTATGTCTGGTTTGATGCGCCGATTGAATATATCGGTGCCACGCAGGAACGCGCCGAGGCGGGCCTTGGCGACTGGGCACCATGGTGGCGCACCGACAAGGGCGCGGATGATGTGACCTATGTGCAATTCATGGGCAAGGATAATGTAGCCTTTCACACGGTCAGCTTCCCCATCACCATGTTGGGGTCCGAGGAGCCGTGGAAAACCGTAGACAAGCTGAAGGCGTTTAACTGGGTCACCTGGTATGGCGGCAAGTTTTCTACGTCGCAAAAACGCGGCATCTTTATGGATCAGGCCCTGGCGCTGGCCCCATCAGACCTCTGGCGCTGGCAGTTAATGGCCAATGCGCCTGAAAGTTCAGACGCCGCCTTCACGCTGGAGTTGTTCCAGTCCAACGTGAACAAGGACCTGGCCGATGTGCTGGGAAATTTCGTCAACCGGATCACCCGCTTTACCACCTCTAAAATGGATGGGGCCGTGCCCGAAGGCGGCTCGCCCGGCCCGTTGGAAGAGGCACTGTCGGCGCAATTGAAAACCCGCCTTGCGGCCCTGACTGGCTATTATGAGGCTATGGAATTTCGCAAGGCCATGGCTGAAACCCGGGCGATCTGGGCCTTGGGGAATGAGTATCTGGCCGAAGCTGCCCCGTGGACAGCCCTGAAAACTGACCGCGATGCCGCTGCATTAAGTGTGCGCACAGGGCTAAATCTGGTGGTGATTTCCGCCATTATTGCCCAGCCGGTTATACCGCACGCAGCGGCCAAAGTGCTGGATGCCATGGGCGTGCCCGGGGAAAACCGTAATTGGCCGGGTGCCGATGATGCAGGCTTGCTTGATGCTTTACCAATCGGGTTGGCTTTCACGCCGCCAGATGTCTTGTTCACCAAGATCACGGACGAAGACGTTGAAGAGTGGGGCGCGCGTTTCGGAGCGCAAGGGCAATAAAGCACAAAAAAAACCGGCCTGATAAACAGGCCGGTTTTTCGTTAAGTCCTGATGTTTAACTGTCGGTTGAGTCCGCAGAATCCATCATATCATCAGCAGGCATTTCATCCATACCTTCGGGCATGTCGCCGACCATATCCTCAGACATGTCTTCGACAGGTGCCGACGGTATCACCGTGTAGGACACTGTTTGTTTAGCAACTTTACCGTGCTCGATAATGAAGGTGTCAGAACCATTCAGTACGGTGCCGTCAGCCATGGTCCAGGTCCAATTGGTGTAGACCAGAGAATCCGCAGTTTGAGAACCGGAAACAACAAAAGGTGCTTCATCCTGATTGCCATTTTCAAAGGCTTTCAGCATTTGTTCGCGAATGCTTTCGGCACCACTGAAAATACCTTCTGGCAGAACCAGAACAGCATCGGGGGCATAAGCACTCATTGCCGCGTCAATATCACGTGCAGCAAAGGCTTCATTATGTTGAGCTGCAATGCTGCCAGCGTCAGCATAGGCCTCCTGATGTTCCTCGGTGCCTGCGTTTGCAGACAGCTTGGTATTTAGGTATCCAGCGCCCAAAGCCGCCAGCAATAAAATCATTAATCCTCTAATAAGCATAATGCTTCCCCCTTTAGAACACGTTTGTAACACAATTCGATCGTAGGTAGCGAGGGAATTAGCGTAGGAGGCGAAATTTTTTTCACAGGCACGCGTAACGCGCGTTAAAGGCTTACCCTTCCTGTCAATGTGTTGCTAGACAGACACCATTGATGCGCTGTTTTAAGCTAAGCTGTAAAAAAAATAACGGTTCTTGTGTTGGGGCATGGAGGTGAGTGATATGACGTCTAAGGCACTTGGAAAATGGACGGGACCGTCCGCATTCTCAAAAACTGGCATGCGTCGACGGGATTCGAATTTGCCATTTATGCCCATCCCCTCAGTCAAAAAAGTAAAAAGCGAACTGAAACTGGGTAAGTTGGCCAAGTCTGCTGTGCGCTCTGGCGAGGCCACAACACGGGCTCAGGTTGGTGAGGTTATTGAAGGCAAGGTTTCAAATCATTTGAACGCAGTGCATGAAAAAGGTGTCGGGAAATTTGGAGGCCGGATCAAGCATTTAAAAGGCATGGTGGCCCGCTATGCCGGGGCCTTTGATACCGAGCCTCTGGAAACCTCACTGGAGGGCACCATACAGGAAATAGAGCAAGAGACACAGCGTCACGGCGCGACACTGGAACGTCTGCGCAATGACTTTGATGAGGCGGATCGTCATTATCAGGAATTTCGCGAAAAAAATGGCCTCTCGCGTCCGCCGGATTTATCCGCTGGGCTGGCCGGTGCCTTGCCGATCTTTATCATCATGATGGTGGTCGAGGCCGGGGCCAATATGTTTTTCTTCAGCCCGGGTAGTGATTTTGGTCTTCTGGGTGGTTTTTTCTACTCTTTGGTGATCAGCGTACTGAACATTGGTGGGGCTGCGCTTTTTGGCTATGCCTTTTTTCGCTGGTTAAACAGCCGCTCATGGATCCGCAAATTCTTTGGTGCCATAATGGCGCTGGTCTTTGTGGGCTTTTTGCTGACGTTAAATGTGGTCGTCGGGTTTTATCGTTCGGCCTTTGTGGCGCTTGGCGGCGAAGGCAATACCAATTTGCTGCAAACGGCGCTGGATCATATCACCAGTCTTAATCTCAGCACGCTAGATGAATTCTCATTTGCCATGATGCTGATCGGGATAACGCTGGGCGCATTAGCCTGCGCCAAGGGCGCGCGCGTTGGGGATGCCTATCCGGGTTATCACCGCATTTATAAATTTCGTGAGAATTACCGCCGCCGTTTTGAGGATGAGGCCGATGTTCTAGCCGAGCATTTGGGTAGCTTACGCGATAAAGCGCTTGGCGATATTGAGGCTTTTCAGGAACAAGCGCGTAATTCCATTGCGCCATACCGGGAAATCGGCAAGGAAATCAGTGATCTGATGGCTCGCTTTGATGCGTTTGAAGCGCATCTGGAAAACGTAGGCAATGAGGTGCTTGGGTCTTTCCATGAGGGTAAGGGCCTGCCGGCCACGACGGGAAAATCTAGTCATTTCAAACATAAATGGGTATTGCCGGGTAAATTGTTTGCCTTTGGCGAGCCAAATTCCCGCTTTATCAAGCTGGCCGGTGATTCCGTGCTGGGCGAGATTATGAATGAAGGGCGTATCCAGGCCTCTATGGACAAAGCGCGGGCGCTGCGTAACCGTGTGCTGGACGCGATCAACCGGATGGAGCATCTGTTCGTGGCGCAAGAGCGAACGCTTTAGATGGCTATAAGACGTAGGCGATCCCGATCCTCCATTGGCGGAGGGCAGGTTCTGGCCTGGCTGGGGGCTGTGCTGGCGCTGGGTGTGCTGGTGGTGGCGGGTCTGGGACTGGCCAAGCTAAGGACCGAACGCGCTGGTATGAACGCCAACACACTGTGTGGCAGTCAAGAGCCAGGCGAAATTATCACCCTGTTATTTGATTCCAGCGATCAACTGAATGATCTGCAACAGATCAAAGTTCGTCAGATACTGGACAGCATTCTTTATAATATTCCCAAAGGGGCGCGGGTGGACGTCTATATGGCCACGGCTGAGGCCGGGCAATTGGCGCGTCCATTGTTTAGCCGCTGCAATCCGGCAAATGCTGATGGCAGCGCTGGATTCAGTGAAAATCCGCAACGGCTTGAGGAAATGCGCCAGCAGAAATTTGTAGCGCCTTTGGGGGAGGCCTTGCAAAAGGCGTTAAAGGCCAACCCGCGAAGGACATCGCCCATATTAGAGACCATTGCGGCCACCAGCGTGCAGTCTTTCTCACGTGCAGATCGACGTGGTGCAGGCGGTGTCCGACGTTATTCCATGATTATTGTTTCGGACTTTCTTCAAAACAGCGCGATCCTGACCCATTATAAAAGCTACCCAAATGTTGAGGAATTTTCAAAAACCCCCGGATGGATCAGCACCTTACCCAGGTTAAATGGCGTTGCCTTGAAGTTGATTTATATAAACAGGCCAAATTCACGGCGTTTTCAGAATGAAGCCCATAGAAACTGGTGGTGTGAATATTTCAACCGCCACGGTGCAATCTCATGCACTATTGACCAATTGTAACCAGAGATGGAAAAAGTGCGTGCGCGCACACGCCGCAGGGTAGTAATTTTTATCTTTATTCTCATTTTTGGGGCAGAGCATGGCCAAGTGCAATTTATTAGGTTAATAATTCTTTCTGGGCGGGTTTTGTATGGCCTGGAGTTTATTAAATGGCCTGTGTTATAAAAACCGACACGGGTTTTTGAGGGGGTTACCATGCGTGGGATTGGCATTGTCCTGATACTTATCGGACTTGGCGCTATCGGGATCAAAGCAGCAGCGAGTTATGCTGGCGTAGATCTATCACCATATTTCGGGATGGTCTTTGACCAGGCCCGTGGGCTAGTCACCAGATATGGTGACTATGCTGACTATGGTATTCGTGGCGGTGTTGTGTTGTTGGGGATTATATTCCTGATGCTCAATTCTGGCGACGACTAATAACTGAGTGGATTTTTTATCTACCGTGATGCGTTAGCGCATCGCGGTAGTTATCCACCAGACCACCCAGAATTGCATCCCATTCAAATTTGTGCGCGGCCTGTACGGCTGCGTTGCCAAATTCTGTGCGCATTTCTTTCGACTTTATCAAAGCCTCTAAATGGATGCTAAAGGCGTTATGGTCGCCAAACTCTGCCATAAACCCAGTTTTGCCTTGCTGCACCAAAGACAGGCTGCCTGTGGCTTCGGCGCAAACGCTTGGTACGCCGGAGGCCATGGCCTCCAAGGTTACATTGCCGAAGGTTTCCGAAATGCTGGGGTTTAAGAAAATATCTGCCGAGGCATAGGCTCTGGCCAGTGGCCCATCAGGTAAATGGCCGGTAAAGTGCGCTTTGGGCAGTTGCTTTTGCATGCGCGTCCGCGCTGGTCCTTCGCCGACAATCAAAACTTTGTGCGCTATGCCTTTTTGCTCCAGTAGCTCAATAACCTCTACAAGGAAATCCAGTCCCTTTTCCAGCACAATACGGCCAGTAAAGGCAATAACCACATCCTCGTCGGCGAAGCCGATACTGCGCCGCCATTCAAGATCGCGTCGAGCCGGATTAAAGCGATCGCAATCCACGCCCCGGCTCCATATGCGCAAATCTGTATCCAGATTTTCTTTGCGCAATTCGTCGGCCATGGATTCTGAAGGCGGATAGACCTGGTCACATTGATTGTAAAAACTGTGCAGGTAAGCGGTCAGGGGCTTCTCCAGAAGGCCAATGCCATAAAATCGCGTATAGGTATCAAAGCGCGTATGAAAGGAAGACACCACCGGCAAATGCCAGCGTCTGGCTAGCCGGATAGCCGCAGAGCCAAGCAGGTCCGGGGCGGCCAGATGAAATATGGTTGGTTGAAAGGCTTTTAACTCAGCCTTGATGCGTGGTGAAATCCCAAGCGCCAGGCGGTATTCAGAACGCATGGGAAAGGGGATGGAGGGCGCAGAAACCAGCGTACCCTTGTGCTCTAGCGCGGCCTGGGGGGCCGTGGGGGCAAATACCATGGCGGCGATATTCTGGCGTTCCAGATAGTCCACCAGACGGTTTAACGCTCGTGCCGGCCCATCCATGATGTAGTTATAATTCCCGGCAAACAGGGCGACACGCAACGGAATTATTTTGATATTTTTTTTATTCATTCTCACCAGGATCCAGATTATGCGGGGAAAAAGTTAAACACGGGACTATCGGCTTTGCCAGCGGAAGAAATTTGCACACTTGCGCAATAATACAAGATATTTTGCTGTTCTTGCCCGGCATGGATAGTCCGTTCTACTGCACTACGCATGGCGAAAAACCCACATATAACGTGTGATTTTCAATTACATAGCGTTTTAGCCGTGTTTTACATCTAACCAAAAGTGGCCTGGATTGACTAAAGTCCCTCTTCTCCTGCCAGTGTCGGTACAATTTTATCACAGTACAACGAAATTCAGCTAACTTTTCGCTTTTCGATAATTTATGCTCTTGTGCTTTCCCATGATCCTGAAATAATTTTGCATAAACCTATTTATCTAGGAGTAGAAGATGCGAAACATTACTGCCTTTCGGCAAAATATGAGTAAAAATTTCCTTTATGGAGTCTCTGTTGCTGCTTTGGTTTCCCTTGGGGCCGGCAATGCCTTCGCGCAAGTTAAAAATGATAGTGGCGTTCGCGAAGATACGATTATTGTGACGGCGCGAAAACGCGCTGAAAGCTTGCAAGACGTTCCCTTTTCGATCAATGCGCAGACCGAAGAAATGTTGCGTCGAACCGGGGCGACTTCACTGGAAGAAGCGGCAAATAATATTGCCGGTTTCTCTGTACAAAACCTTGGGCCGGGGCAAAGCCAAGTTGCCATTCGCGGAGTCTCCTCGGGTCAGATTGCCCGGGATCTGCCGGGCGTGAAGGAACAGGTCGGGGTTTATCTGGATGAGTCGGTAATTTCACTTTCCCTGTTTACCCCGGAGATGGACTTTTATGATCTGAACCGCCTGGAGGTCCTTCGCGGACCGCAAGGCACGCTCTTTGGATCGGGGTCCGAGGCCGGCACTATACGTTATATTACCAACCAACCCAACCCTGAAACCTATGAAGCCAGTGCCGAGGTGACGTTAAAGTCTGTCAAAGATGGTGATGTTGGCGGTGACATTCGCGGCATGGTCAATTTCCCGATCAGTGAAACCGCTGCCCTGCGCGTGGTTGGCACCTATAATGACCTGCCCGGTTATATTGATGCCGTACAGCCAAATGGAAGCATCAACAAGGACGTCAATGATGGCACTCGTTATGCCATTCGGGCTGCGCTACTTTTTGAGCCAACGGCAAATTTGAAGATTACGCCAAGGGTTATTTACCAGGATACATCAATTAATGGATTTAATCGGGTTGATATATTTAACATTCTGGCCAACCCGTTCACCACGACCCGTCCGCCAGTGACATTGGGCAAACGCCAGCAATTCACCCAATTGCAAGAAAGGTTTGAGGATGAATTCTTCCTGGTGGATACAAAGCTTGAATACGATTTTGGCCCTGTCAGCCTGACCTCCATCACCTCCTTTACAGACCGGGATGTTCTGGTTGTGCGGGATGCAACGCAGCTCACAGGCAGCATTACCGGGGGCACGATTGGGCTTTCCGATCTGATCACTGATATAAGTTCGCCACTGTTTGATGCGACCCACGCGCAAGTCTGGACAGAGGAAGCGCGTCTGGCCTCCAATAGTGATGGCCCCCTCCAATGGGTCGTTGGTGGCTTTTATAGCAAGATCGAGCGCAAATACTCTCAAACTTTGGCCGTTCCGGGCTTTACCGCGCTTTCGGGCATTCCCAGTGCGGGACCGTTTGCACCAGAGGATGGTCTGTTTGTTTCGTTTATACCCTATGACTTTAAGCAATATGCTTTTTTTGGTGAAGCCACTCTTGATGTGACAGAGCGTTTACATGTTACCGGCGGTCTGCGGTATTATGACTTTACCGAGAAGCGCACGCTGACCTTTGATGGCATATTTGCCGCGCCGGAATTCAATACGCCGGCAAAGACAACGTCGAACGGGTTCTCGCCGCGTGCTATTATTGCCTATGATGCCACGGAGAACGTGCAGGTCAACGCACAGGTTTCAAAAGGCTTCCGCCTTGGCGGTATTAATGACCCGCTTAATAAACCTCTGTGCTCGGCCCAGGATCTGGCGACTTTTGGTGGCCGCGATTCTTTTAATGACGAAACGATCTGGAACTATGAAGCGGGGGCCAAGTCTACCATTTTTGGCGGCAAGGCCACGTTGAACGTTTCGGGCTTCTATACTGACATCAACAATTTACAGGCAACATTGGAGGCGGGGACATGCTCGTCGCGTATTGTGTTCAACGTTCCCAATGCCCGCAGTATTGGTGGAGAGTTTGAACTCTCTGCCCACCCGACGGATTTCTTCGACTTTTCGGTGACAGCATCTTATGCGGATGCCGAAGTCCGCTCGACCACGACAACAACCAGTAACGGTGTTACCTCGGTTCTTGCCGGATTGAAAAAAGGCAATCGCTTGCCAAGCACCCCTAAATTCCAGGCAGCGATTAGCGGCACCCTGACCAGGCCGGTCGGTGCTGATATGGAAGGTTATTTCACCAGCACTTACCAGCATGTGGGATCACGATTTACCCAGATTGGCGATCAGGCAGCCGGTTTTGGTGCTGTCCCACTGTTTACCAATGTTGGTAATACGACGGTATCAACCTTTACATTCGATCCGAAACTGCCGGCCTATGAAATGGTCAATTTACGTATGGGTTTGCGCAGCGGGCCATGGGATGTTGCGGTATGGGTCAACAATCTCTTTGATGAAACCGCCCGTCTTGGCCTTGATCGTGAACGCGGTGGCCGTGCGCGGGTGGGTTTTCTGACCAATACTCCACGCACTGTCGGCGTTACCCTGCGGTCTAGTTTTTAGAGCTAATGGTGCGATATAATGGGAAAGCCCGGTGCAACAGCATCGGGCTTTTTTGTATGCATATGTGAATACCCCTTGAACCTGTCTCTAAAATTTTCCATATGTGAGAGATGGCAAGCAAAAGACCCAGACCGCAAATCGTATCCCTGACAGATGTTGCCGCTGCGCGCGTGAAAGAGATCATGGCTGAGCGCGGCAAGGGGTATTTACGTGTTGGCGTTGCCAATGGCGGCTGTGCCGGCATGGAATATGTGATGGACTATGCCAATGCCCCGGCCAGACTGGACGAGGTCGTCGAGGAAAAAGAAGTGACTATTCTGGTGGATGCGTCGGCGGTTCTTTTCCTGCTGGGCGCGCAAATTGATTATGAAACCACGCCGCTGCATTCTAAATTTGTGTTTAACAATCCAAATGAAACCGATGCCTGCGGGTGCGGGATCAGCGTCACCATAGAGCCTGCCAAGGCCGTTTAACCCTACACCGCTATTGCGCTGTCACCATGCCCGGCAGAGAGATACGCAGCGCTTTGCATTTCCATTAACCGTGATGCTGTGCGTTCAAACTCAAAACCACCTGTGACGGCCTGGTAAAGTGTGTCTGGCTCGGTAGCCGCGCTGGCAATCAGTTTCACTTTGCCCTCATAGAGGGCGTCAATCAGGGCGACAAAGCGCTTGGCCGCGCTAAGGTGGTTTTCATCAAGTAGGGGAATGTCATCCAGAATAATGGTGTGAAACTGCCGCGCCAGTTCCAGATAATCAGCCGCGCCGCGCGCTGCCTCGCAAACCTCATTAAAGGTAAGCCGGGCAACGCCCCCAGCGGTTTTTTCAATCTCCCAGCTTCGCCCCTGTAGAAAGAGCGTGCGCGTATGCAGCCCCAGCCCCGTTGTCAGCTTTCGCGCCAGGGTGTCCACATGCTGGCGTGTGGCCGCATTCAGGGGCGTAAAATAGGTTCTGTCCTCGCGCAGTCGTCCAAGTCGGTAGTCTTGCGCAGACTCTAGCGCATGCACCGCCAAGCGGGCCTTTATAACCTCAATGAATGGCAAAAACCGCTGGCGGTTCAGGCCGTCCTTGTAAAGATCATCTGGCGGACGGTTCGATGTGGTCACAATAACAATGCCATGAGCAAACAGCTGTTCAAACAAACGGCCCAGCAACATGGCATCGGCAATGTCATTGACCTGCATTTCATCAAAGCACAACAGCCAGGTTTCACGCGCTATGGATTTGGCTATGGGGGCGATGGGGTCATCACCTGCGCTGCGGACATAATCCTCATGCTGGCGTTGCTCGCGCGGCGTCATGGCACGCCATTTGGACAGCGCCGCATGGGTTTCCAGCATGAACTGGTGAAAATGCACCCGGCGTTTTTGCGAAAAAGGGACGGTTTCATAAAACATATCCATCAACATGGATTTGCCGCGCCCCACGCCCCCGTAAAGATAGACGCCTTCGGGTTCGGGTTCTGGTCGACCAAACAGCAGCTGTCGCTTGCCCGGACGCCAGTTCTTCAACCGTCCCTGCAATACGCTCAGCATTTGCGCCGCCCGTTCCTGCGCCGAATCGCTTTGCAAGTCACCATCGGCAACCAATTTTCCCCATCTGGATATTGGTGTGTCCATAACCACTATTATGCTGGCAAATGATGAAAAAGCGATTGCATCGAAACTATATTATTTCAGAGGCACACCCAGTTCGCGGCGAATCAGGCGCTTGCCGCGTTCATCATCGCCCAGAAAGAAGCGCCACTCTCCGGCCTTGTTTTTCCAGAAAAGAGCAGGAACCTCCATATTCCATCCATTGCGCGCCATGATCTGGCCAAGGCGATCGCGCACAATGCGGCCCCATTCCAGACAGGCGCTGCGCTGCTTGCTGGTTTCCGGGGCCGGAGGGACGCCATAGTTGAAATAATATGCGCCCTCCACATCCGACATCCAGCGCTCGTATATGGGCCATTCACGGGTGCAGGCCAGATCGGCAATAACGGCGCGTTCTGGCGCGGTTGAGAATTTACGCCGCGCATAAAGAATAACGCGCGTATCGACACCGGCGGCATGCATGTCAGAAAATTCAGTGCGTTCAAATGAAATGCAATCCGGGCATGAGCGGTACCCGACCTTGTATAGTACAGGCCCATCAAGGCCTGGGGAAACCCACGGACCGTGCTCCAGCGTGTCGCTAAGCTGGTCGGCATCAATAAGGATGGTTTGCGGTATCTTTGGCAGCAAAACACCCGGCACAGGGGGGTGCTGGTATTTGGCGACATAGAGAAGCCCCACCATGATGAGTGCAAAAACAAGAGTGATGACCAGTGCCGGTGTGCGCAACATATCTGCTTCCTAATGATTCAGATTACCAGATAAAGCGAAATCGGGGTCATTCTCAAGACGTTATGGTCGATTTTGATGTATTTCGTACGCTGAACGCTTGCGTCAAAAAAGCTTTAACGCTATGTCCGCGATCACTGGGGTAATGTGTTCACATTTGGGGCCCCGATATTGTCAAAAGACAAGATGGGAAAATCATTATGAGTATGGAATTAATGCTGGTCATTGCTGCCGGTCTTATTGCGCTGATCTACAGCGCCGTGCAAACGCAAACATTGCTCAAAGCCAGTGCTGGCTCGGATAAAATGCAGGAAATTGCCAAAGCGATTCAGGAAGGCGCCAATGCCTATCTGAAACGGCAATACACCACCATTGCTATGGTTGGTGTTGCTGTTCTGGTCATTATCTTCTTGCTGCTGGGCTGGGAAGTTGCGCTGGGCTTTGTCATTGGGGCCGTTCTTTCGGGTGCCGCTGGCTTTATTGGCATGCTGGTTTCGGTCCGCGCCAATGTGCGCACCGCCGAGGCGGCCCGCAACAGTCTGGCCAAAGGTCTGGACGTTGCGTTTCGTGCTGGTGCCATCACTGGCATGCTGGTTGCAGGTTTCGCTTTGATCGGCGTTGCAGGCTATTTTGCATTGCTGACCGGCGTTATGGGCTTTGAGATTACCGACCGTACCGTGGTTGATGCGCTTGTGGCGCTTGGCTTTGGCGCGTCGCTGATTTCAATCTTTGCCCGTCTTGGCGGCGGTATCTTCACCAAAGGTGCAGATGTTGGCGGTGATATGGTTGGCAAGGTTGAGGCCGGCATCCCCGAAGATGATCCACGCAACCCAGCCACTATTGCCGATAATGTTGGTGATAATGTTGGCGATTGTGCCGGTATGGCCGCTGACCTGTTTGAAACCTATGCGGTGACCATTGTGGCCACCATGGTTCTGGCCTCGATTTATTTTACCGGCTCATATGAAATGATGCTGTTGCCTTTGGCCATTGGCGGCGCGTGTATTATCACCTCAATCATCGGCACGTTTTTTGTCAAACTTGGCAAATCGGGCAATGTGATGGGCGCGCTTTACAAAGGCATTATCGCTGCGGGCCTTCTTTCTGTTGCTGCGGTCTATCTGGTCATCAATAAAATCCTTCCCAATGGTATGGGCGCAATCGAAGGCGCACCCTTGCCGATGACGGGTATGGATCTATATCTGGCCGGCATGGTTGGCCTTGTGGTAACCGCGCTGATTATCTGGGTTACAGAATATTATACCGGCACAAACTACCGTCCGGTCCGCTCTATCGCAAAAGCCTCCGAATCCGGTCACGGCACCAATGTTATTCAGGGCCTCGCGGTCTCTTTAGAATCAACGGCACTGCCAGCTTTGATAATTATTGTCGGTATTGTGGTTGCCTTTAACCTGGCTGGCCTCTTTGGTATTGCCATCTCCGTGACCACCATGCTGGCGTTGGCCGGTCTCATTGTGGCGCTCGACGCCTTTGGTCCTGTGACCGATAATGCTGGCGGCATTGCCGAAATGGCGCAAATGGACGAGGACGTTCGTAAAACCACTGACACGCTGGACGCTGTGGGTAACACCACCAAGGCCGTCACCAAGGGTTATGCCATTGGTTCTGCCGGTCTGGGCGCGCTGGTGCTGTTTGCCGCTTATACCGAGGATCTGAAGCACTTTGCTTCTGATGCAGCTAACTTTCCTTACTTTGCAGGCGTCAACGTCGATTTCTCGCTGACCAATCCTTACGTGATTGTTGGCCTGCTTTTTGGTGGTATGTTGCCTTACCTCTTTGGCGGTATGTCGATGATGGCTGTTGGCCGTGCTGCCACCGCCGTGGTGGCCGAAGTTCGCCGCCAGTTCCGTGAAATCCCGGGTATTATGGAATATAAGGCCAAGCCTGATTATGGCCGCGCTGTGGATATTCTGACCAAAGCCGCGATCAAGGAAATGGTACTGCCTTCAATGCTGCCGGTATTCTCTCCGGTTGTGCTGTTCTTTGTTATCTCCGCTGTGGCGGACAAGTCCGCTGCATTTGCGGCACTTGGCGCGATGTTGATGGGCGTGATTGTCAATGGTCTCTTTGTGGCCGTTTCCATGACCGTTGGCGGCGGTGCCTGGGACAATGCCAAAAAGTACATCGAAGATGGTGCTCATGGCGGCAAAGGTTCCGAAGCTCATAAAGCGTCTGTGACCGGCGATACGGTTGGCGATCCTTACAAGGATACCGCTGGCCCTGCCGTGAACCCAATGATCAAAATCACCAACATTGTGGCTCTGCTGCTGTTGGCAGTTCTGGCGCATATGGGTTGATTTTTAAACTTTCCCCTCACCCTGAGCTTGTCGAAGGGAGAAGGGAAAGTTTTCATTATTATGTGGCACCCCGGACTTGATCCAGGGTCTATAGTGAATTTTTATCGCACAATGGATACCGGATAAAACCAACGTTTTTCCGGGATGACACACCAGACGATTCACACGAAAAACCCCGGTCCTTTGGATCGGGTTTTTTGTTCGAACGCATAGCATTTTTTTGTAATCGTTTCACGTTTACGTGATGCGCCAAGAAATTTCTTGCTCAATTAAAATAATAAATTACCCTTTACATTGAGGCGTCAAGATTGTCAGGAATTAAATGGCAATAAAATATTCCTATAGGGGGGGGGCGTTATGCCGAATACTACCTTAGCAGGATATGCTATTAGCTTGGTGTTATTGCTCGTCGCTCCTGCGTTTGCTGAAGGCTGCAAAGGGGTAATGGCCAATGGCCATTGTTATGTGATGTTACCCAGAGATAAATGTGCGCTGTTGCTGATGCCACCTGGTGGTATGGAATGCCACCCAGGAAAAACACACGATGACGGCTCCGTGAACATTCCCCAAGAGGCCCTATTAATAGCGTCAGACGGTAAGGGAGGGGTGGTTTTCTATTATGCTCCAGAAAAAGCTGTCAAATTTAAGGCTGGTTCTGAGTTGGCAACGATTGTTAACAGGGCAGGAGATCCTATCCCGGGTATTGATGTAGCCCCTGTTGGCGCCACACCCACTGAACCCGCTTGCCTGGAAAAAGGGAGAAAAGTTGCCCACAAAAAGAGCAATACCTATTGTAAACTGAAAAGGAAGGTTGCCTCTGCGGAAACAGCAGTGGATGATGGTGGTATAAGGTTTGAATCATCTGCTGACCCGAACGGTGATTTCACACTGTCCCTTGCCCCGAGACACACGCCGAAGAAGTTTTTCGTGGGCGAGAAAGGTGCTGTTGAGGTCGATGTGAAAACAATTTGGCACGGGGGCGAGAAAAATGTCACCCGCCGTGGGAAGTTGACCGTGAGTGACATCTACCGGGGGAAGCTGACTGTGGTCGATCATTTGCCCGCTGGGCTTTCCGCACAGACGGGCCGGTTCACCACCGGTGCATGGTCCTGTCTTGGCGGTGCCGTTACTGGCGCTGGGCAGGATGTCACCTGCACCTTTGAAGGCCGGCGGAATGTTATTTCGGGGGATTGCATAGATACTGCCGCTGACGTGGAAGAAGCTGAGCTGTGTCCGAAGGAAGAGGACACGCTGACATTGCCGGTTGATATCGCCTCTGGCGATCAGTTTCCGAAAACCGTGAAGCAGGTGCGCAATTGCGCCCGTGTCTCACGCTCAGTCATTGCCGTCAGGGAAATATTAAAAGATGGTTCAGATGGCAAAAGGCATGGCAGGCGCAATGCAGTCATAAACGGAGATATTAAAGTGGAAGATACTACCTTTAAAAAGAAGACAGCAATAGTCTGCGACGAGATACGGATCAAACGTAAAAAATCCGGCAAACACCATATTAGCTTAGGTGTTGGTGTAGGCGGTATTTTGGGCGGCGGCAAGAAAGGCAGAACAGGTCAGGAGGCACCACGTCGGGATTGACGGTAATGAGGAATAACAGTTACCATGCCGGTGATCGCCTTTAACAGGTCACAAACCTCTGCACCTTGATGGCTTCATCGTTTTGTTGCGCTTGCCACAAATCATATTGCATTTGCTGTTGCAGCCAGCTTTCGGGGCTCCCGCCAAAACCCTTTGAAAGACGGATGGCCATTTGTGGGGAAATGCCAAGGCGGCCATTAAGCAGCATAGAGAGTGTATTGCGCGAGACGCCTAGGCCTTGTGCAGCCTTGGTTACGGTTAACCCCAGTGGCTCAAGGCATTGCCGCCGGATTATTTCACCGGGGTGGGGTGGGTTGTGCATCAGCATAGTTTGATCGTCCTTCTTAATGATAGTCCAAATAGTCAACATCAAAAGCGTGACCATCTTCAAAGCGAAAAATAATTCGCCAATTAGACCGAACGGTAACGGCCCAGAAGCCCGCATATGCGCCCCTCAGTTTATGTAGCCTTAATCCGGGCAGGGCCATATCCTCAGATACAGCAGACGCATTCAGCCGCGCAAGAATGTCACGTATAATCATACGATGATCGGCGTGAATATGACTTTCATCTCCGCGTTCAAACAAACGCCTCAACGCCCTACTTTTGAAATTTTGTATCACGTTACATAGTAATAAGTATTATTACATTAGTCAATGTGTGATTTTAGAACACCTTTTGGTACACCAAAGACTGGTTGTTGAAGAACTCGTACTACTGCCGTCTGGGGCCGCCTGCGCCGCCGGGAAGGTTTTGGCTGTTGCCAATGGTGCCTTGTGGCAGACGGCCAACACCGCCCAGCAATTGCTGCATGATGGAAAGTTCGCGGCCACGGGTGGGGGTTTTGCGCCCGACCAGAGAAACCACGCGCCCGTCCTTGATGGTGTAGATAGAGACCTCGTTGACAACCCCTTCGGGGTTAAAAGCCACGGCGGTAATGGTGCGTGTTTTTGTGCGCGGGTGCAGATAGCCCAATTGTTCGCGCAGTTCGGACATATAATACCATTTATTTTTTTCAAAGATGCCGGTGGTCGACGGGTTGCCAAATTTGGACAGAACCGTTGTTTTTGTGTCCACGCCGCTTTCAATATCGCCAGGAGCCCCCTTGGTGGACACAAAACCATGGTTTCGCGATACAGGCATGCAGGCGCTGGTTGCCAGAATAGCGCAGCCGGCAATGATAATCTTGGTCCTGGTTAAGCGCATAAAGACGTCCTTGCCCGTAAATGGTCCATTTTGTGTAGATGGACCTGTGTAATACCGGATTGACCTAACCGGCCTTGTGCATAAGTTCAACCCTAACGTACAATCCGGGCAAGAATGTGACTGTAAATGGCTTTGTTTTCACGACTTTTCAAAAAAAATAAGGTGCGGGCAAAGGGGAAGTGGCTATACGAGCAGGCTCTGGCCGCTTCGCGTCGCGTGTCCTTATACAAAGCTGGCGGCGTGCCCGACACCGTTGATGGGCGTTTTGACTTGCTGGTTATCCATGTCTGGATGCTGATTCGCCGCCTTAATGCTCTGGAAGCTCACCCCTTGGGGCAAGAGGTCTTTGACGCCATGTTTAACGACATGGACAATGCCTTGCGCGAATTGGGGATCAGCGACACTGCGGTTGGCAAAAGGATCAAGGATATGGCCAAGGTCTTTTATGGCCGCACTGAGCTCTATAATGCTGCGCAGGAAAGAGGCGATGCAGAGGCGCTTGCTGTGACATTAGAGCGTAATATTTTCTCTGATATGGAAAATAAAGGCCCGCTTGGCCAAGCGATGGCGGCCCATATGCAGGCCATAGAAAACGCCATGAGCGCACAAGCACTTGAAAATATACTGGAAAATGGCCCCTGTTATCCGGCATTTGCATAACGAGCCATGTCGGTTATCGTCCTGCGCCTGAACGGGGCGCAGACCCCGCATTCTAACAGTCTGGGAAGAATATGCCAAAGAACGTTGTAATTTCCATCGATGCCATGGGCGGCGATGCCGGTCCCTCCATTGTGGTTGATGGCGTGGAAATGCTGGCCCGGACCTGTGGTGATGAATCGCTAAAAATTCTCCTTCACGGCGACAAGGCGGTCGTTGAACCTTTGTTGGCCAACAGCCCTGCCGCAGCGCGCCTTTGTGAACTGCGCCATACCGATACCCATGTTTCCATGACGGACAAACCAAGCCACGCCATACGCAAGGCGCGCGGGTCCAGCATGTGGAATGCTATCGAGGCGGTAAAAACTGGCGAGGCCCACGCCTGTGTCTCTGCCGGTAATACCGGGGCGCTGATGGTGCTCTCCAAAGTGTTGTTGCACATGGCCCCCAATGCGCACCGTCCGGTTATTGCGGCCAGCTGGCCCACAGTGAAGGGCGCGGCGGTGGTGCTGGATATTGGGGCCAATGTCGAATGCCCGCCATCGCAACTGGTGGAGTTTGCGATTATGGGCGAGGCCTTTTATACGGCCCTGCACGGTAAAACATCGCCAAGTATTGGCTTATTGAATGTCGGTACCGAAGACCTGAAGGGCAATGCGATTGTCCGCGAAGCCGATGCCTTGATCCGTGCGGCGGATCTGGGACTGAACTATCAGGGCTTTATCGAGGGCGATGGCATATCCCTTGGCGCAGCGGACGTGGTGGTCACAGATGGGTTTACTGGTAATGTTGCGTTAAAAACTGCCGAAGGTACGGCCAAGCTGGCCGCTGAGTTTTTGCGCCAAAGCCTGAAACGCTCGCCGCTGACCATGTTGGGGGCGTTATTGGCGCGCAGTGCATTTAAAGAGCTGAAATCGCGCATGGATCCGCGAAAATTTAACGGCGGCGTCTTTCTGGGTCTTGGCGGCGTGGTGGTTAAAAGCCATGGCGGGACCGATGGGTTTGGGTTTTATAACGCTGTTCAAGTGGCATTGAATATGGCGCGTTCTGATTATGCGCAAAGCATTGCCATAAACCTTGAAAAACTGGCAAACAGCATTGCCGCTGCCGAAGCCGACACGCTGGAAGGCACCAAAGCATGAGCCGTTTTCGTTCTGTTATTGCCGGTATCGGGTCATACTTGCCTGAAAAAATTCTGACGAATAAAGACCTTGCCAGCATGGTTGATACATCGGACGAGTGGATCAAACAGAGGACAGGCATTAAACAGCGTCATATCGCCGCCAAAGGGGAGACAACGGCGGATCTGGGCACTAAGGCGGCCAATGCTGCGCTAAAAGCCGCGGGCCTTGAAGCCGGTGATATGGACCTGATCATTCTGGCGACCGCCACACCGGACCTGACGTTTCCAGCCACGGCGACACTTATTCAGGCCAATATCGGCATGGTGCGCGGCTTTGCTTTTGATTTAAATGCGGTTTGCTCTGGCTTTATTTATGCACTGGCCACTGCAGATAGCTTTATCGCCCGTGGTCAGGCGCGCAATGCGCTGGTTATTGGCGCGGAAACATTTTCCCGCATACTGGACTGGGAAGATCGCACCACATGTGTGCTTTTTGGCGACGGGGCAGGGGCCGTGGTCCTGACCGGAGAGCCAGGGGCACCGGGCATGGGCGAGCGTGGTATCATCCACAGCTATCTGCGCTCTGATGGGCGCTTTAGCGACCTTCTTTATGTTGATGGTGGGCCATCAAAAACCCAAACCGTTGGGCATTTGCGCATGAGCGGCAATCAGGTGTTTCGCCACGCCATCACCAATATTTCCGGCTCGATCGCCAAGGTTTTGGATGATACGGGCCTGACGGTTACAGATGTGGACTGGTTTGTGCCCCATCAGGCCAATCAGCGAATTTTGGAAGGGGTGTCGCGCCGTTTAGGCATTCCCGAAGGCCGGGTGATCACCACGGTTGCCGAGCACGGTAATACCTCGGCGGCGTCTATCCCGCTGGCAATGGATGTGGCGGCCAAGGACGGACGTATCAAAACGGGTGACCTGGTGTTGATAGAGGCTCTGGGCGGCGGCTTTACCTGGGGGGCAGCGCTGGTGCGGATGTAAAATATATCGCCCGGAAATACCTTTTCTACCAAATCCACTAATGCGCTGTATTGACGGCGTTTCTTTTGCAACTTAGCTTATGGTTAAGGGAGAGCAGAGCCAATGAAGAATAAAACACTTACGCGCGTAGATCTGACAAGCGCTGTCGTCAGCGAAGTTGGGCTGTCACGTCAGGACTCCGCAGAGTTTGTTGATACCATTTTGAATAAAATTTCCGATGCCCTGGTCCGTGGCGAGAGCGTCAAGCTGTCGTCCTTTGGAGCGTTTCATGTTCGCGATAAAAATCAGCGCATGGGCCGCAACCCCAAGACCGGTGAAGAAGTGCCGATTTCCGCACGCCGCGTTGTTGTTTTTAAGGCCTCGCAGGTTTTGAAAGACCGCGTCGACGCCCATAACAACGCAAAATAAACATAAATACGGGAGCTTCAGCTGGTTCGCAAAAAACCAAATGCCTATCGTACGATCAGCGAAGCTGCGCAGCAGGTAGGCGTTCCCGCGCATGTTTTACGGTTTTGGGAAAGCCGTTTCTCACAGATCAGTCCGATGAAAAAAGGCGGCGGCAGGCGCTATTACCGCCCCGACGATATAGCTTTGCTGTCGGGCATTCGCGCATTGCTCTATGATGATGGTTTGTCCATCAAAAAGGCGCAGGCAGAACTTAAAGCACAGGGCATTGGTGCCATCACTGCCCGTGGGCGCGATGGCGTCATATCAGATGCCCCCATGGAGGCGGAGGATGAGCATGCCTTACAAGCTTCTCCCTTGGATGTAGATGCCAATAAGGTGGTGCCAATGGCACAGGATCAGGTCGAAGAGCTGCTGGATGAACACAGCAAAACCCAGGACCGTCTGAACGACACTTTGCAAAAGTTGCTGGCGGCGCGCTCACGGCTGAATGAAACTCTACAATAGCACTCTTCGCCATTGCCTCTTGGAGGTGTGCCTCTTATAAAGCGCCCTTCGTGGGCACATAGTGGTCGCGTTAGAGTCGGAGCGTGGCGCAGCTCGGTTAGCGCACCGGTCTGGGGGACCGGGGGTCGTAGGTTCAAATCCTATCGCTCCGACCACTTTCCCCCCAGGGTTTCCCCCAAAAATCGAACTTAAATATTTTTAGCGCGGCGCCGCAATCCCTACAAACAGGGTCGAGGCCTCGTTGATCCGGTAATGACCATTTTCATCACGGCGCATGGTGATGGGCCGTGATGATGGCTGGCCCGATGTATAGACTTTGACCCGGTATTGGTTGTTGCCAAGGTCATAGCGTTTATCCCTAGTGAAGCGGAGGCTCCAAGGTTTTTGAGGAAGGTTATAGCCGTTTTCAGGCGTGGCGCCATTAATGTAAGAGCGCGCAATTTCTGCGTGGCGGTCAATGCCAACATCAATCAGATACTCAAGATCATGGCTGAGCTTGCCATTGCTTAGGTAATTGCTGTCAACAATCTGTGTCATGCAATCCCGGGCAATATTCTGATCAAACTGATAGGTGATCAGGGCCGCGATAAAAACAGTGGCGGCGGCTTCAGGGGATTGGGCACTGGCCCATGCTCTTTCACAGGCCTTTGCACTGGGTAAAGTGCCTTGAATGGTCATGGTTTGGTCGGCCTGTGCAGATGCAGATATGCCTAAGATAGCCGCAGCCAATACGGTTGTGCGTTTGATCATAATGTCCCCCAAATGTGTGTCCGTAAATAATATAGGGGTTTCGCGGGCCTTCTCACAAGGAAAAATGAACCTTAGCGATAGAGGTGCGCTATGGGGTTTGCTTAAATTACGCGAAAGTGCATCGTTTTCTTGACTTTATCCGGTGTGCATTCTCAAAAGACAGCATGTCTGATGTTTCAAAGAACTCTGCCCTTATCACGCCCGGCAATGCTACGCGTCCGATCGCAATCTGGCTATTTATTGTGACCGTATTTCTGGTGGCGATGATTGTGGTGGGCGGGGCAACGCGGTTGACCGATTCCGGGCTGTCGATAACCGAATGGAAGCCCATTACCGGGGCCATTCCGCCCCTTAATCAAGAGGCCTGGCAAGCCGAGTTTTCAAAGTATAAACAAATTCCCGAATACAAATTACAAAACAGCACGATGAGCCTTGAGGACTTCAAGACCATTTATCGCTGGGAATGGGGCCATCGCCTGCTTGGCCGCATTATCGGCTTTGTGGTGCTGATTCCCATGCTGGTTTTTGCGGCCAGGCGGCAGATCAAAGCCCCGCTGGGGCGCAGGCTGATGATACTGCTGGCCCTTGGCGGCTTTCAGGGTGCTTTGGGCTGGTGGATGGTTTCCAGCGGCCTTGGCGGATTAAGTGACCGCATTGACGTTAGCGCCTACCGGCTGGCCACGCATATGGGCATGGCTTTGATTATTCTGGGCATTTCCCTGTGGACAGCGCTGGATGTGCGCGCCAAAGACGCGGCAGGTATTGCCCCGCAAGGCGTTAGGCGATTGGCGTTAATTTTTCTTGCACTTGTATGGGGCCAGGCGCTTTTGGGGGCCTTTGTCGCGGGGACGGACGGGGGCTATATCAACAATACCTGGCCGTTGATGGATGGCGGATTTGTGCCAGAGGCTTATGGACGTTTATCACCCTTTTGGCGCAATATGTTTGAAAATCCGGCGGCGGCGCAGTTTGATCACCGTATCGGGGCTTATCTGGTTTTTGCCAGCGCCATAATGCTTGCTTTCGTGGCATGGCGCACCGGAACACCCCGCCTTAAACAAGGCGGGCTATTGGTGCTTGCGCTGGTTAGTGGGCAGGTTCTCCTTGGCATATGGACCCTGCTGGCGGTGACGCCCATTCCTTTGGGCATAGCCCATCAGGCCCTTGGGGCCATGGTGTTTCTGGGGGCGGTGCGTTTCGCCTATATTGCCCGCTAGGAATCCGAGGTCTTGGCCTGCAAGGGCACTGTATCCAGCACAACAAGGGCAATACGGTTAGTGCTGTCATCGGCAACGGCCATCAGGCCCGCCGAAAACCCGGCACCACCAAAAGAACGCGATGATACGGCCAACGCCCCCGGGTTGGCCGCCCCCGGCGTGCTAAGTGCCTTGGGCGTGCTGAGCGTATAGAGCGGAAACAAGTTTTCATCATAAGCGCGCATATTGCCAGCAGCAGGATCAGAAATCAGGATGATAGATTTATCATCACGGATCATGGCAGTGACTTTGCCGGGGGCGCTTTCCACGCCCTGAAGCATGCGAATGGAGTCGTTTATCGACAGGCTGAACAGGCCGCCTTTTTGCCCGGTGGCCACGGCGTTCTTGCCCCATGCGGTACAATCACTAATGGCAATGGCTAACGTACCTTTTTTAATGGCCTCTGCGGTCAGAGCCGCAGCGCCTGTGTCACTGATTTTCCAGACCGCAAGGGATTTGTCACCTCGCCCAATCAGAAAAAACGGATCCTCGGCTTCTGTATCTACAGCGCAAAGGGCGGTGATATTATCCGCAGGCAGACCGGACACCGGGGCTTCGATTAATTGACCGCGGGCATCATCAACAATGAACGAGGCCAAAGTGCCATCGTCTTTTAACGCCAGCACAAGGCTGGTATTCAATCCGCGCAGGTTAAAACCGGGAGAAGCGGCCAGCGCCGTCATGGTGCCGCCTTGCCATTGGCTGTCTTCTTCGCCTTCAATATCAATTACTTTCAATCCACCATCACGGGCGGCAATCACCAGACGGCCTTCCCAGGGCACAGTGGCAACCGGGGCGAAGGTAATGGCATTGATATGCCCGTCAAATGGTCCAAGAGAGGCCGATGTGGAGACATCGACTTTGGGACCGGCCTTGGCGGCAGTGCCGTCGCCGGCGGGTGGCTCACATGCCGCCAACGCCAGAAGGCTGGTGCCTAGGAGCGCGGCGCGTCCCAGGGGCCACGCACGGCGATCGTCAGGCCGCTTTGTTGCAGGTTGAAATACAGGGTTTTTCCGTCGGGTCCAAAACATGCGCCAGTAAACTCGTTTTTCTGTTTCAGCGCAGAGCGCGCCAAAGTGTAAATGCGGCCATCCGGGGTGATGCCGCGTAAAAAATTATCGCCCTGTTTGCCGTCTTCACAGACGATCATATCTCCCCAGGAGGCGATGGTAATGTTGTCTGCGTATTCCATCACAGAAGGGTCGGGGGATTCAACAAAAAGCTGCAGTCGGCCTGGATGGCGCGCCTCCAGCGAAGTGCCTTCAACGGGCGAGGGCACATAACGCCATATTTGTCCGATCTTGGCTGCCCCGCCATTGGTGCAGGCAAAATACATCTCGTCTTCGCCAAACCACATACCTTCGCCGCGGGTAAAAAGCGCCGCGCCGGCTTCAAGGCCGCGTAATTCCAGATCGTTATTGGGGTTGGTGACGTCGTCCAGATCAACCCATTCGGTATACATCCAGTCGCCGGTATCAACCGTTGCCGCTTTGCCAGCCGGCCAGTTGCGCATGTCTTTGGTGGGGCTGCCCATAATGGCCAGGGCCTGTAATTTTCCGCCCATCGCAAGTTTTCCGGGCACATTTGGCAAAAACCGATACAAAAGACTGGGCTTTGAGCCATAATCCTGGGTCATATAAACGATTGATGAGCGCGGATCGACGCAGGCGGCTTCGTGCTGAAAACGCCCCATATCGCGTAAAGGGACAGCCTTTTGCAAACCGCTTTGCGGATCGGCAATGACCTCGAAGGCATAACCGTGATCTTGATAAATACCTGCTGATGGTTTGGCCTTGCGTATGGTTTCTTCGCAGGTGATCCAGCTGCCCCAGGGTGTCAGCCCCCCGGCGCAATTGTTATACGTGCCGCCCAGCGCCAGAAATTGCGATTGCACCCGCATGGAGCCTTCATCAACCACCATGGCGGTGACACCGCCCGAAAGCTGTCGCCCTTTTGGGCCATGATCGTAAAGCTTGGTGGTGTCCACCCTGTCCAGATATTTATCCTTGCGGCCAAAGGCACTTATCGACTGATTGGAGGGGGGCAGTTCACGTTTCAGATCACCGGGCGCGATTTCATGATTGCGCATCAAGATGGTTTTACCGTCTTTGGTGGCAAAAGCGGCCATGCCGTCCGGGTCAGCGGGCAGCAGAAGGCCATCATCCATGGGATCACCCATGCGCGATAATATGCGATATTCAAACCCTTTGGGCAGGTCCAAAACCCCCTCAGGGTCGCTTTTTAACGGGCCATATTTGTCGGTGGCGATGGGGAAAACCTGTCCTTTGCCCTTCGGTGAGCAGGCGGCCAAGGCAGCCAGACCGGCAAAGGCCGTTGACACACTGGCCGTGGACAAAAAGGTGCGGCGGGAAAAGCTCATGGTGCGACTCAGCTCTTTGATTGTTATGCCCCTCTATATGTCATGTTGAGCGTGACGAGAATATGGCAAAGGAGGCGGTGTTTTGACCAAATGTCATGAACCCGGTAACACTGGCTTTTCTGGAAGTTATCACGGCATGATTTTAGCCACGTTAGGGATCACCATGGGTATCAAGAATATTATAACGGCAGTTATGTTTTGCGTTCTGTTCGCACTGCCCGCCTTTGCAGAGGATGCAAAGGTGGATAAAGCCAAGACCGCCAAGACAGAGAAAAGCAAACCCATCCCTGATCCAACGCAATTTATCACCAAACACAAGGGACGCTTTAATGGCCAGCCGATCGAATATACGGCTACGGCGGGCGAAACTTATGTGCAGGGCAAGGATGGCAAGCCAAAGGTCAGTATTTTTACCTTCGCCTATACCAAAACCAATCTGGCCAAGGGCGAAGTGCGCCCGGTTACGTTTTTGTGGAATGGTGGGCCGGGGTCTGCTTCTACCTGGCTGCACATGGGCACCTTTGGGCCAAAACGAGTTGCGGTGCCCAGCAATGCCAAACACGCCGGGCCGCCGCCTTACCCCATTCTGGATGCGCCGGGCACCATTTTGGACGTGACGGATCTGGTATTTGTTGACCCGGTGGGCACCGGCTTTTCCCGCGCCCTTGGTGATCATGAGAACAAGGAGTTTTGGGGCCTGAACGAAGATGCCCGCTCCATGGCAGAATTTATACGCACCTGGGTGACCAAAAACGGCCGCTGGAATTCTCCGCGATTTCTTCTGGGTGAAAGTTATGGCACCACCCGTGCCGCTGCGGTTTCCAAATTGCTGGAGGGCGAATTTATGATGAGCCTGAATGGTATTATTTTTGTTTCTCAGGCGCTCGATTACCAGGGATCATCGCCTTATATAGAAAATAACCTGATCGCCCATGTCACCTATTTGCCGACCATGGCCGCAGCGGCCTGGTATCATCATAAAGTCAATCCCAGGCCGGATAATCTGGATGACTTTCTGACCGAGGCTCGGGCCTTTGCAACGGATGAGCTGTTACCTGCCTTGTTTAAGGGTACGGCGCTGGATGATAAGACCCATGCGCATATTCGCGATCGTCTGGCCTATTACACGGGCCTCACGCCGGAATATATCGAGCGCGCGAATTTGCGCATAAACGGCTTTCGCTTTGCCAAGGAGCTTTTTCGTAAAGAGGGACTGGCTGTTGGCCTGCTGGATGCGCGCTATACCACCGATGACATTGATGATCTGACAGCAGACCCGGCGGGGGATGCGGCCAGCATTGCCATTTCCAGCGCGTTCAAATCGGCGCAAATGGACTATATGTACAATGATCTTGGGGTGAACTGGGACCGGATATATCAGGTGTCGGCTGATGATGCGTTAAATAATGAATGGCGCTGGCGCACAGTGCCGGACGGCGAAGCCTATGAGCCGGTGTATGTAAATACGGCTGGTGATTTATCGGTGGCGTTGCGCCATAATCCATCCCTTAAAGTGCTGGTGGCCTCCGGCTATTATGATTTGGTCACCCCGTTTTTTGATGCGGAATACACGCTGAACCGCCACGGCATCAAAGCCGACAAGATTATCTATAAATACTTTGGCGGTGGTCACATGATGTATGTGAACGGGCCATCAAGAGCGCAATTACTGAAGGATACGCGAGAGTTTATTTCTGGGCAGGTGATAAAGTAATGAATGGTAGCCATTGTCTTTCAGGGAACATTTGTAGCTGGCCACAGCTCTTCAAGCACTTTGATACGCCTTTGACCTTCCTTTGGGTCCGGGTGGGCGCCAATATTGGCGGATATACTTTGCACCGTTACGTCCGGTTGCAGTTCAAGCGTTTTTTTAATCGCTTCTTTTGCTTCGTTGCGCCGCCCAAGTGCGTCCAGTGTAATGGCCATAAAAACATGAGGTAAGTGGTAGCCCGGAGCAATTTCATTAACATGCAGCAGCAGTTTTTCTGCCTGTTTATGGTCTCCCTGCATGGATTTGGATATGGCCCGATACCAGGGTGCGAAGAATGAAGCTATCCCGTTTGGCGCCATATTTTCCAACGTATCAAGTGCTTTTTCAGCTTCTTCAAAACGTCCTACATAGGCATAAACCTGCGCCAGTGTGAAATAGACATCCGGGAAGTTAGGGTTGATTTGCAGTGCTTTTAGACACAGCTTTTCAGCACGTTCATTTTTGCCGATATACCCAAGGGCAGCGGCACTAAGATTAAGATTGAAGGGGTCTTCGGGAGCTAAACTTAACCCATATTGCAAATGCTCTTTAGCCTCTTCTAAATCTGCTCGCCAATTATCGGAAACACCATTGGTGACCTTCATATTCAACAGCCATGCTATCAAGGAATGAGCATAGGCATAATCCGGTTCTTTTTGTGCAGTTTTGCGCAGGGCATTGATGGCATCTTCCAGAAAACCACCGTAGTTTTTATCTTTGAAGCCGAAATCCAAAAGCAGGGCTTTTTGCACGACTTGCCAGGCACTCAGTGAGCTGGGTTTAAGTTTGCGGGCGCGGTTCGCTTCGGCTTTCGTCAGGTTGGCCCCAAGGGCAGAGGTAATGGCGTCGATCACTTCGTCCTGAACATCAAACAGGGTGTCAGTCGGGCGATCGTATTTCTCGGCCCAGATGTGGTCGCCGGTTTTGGCCTCAATCAATTGCACAGTAATACGAATGCGTTTGCCCATGGGACGCACGCTGCCTTCGGCCACATAGTCCACGCCAAGGGTTTTTCCGACTTCGCGGATGTCCGGTGATGTGCCTTTATAACTAAACGTAGAGGTGCGCGATTTTACCGATAAATGCTGGCTAAACGACAGGCCGGTAATGATGTCTTCGGTCATACCATCAGCGAAATACTCATTTTCCTTGTCCCCCGACATGTTGACGAACGGCAAAACCGCAATGCCGGGCTTTTTGTCTTTTTCGATTTTTGGCGGCGCGTTGGAACCAGATTTAGAAACATTAGTATCCTGCGCCCATGCCAGAAGCACAACCAGTGGAAAGCCCAGAGTAAGAAACACCAGCACCGTCTGGTCCAGCCAGTCCGGCAGTTTTGCGGTCGTTTCAATGGCGATAGCGGCCTGCAAAACCAGCCAGGATGCACCCACATAGATAGCGCCAAATTGCACCACTTTGCGTTTCCATAGTTCTTTGAAGAATTCAGACAGTGTTTGCATATGACCCTCAGCCGCACATTATGCGGTATTGGTGTGCATTGCCAATAAAACCTTGGTTATTCTTTGTCTTCCAAAAGCATCCCGTCATCTTTCATCACCACATAAATGGCGGGGATGACCAGTACGGTTAGAAGGTTTGAGGAGGCAAGCCAAAGAGCAAAATAAAGTGCAAAGCCTTATTATGTAACGGCACTAAAAAAGAGCTTTAGCTCCTTTTGTAATTTCTTATCTATATGCTTTTCACCGAACATACCGGCCATGAGAAAATGCTGGAACATTCCATCCAGTAACCAATAGGCTTGTTGAGGAGAGGTGGGTGATTTTTTTCCGCTTAATGATTCTAGGTGATGAATAACCACAGTGACCATATTGCTGAGTTCCTCTTCAATTCCCCCCACTGTTTTTTGGAAAGTTTCATCAAACAGGCTCTGGATCTTTGAGTCATACCAGAGACGGTGAACGTCCTGATCCTCAGTAATAGCGTGAACAAAAATATCAATGAATTGATCAACAAACTCTTTTGTCGAAAGGGGTTTTGTGGTCAGATCAAGAAGGTCAGAAATAAATTTCCGTTTATACCGTCTGGTACAGTATTGAATCAGGGCAGATTTATCCTCAAAATAATAACTTAATGAGCCCAGAGAAATATCTGCTTGTGCTGCGATGTCACGCAAGCTGGTTTTCGCATAGCCTTTTTTTGCCAAAGCCTCCAAGGCTTTATCGGCAATTTCCTTGCGTCGTTCAACGAATTTATTTGGCTGGTTAATACGCTGTTCAACGAAAGATTTTCGATTGGGCTTAGACACAAAATAGCTCCCATAGGGTGTGTTAAAATTTCGATACGAGGTGGTTAACAGGTGCGCTCTATCCACGGTATTGCTTGAGATGCCGATAAAGTTAGGCAATCAACAAGCTTTAGCACTTTGTGTCTTGCAAACTTCGATGAGCGCATAGCTTTTTCCTGAACTTTGACGGCTTTACCGCGTTGGTTTTCACTTTTCTGTGACAATTAAGAGCACAAAAAAAAAGCAGGTACAATAATAATAATTCAAAATATTAAAAAAAATGGACAAATGTTCTAATTTTACGTAACAAGAGTAATAATTTGAAATTCACTCTGTTTTTAAAACGAAGTCATAGCACAAAAAGGGGATTCATTATGCGTGCTCAAAACCAGGAAGTTACGAATAGCAAAGGGACGTGTCTGCGTATTATTGTTGGTGCCCTAATGTGCACCTGCGCGCCTGTGATGGCTTATGCGCAGGAAGCAACGCCACCTGATGCCGAGGCTTACAGCCTGGATACAATTGTTGTGACGGCTCAAAAAAGAGCGGAAAATATGCAAGATGTTCCAATTGCGATTACGGCATTTGACGCGAAAAGCCTTGAAGAAAGCGGTTTTAATGATATTGCCGACATATCCCAGCAGGTTCCCAGCCTGTCGGTAAACACGCATTTTGCTTATGCTAATCCAAAGATTTATTTGCGTGGCGTTGGTAATAATGAATACCAGGCAAACGCTGTGGGTGCGGTCTCTGTTTATCAGGATGAGATTTATCTGGCGGCGGCCTCTGGGCAATTGTTTCAGTTTTTTGATCTTCAATCTGTTGAAGTTCTCAAGGGCCCTCAGGGCACCCTATATGGGAAAAACACAACGGGTGGGGCCATATTGGTCAAGGCGAAACAGCCAGATGGCACATTTACAGGTAACCTAAGTGTATCGCGTGGTAATTTTAACGCTACTGATATTGCGGGTGGGGTGAGCTTCCCCATTATAGAAGACAAATTGGCGGCCCGCGTTGCGTTTGTCTCAAACAACAGAGACGGTTTTATAACCAATACTTTCGTTGATGCGGCTGGAATCGGGCGCAATAAAGACGGCGTCAATGATCGCGGCTCTGAAGCCGCCAGGGCMATTGTTGTTTTYACGCCAAACAATGATCTGACYATCAATYTGAATGCGCATTCAGGSACTAAYAAATCAACCTCRGTACAAGGCGAGGCCTTTGGTCTGGTTGATACGACTGGCGATGGTCGAYTGGATGGTGTTTCTGGTTTTGCCGATCCAAATGAAAAYCCGGACCCYTTTATTCAGTCTTACAATTTTGACATATCYGAGAAYTTAAAAGCGTCWGGGGAATCRATWAAAGTTGATTACRATCTGGGCAAGCTGAAYATTCGCTCCATTACCGGCACAGAAAGAGTGCGGCGTAATTCTCGAGAAGACGTGGAYCAGCGMCCAATACCRTTAYTGGAAATCCAGTGGAACAACCACTCATCRCAGTTTTCACAAGAAGTGCAGCTTTCTAATGCAGGCGAYGCAGATWCYCSWCTTCAGTGGATTGCRGGCGGTTACTATTTTAATGAAAACATGAAYGTYGATAATATTTATGACCTYGCRCGYGTYTTTGCGCCCAATAATCTKGTGGTATCGCAAATTTATCGTCAAAACACKGAAACTRTTGGTGTSTTTGGTCAGGGTACRTACGCGYTTTCTGAYGCTCTCAATTTTACTTTCGGRCTTCGTTATTCCGAYGAGAACAAGACATGGCGCGGCGTTTCCAGCATTAGCAATYTGGGTTTYGATACGATTCCCCTGCAAACTCAAAAAATTGGTTTTAATAGTGTTTCGTGGAGAACAGCCCTTGATTATCGCTTTGACGATACCAAGCTTGTTTATGCCAGTTACAACCGTGGCTATAAGGCGGGTGGCTTTAATGGCGGTGCCATCACAACGATTAATGAACTTGGTCCGTTTAACCAGGAGCGTCTGGATGCCTATGAAATTGGCATGAAAACAGATTTAAAGAACAATCGGATCCGTCTAAATCTGTCAGCATTTTATTATGACTATAAAGATCTGCAAATTTTTACTTTGGAAACCCCTGACAACGAGTTTGGTTTGCCCATTCCCTTGCAGATTATCAATAACGCAGATTCGGCCACGAATTATGGTGCTGAGCTTGAACTCAAAGCCCTTGTTACTGAAGATTTGCAGATCAGCCTGAACGCAGCCTATTTGCATACTAAAATTGGCAATTTTATAAGGCCCATTGGTGATTTCACGGGCAATAAAATCGGCAATTCACCTTCATATGATTTGAATGCAGCCTTCGACTATACCGTCCCGCTCCCCGGTTCAGGTGGAGAATTGTTATTCCACGGAGACGTGACAGCTACCGCTTCGCGCTTTTTCGATCCTTCAAATTTTTCAAGATTACGGCAGGGGAGTTATGAGCTGTTCAACGGACGAATTACCTATACGCCAGCCACCGGGGATTGGTCTTTAACCGCCTGGGTGAAGAACATTGGTGATAAATTTTATTATACGGAAATTATTCCAATTGATGGTTTTGGTTTTGATGAGCGCTTCAGTGGTGATCCGCGCACCTATGGCCTGAAAGTTAACTACAACTTCTGATTTGCTGAACTGAGGGGTCCCCCTCACGCCCCGGCTAACACCACTATCGTTATTTAAGAGCGGTAGTGGTGTTGGCTTCGGTGTATTTCACACCCTAGGTCTCATTTTCCAACAGCATGCCGTCATCCTTCATCACCACGTAAATCGCGGGGATGACCAGGACCGTCAGTAAAGTTGAGGAGGCTAGCCCGAAGAGCAGCGATATGGCTAGGCCCTGAAAGATCGGATCAAACAGGATCACCACCGCGCCAATCATCGCCGCGACAGCGGTCAGCAAGATCGGCTTAAACCGTATGGCCCCGGCCAGAAGCAAGGTCTCGCGCAAAGGCTGACCGGGTTCGTGCTGGTGGCGGATGAAGTCAATCAACAGGATTGAATTGCGCACAATTATGCCTGCCAGGGCAATAAAGCCGATCATCGAGGTGGCCGAAAACGGCGCCCCAAACATCCAGTGCCCAAGCATGATGCCAATAAAGGTCAGAGGCACGGGGGAGAGCACCACCAGGGGCACCCGAAAAGAGCCAAATTGCGCCACAACCAGAAAATAAATCCCCATCAGGGCAACCATGAAGGCCGCGCCCATATCGCGAAATGTGATGTAGGTGACTTCCCATTCCCCATCCCAGAGGATCGAAACTTTACTCTCATCCTCTGGCTGGCCATGCAGGCTGACTTCGGGCACTTCGCCGCCGGTAATGGCGGTCCAGTCATAGGCTTTGATCTTTTCGCCAATGGCGACCATACCATAAATGGGGGCTTCAAACTGTCCGGCCAATTCCCCCATCACCATTTCTGCAAAGCGGCCATTGTGGCGAAAAATCGGGTAACTACCCGGCTCTTCGGTAAGGCGCACGACATCGCCCAACTCGGCAATGCCGCGCTCGCCGGGGATGGCGTTCGAGGGGACGGGAGTGGATAAAATACGCTCGGACGGGGTTAAATCCCGACGGGGCAGGGCAATGGTAACCTCTGCCGGGTCGCGCCCCTCGCCGCGATAGGAATAGCCAACAGTGCGTCCGCTGAGCAACAGGCCGATGGTGTCATAGACATCACGCTGTTCGACCTTGAAATATTCCAGATTATCTTCATCAATGCTGACATGCAGGCGCGGCGCGCGCACGCCCATGCTGTCGTCCACATCCACAATATAGGGCACATCACGATACATTTGCGCAATGACCCGCGCGGCGGCGCGCCGGGTGTCGGCATCAGGGCCATAAACCTCGGCCAGCAAAGTCGAGATCACCGGCGGGCCGGGGGGAATCTCAACAACCTTGACCGATGCGCCGGGGGGCAGGTCCAGGTCTTTCAGTTTTGTCCGTGCTTCCAACGCGATGTCATGGCTGACGCGCTTGCGCATCCCCTTGGGGGTCAGGTTAATCTGCAAATCACCCAGTTCCGGGCTTTGGCGCAGATAATAATGGCGCACCAGCCCGTTAAAGTTAAAGGGTGCAGCGGTGCCGGCATAAGCCTGCATAGAAGTCAGTTCAGGAATGTCTTTCAGGCGTCTGGCCGCGTCAAACAACACCCGTTCAGTGCGCTCCAGCGATGTGCCCTCGGGCAAATCTACCACCACCTGAAACTCTGATTTATTATCAAAGGGTAACAGCTTTACTGTGACAGATTTTGTCGCAAACAGCATCAGCGAAGATAGGGTCAGCACCCCAACCACGCTGAGAAAGATAACGGATATACGCTTTGGCCCCATTAGCGGGCGCGCCACGCGCAAATACAGTCGCCCCAATGGCCCGACGTCCACATCATGAGACAGATCGGCGGCGCTTTCGCGGCGGGCGACTTTGCGCATCAGCCATGGCGTGATGGTCATGGCGACAAAGAAGGAAAACACCATGGCAGCAGAGGCAACGGCGGGGATCGGAGCCATATAAGGCCCCATCAGGCCGGACACGAACAACATGGGCAGAAGGGCCGCCACCACGGTCAGCGTGGCAATAATGGTCGGGTTGCCCACTTCGGCCACGGCTTCGATGGCGGCTTGGGTACGATTTCTACCATCTTTCATGGCCCAGTGGCGGGCAATGTTTTCAATCACCACAATGGCATCATCAACCAGAATGCCGATCGAGAAAATCAAGGCAAACAGGCTGACCCGGTTAATGGTATAGCCGAGCATTTTGGCGGCAAACAACGTTAGCAAAATGGTGGTGGGAATGACCACAAACACCACCACGCCTTCGCGCCAGCCAATCACCACCGTGACCAGAATAACAATGGAAATGGTGGCCAGCGCCAGATGGAACAACAGCTCGTTGGCTTTCTCATTGGCGGTTTCGCCATAATCACGGGTGATGCTGGCTTCGACGCCTTCGGGGACCAGATGACCACGTAAGGTTTCCAGCCGGTGGCGGATTTGCTCGCCCACCACTACCGCATTGGCCCCTTTGCGTTTGGCAATGGCGATCGATACCGCCGGGCGGGGGGCAAAGCCGCTGGCCTTTTCAAAGGTCCAGACCCGTTCGTCGGTAAGTTGCCCGCCAACAACAATATTGGCGACATCCTGAACATAGACGGGGCGTCCGTCGCGCGCCGTCACCAAAAGAAGGCCAATATCGGGAATGCCTTGCAAGGACTGGCCGACTTCTATGGTCAGGCTGCGATCATCTAGGCGCGCTTTGCCGGCCATAAAGGAGCGGTTGGCCCCTTCGATTTTGGCAATAAGCTGTTGCAGGGTAATGCCATAAAGCGAGAGTTTTTCCGGGTCCGGTTCAATACGGATCTGATCGGCGCGACCACCCGTTATAAAGGTCAGGCCGACATCCGTCGTTTTAACCAATTGCGAGCGCAATTCATCGGCAATCTTGTAAAGCGCATTATCATTCCATTTGTCTTCTTCGCCGGGCTTTGCCGACAATGTCACCACCACAATGGGCACATCATTAATGCCGCGCCCGATAATCAACGGCTCGGGGATGGAGACCGGAATCTGGTTGATATTGGCGCGGATTTTTTCGTGTACGCGCAAAATGGCATCATCGGCATCGGTGCCGACCAGAAACCGTGCGGTGACCAGTACCGCATTATCCTGGGTGCTGGAATACACATGCTCAACCCCGTCAATGCCTTTGATTATGGCCTCCAGGGGCTTGGTGACCAATTCCACCGCGTCCGGGGCCTTCAGGCCTGCGGCCTGCACATGGACGTCGACCAGCGGTACGCTGATCTGCGGCTCTTCCTCACGCGCAATGGTGGCCAATGCAATCAACCCCAGAATGATTGAGGCAAAGAGGATCAGCGGGGTGAGCGGCGAGCGGATGAACTGTGCCGTCAGCGCCCCGGATATGCCCATTTTGTGCGGTGTGCTCATGGGGCAATCAATTCATCGCCATCGGACAGGCCGGTGAGAATTTCCAGTGCGGGGACCGTCTTGCCCTGGACCTCTATCGGTGTGGCCATGCCGCGCTGGACCACAATGTCATAGGCTTCATCCCCGTCGCGGATACGCACATAATCAACACCAAAGCGTGTGGAAACAAAGTCTGCCGGGATCACGATTCGCGCGCGCTTGTCCGTAGAAACCCAGACCCGCACCCGTTCACCAACAAAATAATCGCCAAGACCTTCGACTTGCGCATCGGCCAGAACCCGGCCATCAGAAATTTGTGGGTACACCTTGGTAATGGTGCCGGTGCGACTGGTTGATCCATCCACCAAAGAGGCATCAACACGCACCGTATCGCCGGTGCGTATGAAACGCGCATGGCGCTCGGGCAAAGCCAGCCGCAAGATGTAATTCTCTGTGGCAATCATCGCCAGCGTTTCGCCTTGCATCACCACTTCGCCGGTGGTTACCGGCACTAAGAGCACACGGCCCGACGCCGGGGCCAGCACTTTGCCCTCATTGACTTGTTGCGACAGGACGTTTCGGTCTGCCCGGGCAGATTTAAGCTGGTTGGACAAAACATTGGCTGCCGTCACGGCTGCGTCTAGCCGGGATTTTGGGATAATGCCCCGTGAGAACAAGTCTTTGGCGCGGGCAAGTTCGGTGTCGGCATTTTCTTTTTGCGCTGCCAGCGCCTTCATGCGGGCATTGACCGACTGAATGCGCAAGGCCAGTTTGACATCGGTAACCACCGCAATGGTTTGCCCTTGTTCCACATGATCGCCCTCGCTGAGCGAAAGCTCCGCCAACGTGCCTGACAGACGTGAGCGGGCCGGGGTGACTTTCAGGCTTTCGACCGTGCCAAAGACAGCCTTTTGATCCGCAATTTGCGTTGTGCGAACAAGAAAGGATTGGGTTTGCCCTTCTGATGCGGCATAAGCACTAGGGGCTTGCATGGCAATCATGGTGCAAAGCAGAAACAATAGACGAGTTTTAGTGCGTCGCATGGCGGAACCTTTCGTGTTGCCACACACTTCATAATAGGATTCGGGGCGGCATGTTTGTATATTAGTAAAGACTAATGTTATTGCAAGGGCGCAAAGAAGAAAACAATATGTGGTATAATAATACCTCTTTGTAATATGCTGGTTTTTATGAGTATTTTAGTGCGTATTGCGTTTGACGTGCGCTAAGAGGGCGTCTATATGACCGGCCTCGCTTGCTCGGGCATAGAGGGTTCGCGCAAGACTATGTAAGGATACGATCATGAAGACCTTTTCCGCAAAGCCGGCGGACGTCGAAAAGAAGTGGATCATTATTGATGCCAAAGACGCCATTGTTGGCCGTCTTGCGTCTTTTGTGGC
Source organism: Robiginitomaculum sp. (assembly GCA_002733495.1). GTDB lineage: Bacteria > Pseudomonadota > Alphaproteobacteria > Caulobacterales > Maricaulaceae > Robiginitomaculum_B. The sequence continues at coordinate 38,674 of NVVV01000015.1, forward strand.
CGCCCGACTTCGCGGCAAGCACCGTACAGACTACACGCCTCACGTTGATTGTGGCGACTACGTTATCATTGTGAATGCTGATAAAATTGTGTTTACTGGCCGCAAGCTTGATGACAAGAAATATTTTTGGCACACAGGCTATCCGGGCGGGATCAAAGAACGCACGGCTTCTGCCATTCTGAATGGCCGCTTTCCCGAGCGGATCGTCAAGAAAGCTGTGCAACGCATGTTGCCACATGAAAGCCCTCTGGCGCGTCAACAATTCTCCAACCTCAAAGTTTATAACGGTGAAGCGCATCCTCATGAAGCGCAAAAGCCTGAAACTATCGACTTTGCCGCGTTGAACCCAAAAAACAGCAGGAGTGCCTGATATGGCCGATGAAATCCGCTCGCTGGAAGACCTAAAAGCAGGCATGGCAGATGCTGGTGTCGAAGCCAGTGTCGAAGCTGTTGAAGTGACCGAAGAAGCCGTTGTCGAAATTGTTCTGCCAGAACCGAAAATCGACGACCTTGGCCGCGCCTATGCCACTGGCAAACGTAAAGATGCTGTGGCTCGCGTCTGGATCAAGCCAGGCTCTGGCAAGATCACCATTAATGGCCGCGATCAGGAAACATACTTTGCGCGTCCGGTTTTGCGCATGATGCTGCAGCAACCTTTCGAGTGTGCTGAGCGCAAAGACCAGTATGACGTCATTGCCACGGCAAAAGGCGGCGGCCTTTCCGGTCAGGCTGGCGCTGTGCGTCACGGTATTTCCAAGGCCTTGGTGTTCTTTGAACCGGCTTTGCGCCCACCATTGAAAAAGGGTGGCTTCCTGACCCGCGATTCGCGTGTTGTGGAACGTAAAAAATACGGTCGTGCCAAAGCCCGCAAGAGCTTCCAGTTCTCCAAGCGCTAACCGCACAGATTTTACACAATTACGAAAAACGGGCGCTCCGATGGGGTGCCCGTTTTTTATGGCCTAGCTTTTGACTTTCACATATCGCCCGGGGGCGTTTTCGATTGCGGGCAGTGCGCCCTCACCGGGTGTGCGGGCCGGAACTTTTTTGCCAGACTTTACTTTTAGCCAGTTATGCCAGTCCGGCCACCAGGAACCGGGATGCTCCTCGGCGCCGTCTTTCCAGTCTCCTATGCCCGCCGGCAGGGCTGTATTGGTCCAGTATTGATATTTCTTTGCCGCTGGCGGATTGATGACGCCGGCAATATGACCAGAGCCGGACATCATAAAGCGCACCTTGCCGGCACCTGCGCCGCCATAAAGCCGGGCGCTGCGATAGACCGAGTTGGCGGGGGCAATGTGATCCTCGCGCGAGGACTGGATATACATGGGAATGGTGATGGATGCCGGGTCCAGTTTCACGCCTGCCAGCACCATTTCGCCCTTGGCGTAGGCGTTTTTCTGATAAAACGTGCGCAGATATTGCAGATGCAGCGCCTTGGGCATGCGGGTGCAATCGGCATTCCAGTAGAGCAGGTCAAAGGGGCGTGGATCCTGACCCAGCATGTAATTTGAAATCACATGGGACCAGATCAGATCATTGGGGCGCAGCAGGTTAAAGGCTTCGGCCATGGAGGCACCATCCAGAATGCCGCCGCCTTCATCCATGCGCCGCTCAATTTCATTAAGCCCCGCATCGTCACAAAAGACGCGCAAGTCTCCGGCCTCTGAAAAATCGGACTGGGCAGCAAAAAAGGTGGCCGTGGCAATGCGTTGATCGTCCTTTGCCGCCATATAGGCCAGCGAAGCCGCCAGCAAAGTGCCGCCAATGCAATACCCCACCGCATTGACGCAGGGTTCGCCCGTGGCCGCCTTGATGGCGTTAAGCGCGGCAAAAATGCCGTCCTGCATATAGTCTTCAAAGGATTTGTCTTTAAGGGCGCTATCGGGATTGACCCAGGACACAACAAAGACACTATAGCCCTTGTTCACCAGCCAGCGGATCATGGATTGTTCCGGGCGCAAATCCAGAATGTAGTATTTGTTGATCCACGGCGGAAAGATAACCAGCGGAAGCTTGAATACGGTTTTTGTCGTTGGGCTGAACTGCAATAGCTGCATGATCTCGTTTTCAAAGACCACTTTGCCGGGCGTAGTGGCGATATTCTTGCCAATTTCAAAGGCTTCGGTATCGGTTTGGCGAATTTTCAGCTTGCCGTCACCCTCTTGCAGATCACAGGCAAAATTCTCCATGCCCTTTTTCAAATTCTCCCCTTTGCTTTGCACGGTGGCGCGCAAAACCTCGGGGTTGGTCATGGCAAAATTGGTCGGGGCATAGGCGTCGGTCATCTGTCTGGTGAAAAACGCGACCTTGTCGCGGGTTTGCGGATCGATGCCCTCTACATTGGCAACCATATCGTTTAGCCAGTTGGCGCTGAGCAAATAGGATTGTTTGATCAGGTCAAACATCAGGTTTTCAGACCATTCAGGGGCCTGCCAGCGCCGATCGCCGGGGGCGGGGCTTACGACCTCTTCGCTTGGCTTGCCGGCGGCGCGGGCCAAGGTCTGGCTCCACAGCGCGCCATAGCTTTGCCAGAGGGCGCTTTGTGCCTTCAAGATTGTCTCTGGGTTGCTGGCCATTTCCTCAAAGACTTTGGAAAAGTCCGCCCCTAGCCCCAGCGGATCAGGATTTGGTGCATCGTTTTGGGGTGAGGGGCCATTGGCCCCCATCATATCCGGGGTGCTGGCCTCCAGAATGGTCTTTGAAAACTGTGCGAAGGCAGCAAAACCCTGCGCCATAGTATCGTCCAGGCCGCTATCTGGCTGGTCTTCATGGTGGGATTTGCTTTTTCCCGTATCGGATTTGTCTTTATTTGATGCCATGGCTCTTTCAATCACTGTTTCAATGGTGACACAACGGGCCAGTCAAGTGTAGTAAGAAAGCCAATGTTCTTTCGACTCTCGCAGTGAAGTCATAGCCATGAATGCTCGCCTTCTTATTCCCGCCTTTGCCGTGCTGATTTCAGCCTGTCAAACCTCTTTGCCATTTTATGGAAAAACCGCCGTAGAACCGGACTGGTTCAAGGAAAAGGCAGCGCAGGCGGATGCCAAAGGCTATCCGGCTACGCGCGCCGTGCCGCCTCGTCCAAAAGACGTTACGCCGCCCGCCAAGCGCGATGCCACGCTGTCTGATCTGGAAAAAGCAGGCAATTTAGTGCGCGAGCATCCGCGTGCTGAACTGCTAGCGGATAAGAAAAAAGACCCTGAAGCCTTTGCCAAAAAGGCACAGGCAGAAACCGTGGTGCCGCCTCTTGTTGATGAGGAAGAGCGGCCAAACTAAGCCGGTTATATCATGGACAACCAATTTCACCGCATTCGTCGTTTACCGCCTTATGTGTTCGAGACTGTTAATGCCCTAAAGGCCGAGCTTCGCGGTCAGGGCGTTGATATTATTGACTTTGGCTTTGGTAATCCGGATATGGACACGCCCAGGCATATTGTGGAAAAGCTGGTCGAGACAGCGCGCAAACCGCGCACCAACCGCTATTCTGCCTCGCGGGGTATTCCCGGCCTTCGGGCAGCGCAGGCCCGCTATTACGAGCGCCGCTTTGGGGTGAAGCTGGACCCGGATACACAGGTGATTGCCACGCTGGGGTCCAAGGAAGGCTTTGCCAATCTGGCGCAGGCCATATCCGCACCGGGTGATGTGATCTTGTCGCCCAACCCGTCTTATCCCATTCACCCGTTTGGCTTTATTATAGCTGGGGCCAGCATCCGCCATATCGAGGCGCCGGACGCCGAGGCATATTTGCGCGCCATTGATACGGCGGCGCGCCACAGCGTGCCCAGCCCGCTGGCGGTGGTGACGTGCTTTCCCTCTAACCCGACGGCACAGACTTGTGATCTGAAATTCTATGAAGAGGTGGTCAGACTGGCGCGACGATACGAGATGTTTGTGCTTTCCGATCTGGCCTATGCCGAGATTTATTTTGGCGACCCGCCGCCCTCCGTGCTTCAGGTGGAGGGGGCGATGGATATTTGTATTGAAATGACCTCGCTTTCCAAAACCTATGCCATGGCCGGATGGCGCATGGGCTTTGCCGTGGGCGCGCCGCGCCTTGTCGGGGCGCTAAGGCGGGTTAAATCCTATCTCGATTACGGGGCCTATACCCCTATTCAGGTGGCGGCTTGCGCTGCGCTGGATGGGCCGCAAGATTGTGTCGAAGATATGCGCAATACCTATCATAAGCGCCGCGATGTGATGGTGCAGAGCTTTGCGCGCGCCGGTTGGGATATACCGCCGCCCGAGGCTTCGATGTTTGCCTGGGCACCCTTGCCGGAAAAATTTACAGCCCTTGGCTCGCTGGAATTTTCAAAACGCCTGATGCGCGAAGCCGGTGTCGCCGTTGCGCCGGGTGTTGGCTTTGGTGAATATGGCGAAGGCTATGTGCGTCTGGCGCTGGTAGAGAATGAACAGCGTATCCGTCAGGCCGCGCGTAAGGTAAAAGTTTTTCTGGATAATAAAGAGAACGCAAACCAATAAAGGTGGGGAATACATGAGCACGGAAAAAAATGAACTAGATCGCAGCATGGTTTTTGCGGCGGCTAATGTGGCAGAAAAGGCGGCGATTGCCGCCTATGACTGGATTGGCCGGGGCGACAAGGAAGCCGCCGATCAGGCCGCCGTGGATGCCATGCGCACCGCGCTGAATGCCTTGCCCATGAAAGGGCGCATCGTCATTGGTGAGGGCGAGCGCGATGAAGCGCCCATGCTCTATATCGGTGAGGAAGTCGGCACAGGCAAAGGACCAGAAATTGATATTGCCCTTGACCCGCTGGAAGGCACCACACCAACGGCCAATGGCATGACTAATTCTCTGGCGGTGCTGGCCATGGCCCCGCGTGGTGGCCTGTTGCACGCCCCTGATACTTACATGGACAAAATTGCTGTCGGGCCGGGTCTAAAATCCGGCGTGGTCGATCTGGACCGCCCTGTTGAAGATAATCTGACAGCCCTGGCCCGGGCCAAGGGCATGCCGGTCTGTGACCTGACGGTGTGTGTGTTGTTACGCCCACGCCATGACGAGGTGGTGGCGCGTATTCGTAAAACCGGGGCGCGGGTGTCCTTTATTACCGATGGTGATGTGGCCGGGGTGATCAGCACCACTGATCCCCTGACGGGCATTGATATGTATATCGGTTCTGGTGGTGCCCCCGAAGGGGTGCTGGCGGCGGCGGCACTACGCTGTGTTGGCGGGCAGATGCAAGGGCGTTTGGTGTTTCGCAATGACGATGAACGGGGGCGCGCTGAGCGCACGGGCATTACTGATTTTGATCGTAAATATGATTTGTACGATCTGGCTGGGGGCAAGGACATTGTCTTTACCGCCACCGGGGTGACCTCTGGGGCGCTGGTCGATGGGGTACGCAAGAGCGGCAATATCGCCCAGACCCACACGCTGCTGCTGAGCACCATGGAGGATGCCTGGCGGCGCATGCGTGGTCGCTTTACGGTGTAACGTATGACTGATCAGCAGGATCGTCCTTTCTTGGGCGTCACACAGTCTTTGAGCGGCAAGGCCTGGCAAGTCCGGCCTCATGACCCTGCGCTGGCGCGTCAGTTTTGCCAGCAATTGGACGTGCCAGAGGCTCTGGGCCAGATTTTGGCATCCCGCGATATTCCCCTTGAGGATGGCGCAAGGTTCCTGCACCCAAAATTACGCGATTATTTTCCTGATCCGTCCAGCTTCAAGGACATGGACAAAGCCGCCGGGATTATTCTGGACACGCTGGCTGATAACAAACGCATCAGTATTTTTGCCGATTATGATGTGGATGGGGCCACATCGTCCGCTTTGTTGCAAAAATGGTTTCGGGCCATAGGGGCAGAGGCTGGGCTGTATGTGCCGGATCGCATCAAAGAGGGCTATGGCCCGACCATTGGCGCGTTTGAGGCCTTAAAGGCCGAGGGTGTGGATCTGGTCATCACGGTGGATTGCGGTGCCGTCTCCGCAGAACCGCTTGCGGCTGCCGTCAGGATGGGTCTGGGGGTGATCGTGCTTGACCACCACCTTATGCCAAAAGACGTCCCCATACCGCCCGCATTGGCGCTGGTGAACCCCAACAGGCCCGATGATACATCCGGGCAGGGGGTGTTGGCCGCCGCCGGTGTGGTGTTTGTGTTGCTGGCGGCTCTGAACCGCGAAGGGCGCAAGCGGGACTTGTTTGAGGGGATCGCTGAGCCAGACCTGATCGGGCTTGCCGATATTGCGGCGCTGGGCACCATTTGCGATGTGGCCAGCCTGACCGGGTTTAACCGGGCGCTGGTGGCGCAGGGGTTGAAAGTCATGTCCAGGACGCGCCACGCTGGCATTCTGGCGCTGGCCGATGTGGCCAATGCCGAGCCACCCTTTGGCACGTACCATGCAGGCTTTGTGCTGGGGCCGCGCATCAATGCCGGTGGCCGCGTGGGGCAGGCCGATCTGGGGGCGCGATTACTGGCCAGTGATGATCCGGCGGAATGCACGTCCCTTGCGGCCTCGCTGGATCGCTTTAACGCCGAGCGGCGTGAAATTGAGCAGGGTGTTCAGGAGGCTGCCATTGCCGCGATAGAGGCGCGAAGCAATGATGACCCGGTGATTGTAATTGCGGGCAAGGGCTGGCACCCGGGCGTTATTGGGATTGTCTCTGGCCGTATTAAAGAGCGCTATGGGGTGCCCAGCATTGTCATTGCGCTGGACCCGCAAACGGGTGAGGGCAAAGGCTCTGGTCGCTCGATCAGCGGGATCAATCTGGGCGATGCCATTGGGGCGGCGGTGCGCGCCGGTGTGATTGAAAAGGGCGGTGGTCACGCTATGGCCTGTGGGTTGTCTTTACAGGCCGATCAGGTGGAGGGCTTTCGGGCCTTTTTGATTGAAACCATAGGCGATGATGCGCGCAGACTGGCCGCAGGGCGCAGTTTAAAAATTGATGCCCTGATGAGTGCACGGGGTGCAGACCGTGCTTTTGTAGACGAGCTGCAACAGGCAGGTCCCTTTGGCATGGGCAATCCAGAACCACGCTTTGCCTTTGGTAATATGCGCGTGCGCTGGGCGCAGGCCTTAAAGGGCGGCCACGTGCGCTGTACGCTGGAAGATGCCAGCGGCTCCTGCGCCATCAACGCCATTGCCTTTCGTGCCGAAGATAACGGCTTTGCCGAAGTGTTGCTGGCCCAGGATGGACAAATGCTTCATATTGCAGGCAAATTGAAGGCCGATAACTACCGTGGCCGAAACAGTGTGGATTTGCGCATTGAAGATGTTGCGCTTTCAGAGGCTGATATAGCTGCAGATGAATAAAAAAAATCACCTAAAGCGTGCGCCCGGGTCTTGCGAAATTAGCTGCGCGCCGATATAGCTCGCGCCTCAAACGTGTGGGCCCTTCGTCTATCGGTTAGGACGCCAGGTTTTCAACCTGGAAAGAGGGGTTCGATTCCCCTAGGGCCTACCACGTTCGATATATATCAATAAAATCAATGCTTTGTTGGCGTGCCGAGAGCGAAGTCTCAACACATTTGTCAATATTTTTATCCGCATTGATTTATCGTTGGTTTTCTTATTAAACTGAAATTTGTTCCCCGTCAGCGCTTATGGGTCTGATTTAGACCTGTGCTAAAGGAGGGTTTTTGTTCATCTTGATCTCACGGAGAGAAAGATGAGACAGAAACGCAGCAATGAACAATCGCCATTGGAGCGAATTGTTCGGAACATTCAACGTAAAACCAGGCGGATTAAAACCTCTTCGCCAGCGCTTCCAGTTCCTTGTAAAGTTTTGGTCTGTTCAGAGCTGAGCGTCTTTCTGTGATGTAAGCTCGCGCGATCTCAAACGTGGATTTTATGGCCTTTTGCGCCTGCCGTTTGACGGTTTTTTCGTTAAGGTCCCCGCGTAAATACGCAACTGCTACAAACTCATAATAACTGAGTAACATAATGACCAGGCGATTTTCATCATCATCAGGTGGGGCGACTGGATAACTATCATTATTGGCTACGCGATTGGCAATCAGTTGTGATGCTCTGGCCAGATCTGGATTGCTTAGCCTCTGAAGCATTATATTTTGCGTGAACTCTCGCCTTAACCTGGATTGGTTTATGGTAAAGCCAATGATAGCCGTAACTACCGCAAAGAATACAGAAATAAGCGTTGTCAGTGCCGCAGAGTGTTGAAGCCATATACCCATTTTTCCCCCGCCATTTATGTGCATGTAAATGGTTTGACCATATAATATAAAATTTAAAGATCAATATAGGTGAAGGTAATTTATAGAGTAATTGAGTAACAAAAAAAGCAATGTTCACAATATTGTGATAATCAAGAAATTTATAGAAAGTTAATAAATGCTACTTGCCCACTGAAATCAAACTGGTTAGGTGTATTGTTTAGAGAAATGGTTTAGTGGAGGGCTGTTCTTGGGAAATGAAGAGGGTGTTCAGCAGGGCGCTGGTGGTAATAGTCATGCAAGCAACACGGCAGGCGCTATGCCAGCAAGTGGTCAATCGAACGAGGGCATTTCAAAAATCAATGGCTCCGGTCCGGATGAGCCATGTCATGGGGCGCAAGAGCATGCTGACCTTGCCGATATGCAATCTCAAAAGGATGGCTTTGCGCGGGTAGGCAAATATGTCACGCCGTTTTCTAGGCAGATCAAGGAAGAATGCAGGGCTTCATTTCCCAAGGATATTCAGGCCTATGATGCAGCAGATGCAAATCAACGCCGGGCAGAAAAATTATATTTTTCTTTGCGATTGATTACCCTGCTAATCTTTGGAGTTTATGTTTACACGATTATCAGCGCTCTGTTATATTTTGTAAATCATAATGAAATTAGAGGCTTCATACTTGGGGGCATTCTAGCTTTTCTACCCAGCTTTAATGGTAGTGAACTGCTGTATTTCAGCATATTCTTAGTCTTGGCCAGCTTGGTTTTTACCGCTTTCAGGTTTTTATTCCGATGGACGATCTATCGTGAACTCATCCGTTGCACAGACCGTTTTGCCCATGATGTTGCCATAAGATATTCAGATATTGCAGAGCGCATGCGCTTGTGTGCCGGTAATATCTTTATCCGTGAGGGGCGCTTGAAAGACATGGGCATGTCGTGGGAAGATAGTGTAATTTTGTGGACAAAAGCCGCTTTATGGAACGCAAAACGTGCAGAATATCTGGACCGGTACAGCACCACGGTTTCATGGAAAATACGATTATTTATTAAGCGTTTTGAAAGCGTCACATTTTTGGTGAAAATTGCAATTTTCATAGGTGCATCCTACTGGATTTATATAACTGTTATGGGCGAAGCTCTTACGGGGAATGGCATGACACCGGCCTTAATTTCTATAAGTGTCATGCTCCTTACGCTGTTATTCGGCTGGGGTTATTATTTTCACTGGAAAGATGATTTTCTGATTGAGGCGTTTTTAAATGAAGCAAAACTAGGTTATTCCTCTGAAACGCATTATTATAATTATATCGCTTCCAGATTGGCTGGCACTGCCGTCGATATTGAAAAAAGAGAGTTCGGTAATGCTAATTAACTAACGCAACCTCTAGAAAAATTGAATGCGGTTGGGCAATAAACCTCAACACAATTTTCAACACATATATCGCATTCAGAATCTCCAACACATTGAAAATTATATATAATAATAAAATCAATCACCTGTGTTGATCGCAACAATTTCTCCCCTAGAGCTTACCACGTTTGGTTGCCTTATATTTAAAAGTTTATCCAGGCCGGAGTTATTAAAACCCAATTTAAGAAAATATATGTTATTATAAATATAAAAATCATACCCGAAAAAGAAATATGTGAACATACAAGTCCATATCTATTTATAAAATCACATAATAGATTTTTGTTGTATAGAAATTAATATTATCGTTATTGTAAACTTTAGAAAAAAATATATAAAGTCTGTGTGTTGAAATATGCAGGTGTATTGGTTAAAAAATTCATTATAACACTGCGACGCTCGCGGTATTGGTTCAATAATACAAAAAACTCTCCAAATGCACGAAAAACTGTGCTAGGCTGCACAAGTTGTTGGTGTATTTGGGGCGGTATAGTGTCTGAAGAGGAAGCAGTAGAGGTCTCTGGCCATATAAAATGGTTTGATCCGGTCAAGGGCTATGGGTTTATTACGCCCGAAAAGGAAGGCGGAGATGTGATGTTACATATCTCCACTTTGCGCCAGACAGGGCGTAATGCTGCCCTGGAAGGCGATAAGGTGGTGTGTACTGCCATACGCGGTGCCAAAGGACTGCAAGCGCTTGAAATTCTAGACTTTATTGATGACCACCCGCGCCCGGCCAGTCTCACTCCGGAGGAACTGGATAGTTACAGCCCGGCTGTGGTTAAATGGTTTAATCGCTCCAAGGGGTATGGTTTTGTCAATATAGAAGGCGAAATCGGCGATATTTTTATCCACGCCGAGGTGCTTAGGGAAGCGGGCATGGCCGCGCTGGAACCCAATGATCAGATTTATGTGCAATGGGAGGCCGGGCCCAAGGGCCGTGTCGTAACCCTGGTACGCATGGCAGCGCAAGATTAGACCTTATCGGGTGCTTTTCGAAACCCAAGCGCGATCACGTAGGTTTCCGGGCTACCGGATCGGCTGGATTTAGGCTTGACGTGTTTTACATGGGTGAAATGAATTTTCAGCATTTTCAGCAAATTACCTTCGGCACCACCCTGAAAGACTTTGGCCACAAAGGACCCACCGGGGCTGAGGACTTCAATGGCAAATTGTGCTGCGGTTTCGGCCAGGGCCACCACCCGTAAATGGTCGGTGGATTTATGCCCGGTTGTGTTAGCCGCCATGTCAGATAAAACCAGATCCGTGCTGCCGCCAAGGGCCTCTAACACCGATTCGGGGGCACCATCGTCCATAAAATCCATTTGCAGAAAAACCGCATCATCAATGGGCTCTATCTCCAGAAGATCGATGCCGACAACATGTCTGGCACCGCGTTTTATGGCCACCTGGGCCCAGCCCCCGGGGGCCGCCCCAAGGTCTACAATGCGCGACCCGGGAGAGATCAGAGAAAACTTCTCATCCAGTTCAATCAGTTTGTAGGCAGCCCGGGAGCGCCACCCTTCTTCTTTGGCTCGTTGCACATAGGGGTCATTCAATTGGCGCTGCAACCAGATGGTTGAAGACAGTTTGCGCCCTCTGGCGGTTTTCACGCGCTTGCTCAGGCCGCGTCGTCGTTCTCCTGTGCCTACGTCCTTGTCTTTGGTGCCTTTCCAGCGGCGCTTGTCATCGTCACTCATGATTTACCTGCTCACTGGAGGAAAAACGGTTTCCCTGCGCCTTGCGCCGTGCCCGGCGCTGGTCTGAGCCCATCATACCAAGAAGAAGGCCTTCACGAAGGCCCCGGTCTGCCACGCGAATACGCGGGGCGGGCCAGACATCCTGTATGGCGGCCAGAATGGCGCAACCGGCCAACACCAGATCAGCCCGTTCTTTGCCTATGCATGGTTCCTGGGCACGTTCATCCAGGGACTGCGCCAGCAGGCGTGCAATGGCGCTTTCGGTATCGCGGCGGCTAAGCCAGATTCCATCGACCTTGGATCGGATATACCGGGGCAGATTGAGATGCACCCCGCCCAGTGAGGTCACGGCGCCAGAAGTACCGATAAAATGGACATTGCCCCTGGCAAAAATTGGTTTAAATTCATTGGCGCCTTCATAGGCGGTGATCAGATCACGGGCAAAGCGGCGCATATTGGCAAACCAGGCCCCGCGCTCTTCTTCTTCGGGGAAGCGCTCGGCCATATTGACTACCCCCATGGGTAGCGAAATGCTGGCCTTGATCTGGTGGCGTTCCTTGCCTCCATTCATTTCGGGGCGACAGTCGATCCAGCTCAACTCGGTTGAACCACCGCCAATGTCGACGACCAAGGCAGCATCGCATTGGGTATCCAGCAGATCTACGCAACCACGAACAGCCAGACGAGCCTCCTGCTCGGAAGTAATGGTTTGCAGGCGCAGGCCGGTTTCCTGTTGCACCCGTTCCAGAAAGGCAGTGCCGTTACCGGCAGCACGACAAGCCTGGGTTGCTACATTGCGGATACGACGGACACGGTGGCGTTTTAATTTTGCCGCACAGACTTTCAGGGCTTCCAGTGCGCGATCCATGGCCGTATCGCCAAGGACACCTGACATACCAAGGCCTTCGCCCAAACGCACAATTTGCGAATAGCTGTCGATCACCCTAAAGCCGTTTTTAGTCGGCGTAGCCACCAGAAGGCGGCAATTGTTTGTGCCTAGATCCAGCGCGCCATAAAGCGGGCCATGCTTGGATCGTGTCTTTGCAGGCGCAGGTTGCCGCCGTTTTTTATTGCGTCTTCCCTTGCTCGCAGAAGACGGCATTTTGCCGTCCGCCATAATGTTTTTCCCTCGAGCACATATAATGTTTGCCCTTGTGCCCCATAATGCATTTAAGATGATGGCCTTGGCCCACCTGTTCGGCGCATAGTATAACGTTCAAAAGAGTAAAGCCAAACCGTATAGACCGTTACCAAACCTACCCTGTGCGCATTTGCACATCTACATGAAGAAAAAACAGGGTATAGTGTTGGCAAAAAACCTGCGAAAACGAAGAAGGAGATGCCAAATGGACCCCGCCAATATCTATGCGGATCCGCGCACGGGAAATGTGCGCGATGACTTCACCATCGATCAGGGCTGGACCCACTATACCACTGATCAACATGGCACCTGGGACATTCTCTATAAACGCCAGATGGAATGCCTGCCGGGGCGGGCCTGTGATGCCTTTATGAAAGGAATTGCGGCCCTGGATCTGGGCCGGGGTGGTATACCCGATTTTGCAAAAATCAACAAGGAATTGAACACGATGACCGGGTGGAGCGTGGTGGCGGTGCCTTGCCTGGTGCCCGATGACGTGTTTTTCGAGCATTTGGCCAATCGGCGTTTTCCCGCCGGGAACTTTATCCGCGAGCGTAACCAGCTGGATTATATTCAGGAACCGGATGTATTTCACGATGTCTTTGGCCATGTGCCCATGCTCACTGACCCGGTGTTTGCCGATTATATGGAGGCCTATGGTAAAGGCGGCTTGCGGGCGCGCGGGTTTGACCGGCTCAAGGCTCTGGCCTCGCTTTACTGGTACACGGTGGAATTCGGGCTGATCAACACCCCCAAGGGCATGCGCATTTACGGGGCGGGAATTGTCTCGTCTCATGACGAATCTGTTTATTCTCTTGAGGCCCGCTCCCCCAACCGCATTCATTTCGATCTGGAACGGGTGATGCGYRMRGMTKWYNCWCANTGATGRCYNNCMACMNNCTKANNTCGWCRNTGNNAKCTKTSATGAATTATTCCGAGCCACAGTGGAAGCCGATTTTGCGCCGCTTTATGAGCGCCTGAACCCGTGTTTTGATTATACCGCCACGGCAGCCATCGAATCGGACCGTGTCTATACCCGTGGCACTCAGGAATATGGCCGGGCAGGGGGGCGAAAACGCGGCACCAAGCCGGTTTAGGCTCTCTGGAACGGATAAAAGTCCGACCCCAGACTGAGTATTGTTGTCAACTCGTCCAATGCCCTGCGCCCTTCAGCCAGCAGGCTGGGGTCAACCAGATCGGCCGGCGCCAATTGTTCGCGGTAATGGCGCCTAACCCAGTCAGTCAGTTTGGCGTAAAGCGTTTCACTCATCAGCATGTCCGGATTGGCGGCGGCGCGCTCGGCATCGCTCAGCACTACACGCAGGCGCAGACAGGCCGGGCCTCCGCCATTGCGCATGGATTGGCGCACATCCACAAATTCAACCCGGCCTATGGGGCCATTGCCCGCGACCAGTTTATCGCAATATTGCGCCACCGATGGGGTTTTTCGGCATTCGGCAGGGGCAATCAGCACCAGGCGCTCTTCGCCGGGAATTTCCACCAGCATGGAATTAAAAAGATAAGAGGTGATGGCATCGCGCAATGGCACTTCGTCCTGGTTCACCTGCACAAATTGCGGCTCGAATAATCTATCGGCGGCGCGCCTGATCGCCTCCAGGGTCTGGGTGGTATCTGCAAAGGCATATTCATGAAAAAATAAACAGGTTTTAGCCCCAACGCACACCACATCATTGTGAAAGGCCCCGGCCTCGATGGTGCTTTGCGCCTGCGCGGCAAAGACCACGCGGTCCATGTTCAGGCCATGGCGACGGGCCAGCGCCTGATTGGCCTGTAGGGTTTGGCGGGCCGGAAATTTCAACCCCGGTGCAAAGCCCGCCAGGCGGCCATGAACAAAAATTTCCACCCCCGGGTCACCATGATCGGCACAGAGGCGCACATGATTGGCGGCCCCCTCATCACCAAAGGATTCCTGCATGGGCAGGGGGGCATGGATACAAAAATGATTATCATCAGGAAAGGCAGCGTGTAAGGAGCGCTCTGTTTGCGGTCCCTCAATCGAGCGGTGCAACATGGTCACCAGATTGGCGGTGCTGGCATGCAAACGACCATCACTGGTATCGGCAGATGGGCTGATGGTGGCGGCATTGGCGGCCCACATGAAAGCAGACGAGGATACTGCCTGCAACAGTGCGGGGGCGTGTCTGGCCGCATTTTCAATGATTTGTGCATCGCTGCCGGCGAACCCAGCCTCGTGCAATAACGGTAAAAACGGGCGCTCATGCGGCGGTAATATACCCTGCACCAGACCCGCATCATACAGGCGTTTCATTTTGGACAGGCCTTGCAATGCCCCTTCTCGGGGGCGCGAGATCTGGCCGACATTATGGGCGCTGGCCAGATTGCCCGCCGAGAGGCCGCCATAATTGTGAGTCAGTCCCACCAGACCGTCATAATTGGCCTCCATAGCGGCCATGATCAGCCTAGCCCCGGCGCAGCCATGGCGGTGGGCGTATCGGCGATCTGGCTGGCCATGGGCCAGGCGCAATAGTCGGCCGCATACCAGGCCCCGGGGCGGAAATTGCCGCTTAAGCCCGGCCCGCCAAAGGGCATGGTGCTGGCAGCGCCGGTGGTCGGGCGATTGTAATTCACAATACCGGCGCGAATATCGCGCACGAAGGTATCCCACAGGGCGCGATCATCGCTGATCAGGCCGGCGGAGAGGCCGTATTTGGTGGCATTGGCGCGCCTAATGGCCTCTTCAAAGCTGTCCACGCGATAAACCTGCAAAAGCGGCCCAAATACCTCTTCGTCTTCGGCAGTGCTGTTGCCCATATCCAGCAATGACGGGCTAACCGCATTGGCCGACCAGTCCAGCATTTTGGCTTCGCGAATGGCGGTAGCACCATTACGGATGTGGGTGGCTTGTGCAGAAAGCACCATATTGGCTGCCCCTTGGGAAATCAGCGGTCCGGCAAAGGGTTCCGGTACGCCATCCCAGGGGCCAAAGCGCATAGCGTCAATCCCGGTGGCTATGGCATCGATGATGGCATCGCCTTTTACCCCTTTATGCACAAACAAACGCCGGGCACAGCTGCACCTCTGTCCGGTGGTGGCGTAGGCGGAATGGATCGCCAGATTGGCAGCGGCACTAACGTCTTTGGTATCCCAGACGATCAACGGGTTATTGCCCCCCATTTCCAGCGCCAGAATAATTTCCGGGTGTCCGGCAAACTTTTGGTGAATAAACGTGCCCGTAGCCGCAGAGCCGGTGAAAAGCACGCCATTTAGCTCTGGGTTGTCTAACAAGGCTGCCCCGGTGTCCCGTGCCCCCTGTACTACATTCAGAACCCCGGATGGCAGGCCCGCTTCGGCCCATAAATGCATCATAAACGCGCCCACGGCGGGGGTCAGCTCGCTGGGTTTAAACACCACACAATCCCCAGCCAGAAGCGCCGGCACAATATGGCCGTTCGGCAAATGGCCCGGGAAATTATATGGCCCCAACACTGCCATAACCCCATGAGGGCAATGGCGTAATTGTACCTGGCCAAAGGCTGCATCGCTAATCGTTTCGCCGGTGCGAGCGTGATAGGAATCGATGGAAATGCCAACCTTGCCGATCATGGCCCCAACCTCGCCGCGAGTTTCCCACAGCACCTTGCCGGTCTCTTTGGCAATCAATATCGCCATTTCTTCCTTGTGCGATTCCAGAAGAGTTTTGTACTGGAGCGCAATATTGGCGCGTGCCGATGGGCTTTGGCGGCTCCAGGGGATAAAGGCAGCCCGTGCTGCGCCATAGGCCGCATTGACCTGATCGGCATTGGCGCTTGATCCCTGCCACAGAACCGATCCATCCGACGGGTTATGTGAAACCAAAGCCGCGCCGGCACCGGCCTCCCATTGACCGTCAATATAATTTCCTGTCTGCCAACTCATGTGTGATCCACGACCCGCACGAGATCGCCCTCCTTGACCTGTAAGGCCTCTAAAATACTGGCTTCGGCAATCAGTGTATCGCCATCCATTTCCACCTCGGCACCGCAAGCCCGAAAGCCTTTAATGCAGTCATTGGAAAGGCGCACACGCTGAGTGCCCTTGGCCCCAACCCTGATCGTCATCAGGCGGCTTTGGCGTAAAGTTCGCAAGCTGTCCCTGGGCGCAGAAACCAAAGGCCCCCCATCAAAAATATCAATAATGCGATCAAAGGAAAAGCCTTCGCGTTCCAGCAATAATTTGGCCCCGCCACCTTCGGTATGAACTTTGCCAATCACCTCGCGGGCGTCATCGGTCAACAGGTCCACATAAATCGGATATTTGGGCATCAGGTCCAAAATGAATTGCTTGTCCGTGGTGCCGGAAAGAAAATCCGCCTTGGTAAAATCCATATGGAAAAACTTGCTGGTCAGGTTTTCCCAGAAAGGCGAATAGCCCTGATCGTCCACCACGCCGCGCAATTCAGCAATAATGGTGCGACCAAAGCGTTCCGGCTGGGCCGCCATTAGTAAATAGCGCGCCTGGGCGATCAGGCCGCCTGTGCCGCCACCGCGTGCATTGGGATGTACAAACAATGTCCCCACTTCGGTACTGCCATTATATTCATTGACCAAAATCATCACATCCATGTCAAAGCGACGCTCGGCGGCAACGGACACCTGGGCAATGCTGAACATGCGAAAGTTGAAAAACGGTTTGCTGACCCCGACACCAACCTTAACCGCCGATGTGCCCACCACCTGGCCGGTTTCCATCTCTTCCAGCACCAGCAAATAGCCTTCTTCGCCAGGCGCGCTGATCGTTGCCTTGAAGCTATCCAGAGATAAATCCACACGGCCTTTCAGCAATGCCGGATCATCCGGCAGGCTGGTAAAGCCGGGGCCGGACAGTTCAGCCAGTGCCTGGAAGGCATCAAAATCTTTCTCTTCGATTGGGCGGACAAGATACATGGGCAAATCCAGTTTAGGGTTATGAAGTAAGGTTTTTAAGCGATTTGGCATCAAATTCGCCAGAGGCAAATTTCAGCAATAACACTGCGCTGAGGCGGGCGCGCTCCACCAGGCTGGAAAGGATGGCGAATTCCTGAGCCGAATGGATGCTGCCGCCGCGCACGCCCAACGTATCCACATTGGGGCAACCGGCGGCCCACAAATTATTGCCTTCGCAGACCCCGCCAGTATCCCGCCAGCGTATTTCAAGGCCAAGGGCGGCCCCGGCGGCGCGTGTCATCTCGAACAGGCGGGCATTGGGCGGGGCCATGGGTTTGGGGGGGCGGGTGAAGCCGCCGGTCAGTTCGGCGGCGATGCCGTCCAGCGCGTTCACTTCTTTGGCGATGCGTTCAAATTGACCCATTGCCCATTTAGCGTCTTCGGGCAAACCAAGACGAACATTAAAACGAATAATGGCCAAATCGGGGACAATATTACTGGGGCCGCCACCTTCGATTTTAGCTGGATTTATGGTCAGACCTTCGCGTTGTCCGGTAAGGTCGGCAAGGGCCTGCACCGCGCTTGCGGCCGCCACCAGGGCATTGCGGCCCAGATGGTGCTCGCGCCCCGCATGGGCAGCCTTGCCCCGGATGATCAGCGCAAAATTACCAGAACCCTTACGCGCCCCCGATAGCGATCCATCTGCCAAAGCCGGCTCGTACGTCATCCCCAGATCCGCCATGGCCCCAAACTTTGCCAGTAAAGGCGCCGAGGCCGGCGAGCCGATCTCCTCATCTGGACTGATCAACACTGTATAGCCAAGATTATCTTTGTGGGGGCTTTGCTCCAGCGCCCTTAGCGCCTCCAGCATGACCAGCAGGCCGCCTTTCATATCGGCGGTGCCGGGACCGTTTATGGTGTCATCATCCAGCATCTGCCAGTTCTGAAACGCATGATTAGTGCCAAAAACCGTATCATAATGTCCGGTCAGCACGACCTGTATGGGGGCCTTGGGGCGCTGGCGCAAAACCAGAGCCGGGGCAAATTCGCGTGTGCTTTGCTGGCCATCCGCGGTCACCACGCTCACCGGCAAAAGCGCGGTCTCCTGTAAATCACCACCAAGATCCGAAAAGGCCTCGGCCAGTAGAGCGCGTTGGCGATCCAGCCCTTCGCGATGTAGGCTGCCTGAATTAACCTGGGACCACGCCTTTACACGCGCAATCATAGAGGCCTCGCGCATGCCGATGGCTTGCACGATGGCCTGTTCCTCAGGGCCAAGAGTGATGGCGGTTACACTCATGGATTAAATGGCGCCAAGGGCCTGCTCCAGATCCACCAGTAAATCATCGGGGCTTTCAATCCCAACCGAAAAGCGCACCAGACCCGAGGTATAGCCCTGGGCCTCGCGGGTGGCCAAAGGCACGCCGGAATGGGTGGTCGAGCCAGGATGACACATCAGGCTTTCCGTGCCGCCAAGGCTGACGGCCAGCTTGATCATTTGCAGGGCGTTGAGCATCTTAAAAGCTGCATCCTGACCACCTTTGAGATCGAACGAAAAAGTGGAACCTGGGGATTGTCCCAAGCGGGAAAAGCGTTCTTTTTTAACTGGATCATGCTCCAGATGACCCAGATAGCGCACTTTATCCACCTTGGGATGATCGCGCAAAAAGTCTGCACAAATTTTGGCATTATCGGCGGCGGCGTTCATACGTAACTTCACCGTTTCCAGCGAACGCATCAATAACCAGCAGGTGTGCGGATCAGGCACCGCCCCAAACACTGTGCGCACAGAACGCACCCGGGCGATGACCTCGGACGAGCCAATGGCGGCCCCGGCGATCAGGTCCGAATGTCCACCAATATATTTGGTCAGCGAGTAGAGCAGCAAATCCACTCCATTGGTGATTATCGGCGTTTGGCCAATGGGACCAAGCAGGGTGTTATCAACCATGACCACCGGGCGGCTGCCCTGTTTTTTACCAATTTCATTGGCCAGGGTGACGCATAAATCCAGATCCACCAGCGCAATGGTGGGGTTGGCCGGGGTTTCGGTATAGACACAGACCACTTCGCCCATATCGGCGGCCTTTTTAAAGGCTGCGCGCACTTCATCATCATCGGCATCGGCCATGAAGGAGATGCTTTTTATGCCAAAACGCGGTAAGAAATCCTGCAGGAACATTTCTGTCGGCCCGTAAAGTGGGCTGGAATAGACAAACACCTTGCCAGGCGCCGCATAGGCCATCAGGGCCGTGGTGATGGCACCCATGCCACTGGCAAAGGCCAGCGCATCTTCGGCACCATCATAAAGGGTCRGACGATCTTCCAGAACTTCCAGATTGGGGTTGTTGATCCGTGTATACGCCAGACCCGGATCTTCGATATCACCGGGCTCGGCCTTGCCCCGTGCCAGACGGAAGTAGGCTGCCCCATGTTCGGCGGATTGAAAGGCAAAGGTAGAGGTTTGAAAAATTGGTGGCTTGATTGCGCCTTCCGATAGGTGCGGATCATAGCCATAGCTCATGACCAGTGATTCTGGCTGTAGCGCGTGATTGCCGATTTTGCGTTTGCGATAGGGCTTGTCTTGCTTGCTCATGGCGGTTCTCCGAATGTTATTATGCTTTCGATCGCTATGGCAGACCATGGGATCTGTCTGGCAATTTGCACCTGTTTTGCGCATTTGGAAAGCGCGTTTTGCCAGTGGAGGCAAAGGTGGAATATATTAGGGCGAAATAAAAAAAACGGCCCGACATTTGCCGGGCCGTTTTCTGTGTTCTTTGTACGCCTAAGACTTAACGTACCTGGATAAACACCGCAGAGCGACGGTTAAGCGGCTCACGTGCACCATCAGGGGTTTGCACAGCCGGGTCGCTTTCACCCTTATAGTCGATGGTGATCAAACCACCATTAACGCCGCGACTGACCAGTTCGCCACGGACAATTTCTGCCCGACGTTTGGAAAGACCAACATTATAGCGTTTTGAGCCGGATTTGTCGGTGTAACCGGTGACGGTCGCCAACGTAATCGTGCAACGCTGTGCCTTGTTGGCTGCCGAGGCAATCAGGTCATGCGCCGCAGCGGTAAGATCTGACTTGTCCCATTCGAAATACACCGTGAAAGCCACGTTTTCACACACAGGCGCCGGTGGTGGAGGAGGCGGTGGTGG
>NVVV01000059.1 GCA_002733495.1 Robiginitomaculum sp.
GAAAGCTCTACCGCATGGATACTCATCGCCCATATCCGTATCCTCATCAGGCGTATCGCAAGGCTCTGTAATCAAACATAAACTTTCGAGTCAGACTCTGAGAGCTTTGTGTATCTTAAACCTGTTTAGAAGTGATCCCCAAATAGCCCTAATCGTCCTTGGTGACTCTACGGTTTAGGAATTTAATCTGTTTATTTGCACTCAATAAGGGATGGGTATAAAGCTACTCTGCCCCTAGCGCACGTGAGATGCGCCGTTCACATCAAAGGTCGCGCCGGTGGCTGAAGGGCAGGCACCAGAAAGCAGGAAGGCCGTCAGGGCCGCGATTTCTTCGGGTTCGGCCATGTGGCCTAATGGAATTTCAGAGAGCGCCAGTTTCAATTTTTCACCACCTTTTGGGGCCATATCGGTGTTAATCCAGCCGGGCGCGATGGCATAGCAAAGGATATTATCCCCGGCCAAAGCCCGCGCCAGCGTGCGTGTATGGGCCAAAATGCCCCCTTTGGCCGCCGCATAGGCATCGTGATGAATATCATCGCCGCGAATGCCGGCCCGCGAAGCAATGTTGACAATAGTTCCGCCGCCTTGATTACGAAAATCAGCCACCGCACAACGGCTAAGCTCAGCCGGGGCAATAAGATTGACGGCCAGATTATCAGCCCAGGATTGCCGCCACGAGGTGATCTCACCGTTAAGCGAGCTTGCCGGGTTAATGCCGGCATTATTGACCAGCGCATGGATCGGCCCGGCCAGTTTTGTGGCGGCGGCCCATAGGCGCTCGCCAGCGCCCTCTTTGCGCAAATCTTCGCCAATGCAGCCAAGAACCGCATCGTCCAGTTTCTTCTGCAGCGCATGCGCTGCGTCCGCATTGGCACCGTAATGCACAATGAGTTTCGCACCGCCTTTTGCGCATTTGGTGGCAATGGCGGCCCCAAGGCCTCGTGAGGCCCCGGTAATTAAAATGATTTTTTCATGCAGTGTCATAGGTCAAGCATAATAGAGGTTTTGAAGTTTGATAAGGGGGACGCAATCACAGGTCGTGCAGATTTTGCTTTGCCCAGCGGGAAATAGCAGGGATAAAGGCGCATCAAAAAAACAAAGCGCGCGGCGCCGGGGTGAATTTATGAGTATTTCAAGCGTAGCGGAAAAACAGCCGGGATTATATCGCAACATCGTGCTTGGCTCTTTGTTTGTGATCTATACATTCAATTTTATAGACCGGCTGATTTTCAGTGTATTGCAGGAACCGATTCGCCACGAACTTGGCTTTAGCGATTTACAGATCGGCCTGCTAAGCGGGCTGGCTTTTGCGGTTTTTTATACCGCAGTTGGCTTGCCAATTGCCTGGGCAGCGGATCGCTTTAACCGGGTTAGTATTATCAGTATTTCCCTAGCGATCTGGAGCCTTTTTACGGCGGCCTCTGGTCTGGCAATGAATTTCTGGCAAATGTTTTTTGCCCGCCTTGGCGTTGGTTTTGGTGAGGCCGGTTGTACACCACCGGCGCATTCGCTGATGTCGGATTATTTTGATTCCAAACAGCGCACCCGCGCCATTGCCATCTATTCCCTTGGCATTCCAATTGGCAGCCTTCTGGGCCTGATGGGCGGTGGTTGGGTTGTTGAAAATATGGGGTGGCGTCAGGCCTTCTTTGTTGTCGGTCTGCCCGGTCTGTTGGTCGCTGTTTTGGCTAAAATCATCATCAAAGAACCTAAACGCGGCAATTTTGACGCGACGGCCACTGAGCCACTGCCCTTTGGTACTGTGCTTAAAACGCTCTGGTCCAAACCCACATTCTGGATATTTAGCCTTGGCGCGTCATTTACCTCGCTTGGTGGTTATGCGGTGTCCACATGGATGGTGCCGCATTTCATCCGCAGCTTTCACATGGGGTATTCCGAAGTGGGCCTTAAATTTGGACTTGTGGGGATTGTCCCCATGGCCATTGGTACATATTTTGGCGGCTGGCTTAGCGACAAGCTGGGACAACGGAATTTGAAATGGTATGCGCTGGTGCCGATGTTCTCCAGCGCGCTAATGGCGCCTATGTTTTTTGTGGCTTTGCAAATGCACAACCCCTGGATTTTGATGGCGATCTGGGTCATTCCGGCGATTTGCAGTGGCATCTGGCTGGCTCCGGTTTTTGGCACTATCCAAAACCTGGTGCCGCCAAATATGCGTGCCTTTTCCTCATCCATTAGTTTGTTCATCATCAATATTATTGGCCTGGGCATTGGCCCGACACTGACCGGCGGGTTGTCGACCTATTTCACTGTGCCCGATGGCAGCAATGCCGGTGAAGCCTTGCAAATAGCTTTATCCATTGTGGTCTGGGTTTATGTGCTGGCGGCTGTTTTGTATTATTTTGCATCAAAAACAATCAAAGAAGACTGGTATGGGGACGGGCACTAGTCCGTAACTCCATACACTGCGCGGATTGGACCGTTGTTCACAGGGCCAGCCAAGCTGAATAAAACGCTATGGACAGGAACGAACGCTATCGCCGTCAGAATAAAGAACTGATCCAGTTTTTTACGGGCACCTTATCGTGGGGCTTGTTGCCGGCGAAGGGGTGCTTGTGGGGCTGTTATGGCTTGATATAGGCGGGCTGTGCTCGATGATATGGGCGTCTTCCGACCGCGTTATCGCCCTTGGCCTGCTGATTATTTTTTTGCGCTCACCTTTGGCTGCCTGGCTATGGGCACGGGGGTGATGGGGCTGCGCAATCGAAAAGAAGAGGATAAGCAAAAGCACAAAGTGCGCTCAGACAAGATAGAATAACGCCAAGGGGGCAGGCCATGCACAAAGTTGCGTAAAAGCGCAGAATAGGTCTTCACATCAGGCAAAAAAGCGCTACAACCACCGCTCGCTCTGACCGTATAGGGATGCAGGGCGTGATACGGTTTAACGCGGGGTGGAGCAGCCCGGTAGCTCGTCAGGCTCATAACCTGAAGGTCGTAGGTTCAAATCCTACCCCCGCAACCAACTGAACCTGCTTAAGTTCTGAACGCCTTGTAAAATCAAGATTTTCAGAGGGTTTGGTTTCATGCTCACGCAACTTTGGACCTGCTGCCAGCAGGATACCCGCTAGGCTTCCTTGCAGATCAATCACGAGAGCGCTCTTGTCCTCATTGGGGCTAAGGACAATTTTCTTAATCAATTCCCGTATCAAGCTTGCCGATTCGTCACGGTGCTCAGGATCATTGAGTGATTTAATTAGGTTTTGTACCTCCACATGGAACCTATGCCCCTTAGGGGCTCTGAACAAGGGCATGGTTTGGGTGTGAAGCATTATTTGCGATGCCGGTGTTGGTCGATATTTTGTTTGGGTGGCGGAATGGGCCGGGCTCAGGGGTATTTGGTAGTGGCATGGCTTGTTTTACGGGGGTGTTTTCCGATTTTAGACAGACTCCGCCCGCAATCGTTTTCGCGCGAGGTAGAGGTTGGCCAGCGCCGTCAGGGTGAACATCTGTGCTTCATTCTTCGCCAAGCCGCGATAGCGCACCTTGCGATAGCCGAACGGGCATTTGATCACCCGGAACACATACTCGACCTTGGCCCGGACCCAGCCATGTCGCTTGTTGCGTTTCTGTTGCGATGCCGACAGAGCGTGGCCGCGTTTGCGCTTGTCCTTCACCGCCCAGAGGATGCCTTTGGCCCGCGCCGCCCGCCTACGCTTGTCGCTCACATAACCCTTGTCGCCGAACACAACCCGGTCATCTTCGCGGATCAAATCCCCGGTCAGCTTGGCGTCATGGACCTTGCCCGTGGTGGTTTTTACCGTGTGAACCAGACCGCTTTTGGCATCCACCCCAACATGGGCCTTCATGCCAAAATACCACTGATTGCCCTTCTTGGACTGGCTCATATCCGGGTCGCGCCGGCCCTTTGCATTCTTGGGCGAGGGCGAAGCAGCAATCAGCGTCGCATCCATGATAGTGCCGCCGCGTAGCAACAACGCGCGGTCCTGAAGCAAGGCGGTGACTTCGGCAAACAGAGCCTTGGTGAGGTCATGCTTCTCCAGGAGATGACGGAAATTCAGGATCATGGTCTCGTCCGGGATGGCGTCCTGCGCCAGATCAAGACCGGCAAAATCACGCATCGAATAGATGTCATACAGCGACTCCTCCGCACCTGGGTCCGACAGCCCATACCACTGCTGAAGGAAATAAATCCTGAGCATCACGGCAAGCGCCATTTGCGGACGGCCCTTGCGCGGCCGGGTGTAATGCGGCGAAATCAGAGCCTCAAGCCGCGCCCAGGGCACCACCACTTCCATCTCGCCAAGAAAAACCTCGCGCTTGCTCCGCTTCTTCCTATGCGCATATTCAAGCGACGAAAAACTCTGCTGCTTCAACGTCTCAGCCTCCAATGGAAGCAAACCGCAGCTTAGCAGAAATCAGCACGTTGTTCAGAGTTTCCCTAACTTGCTCCCCACCATCACATAAATACGAAAGCGCTAGCGGTCATGCTCACATGCTCATACCATAATGCAAATCATGCAATAAGTAAAATAACGCCCTATAAACAGGATATTAGGCGTGTTTATATGCCTGGGTAATAGCAAAGTGCATGGCTATGTATATGCGAGCATCCTTACCAAGGAACTCCGTAAAATACCCCATAAGGTGGTTGCTATTCTGGTGGAGGTGGTATCGTTGTTGTGATTAAGTCATTGAAAAATTTGGTGAGCCCGTCCGGGTTCGAACCGGAGACCTACTGATTAAAAGTCAGATTAGAGACTAACGATTACAACAACTTAGATAAATATTTGTGTCAATTTTGTGTGGTTTACTGTCATTATTGTGTCGAAAAGTCTTATGAAACGAAACTAATCAACAATCTCCGCACCCTGCACGCGCAACAGCGCTCCAACTTCGCTCAACTGTGCCCGGCAATCCTCCCCGGCATAATCCGCTTTTAGCATGTATATTGCAATATCAATATCAGTCGGCGCGGGCGTCGCGGCGGGCACTTTCGGCTTTGCTTTGCACGTCAGGGATTGGGCCGGAATGATTATCGTCGGGGCGCGAGGACGGATTGTCTCGCAAGATGCCAAGAGCCATATGGATAGCAGGGCCAGCAGAGCTGGTCTCAGGCGCGGACCGAAGTTGATTGAGCGCATCATCAAGATTTCCTTTACTGGTGTCCCTGCGGGCCTGTGTGCCCTGTAGAGAGGTGATTGCGGCCCCCTTGTTTTTGGCAGTGCGTTTAAATTCAGCAATATCTATTTTCTGCTTTGTGATTTTTTTGTGGGCGCGATCAAGCTTCCAGGTCTGCAAAGCAACAAAGCCAGCAAGCGCAAGGCTAATCATGATGAAGAACCGCAAAATATTCATTTTGATAAAGGGGACAAGGCCCAGCATGGCGATCACTTCCGTTACCAAAACGGCCAGAAATTATCATCCTGGAGAGGTTCAGATTCCAGCTCACCACGCCAGCGGTCAATAGCCGCGACGTAGGTCGTGGTCTCATGCGCGTTTCGATCGCCCGTGATCTGGGGAAGGCAGGGGCTTATATCGCCCCAGTCACGCTCCCCAGAGCACGCACGCTGAGCCTTGATGATATTCCCTGCCCCGGCGTTATAACTGGCCAGACCTAGCCGCCAGCGCTCATCCTGCGGGCGTTCTGATCGCCAAATGCGCCAAAGCCGCGCAGTATAGGCCGCGCTGGCGCGGATTGCGGCTTTATCAAATGGCGTTTTGCCCCGTATACCCAGGCGCGCAGATTGCTCCGCCCATGTTGCCGGCATAAATTGCGCGATGCCTTTGGCACCAACTGGGCTAATAGCAAACGGATCACACAGGCTTTCCTGATAAAGCTGCGCCTCTAACGCCTCGGGGTGGTTGTAACCGCCCCAATGCCTTCTGGTCGCCGCCGCGATCTCCGGCTCGTATTGTCGGCAGTTTTCGAACCGATCATCAGCCAAAGACGCCGTGGAAAACAACAGCAAGGCTAAACATGATAGTGCAGATAATCTGAGTAACGAGCTTCGGATCGTCATGTATTCTCTCCATAAGTTTGTTTTGAGATAAAAACGTCATCCACATCGCCGCGCGGACCGCCGCAAAATAAAAGATCACGGCGGCCAAAAGTGTAGTAAGCGTTGCCGCCGCACTTTCCGCCATGCCACCTGAGATCGACAAGGTGACAACCGACACCACGACAAGCGCCAAAACGCCCCAGGGTGACGGGTTTTTGAAAAATTTTTTCATCATATTTTCCTTATTTTCCGCGCTCGATCAGACGATCAAGCTTCTTTTCAATCCGATCACCATTGCGCTCAATGCGCTCTCCAGTGGCGATCACTTGCTGGAGTTGTTGCTCAAGGACTATCACCCGCTCGCGCGTCTCTGCGTTGGCGGGCATGACGGCCTCAACCACCTCAAGGCGCGCCTTTTGCGCCCCCATGGCCAAGCTCACAGCGATAATCGCCAACAGGCTGGGCAGGATCAGCCCGGCAATCTGGACAAAGCGAATGGCCCCTGTGTTTTGCGACACCATCACCAAAGCCCCATCAGCGAGAGAAAGAACGCGCCATAAATCGCGCCGCCGGTCCATTCCGCGTATCGTGTCGGGTCAATGCCACGATCATGCAGGGGCAGGGTGAACCAGAAAACGTATGTCCCCGTGCTGCCGAGCATGGTGAGCAGCCCGGCCAGCGGGCGCCCGGCGATGATCCCTGCGGCCAGAAACGGAATATCCATTATCAAAAGGACAGCAATACTGCCCCAATAATCATTGGGAAAAGCTTGCTTGATCCAGTCAAACAGAGCAGGGCCAGCACGATTATTGGCTGGCCCCTTGCCAAGCGTGAAGTATGGCCCGTGGGGTAGGTTCCACCGGAATGCATAGGCCACAGCAAAGGCCAGCACCGGAACCAAAGGCGCGCGGCCAACAAACCCAAGACCAGCAATGATCACGGGCAAAAGATACGCCAACCAACGGGCACGGGTACCACGAACGCGATGGATGGTGGCGGCGAAGGGAATGATAAGGACGTGCATCAAATTTCTCCAAAATTTTCAGTCATCATGTACACCCGGGGATCTGGCCCGACGGCTGGTGGCGCGCATCCCAGACGGCGGGCGGCAGGGCACGGCGCAGAGGCGTGGTGCCGTCACCAAACACGTGCCCCACTTCGTGCCACAGGGTCTGGGCCACCACCGAGGTTTGCGCGCCTATCTTGCCCGGCCTTGGCAAGAATATGCTGTTCTCGTACGCACAACCCCGAATTTGCAGCGGTGGATCGACCACCGCGCCCAGACGCGCACAGGCTTGTTTTAAATCCCCAGGCGCAACAAAGGTCATCGTCACGGTTCGCGAGCCAACAAACAGACAATCCGGCGGATTAGATTGCGCACCCGTTGCCGCGCAACCATAAATTAACAGAAACAGCCCCAGCCAGATCAGGGCAGAAAAAGAGCACCCAATAAGGAAGCCAATGGCGGGTTTGCGTTGATTGCCGAACAATTCAGGCGGCGCGGTCATAACCTCATCCACGCTGTGCCGTTATGCACGAACTTCGCGTATTCACCATTTGTCGCGAGCACAAAGCTGCCAACGGTGAGGTTGTTCGTGGCAAAATTATTGCCGTTGTCTTTGACCTCAATTACTTGACCAAGAGCCCCTGTTGGTAGAGTCACGGTGAAAGCTGCTGTGGTGGTGTTAGCGAAGATACCATCACCCGCGCTCGCTGTGTAAGCCGCCGACTTGGTGATCCAGCGCACCACATTATAGGCGAGTGCGGTTCCGGCGACGTGGAGCTTCTCGCTTGGGGCATTGGAACCAATGCCAACGTCACCAGATAATAAATCCATAGATAAAATCGTACCAAAATCATTTGATACAAATTCAAATATTGCGTCACCAGCATTAGCAGAGCGTTGTGTCTGTGTTTGAGTCAGCAAAGACCTAATTACAGA
>NVVV01000060.1 GCA_002733495.1 Robiginitomaculum sp.
ATTTGGGAACCCAGATAATATGATAGCGATGATGAAAAACGGTGTGACTGCCTGTCCGGTAACTCATAGTCTTTCTCCTTAAAATGAACATATACCGGCTCTGCCGATGTTCATTTTAAGGAGAAAGACTATGACACAGAACGGCTGAAGCCTCTTCCGCCTCAAGGCGGAGGGTTTGAACCCTAAATTAGGATACTAAACTTGCTACACCGTCGAGCGGGTCTTTACAGCAATTTTGCGCAATTGCTGCATTTGAACTGATGCCCATAACCAGCAAAGCGAGAGCGCTGCCCACTATTCGCAACATTTTCCGCACCTCCGCCTTTTCCCAATGCGCACATTACCGCAAACGCCTTGATCGGTAAATGCAGCGGCCTTGCGTGCTGGCTCAGGTTTCTCATTTGGGTGAAATAATGGCGTTTGCAGTGCTAAAGCGGGTATTTTCCCGGTATGCAGAAAAATCGTTTTTGGGTTCTATTATGGTAACGATCCATGAATGAGAAAAACATATCAATAAAAACAAAGTGTAGTGGCGGAGAGACAGGGATTCGAACCCTGGGAACGTTCGCACGCTCAGCGGTTTTCGAGACCGCCCCATTCGACCACTCTGGCACCTCTCCGCGAAGGTCCGGCACGCTAGCCGCGAGAGGCTCAACTGGCAAGCGCTATCGGCACGAAAGGTGCAGGCAAGTCCGCCCCCAGCGAAGGTCGGGAACGGGGGCACAAGAAGGAGTGGTGGTGTGTGCCGCTTCCATGGACCGCGCCTCACACTGATCTTGCTGATTATCAGGGAATTTACAGGGTTACTTTTAAAAAACACAGAGACTCAGCACTAGCCGAATGGCGTAAACGGGCATTGTAGTTTACTGGGGGGAAGAATTTTCAGATTTCAGTTGTTTTTCAGCAACAATGTCCCCAAAGGATACCAATGACAAATTTCCCAAATGTGCGCCCGGCGTTGGCGGCGACGCTGACGGCCCGTGGCTATACGGTGCTGACCCCGGTTCAAGAGGCTGTGCTGGCCCCGGGGCTGGACGTTGTCGATCTGTTGGTTTCGGCGCAAACCGGGTCTGGAAAAACCGTTGCCTTTGGTTTGGCCCTTGCCCCGACCTTGCTGGGTGAGAGCAACAGCTTTGCGCCAACAAAGGCACCTTTGGCGGTCGTCATTGCCCCGACACGCGAACTGGCCTTGCAGGTCAAGCGCGAGCTTGAATGGCTGTATAAGGACACTGGCGCCCGCCTTGCGACCTGTGTTGGCGGCATGGACATGCGCGATGAACGCAAGGTTCTGGGGCGCGGTGTGCATATCGTGGTGGGGACACCCGGGCGCCTGTGCGATCATATCAAGCGTGGATCCCTTGATATGCGCATGCTGAAGGCCATTGTGCTGGATGAAGCCGATGAAATGCTGAAAATGGGCTTTCGCGAAGAGCTGGAGTTAATCCTCACCGCCGCGCCCGAAGATCGCCGGACATTAATGTTCTCGGCAACCGTGCCAAAAACCATTATTGGCATGACCAAAAAATATCAAAAAAACGCTGTGCGCATAAACCCCGTAGCGCAGGCCAAACAACACCTGGACATCGCATACCGCGCCTTGAACGTCGCCAAGACGGATCAGGAAAACGCGATCATCAATGTCTTGCGCTATTATGATGCCAAAAACGCCATTGTCTTTTGCGATACCCGTGTCGCGGTTAATCGCATGACCAGCCGGTTTAATAATCGCGGCTTATCCGTGGTCTCGCTGTCGGGTGAGCTAAGCCAGAACGAGCGTAGTCATGCCTTGCAGTCTTTGCGTGATGGGCGCGCAAAAGTCTGTATTGCCACAGATGTGGCGTCGCGCGGTCTTGATTTACCGGACCTTGAACTGGTCATCCATGCCACCATGCCCAAAAATGCCGAAGGGCTGTTGCACCGCAGCGGGCGGACGGGCCGGGCCGGGCGCAAAGGGGTGAGCGTTCTTATTGTCCCTCATGCCGGACGCAAGCGTGTCGAGCGCCTGTTCAGTGCCGCCAGGATCAAAGCCGAATGGGCCGCCCCGCCCTCCGCCGACGAAGTGCTGGGCCGCGATGATGAGCGTTTATTGGAAAAGCTTGCGCTCAGTGAGCCGACCGCTGCGAACGAGCGTGAAATTGTCGAAAAACTGCTGGCTGCCCATACGCCTGAACAAATTACGACGGCCTTTGTCCGCCAATACCGCGCCACCCATACGGCCCCCGAAGAGCTGATGAAGGCCGAGCGCTATAATCCAAAAGACAGCCACGGTTCTGATAGAGGCGCAAGCGCCGGACCGCGCAAGTCGCGAGGCCGCAGTGATTTTGAAAACAGCGTCTGGTTCTCACTTAATCTGGGACGCAAGCAAAAAGCAGAGCCACGCTGGATTCTACCCATGTTGTGCAAATCAGGCGGTCTAAACAAGAAAGACATAGGGGCCATTAAAATCAGCGAAGCGCAAAGTTTTGTTGAAATCGCCCAAGGGGCCGTCGACGATTTTATCACAGAGATTGGACCGGAGGGGAAAATTGAAAAGGCGATCACCGCCCACCAATTGGATGGCCCGCCCGATTTTAGCGCCGCAGATTCAAAGCCCCAATATAAGCCCCGGGACAAATCCACCTATAAAAAGAAATCCGGCAAACGGCCCGATCGCTTTGAAGAAGAAATGAACCAGGATACCGCCCCTGAATTTAAACCGGCTGCCCCCAAAAAGGGCGGGAAAAAACCACATAAAAAGAAACTCGCCCGCGCTGCCGCCCGGCTAGAAAAAGAGAACGCGCAATCCAAAGGCAAGTCTGAGCACGAATACGGACATGCGCCCAAAGGCAAACCAGCGGAGGACGGCGGGGAGAAACTGATTAGACGAAAACGCAAAAAATAGCGCCCGCTAATCCATATCAATCGGGCCGCGCCGCCCTTTTTTAATCGCCCCGCGTTTGGTTTTGCTATCAAGCCGGCGCTTTTTTGACCCCAAGGTTGGCCGGGTCGCGATCCGCCTTTTGGGCACATGGGCGGCTTTGCGGATTATGGCAAGCAGCCGGTCGTGGGCATCTTTGCGATTCAGATCCTGTGTCCGGTGACGATCAGCAAAAATGACCAAAACACCGTCTTTTGTTAAACGGCTGTCGCCTGAGTTCAGAATTTTTGTCCGCACCCGTTCGGGCAAATTGGGGGAGTGGGCGACATCAAAGCGAAGCTGCACCGCACTTGCCGTCTTATTGACGTTTTGCCCACCCGGGCCGCCCGAGCGCACGAAACTTTCCTGCAACTCACTATCCAGCAGCGCAATCGTATCAGTGACCTTTATCAACGCCATAGGATGAGCCTTACAAAACTTCCGACCCCAAGGTAAACACAGGTTGCTTAGTTTTGCATAGGATTTATTCTTGATTATGGGTACTGTCATGGTAATCTCAGCGTAATTCCCGCGCTGTAATCAAAAAGGGCAAATCATCGACAGTGATACGCATGGGAAACCAGATCCATTAGGCAATGGATAAATAAATCATTCTTCCCATTAAATTGACATACAAAATGGAGGGCCGATGTCCGACAAAGCTTTGACGTTGCTGGCGGACACGAACCTCTTCTTCGAGTGCAAGAAGCTTGAGGAATTACCATGGTCTGAACTTAATGCTGATCCAATCACCATACTAGTGACGCGCCCGGTCCTAGATGAAATTGATAAGCATAAAAAAGGCTCAGGTCGTACTCGAAAAAGGGCTTTAGCAGTATTCAGACGTGTCCGCGATATGCTAAAGACCGGCGAGCAAAGTGTTGTCATTTGCGAGGCGGGGCCGCGCGTTATTTTTCAGCGCGCACACAATTTGCGTTTCGATCCAGACCTCAAGACGGAACTCTCGACTTCAAAGAATGACGACCGTCTTATTGGGCTCCTGTCAAGCGCGATAAAGGGCGATCTTAAGCGCAGTTTTTGTTTGTTCACTCACGATAGCGGGCCAGCCGGAACGGCTGAAGATTTGGGTCTGCCTTTTCGGTTGATTGAAGATCATTGGCTCCGAGATGATCCGCCAACTGCTGCGGAAAAAGAAGTTGAAGATCTAAAGCAGGATTTATCGGCCTATAGGAATCAAGAACCTAACATCGAGGTTCAATTAGACGGGTATGACACCCCGAATGGTCCGATCACTTTGACCTGCCAATCAGCGCCTGCATTAACGACTGAAGATATTGATCGTCTTATTGATGATCTCAAGTCCCGCTTTCCAATACAGACAGATTTCTCAACACTTACAAAACGTGCCAGCGATTCAGTACTGAAAATTGTTGGTAAGAGCGTGTCCTATGTGCCCCCGCCTGAAGGCGAAATTAAGGCATACAAAGAAACGGCTTATCCTGAATGGGTCGAATGTTGTCGCGGTCGGTTATCTGAACTCCACAAGGTGTTTTGCGAAACGACAAACACCGAAGGCATTAAGTACTTCATGACCAATTCTGGGTCACGACCTGCAGAACAGGTTCGCGTTAACTTTCGCGCGGATGGTGATATCTATTTTATGCGCTACAGCAAAGAGGGTAGCGAGCGGCGCGACGAAGTCCAGGAAGAGATGATCTCGTCGAAAACGTCACCGTCACTGCCGCCTCCGCCGCAAGCCCCGCAACCTACAAGGATTGTCAAACACTCGCCCGAAACTGCGTCATCCGGGCCTCTACGGCTTAAAGGCATGGATATTGGCCAGTTGGCGGGTATGAGGAGTCTACTGGATGACAGTTCAGGTATAGGGCGAATGATTAAGCAACAGCAGGATATTAAAAAGAATCTGAATCCTTACAGCGCGCCAAGCGATATATTTAATCATGAACCTCAAGTCCATGGGGCTCTAGCCGCCATCCGCAACCTCAGACCACCCACCCATGATCCCGAAGCTTTCTACTATGATGAGTGGCCCAGCGATGTAGCGGTGGACGATGGCGCTTTGACGTGTGATCTGTGGCGACACCAAAGCGCAGCGCAAGCTTTCAGTTTGGAACTGCATGCTGATAAGAATAAACTGACTGGCGGGTCATTCCATGTGGAGGTGCATGCGCAAAATCTGACACGGCCCGTAACGCTCCGAACCAAGGTACAAGTTCAACAGACGACGGTAGACACACTTGAGGAAGCCAAACGGATAATCTCAGAGATGTAACCATGCGGTTAGATTGCCGTGAGATTACATCGACAGTAACCGAAACATAAAACAAGAAATGCCCCTTTGGTCTGGATACCGGCGTGCGCCGGTATGACGGCTATGGATGTGGACAAATAAATATCAGCACAAATGAGCGCAAACACTGCTGGTGGGGAAAAGTTGCCATTTAGCGCAAAGTACACTACAATGTAGTCAGTTTAACTACAACGAGATGAAACCAACCGCTATGGCTACTTCCACCCCCTTTTCCCTTCGCCTTGATCCTGAGCTTCGCACCCGACTGGAAGCCGAAGCCAAACAGGCGGATCGTTCGGCTTCCTATATGGCCGCCAAGGCCATCAAGACCTTTCTGGATGCCCAGCGTTCCAAACGCGAGGCTATAGCGACCGCCATCAGTCAAACCGATGCCGGAGACTTTATTTCCAGTGAAAAGATGAGTGATTGGGTGAATAATTGGGGAACAGATAATGAGCAGCCTGACCCAAAAGTTGACATTACCAAATCATAACCAGCCAATATGAAACTGGTTTATCTGCCCGGCACAATCACCGACTTGAAATGGTTTCGTACCTACTACACGGAAGTTTTTCCAGATGGTTTGAGGCGAGCCCAAAAACAATTTCGTAACGTGGAGAGATTGCTCCGTGAAAATCCTCGCATGGGACACAAAACGGAATTTCCCAAGGTACGAGAACTGGTCATTGCTCGTCCGCCATTTTCAATCATCTACCGGCTGACGCCAGAACGCATTGAAGTCTTGAGGATATGGGATAATCGAGCCAATCCGGCAGGCATTTCGGTGACAGCAGCCGAAACATAAAACAAGAAATGCCC
The DNA here is from genome assembly GCA_002733495.1 of Robiginitomaculum sp. GTDB lineage: Bacteria > Pseudomonadota > Alphaproteobacteria > Caulobacterales > Maricaulaceae > Robiginitomaculum_B. The sequence goes on from NVVV01000060.1 coordinate 5,988, forward strand.
CTTGGGTCTGGATACCGGCGTGCGCCGGTATGACGGCTATGGATGTGGACAAATAAATATCAGCACAAATTAGCGCAAGCGGCGTAAATTAGGCGCGGTCAGCCTGCATGACGAGTTTTTTGTAATCTCGTAAATCGCCGTCATAGTTTTTGGCGCGCCCGTCTTTGACCAGCCAAAGCTGATCAGCCGTGGCTTCGGCGAGATAGACATCATGGGTAATAAGCACCACCGCACCCGGAAAATCATTGAGCGCATAAATCAAGGCCTCGCGGCTATCAATATCCAGATGGGAGGTCGGTTCATCGAGAATTAAAACATGGGGTTTGTCGATAGACATGAGGCCTAAAAGCAGCCGTACTTTTTCACCGCCGGATAATTTTTCAACATTGGTCTCTACCTTTTCATAGGAGAACCCCATCTGTGCGGCTTTCCCGCGTGCCTGGCTTTGCGCGGTCCCTTTGGGCAGTTTTTGCGTCACATGGTCAAGCACCGTTTCTCCGGCGGTAAGTTCATCAAGCTGGTCTTGGGAAAAATACCCAATTTTTAGTGATGCGGACGCTTTGCGTTTTCCTGCCATTAGTGGAAGACGCTCGGCAATGGATTTAACCAAAGTAGTTTTGCCCTGGCCATTGGCGCCCACAATCGCCACGCGGTCTTCAGGGTCAAGACGGAGGCTAACCCCCGACAAGATTTGCGCCCCCTCACCATAACCCAAATTCGCATCTTCCAGCTCCAACATTGGCGGTGCCAATTTACCTTTGGGGGCCGGGAAGGAAAACGGGGTGGTGCGCTCGGCAATGGGGATGGCAATATCTTGCATCTTCTCCAGCATTTTAACACGGGATTGCGCTTGCCGGGCTTTGGAGGCCTTGGCCTTAAAGCGATCAACAAAAGCCTGAAGGTGGGCTTTTTCAGCATCTTGTTTGACTTTTTGTGCGGTTAATTGCGCCGCTTTGGCGGCGCGTAATTTCAGCCAGGCATCATACCCGCCCTTTGTGATCGTCAATTTCTGGTGCTCTAGCGCCAGCGTGTGCGTTACCGAGCGGTTGAGCATTTCGCGGTCATGGCTGACCATAATGACCGTATGGGGGTATTTGCGAATATAGCCTTCCAGCCAGGTCGCCCCTTCAAGGTCAAGATAGTTTGTCGGCTCATCAAGCAGTAAAATATCCGGCTCGCTGACCAAAACGCCGGCGATTGCGGCCCGCATGCGCCAACCGCCGGAAAATTCTTTTGTGGCTCTGGAAAAATCGTCGGTCGTAAACCCTAAACCTGAGAGCACAATGGCCGCCCGCGTATCGGCATTCCAGGCGTCCATATCGGTCAGACGCTCATAAATTTCACCCAAGCGGTCGGGATCCGTTTCGGTTTCGGACTGGCGCATTAAGGAATGGCGTTCCCGATCTGCGGCCAGAACAACGTCCATAATTGTATCGTCTGTGGCTTCAACCTCTTGTGCGACCCAGCCCAGACGTGCATTTTTATTCATCCGTATCGCGGCATCAGCCACTTTGGATTCTATTTCCTCACGAATGAGATTAAGCAGTGTCGATTTTCCGGTTCCGTTGCGGCCAATGAGGCCAACTTTCCACCCGGCCGCAATTCTGGCCGAAGCTTTGGTGAACAATGGGCGCCCTTGAACGGCGTAGTTGAGATCAGTGATTGTAAGCATGCGCGCCTTGTAAGGCGTCGAGCGCCGAATGCAAATGTAAAGAGGTGCATTTTTCAGGCATAAAACAGGCACTGTCAGATTAAAACTGCCACGGTAATACCCCCCTTTATAGAGGGCACCGTAAGTAGAACGATTATGCAGCCATGGACATGTCCATGGCTGATTTCTGCTTTGGCGTGATACCGCCGATG
>NVVV01000016.1 GCA_002733495.1 Robiginitomaculum sp.
AGATATTGGCGGCAAACCCGGCGCCCGGGTAGCTCAGGGGTAGAGCAGTGGACTGAAAATCCTCGTGTCGGTGGTTCAAATCCGCCCCCGGGCACCATTCATAACAATAAAACACGTATAATTATCAACTAACTACCGTTAGAAAAGAGCAACGCTCCAAGAAAACTGTTGGCTTGATTGTACGAGGATGAGTATGCTCGTCTTTTTGCTGTTTAACCTGGACCGCACCCAGCCTCCGCTATACGATGTAAGAAAAGGGAAGCGACAATGGCCCAAGGGTTCACGTTCATCGATCTGTTCGCAGGCATAGGCGGATTGAGGCAAGCCATGCAAAGTATTGGCGGTCAGTGCATGTTCACTTCCGAGTGGGACAAATTTGCCAAAATGACCTACCAAGCAAACTATAGGGACAATCGCCCCATAGCCGGAGATATTCAGCAAATAGATGCTCGGCTAATACCTGAACATGATGTGCTGTGTGCGGGATTTCCTTGCCAACCATTCAGTCTTGCCGGGGTTTCAAAGAAAAATTCATTGGGCAGAGCGCATGGTTTTCTGGACGAAACCCAAGGGACACTATTTTTTGATTTGGTGAGGGTCCTTAAACTCCATCGACCTTCCGCATTTATGTTGGAAAACGTGAAGAACTTGCGCAGTCATGACAAAGGGAAAACCTTTGGTGTAATCATAGATGCGCTTGAAAAACTTGGATACACAATAAAGGTCGAAGTCATTGATGCTCGGCATTTTTTACCTCAACATAGGCAACGCATAGTTATCGTTGGTTTTCTTAAAGACACGGGGTTCGAATTCTCTAAACTTAAGCTACCTCCCAAAGGGCAAGTCAAGCTTGGGGCAATCCTTCACCCTGAAGACGGTTCAGAAAAACCAGAAAGCCATTTCACACTCGGCCCCGATGCCAAAGTGAACCCCAAATACACGCTATCAGACCACCTTTGGCAGTATTTGCAAAACTACAAAGCAAAGCACGCCAAGGCAGGGAATGGCTTTGGGTGCAGCGTTGTCGGTGCCAATGACATTTCTCGCACGCTTTCTGCACGTTATCACAAAGATGGATCTGAAATTCTCATTGACCAAGGGCAAGGCATTAATCCACGCCGACTAACGCCCCGTGAATGTGCAAGGTTAATGGGTTATGATGATACGTTCCAGATTCCGGTTTCTGATACCCAAGCCTATCGCCAGTTCGGCAATAGCGTCGCGGTTCCTGTTTTCAAAGCCGTAGCAGAAATTATGGCTCCTCACATTGCTTTGTCCCTTGATTCAAGAAAGTCGATTGCTGTGTGAGTAGATGCTTTTACGCATTTTAAGGTAGTGCTTTGAATGGTGTTGGGGTTTTAGGTTGCAAATGAGGTCGCTTAAAAATGTTGGATACTTCTGTCTATAAAAAACTGGCGCACAACGACACTGGAGCGGCGGCAGGTCACCAAGGCGGAATCGTCATCCCCAAAGACATTGCTGAATTCTTTCCCCCTTTGCCAGCAGTGATTGCCAAGGGCGGGCCGACTGTTGATACTCGGCTAAAAGCAGACCTGTTTGTTGATGGAGTAAGAGTAGCGGCCATAGAAACACGCTATCAGCATCAAACTTGGGGAGGTACGCGCACGGCAGAGCGAAGATTAACGGACAACCTAGGGCCATTGCGAAATGAGGCTACTGAGGATGATATTGTCTTATTCACCAAAGACCTTTTAGATGATGAATATATTCAAATCCATCTCTTGCGGAAAGCAACTGCCGAATATGATCTTCTTAACGCGAGAATTGGAACGGCCCGATGGGGCCCAGTGGACCCAAGTAACCCGCCGGTCTCGATAACTGAAATCCAAATTGCTGAGAATGATATTGAAGAAGTGGCAGAAAACGCTCCAAACGTCTTTGGCGTTAAACGCCAAGAAGCAGAAGTCGTTACGATGCGGAAGGCGCGAGATAGAGCCTTTCGAAACAAGGTTTTGGACCAGTATGATTTTCGGTGTGCATTTACCGGGAGAAAATTTGTTTCACCTCATTCACCAAGAACGGTAGGTCTAGATGCGGCGCATGTTGTTCCAGTTCATGCAAGCGGATCAGACCATCCAGCAAATGGGCTGCCTTTGTCCAAGGAACTTCATTGGGCTTTTGACAAAGGCCTTATTGGTGTTGGAGAAAATCGGCGGATTGTTGTTCCTGAGGATGTCGGGGCGCTCAATGGCAATGAATTTCTTCTTGGCTTGAATGGAGACCAAATTCGGGAAGCTGAACTTGAGAGGCTAAGAGTTTCAGAGGAAGCGCTGGCATGGCACCGGAAAAATGTACTTTTGGCTTAACTGAGAGCGAAGGCATTTAGGTTCTGAAATACATTTCCATTTCCACGCGGACTAGTCACCCCGTAAAAAATACCCGGTGGTTTAGCGAGCAATCTTCTTTTTCAAGCAAGTATTGATCGTCTTCGAGATAATATTTGGTCTTTGCATGGTCATCACCGGCAAAGGCTTTGACCGGGTCCATGCTGTCCCACACGGTGATCAGAAAAATGGGCAATACCATCTTCATCCCGGCGGGTGTAGAAAAGCTATTTTAAGCTCTTAGGCGTAATAGCCCCGATACCAGTCCACAAATTTTGCCGTGCCCGCAGCCAGGCCAGTTTGTGGTTTATAGCCAATCGCCTTCCAAAGCGCGGTGCTGTCAGACAAAGTGGCCACCACATCGCCAGTTTGCATGGGCATCATGTTCAGACGCGCCTGTACCCCAAGATTGTCTTCCAGTGTGTGGATCAGGGTCATCAATTCTTCCTGATTGCCACCGCCAATATTATAAAGTGCGATGGGGGCCACGGCGCTGTGCCCCGGGTCCATATGGCGGCTGGGCTCGCTCTTTTCTTGCGGTTTGGGCACGGTCTTTAGAACCCGGCAAATACCCTCGACCACATCACCAATATAGGTGAAATCGCGGCGCATCTGGCCCTGATTATAAACATCGATCGCTTGGCCCGCCAAAATGGCACGGGTGAATTTGAAATAGGCCATATCGGGCCGACCCCACGGCCCATAAACGGTAAAAAACCGCAAACCCGTGCATGGCAAACCATAGGTATGCGCATAGGCGTGGGCCATGGCCTCATTGGCCTGTTTGGTGGCAGCGTAAAAGCTGACCGGGTGGGCAACTCCATCGCTTTCGAGAAATGGCATGACCGGATTGGCCCCGTAAACCGAGCTGGAGGAGGCATAAACCAGATGCTCCACCTGTGCGTGGCGACAGCCCTCCAGCACATTTAAAAAGCCCTGAAGATTGCTGTTCAGATAAGCTTGCGGATTTTCCAGCGAATAGCGCACCCCGGCCTGCGCCGCCAGATGGATCACCCGCTGGGGCGCAAAATCCTTGAACACTTTTGCCAAGGCTTGGGCATCTGCCAGATCAAGCCGCGCCTCGGTAAAGCCATCTTGGGTATTCAGTATGGCCAGACGCGCCTCTTTTAGGGTCGTGTCATAATAGTCATTGACCACATCCACGCCGACAATGTCATGCCCGGCGGCCAGCAAAGTGCGCGCCGTGTGAAAGCCAATAAACCCGGCTGTGCCTGTGATCAGAATACGCACGTTTTGCTCGTCCTCTTTCGGGCACTGTGCCGGGAATTTGCTTTTTTGGCAAACCGCCAGATCATCAAATATAGCCCAACCGCAAGGGTGTGGGATAAAACCAGTAAACCCGCACCCTAGGGCCAGTCTCTTTCCTCCCCCCCCCAAAGGAAAAATGGGAGAGGAATATGGTGAGGGGATTAGGCTTTGACAGGCTTGCAACAATAATAAATCACAAGCCCCTCATCCCACCCTTCTCCCAAGACAGAAGGCGTTTTGCCGAGGATAAATCGACCAAGAGCGAATTAAGAGATAACCTTCCCTTTTGCTTGCCGCTTTTTCCCTTTTTTACCCCTAAATTTACATAAATTACCCTTATTTTACCCTTATTTACCCCTCTAAAGCGGGGATAAATCAAACTTTTGCCGCACAGGAAGGCCAACCTATACAGGGGAAATGTACACGGCAATCAGGACGGGGCGATCATGTTTTCCGGGCGCACAATGGCGTCAAATTCCTCACCCGTGACAAAGCCCATGGCCACGGCCTCTTCGCGCAAGGTGGTGCCATTTTTATGGGCCGTTTTGGCAACTTTGGTGGCATTATCATAGCCAATGGTGGGCGCCAGTGCCGTCACCAGCATCAAGGACCGGCGCATCAATTCGTCAATGCGTTCCCGGTCGGCCTCAATGCCGACCACGCAATTGTCGGTGAAAGAGCGCGCCGCATCGGCCAAAAGTCGTATGGATTGCAACATGTTAAGCGCCATCACCGGGCGAAACACGTTCAGCTCGAAATGACCTTGCGATCCAGCCATAGAGATGGTGGTGTGATTGCCCATCACCTGCACACAGACCATGGTCAGGGCCTCAGACTGGGTCGGGTTGACCTTGCCCGGCATAATCGAAGACCCCGGCTCGTTGGCAGGCAAGATCAGCTCGCCTAGCCCGCCACGCGGACCGGAGCCCAAGAAGCGCACATCATTGGCAATTTTGAACAGCGACGCGGCCAGCGTGTTCAGCGCCCCATGGGCCGCCACATAGCCATCGCTGGCGGCCAGTGCCTCAAATTTGTTGGGCGAAGTTACAAAGGCCATGCCGGTTATGTGGCTGACATGGTGGGCAAATTTTTCAGCAAAGCCGGGTTTGGCATTTAACCCGGTGCCCACCGCTGTGCCGCCTTGCGCCAAAGGCAGCAATTCGCCCAGCGCCGCTTTGGCGCGTGTGATCCCATATGCCACCTGGGCTGCATAGCCGGAAAATTCCTGCCCCAAAGTCAACGGCGTGGCGTCCTGAGTATGGGTGCGGCCATTTTTGATAATGTCGGCGAAGGCTTTGGCCTTGGCATCCAGCGCAGCGTGCAGATGTTCCAGCGCCGGGATCAGAAGGTTATTGATCTGGGTCGCCGCAGCAATATGCATGGCGGTGGGGAAAGTGTCGTTTGAAGACTGGCTGCGGTTCACATGATCATTGGGGTGCACCGGATCTTTGGTGCCAATGGTGCCGCCCATAATCTCGATAGCGCGATTGGCAATCACTTCATTGGCGTTCATATTGCTTTGCGTGCCCGAGCCGGTCTGCCACACCCGAAGCGGGAAATTATCGTCCAATTTGCCATCAATCACGTCTTGTGCGGCGGCCTCTATGGCTTTGGCAATATCACTGTCCAGATTGTCCAGCTCAAAATTGGTTTTGGCGGCGGCCTGTTTGATGATGCCAAGGGCATGCACCAGCGGTAACGGCATTGTCTCATGGCCAATGTCAAAATTTATCAAGGAACGGGCGGTTTGCGCGCCCCAATACTTGTCGGATGGCACGTCCAGAGGGCCAAAACTGTCGGTTTCGGTGCGCATATCAGCCATGGCTCATCATCTCCGCCGTTAGACTCAAAAGGGTAAGTCTATGGTAGGCGCAGGGGCGAAGCGTGTGAAGTGAAGATGCGCCCTATTTACGGCGAAAAGCGTCCAGGCTGACCACTTCGCCGGCGGCGGGCGCTTCGGCAGTGTCACCGTTGGCTGTTGTGGCATTAGCAGTGGCCGTAGCCGGCACGGCCTCTGGGCCACCCATGTCAAATTTCAGACCAAAGCCAACAGCAGGGTCATGAAAACTGGTCACAGCGGCATAGGGAACACGAATGTATTTTGGTGCGCCACCAAAGCTTAACGTCACCTCGAAGGCATCATCCAAAGAGGCCAGATCCCAGAATTGATGTTCCAGCACGATGGTGATCTCTTCTGGATATTTTTCCAGCAATTGCTCGTCTACATCGGCACCAGGATAGCGTGTGCGAAAGGTAATATAGAAATGGTGACTGCCAGGAAGGCCGTCTTCTGCTGCCCGAACAATGGCGGCCCGGACAACGCCGCGCAATGCCTCTTGTGCAAGCAGGTCATAGCGCATTAAATCTTTTGACACTGATCACGCTCCCCGTTTCCTGACACCTGACTATCCTTATGCAAACCGCAGGTCAATCACACTCCCCATATAGGCTCATTGCCTTCGCCTTCGGCGCGCAAAAAATACAGCACTGCATAGTGGAAAATAAAGTGGAGGCTTCTGTTGCCAGGTGCCTCCGAACCCCGCCCTGGCGCTCATAGTGCCAAGGAGTTAAAGCGAGATTACCCGCACTGCTTACGCAGCGAGAGCAGTCTCATGAGCAATGTTGTCATTAGCAACTATTGCGAACGAGCCTGTAACGGGCCTCACCCGGGAAAAAGCTAACGTCTTTGGCCGTCCGTCGATCCTATTTCGGCCCCGTCAACTGCTCCCCCGGGTCAAACCGATGGGGAGGAGAAGATGGTGGAGCCGCCGGGTACCGCCCCCGGGTCCGGTCCAGTTATTACACGCGCGTTTATCGCCATAGTCCATAAAGGACAGGTTCTATATAGGGGCTGTTTGTCTCTTTGAGAAGATGGGGGACGTAAAAAACTACGGTTACGCGCGCACGGGTTAATCCCTTGTAAACCATAAATGCGCGACCTTTGAGGACGCGTAATGCAGGTGAACGGGTTTCATGAGTCGGCTGACAGAATTTTTATTTTTTATGCTCTATGCCCTAAGCGCGCTGGTGGCCGCTCTGGTGCTGGTGCGCTTTATGGGCATGGCCCCCAATACCGCCATGTTGTTCGGCGCACTTGGGTTTGTCGCCAGCATGCAGGCCCACAGTTTTTTTACCCGTGCCCGCAAAGACGGCGCACTGGAGAAACGGGTGGAACAACTGCGCAAGGCCAATCTGGGCCTGACTGACGAAATTGAAAAAGTGCATCAGGAACTGGATGGCATCGCCAAAGCCGTCGAAGAAGAGGCCGTGCGCCGCAATGAAGTGATTGTTTCCGAAGTGCAGGCGCTGGAAACCGTTATGGCCAAAATGGAAGGCACGCTGGCAACCCGCATTGCCGAAGCCGCCCGCATGGCCGCTATTCCAACGCTGGAACCAGCCGAAGCCAATGACCGCCATGTCCTTCTGACCCTGGTCCGCGAAGCGCTGGAAGCTGGCCGCGTTGAACTGCATTTGCAACCCATCGTCTCTTTGCCGCAACGCAAGATCTATTTTTATGAGAGCTTTACGCGCCTGCGTGATCAGGATGGCAATGTCATTATGCCAGCCGAGTTTATGAAAGTCGCCGAAGCGGCGGGCCTGATGACGGTTGTCGATAACCTTTTGCTGTTTCGGTGCGTACAGATTGTGCGCCGCCTGACCGAAAAAGACCGTCAGGTCGGTATTGTCTGCAACATCTCGCCTTTGTCCTTAAAGGACGAAGTGTTCTTCCCGCAATTTCTTGATTTCATGCGGCAAAATGCCGACCTTGCCGGGTCGGTGGTGTTTGAGATTGGCCAAAAAGACTTTGAAGACCGCGGTATTGTCGAGGCGCGCAACATGGCTCGCCTTGCTGATTTTGGCTTTCGCTTTTCCATCGACAAGGTTGAAAACCTCAATTTTGATGCCAAGGACATGCAGCGCGCAGGGGTCAAGTTTTTCAAGGCTTCGGGTGATCTTTTGCTGGCTGCGATCCACTCCTCGCCCGATGCGGCTCTGCCTGCGGCTCCCGACATTCGCATTGCTGATATTGCCCGCTACCTCATTGGCCATGGTATTGAACTGATTGGCGAAAAGATCGAAGACGAAGTGACCGTGGTCGAGCTATTGGATCTGGATGCCGGTTATGCCCAGGGCCATTTGTTTGGTCCGCCCAGCCCCATTCGCGAAGAGTTTCTGGCCGAAACTGAAGAAGCCTTCAAAATCGCTGTCTAGCCGCTTAGCCTTTTTTGCGCCCAAAGGGATTAAACAAAGAGCGTTTTTTACGCGTCCTGGCCTTGGGGGCACTGGCCACGGCTTCATCAGTATGCGCAAACTCCATTGCCTCCATCGGTGCCTCTATTTCCGGAAAATCTTCCTGCTGCGCTTCGCTTTGCAGCATCATAACGGATTCATCTTCATGTACTGACGAGTCTGGTTCTGGCGCAGCCTCGCCCTCATATGCACTCTCTGCGTCTTTAACACCAAGTTGACCCTCTTCAGAGGTGGGCATCTTTGTGCCTTCGGCTTCTGTCGGCGTACCGCCGCTTTGTATTTTGTCGCCTTCCAGATCTTGCAAGTGCGTTATCATCGCAGCTATGGCCTGGTCCGTGCCCATGGTCTGGCGTTTGGCAATTTCATGCATGCGCTGCACCGCGCTTAGGGCCGATGCTCCACTGCTTAAGTTTACGGCTGCCAGATCATCAATACCAGCCTCCTCCAGCGCCCGTCCCCTGGCATCTGAAAGACGAAAGGTGGTCCCTTCGCAATCGGCATCAATCAGCACAACGTATTCGCCAGCCAGATAACTGTAGGCTGTTTTCCCAGGCACTTCGGCCCAGGTAATACGTCTATCCTCCGAGGCCCCAAGGAGGCGTTCCAATAAATCAATCGTGTGCGTGTGCATGATTTTAGCCCTTTTACGCGTACAAAACTTTGTCAACAATCCTTTGCTATCAGCCAAAATGGGCGCAATCATGTTCATGACGCATTCATTTTGCTAAGGTCAATAACACGACATGATAATCAATAAGGGATCTTTCTCATGGATGAAATAAAACGCCCCAAATTTTTAAAGCGCCTGTTTGCCATCTCGCCTCTGGGTGTTTTCCGCCTGATCGCCATCAGCGTTGGTGTTGGCATAGCGCTGGCCTTGTTTAATATCGATCCGGCAACGGTCTGGAGCGACTTTTTTGGCACCTTTGCCCGCGCCTGGGTTAAAACCTGGCATGCCCTGACAGACGCCACAGACTGGGCCTTTGACTATTTCATTCTGGGCGCGATACTGGTGGTTCCGATCTTTATCATCCTGCGTATTTTGAAAGCCTTGCGTAAATGATCAAAAAAATCTACGTCCGTTTTCGTGTATCCCTTTTGCCGCTTGGCGCTTTGATCACTCTGATCATCATTGCCGCCTGTTCCTCTACGGAAACTGGTATTGACCGGCGTAACCCGCCGGTGGGGGGAACTGCGGCAGAATATGGATTTCAATATGCCCAGGCCATCGCCAAAAATGGGAATTGCGACCAGGCCTTGCCCATCTTTATCTGTCTTGGCAATCAGGGGTCCGGATGGGAATTGGCCACCCATAGTGGCGGCGTCTGTGCGCTGGAAGCTGCCAAATTGTGGTCCGGACCATTACATCGCCGCGCCGCGTTTTTCAAAAAGTCCCGCGCCATCAGCTTTGATAAACCTTATTATCAATCCAAAGCCGCCCTTTATGAAAAAGGCCTTAAAATGTTGCATCGCGCCGCCGCCGCTGACTGGCCAGATTCCCAGGCCGCCCTGGCCCGGGCTTTGAGCGCCCCAGGCAGTACACAGGCACAATTACAAGAAGCCAAATTGTGGGTTGCCCGGTATGACCGAAACCCGCGCCGCAAAATTTATGGCAGCAATTCAATCGAAAAAAATACCCGCGAGACGCTGGCCGGGATCCCCCTGCCGCCAGATACAGACCCAGCCTGGATTAAAAAAGACCTGAGGCCCATACCTACGCATGATCCATTTTGCAGAAGCGTATTGCACACCCGTCCAACCCATGGTCAGCACCCGGGATTTACACCTGTTGAGGCTAATGATGGGAATGAAGATTTACCCGCGCCGGAAACCGTAGACCAGCCCGGTCGCCCCCAACCTCAGTAATGCACGCTGTTTAAGTAAAGCCCGTCTGCGGGGGCCACAGGGCCGCACCGGGAACGGTCACAAGCCTGCAAGGCCTGTTTTAAATCCACTTTGGTCCAGCGCCCCACCCCCACATTGACCAATGAGCCGGTGATCGAGCGCACTTGACGGTGCAAATAAGAGCGCGCCCCGTAGAAAAAATGGATTTCTGCCCCAACGCGGCTGATGCTGATCTCGTCTAACGTGCGCATGGGGGTGTTGGCCTGGCATTGCACATCACGAAACGTGGTAAAGTCATGGGCGCCCAGCAGCACCTGAGCCGCTTCGCGCATAGCCTCAACATCCACAATTTGCGGCATGCGCCAGACCCTTCCCCGTTCCAGCGCCAAAGGCGGGCGGCGATCAATCAGGCGATAAAGATAAGTGCGCCGGATGGCGTCAAAGCGCGCTTCAAAATCATCATCGACCTGCTGTGCATCCAGAACAGAAATAGGATTAGCACCCAAATGATGGTTCAGCGCGTCGCGCACCGTATCGGCGCGTAAATCCTTGGCCAAATCCACATGGGCCACTTGCCCAAGGGCATGGACCCCCGCATCGGTACGCCCGGCCCCAAAAACCTGAACTGGCACTTCTTCCAGTGCACTGGCCGCCTGTTCCAAAGACCCCTGCACGGTGGGCTGGTTATCCTGACGCTGCCAGCCACTAAAGGGTGTCCCGTCATATTCTATGGTCAATTTAAAGCGAGTCATGTCAGCTGCGTGCCTTTGGGAACGACCTGCCCGCGCAAGAAGTCTTCTGCCTGTTGCACGCCCTTGCCCGCCCGTTGCAAGCGGGTGAGACGAACCGCGCCCTCGCCGCACGCGATCAGCAAGTGACCATCCAGTGCCTCGCCGGGCACGCCAGAAGCTTTTTCGGGAACCGCCATCAACACCTTGACCCGCTGAGGCCCTTTGGTGCTTGGCAATTCAAACCACGCGCCCGGAAAAGGCGACAGGCCCCGGATCAGCCGATCCAGGTCCTCTGCCGGGCGGGTCCAGTCAATACGGGCTTCGGCTTTATCAATTTTGTGGGCGTAGGTGACCCCGTCTTCGCTTTGCGCCCTGCCCTGCAATTCGCCTTTTCCCAGCGCGTCCAGTGCCTTTGGCAACAGTCCCGCCCCGGCGGTGGCCAGCTTGTCATGCAAACTGCCTGCCGTGTCATCACTGGCAATTTTTACGCTCTGGCTCATCAGAACCGGGCCGGTATCCAGCCCCTCTTCCATTTGCATCACCTGCACGCCGGTCACGGTATCGCCAGCCATAATGGCGCGCTGTATCGGCGCGGCACCGCGCCAGCGCGGCAAAAGCGAGCCATGTAAATTCAAACAGCCAAAACGCGGCGCATCCAACATTTCTAGCGGCAGGATCAGCCCATAGGCGACAATGATGGCCACATCCAGATCAAGGGCAGCAAAGGCAGCCTGTTCATCGCCATCACGCAGGGTTTTTGGGGTGCGCACGAGCTGGCCCAGAGATTGCGCCAGATCATGCACCGCACTTTGACGCAAAGCTTTGCCTCGCCCCGCCGGGCGCGGCGGCTGGGTATAGACGCACGCTATGTCATGGCCAGCGTCTACCAGCGCCGATAGCGCCGTGGCGGCAAAGTCCGGCGTACCCATAAAAGCAATTCTAAGTGCCATGAGGTCGTTATTCCGCCGTTTCCAGGGCTTTTTCCCGGGCCGCCTTTTGCACCTTGCGAATGGCGCGCTGTCGTTTTAAGCGCGATAAATGGTCAATGAAAAGAACCCCGTTCAAATGGTCCATTTCATGCTGTATACACACCGCATAAAGCTCTTCGGCCCATTCGGTGACCGCCTCGCCATGATAATTCAAATAGCGGATTTTCACCCGGCCCGGGCGCTCCACCTCTTCAAAATAATCTGGCACAGACAGGCACCCTTCTTCCCAGAGCAGCAAGTCCTCAACATCTTCCAAAATCTCGGGGTTGATGAAGTATTGCGGGTTTGGCTCTTCATCCTTGCCAGCAATATCCATCACAATAATGCGCAAGGGCACGCCAACCTGTATCGCCGCCAGACCGATGCCCGGCGCGTCATACATGGTTTCCAGCATGTCATCCATCAAAGCGCGTGTTTCATCATCCACGCGTTCCACAGGTTTTGAGACCTGTTTGAGCTGTGGGTTTGGAACCAGCAATATCTCTCGAAGTGCCATAGCCTTGACCTAGGAAGTCAGAAGGTTTTCGTCAAGCGGCGCGCCGAACAATCGCCTGTGTTGCGAATCAGGTATAGAGTGTGATTATGGAAGAACAATTGACGAACCTGAGCCAATCCCCTCTGCTGCTCGTGGGACTAAGCGCCGCCCTTGCGATCCTCCTGACGCTGTTTGTTGGCTGGCTGATCCGGCGGCAAGCCTCTGATGGCGGGGAAGGTATGCGCGCACAGCTTGGCCGCCTGTCGGAACAACAGGCGCAGATACAAGGCGCACTGGGGCAGATGGCTGCCGGCACGCAAAGCGGCCATGGGGAAATACAAAAAACGCTCAACCAGCGCCTTGATGATATGAGCAAAAAACTGGGCGACAGTCTGGAACAAAGCCGGGAGAAGACCGGGGAGTCTTTGAAAACACTGGCCGAACGTCTGGCGCTGATTGACCGGGCACAAAAGAATATCGAAGCCCTCAGCCAGGAAGTGAACGGACTTCAGGCGCTTTTGTCCAATAAACAGGCGCGCGGCGCCTTTGGTGAAATACAGATGCAGGATCTGGTGAAAACCTATTTGCCGCCCAGCGCCTATGGCTTTCAGGAAACCTTGAGTAACCATACGCGCGTTGATTGCTTGATCCATCTTCCTGCGCCGAATGACGACATAGCGGTGGACAGCAAATTCCCACTGGAAAACTGGCGTGCCATGAACGAGGCCCCGGATGCCGAGGCCAAAAAAATAGCCGGCAAGCTGTTCACTGCTGCGGTAAGCAAACATGTGCGCGACATTGCCGAGAAATATCTGCCCGCAGACAACATTGCCAAACCGGCCATTATGTTTTTACCTTCCGAAGCAATTTATATGGACCTGCATACGAAGTATCCCGATATTATCGATAAAAGCTTTCGCGCCGGTGTGGCCATTGTTGCTCCCACCACCTTTATGGCCACCTTGCACACCATGCGCGCGGTGATGAAGGATGCCCAAATGCGCGAACAGGCCCACGTAATCCAGCGCGAGGTCGAAGTATTGCTGGACGACATTAACCGCCTTGATGAGCGGGTAAAAAAACTGGATACGCATTTCGAGCAATCAAAACGTGATATTGGCCAGATCCTTATCTCCACCAACAAAATTAAATCGCGCAGCGAAAAAATCGGCGATTTGCAACTCGACGATGGCGCCGATGAAGCCGCTGAAAAAATCGCGGAAAACTGAAGACGCGCGCTAATCATATGTGATAATATTACAAAACCACTGAAATACTGGAGATTAAAATGAAACTCTTTACCACTTTAGGGGCCAGCGCCACGCTTTTGATTGCCGCTCTGTCCCTGACCGCCTGTTCTGCATCCATGGCAAGTTCTGTCCCCGATGCAAAACCCCATGCCGATGCTGGCCCTGCGGTTTACATCGTCAATTTGCATGATGGCGATGTGGTTTCATCGCCCGTGCGCGTGGTGTTTGGGCTTTATGGTTATGGCATTGCCCCGGCAGGTGTCGACAAGCCCAAAACCGGCCACCACCATTTATTGGTCGACACGGCCTTAAGCGCAGAGGAACGCGAATACGCCATTCCGGCAGACGAGCAACACATCCATTTTGGCAAGGGGCAGACGGAAACCGTCATTAATCTGCCGCCGGGCAAACACACGCTGCAACTAATGCTGGGCAATTATATGCACGTGCCCCATGCCGGTGTGCGGACCTCGACCCCGATCACCATTGAGGTGAAATAATGCGTCTTTTGCCCCTTGCGGCCTTTGCGCTAACCATCATGCTGTCCCCTGCGGCCCATGGCGAGCCAAAAGTCATCGGGGTTGAGCACAGCGCCCAGGCCGATTTTGAAATCGTCGAGATTACAAACGAGCTGGACACCCCTTGGGGTCTGACTTTTTTGCCGGGCGGCGATGCCCTGATCACCCAGCGCCCTGGCGGACTGGTGCGGGTTAATCTGCAAAGCGGTGAAAAGACGGATATTCCGGGGGCGCCGACACCATTGGTGCTGCAACAAGGCGGCCTGCTGGACGTTGTTTTGTCGCCCGGCTTTAACAAGGATCACCTTGTCTATTTCACCTATGCCGCTGGCACCAAAAAATCCAACCATACCGAAATCGCCCGTGGGCGCTTTGAAGACAATGTGATCCAGGATTTACAGGTGATCTTTCGTGCCAATACTACCAAGAAAAAGGGCGGCGCGCATTTTGGCTCGCGTATCGTTTTTGACCGTGATGGATACCTCTTTGCCAGTATTGGCGAAGGCTTTCGCTATATGAATGAAGCCCAGAACCCGGCCAGCCATTTTGGTACCATTATTCGCATTTACCCGGATGGCCGCGTACCTGATGACAACCCGTTTGCCGATGGCAAAGATGGGGCACCAGAGGTCTGGTCCTATGGCCATCGCAACCCCCAAGGCATGGCGCTGCATCCGCGCACCGGCGCGCTGTGGGAGCACGAACACGGCCCCATGGGCGGCGATGAGATCAACATTATCGAAGCTGGAAAAAATTATGGCTGGCCCAAAGCCACCTTTGGTATTGATTATTCGGGCGCTATTATTTCGGACTATACCAAGCGCCCGGGCATGAAAAACTCCATCATGCACTGGACGCCCTCCATCGCGCCCTCGGGCATGGCGTTTTATACCGGCGATCAGTTTCCTGGGTGGCAGGGCGATGTGTTTGCCGGGGCGCTCGCCGGACAGCATTTGCGCCGGGTGAAGTTTCGCGGCACCAAGGTTTTGGCTCAGGAAAAATTGCTGGAAAGTCTGGAGGCCCGCATCCGTGATGTACGAAACGGCCCGGACGGCACGCTTTATGTGCTGACCAATGGATCAGAGGGCCAATTGATCAAACTGCAAGCAATCAAGTGATTATACGTGCCCCGGCCTGACCTCACCTAATTTTACGGCTTTTAATCTTCCTTCTGCGCAATAATCCAGCGATCAATCTTGGCTTCCAGCATGGCCATGGTGATCGAGCCATCACTAAGCACTTCATCATGAAAGGCACGCAGGTCGAATTTCTCGCCGAGCGCGGTTTCTGCCTTTTTGCGCAAGCGCACAATCGTCAGCTCACCAATTTTATAGCCCAGAGCCTGCCCCGGCCAGGAGATATAACGATCAGTCTCGGTTTCGATATTGTGCAAGGCCAGAGCCGAATTATCTTTTAGGCAGCGCATCGCCTGTTCCCGGGTCCAGCCAAAAGCATGGATGCCAGTATCCATAACAAGGCGGCAAGCACGCCACATCTCGTAGGTCAGGCGCCCGAAGTTTTCATAGGGCGTAGTATACATACCCATCTCAATCCCCAGCTTTTCTGCATATAGGCCCCAGCCCTCGCCAAAGGCGGTCAAATACAGGTCTTTGCGAAATTCAGGCACGTTTTCCAGCTCTTGTGCCAGCGCAAACTGGTGGTGATGGCCAGGCACGGCCTCGTGCAAAGTCAAAGCGGGCAGTTCATAAAGCGGGCGTTGGTCAAGGGCATAGGTGTTGACCATATAGCCCCCGGCGCGGTGGGTGCGCATATCGCCTGGCCAGTAACGCGCCGTGGTGTAATGGGGGGCGATGGCCGCTGGCACCGGGCGCACGCCATAAGGCAGACGCGGTAATTTGCCAAACATTTTGGGCATTTGATCATCGGCCTTTTTGGCAATCCATGCCGCATGGCGCAAAAGATCATCCGGCGTTTTGACATAGAATTGTTCATCGGTGCGCAAAAAGTTTAAAAAGTCGGCAAAGCTGCCTTCAAAACCGCTTTGCAGGATCACCTGCTCCATTTCCTTGCGGATGCGCGCTACCTCTGATTTTCCCAGATCATGAACCTGTTGTGGGTTCATCCCGGTGGTGGTAAAAATATGCACCAGATCAGCGTAATAGGCCGCCCCGCCCGGCACATCAGTTATGCCTATGGAGGTCCGCGCCTCTGGGCGGTATTCCTCTTCAAAAAACTGTAACAGGTTTTCATAGGCCGGGCGGACTTTGCCAGTAATGGTGTCTTTTAACCTGCCCTGCAGAGCCGCCTTTTCCTGATCTGCCATGCCCTGTGGCAAGGCGGTCAGGGGCGCTTCAAACCCGGTGACAAAATTTTCATCCGCCAAAGTGGTTTTTAAAGTGGCAACCACTGCATCCACCACCAATTGCGGCTGTGTGATACCTTCATCAATACCGGCGCGCAGATTATCTATATTCTGCTCGAAATAGGTCGGCAGAGCGTTTAAACGCGCAATCCAGGCCTCGGCCTCCTGCACACTACTGGCGCGGGTTGACTGGGCGAGAAACCCGGCCTCGGTATGAAACCCCGAATCATTGGTGAACGGCATGGCCGCCTCATCAAACCGGGCGCGCGCCAGACGGTCATGCAAAACAAAATCCAGAAGATCAGCATTGACCTTTGCCCCCTTAGCCAGACTGGACGTGTTTATGCCCTCCAGACGGCTGGCAAAACGCGCATTAATGGCGGCGCGCCGGTTACGGGCCAATGGGCGCACATCCGGCCAGCGCGACTGCGCCCCCACATCCCCCTCACGGCCAGCCAACATAGGGTTTTCGCGCAGATCAAAGGCCCGCACATCCCCGATCAACATATTCAGCTTTTCTTCTTGTGCGCGCGCCGGGCCGCCCAACAAAAAAACCGCCGCGATGAAAGTAAGCATGTGTCGTTTGATCATGATGTTTTCCTTTGATGAAACCTGCCCTTGCCTAGCGTCTCTTTTATCGCCACAAAGGCATGATGAACAGTCTTCCCTTGTCAGGCGTCTGCGCACAAGGCTTCGAGCCGGTTCGCAACACCTTCGCTGAAATCTTTACCGATGGATCCGAACGCGGTGCCTCTCTGGCCATCCTTATTGATGGCGAGGTTATGATCGATCTGGTTGGCGGCTATGCGGACCGGGCGCAAAGCCAGCCCATGACAAGCGAAAGCCTGATCCCGGTATTTTCCTGCTCCAAGGCGGTGTCATCCCTAGTGATTGCCAAAGCGGTCAGTGAAGGCAAGCTGGATTATGAGCAGAGCGTGGCCTCGCTGTGGCCGGAATTTGCAGCCAATGGCAAGGAGGCCGTCACCGTTGGCGAAGCGCTTTCCCATCAGGCGGGCCTGTGTGCCATTCCTGATGATTGGGCCGCCGAAGACTGGTTTGACTGGGATAAAACCTGTGCGCGCCTCGCGGCCATGAAACCCCTGTGGCCTTTGGGCGAAGGCTCGGGCTATCACCCGGTTAGTTGGGGCTATATCGCCGGCGAAATTATCATTCGCGCCACCGGGCGCACCATTGGCACGATTTTGCGCGAAGATTTGTGTGCACCGAACAAGATCGACTTCTGGATCGGCCTGCCAGACAGTGAGCACAGCCGCGTGGCGCAAACCAGTAAACCCACACGCATGCCCAATTTTGGTCAACTGAACGAATTTCAACAACTGGCCTTTATGAAGCCATGGTCATCGCCGGGGCGGCGCGGCGGCGCGGCCTGGCGCCGCATGGAAATCCCCTCTGCCAATGGTCATGGTACCGCCCGTGCCATGGCCGAGCTGATCAGTATTTACGCCCAGAGCGGCCATTTGGACACGGCGCTAATGGTGGACGAGACGACCCTGCCCATGGCCACTAAAAAACGCATTTGCGGCCAGGACCGGGTATTGCCGCACGAGCTGTGCTTTGGTGCCGGGCTGATTTGCAACGCCCCCGGCAAGCTGGTTTATGGACCGGGCCTGCGCACCATTGGCCATACTGGCTTTGGCGGCTCCTGCCTGTTTGCTGACCCAGACACCAAGGTCAGCTTTGGCTTTGCCACCGCCAAACAGGATGCCGAACTGGTCCGCGATGATCGCGTTCGGCGCCTGATCGCCGCGCTTTATGACTGCCTTTAGGTCGGGGCTTGCATCACTAGAACTCGCCATTCGCCAAGTTCATAATCCTCGATAAATGTGATACCTTGCGCCTCATAGGCGGTGCGGACACGCGCTGCCTGATGGTCTAAGATACCGGACAGGATCAAGGTCGCCGACGGAGTGAGCGCCGATGTAATCTCCCGCGCCAGCGTAATTAGTGGATTGGCCAATATATTAGCAAAAATCATATCAAAGCGTTGGTTTTTAAGGCTTCCATGGGCAAACCCATCGGCCACGGCCAGGTCTATCCGATCGGCAACCCCGTTAATAATCGCGTTTTCACGGGCCACATCCACCGCCACCGGGTCAATATCGGTGGCCAGAATATCGGCATCCGGCAACACCTTGGCCACCGCAATGGCCAGCGTGCCTGCGCCAGTACCAAGGTCCAGCACCCGGGCGGGCGGTGCGGCCTCCACCCGCTCGTCAAAAGCCAGTAAACAGCCCTTTGTGGTGCCATGATGGCCAGTGCCAAAGGCCTCGCCCGCCTCGATCAGGATCGACACCAGCGCCGGGTCCGTCGGCACCTGATGATGCGCCCCATGCACATAAAACCGCCCGGCACGGACAACGGGCAGGCCTTCCAGAGACTTGGCGATCCAGTCTTCATTTTCCAGCGGCGTGCAGTCCTGCCGAAATGCTGCCTCCAAATTGTGACCGCGGGCAAAGGCTTTGGCCGACCCCTCATCCGCAAAAAGTAATTGCAAACGACCTTCGGGCAGTTTTTCTTCAAACACCGACAAGGCTAGCCAGGGTGGATCCTCATGGTCACCCTGCGCCCCAGCCCAGGATTTTAACGCCTCAAACGGGCCATAAGCACTGACCTGCCAGACGTCCTCGCTGGGCGCGCTCACTTAAGCTCACCATGGGTCTGACTGGCGCACAAATCATGATTGGCCAGGGTTTCAATCACCCGGCAATTGGCTGTCTTTGTGCCATCGCAATGGTCAACCATTCGGGCAAGCTCTCTTTTCAGGCTATTTAAGGCCGCAATTTTGGCTTTGACGGTTTGCAAATGCGCCCGTGCAATCGAATCAGCAGATGAACAGTCACTTTGCGGATTGTCCGCAAGCGCTAGCAAATTACTGATTTGCTCCAGCGAAAACCCCAGCGCCCGAGCATGGCGAATAAAGCTAAGCCGCTTGACCGCATCCTCGTCATAGCGGCGTTGCCCCCCATAAGTACGCACAGGTTCGTCCATCAGACCTATTTGTTCGTAATAACGAATGGTCTGCACTTTCGCCCCGGTGCGCCGGGCCAGTACGCCAATGGGAATATCCATGTTTCTTCCTCTTGAACCTACAATTATTGTAGAGATTGGCATACGCATGGCAAGGCCTAAATGTGCCGCAGATGCGCAGTTTCTTAAGACCGCGCCGACGCGTGTGCACAAACCACCAAAGCCAGAATGTTCAAATTATGCTAATTTTGGTTGCATTTTACATGATCCACTTGTACCCTTACTACTAATGGTACATATAAAGTGATTGAATTATGCAAATTACTATTGATATCGATGACCATATTCCTCTGTTTGCGCAATTGGTTGCACAGATCAAACAGGCGGTTTTGGGGGGCTCTTTATCGCCTGCCGATGCAATGCCTTCGATCCGCCAATTGGCCAATGATCTGGACCTGAACAATAAAACGGTGGCCAAGGCTTACCGTCTGCTCGAGCGAGACGGGGTTATAGAGGCCAAGGGCTATCGTGGTTCATTTGTTCACCCCAACGCCAAGGTGAACAGCGCCATTGATCTGAATGAATGGGCGCTGGCCAAGCTTGGCACCATCACAAACGAATTACGGGATGGTGGCGTTACCGATTCTGAAATCCGAAACGCCTTTGTAAAAGCCATGAATAATCAAAACACCAGGGACAAATGATATGATGATCGAACTTTTATTTTACGCGGTATTTTTAAGTCAAATATTTCTGCTCTCCATCTACTATCCAAAGAAAATTATCGAGCGGAATCTATATGTTCTGAATACCTATCCCGCAGCCAAATACCCAAAACTTTACCTCAATTCCTATTTTGCAGACCCGGAAAAGGCGATTAAAAGGGGTTTGCGCCGTTTTGCCGTCATGAACGGCATTATCGCAATTTTTGGCTTGGGAATTTTAGCATCAATGGCGGTGAGTGGGTATTTGCCAAGCACGATCAAGGAAAACGAAAACCTCATCTTCGTCATGTTTTTCTTCGCGTTACAGATGGTCCCACATCTATTGTCCGAACTGTCCACATGGCGCTGGTACAAACTCATGCGCGAAGCCCGGGCAGAGACCATCCGTACTGCTGATCTCAAGCCCCGCCTTCTGTTCGACTTTATCTCTCCCGTCTATGTCGCATTGGCGGTGAGCCTCTATGTAGGCTGGCTGGTTTTTTATATCTATATACACAGGGAAGCCACGCCCTGGGCCTGGAACCAATATGTCTCGATTTTTACCATTACCGCAGTCAATTTATTGTTTGTGTTCACGGTTTTTAGGTTTCTTCGCGGTCAAAAAATAGACCCCTATCAGGCATCGCAAGATCGGCAAAAACATATTGGCGCTGTGATAAAGTCCCATGTCTATGGCAGCATTGGCATGAGCCTTTTCCTGATACTCATGGAATTGGTCAATGTGTACCATTTGGATAAGTTCGAGCCAGTTTTCCTGGGTGGTTTTCTACAGGTGATGGCGGTGGTTGGTCTGGGAACCATGTTGCGCAGCATAAACGTCAAAGACATTGATTTTAGCGTTTACAAGGAAGCATAACCTCACCCTTCGACAGGCCAAGGGTGAGGCGGAAAGGTAACGTGTCTTTGCCCCCTACTAAGGCGCATTTCGCCTTCTTGTTAGTAAATTAAGCAAATCCAGCGCTGCCTTGGCAGCGACGCTGCCGGGAAGAAAAACCCCGGCAGCCCCCATGGATTTTAAGGTGGGCACATCGTCCGGCGGGATCACCCCGCCGACGATGATTTTGATGTCGCTGCGCTTAGCCGCATCAAGGGCGGATTTGAGTTCCGGCACAAAAGTCAGATGCCCTGCGGCCAGCGAGGACGCGGCGATAATATCCACGTCCTTTGCAATGCCCAGTTTTGCCGCCTCCACAGGGGTTTGGAACAACGGCCCGATGGTGACATCCCAACCCAGATCAGAAAACGCACTGGCGATAACCTTCTGGCCCCGGTCATGGCCATCCTGGCCTAATTTGGCGATCAAAATACGCGGGGGTCGGCCATATTCACTGGCAAAGACTGCTGCGGCGTCTTTGGCGTTTTTCATCAGTGGGTCGCCGCCACCTTCTTTTAAATATACGCCTTTTAACGCTTTTGGTTCGGCCTTGTGGCGGCCATATACGCTTTCCAATGCACTGGAAATTTCGCCCACACTGGCCATGGCACTGGCGGCGTTCACCGCCAGATCCAGCAAATTGCCGGACTTTTCGCGCGCAGCATGGGTCAGCGCGGCAAGGGCGCTTTGCGTTTTTTCTTCATCTCGTTCGCTACGCAATTGTTCAAGACGTGCAATCTGATTGGCGCGCACTTTGGCGTTATCAACGCTAAGTACCGGCACGTCTTCCTCCTCGCCCGCAGGCGGGGCGAATTTATTAACGCCTGTGATGGTTTGCGTGCCGCTGTCGATGCGGGCCTGGGTGCGCGTCGCCGCTTCTTCAATGCGCAGTTTGGGAATGCCCGCCTCGATGGCTTTGGCCATACCGCCAAGGGCTTCAACCTCGGCAATATGCTCCATAGCGCGCGCGGCCAGATCGTGGGTCAGGCGTTCAACAAAGTATGAGCCGCCCCAAGGGTCAATCGTGGTGGTGGTTCCCGCCTCGTGCTGCAGGAATAATTGCGTATTGCGGGCAATGCGCGCTGAAAAATCGGTGGGCAAAGCCAACGCCTCGTCCAGCGCATTGGTGTGCAGGGATTGTGTGCCGCCATCGACGGCGGCCATCGCCTCAAAAACGGTGCGGGCGATATTGTTATACACATCCTGCGCCGTTAACGACCAGCCCGAGGTCTGGCAATGGGTGCGCAGGCACAGGGATTTTGGGTTTTTTGGAGCAAAGTTCTCGGCCATGAGTTGCGCCCAGAGCTGCCTTGCGGCGCGCAATTTGGCCACCTCCATAAAGGTGTTCATGCCAATGGCCCAAAAGAACGACAGACGCGGGGCGAAACTGTCTACATCCATGCCCGCCGCAATGCCGGCACGAACATATTCAATGCCATCGGCCAGGGTATAAGCCAGTTCCAGATCGGCGCTGGCCCCGGCTTCCTGCATATGATAGCCGGAAATGGAGATGGGGTTGAATTTGGGCATGTGTTCGGCGCAATAGGCAAAAATATCCGAAACAATCCGCATTGAAGGCTTTGGCGGGTAGATATAGGTGTTGCGCACCATGAACTCTTTGAGGATGTCGTTCTGAATGGTGCCAGAAAGCGCCGCTGGCTCCACATTTTGTTCGCGTGCTGCGGCGATATAGAGCGCCAGAATGGGCAAAACCGCTCCATTCATGGTCATGGAGACCGACATCTTATCCAGCGGGATGCCATCAAACAAAACCCGCATATCCAGCAGACTGTCGATGGCCACCCCGGCCATGCCCACATCACCGGCAACGCGCGGATCATCAGAATCATAGCCCCGGTGGGTGGGCAGATCAAATGCAATGGACAAGCCCTTTTGCCCGGCGGCCAGATTGCGCCGATAAAACGCATTGGAATCCTCAGCCGTTGAAAACCCTGCATACTGGCGCACCGTCCAGGGCCGCTGGGTGTACATGGTCGGATAGGGACCGCGCACAAAAGGCGCGATACCTGGCAAAGTATCCGTAAAAGGAAGCCCCTTTAGATCATCCGGCCCGTAAACGGATTTTAGCATAATGCCTTCTGGCGTTGGATTTTCCCCGCGCGCCTTTGGGGCGCCGGGCGCTGCGGTGGCTTCAAGGGCCATGGTGGTGAAATCAGGAAAAGAAAGAGACGAGGTCATGTTTTCTCTCCCGCGCGCGCATTCTCAAAGGGGGCGCAAAAATTGGTCGGTGCAAAGGCCGGGTTAGGATCACTTTGCCCCATGGGCAGCAATTTCGCGCCAGCCCGGGCGGCATCAAGATAGCCTTGCAAGTCAAAGTCTTCGGGAAAGCTCTGCGCATTGGGCGCTGTGGGTACGGGGACAGGTGGTGGAGGCGTCGGCAGGCACTCGTTCTCTTCAACAAAATCAGTCACGCCCACAATGGTGATCTTACCGCTTTTAATGGCGGCAAGGCGGGCCCCGCGCTGCGCGGTAACGGTTTTGGCCAGCCAGCCAGATTGCGCCGCCTTGATCAAGCCGCCCTGACGTTCGATCTCCTGAAACGCGGCCCAGGCCGCTTCGGCCAGATCGTCGGTCAGTTTTTCTATGGCATAGGCCCCACCCGCCGGGTCGATCACGCACCCGGCCTGCACTTCTTCGTGCAAAATAATTTGTATATTGCGGGCAATGCGCCGCGCTTTGGCATCATGGGTGCCAAGGGCCAGATTATAGGGTTCAACACTGATAAATTGCGCGCCGCCGCAGGCCGCAGCAAAGGCAGCGGTGCTGGTGCGCAGCACGTTGGTATAAGGGGCAAGGCGGCTCATCATGCGTTTGGATGTGCCCACATGAATGTTCATGGCGCTGGCAGGCTCGCCAACATTACAGGCGCTCATCAAGCGTGCCCAGACACGCCGCGCCGCGCGCAATTTGGCTATGCCCAATGGCACGTCCGCATCCAAAGAGAGGGAAAACATAATGGCACGGGCGGCCTCATCGGGGCTAAGACCGAATTGCCGAAACACCTTAAAATAACTGATGCCCCCGGCGGCGGCAAAAGCCAGCTCCAGCGCGTCGGACCCGCCGGCCTCGTGGATCAAAGATGAGGTGATAATGGCCGTGGCTACATTGGGGGCATGATCGGCGGTCCAGAGCGCAAAGGCGGCGGTGCGGTTCAGCTTTTCCGGTAAAAGATCAAAGTCCATGCCGTGGCGAATGGTTTGGCCCACAGGGGAAAAACCAAGGCCGCCTTGGGCTTGTTCTACCCCCATATCCTGCCACAATGTTACCAGCATGGCCGCATAGGCGGCGTTTAAGGGCCGTGCCTGCAACAGAACCGGCACGATGGACAGATCCACCCCGGCCAGCACCGTTTGTAAATCTTTGCGCGTATGCACGGCAATGCCTTTCTTGCCTGCCGGGTCCAGATACAGCAAGAGCGCGCTGACCCCACCTGCCAAATCCTCTAAAATGGCCACATTGGCCGTCGTCGGATCAGTCATGGAAAAACTCTGGGTAATATGCCAGGGGCGATGTGGATCAAGGCTGGCCTTTATCCCACGCACAAAAGGAAACGCGCCCGGGGTGCCTGTATTTAGCGGATCATCAGAGGATGTACGCAAAGGCCCGCGAGTAATGCCGCTGGCGGTGCGGCGCACCAAAGTATCCTCAAAGTCTGCCCCGCGCAGGGCTTTGTCGGCCAGCGCGCGCCAGTCAGACAAAGATGATTTTGGAAATCCAGCGCTTAGGTTTTGTGCTTGCTCGGTCATACGCACCAAGGGAAACTAGCGGTGCGGCGGCGTCAAGATCGGGGACTGTAGGAATGTTATCCTACACTTAAGGTTGTGGCATAAAATACCCGCATACAGAAGGGTTTTGCCAGAATGACAGCAAATCAATCCAATCCGCAAAACAGCTTCAAATTGTCTGCGCGCTCGTCGGAGCGCCTTGCCGGCGTGCACAAGGATCTCGCCCGTGTTGTGCGTCGCGCTTTACAGCTCAGCGCTATTGATTTTACCGTGCTGGAGGGGCGGCGCAGCATTGAGCGTCAAACCCAGCTTTACGAGAGTGGCGCGACACGTACGCTAAACTCGCGTCATTTGAGCGGCCATGCGGTGGACCTTGGCGCATGGGTTGGCGGCGGCGTGCGTTGGGACTGGCCGTTATACGAAACAATCAATCAGGCTATGCAATTGGCGGCCACGGAACAGTGCGTACCGGTCGAGTGGGGCGGAGATTGGAAAAACTTTAAAGACGGTCCGCATTTTCAATTGCCGTGGGATACCTATCCCATCCTTCGACAGGCTCAGGATGAGGAAATTCAGAATGAGGGGGCTAACCAAACGCCTCATGGTGAGCCTGTCGAACCATGCCCAAGTTCCATCCTTCGACAGGCTCAGGATGAGGGGACAGAATAATGGGACTTCTCAACACCATAATCGGTCCCATTGCCGGGATTATCGACAAGGCGGTGCCCGATGCAGATTTGCGCCGCACATTAAAACAGGAAATCAGGGCTAAGCTGATCGATCAGGAAAGCGTGCTGACACAGGCCGCACGAGACGTGTTGGTTGCCGAAGCAGGAGGGGAAAGCTGGATGCAACGCAATTGGCGACCACTGACCATGCTGACCTTTACCGCCATCATTGCCAATAATTATCTGATCGCGCCCTATGTACAGGCCTTTGGCGGCGTGGCCGTGGTGCTCGACATCCCAGAGGGCATGTGGAGGCTTTTGACCATGGGTCTTGGCGGCTATGTCATTGGCCGCACGCTGGAAAAAACCGGAAGCCGGTTCAGAGTGGGCGGCTAGAGCTGCCCTCCCCTGTTTATGGGCTTACATCAGTTTTGTCGCCCCACCAGCTTCATAGGCTGAAACGCTAGCCCCGGCACGTTTGGCTTCCATAATGGTGCCCATAAATTTTGCCATATGCGGCGTTTGCATATGTGCATCCAGCGCATTTTGGTCGATCCACACCTCGAACAGGCGAATGCGGCATGGATTGCCAATATCAATGGAAAAACAATAATCCACGCAGCCGCTTTCCTTTAGAGTCTCGGCCACCATTTCATTGCCTGCCTCCAGAATAGCGGCGATTTCCGCCTCGGATTCCATATCGATATAGCCGCCAACAATAATCATTTTACGCTTCCTTTTTCTGTTTGCTCCATTCATTTCAGGTCTTGGGTTGCGATGCAATCCCAATTTTATCAATCAGAAAGAAAACGGGGCGGCACTGGGTCTATAGGCCGTCACCCCGATGAAAATCGGGGCCCCGTTGTGATGCCGTCTGGATACTGGCGTGCGCCGGTATGACGATAACAATAGTTAGGCCTTTTCAACAAATCCGGCCATGACTTTTTTAGCACCGGCCTTGTCAAAACTGACGCTCAATTTATCGCCATCAATTTGCGTCACCCGGCCATAGCCAAATTTCTGGTGGAAAATGCGCATGCCTTTTTTCACCCCGTTTGCGCTTTGCTTGTCCGCGCCCAGACGCTGGGCCGTGCCTTCGATGGTTTTGGTGCGCACACTGTCTTTATTGGCCTGAAAGCGCGCCCAGCCGGGGCTGCTATAGGTGGAACGGCTATCTTCAAAGCCCACTTCGGCGTGGCCGCCCTCATCGCGATTATAATAGCCGGTATCGGCCTGCGCATCCACATGTTCGGGGGGCAGTTCATCGACAAAACGCGAGGGCAGAACACTCTGCCAGCGGCCATAAATCTGCCGGTTGGCAGCAAAATAGATAATCGCCTTTTCCCGCGCCCGGGTCAGGCCCACATAGGCCAGGCGGCGCTCTTCCTCCAGCGCCTCAACCCCGCCCTCGTCAAGGGACCGTTGCGAAGGAAAAACGCTTTCTTCCCAGCCTGGCAAAATGACCAGCGGAAATTCCAGCCCCTTGGCCGCGTGCAAAGTCATCAGGCTGATCTGGTCATCATTTTCAGTGCGGGTGTCCAGTTCAGAAACCAGCGCCACATGTTGCAGATAGCCATCCAGCGTATCAAACGCCCCCATGGCCTGAACCAGTTCTTTCAGATTATCCAGTCGCCCCTGGGCCAGCGGGCTTTTGTCGGCCATCCACATGGCGCTATAGCCGCTTTCATCCAGAATAATCTCGGTCAGTTCCCCATGGGGCAGGCTGTTCGCCATGTCGCGCCAGCGATCAATATCGCCCAGCAACAGCCGCAGGCCAGTGCGGGCCTTGCCGCTGATCTCGTCGGTGGCGATCACATGGCGGCAGGCCTCCTGCAAAGGCACCTCCATGGAGCGGGCAAGCTGTTGCAGTTTTTGCACCGACGTGGCCCCAATGCCGCGCTTGGGCACATTGATGATACGCTCGAACGCCAGATCATCAGCACCGGATTTAATGCTACGCAAATAGGCATGAGCATCGCGGATTTCAGCGCGTTCAAAAAACCGGGGGCCACCCACAACCCGGTAAGGCAGGCCCAGGGCAATAAAGCGATCTTCAAAAGCGCGCATTTGCCAGGAGGCACGCACCAGCACGGCGCAATCAGAGTAAGCCCTATCTTTGGACTGCCAGTTTTCGATCTCTTCACAGGCAGCGCGGGCCTCGGCCTCGCCATCCCAGACCCCACGCACGGCCACTTTTTCACCGCCCGCCTCTGCGGTCCAGAGCGTCTTGCCCAGCCGCCCCTTATTGGCGGCAATCAGGCCAGAGGCCGCCCCCAATATGTGTTCGGTCGAGCGGTAATTGCGCTCAAGACGCACCACTTTGGCACCCGGAAAATCCTTTTCAAAGCGCAAGATGTTATCCACTTCGGCCCCGCGCCAGCCATAGATGGACTGATCATCATCACCGACCACACAAAGATTGGACGTGCCGCGCGCCAGCAGGCGCAGCCATAAATATTGCGCCACATTGGTGTCCTGATACTCGTCCACCAGCAAAAACCGAAACCGCCGGTGATACTCGAACAGGACATCATCATGGGTGAGAAAAATATTCAGCGTGTGCAGCAATAGATCGCCAAAATCACAGGCATTCAGCACTTTCAAGCGGTCCTGATATACCCCGTAGAGCTTGGCCCCTTTACCGTTAGCAAAGCTCCAGCCATCTTGTTCGCTCACTTTGTCCGGGCCAAGGCCACGGTTTTTCCAATTATCAATCAGAGCGGCCAAATGACGGGCGGTCCAGCGCTTTTCGTCTATATTTTCGGCGGCAATGACCTGTTTCAGCAAGCGCAATTGATCGTCGGTATCCAGAATGGAAAACGAGGATTTCAGACCCACCAGTTCCGCATGGCGGCGCAATATCTGCGCCGAGATCGAGTGAAACGTGCCCAGCCATTGCAGACGCTCGACCGCATCACCAATCAGCGATCCAACGCGGCTGCGCATTTCGCGCGCCGCCTTATTGGTAAAGGTGACACAGAGAATTTCCCACGGGCTGGCCTTGGCCATATTGAGAATATGCGCGAGGCGCGTGGTCAGCACCCGGGTTTTGCCCGTGCCCGCCCCGGCCAGCACCAGAACCGGGCCTTCCAAAGCCTCAACCGCTTCGCGCTGTTCGGGGTTCAGCCCCTCCAGATACGGCGCAGGCCCCGCCGGTGCGCGGGCGCGGGCCAGATCCGATGTTTTTTGTGTTTCAGCCACGAATATGCTCAATCAGAATCGAAAACGAAGCGCGAACATAGCACGGGAAAATGGAAACGCACGGGCTTTGTTTCAGTGATCAGGATTTAACATTTCCCAGGGTCCCCGGGCGAAGACCCGGGGCCCAGTAGGCTGGATCCCGGATAGCCAAATGGCTTCCGGGAACCCTGAAAATATTTCACTTTTCGGCACCTACCGCAAACAATTGCGCAGCGTTTTCACGCAGCCAGCGGCGCGGCACCTTGGCCGTGCCGACCTGTTTTTCCACCAGTACCCAAAATTTCGGTCCGTGATTATGCTCGATCAAATGCGCCACTTCATGGGCGCAGACATAATCCAGCACCTCAAAGGGTGCACAGATCAGCCGCCAGGAAAAATTGAGCCGCCCTGTCGCAGAACACGAGCCCCAGCGGCTATTGGTATCACGCACGGTCATGGCGCTAAATTGCGTATCCAGTACGTGGGCATGAAAGCCCGCCTGCCGGGAAAGGCTCTCACGCGCCAGCGCAATCAAGGCCCGGCGCGTGCGCCCGGCAAAGCTGGCCCCTTTGGGACAGGGTATAAACAACGCCCCCTCTTCCTCGCGCGCTGGTCCCCGCCCGGCTTCGCGGACTAGGTCCACCATTTCGCCGCGCAAGAGAATGCGCCCCCCCACCACAAACGGCAAAGCGGGCGGCAAGGCCTGCCAGTGCGCATTCAGCCAGTCAGACTTATCCTTGATCAGCTTGTCGGCGCGTTTTTTATCTCGCGCCCGGGGCAGGACCACCACCGCCTCGCGCTTGGCCGTATCTACGCGCAGGCTGACCCGGCGCGACCGGGGCCGGATCACATAGCGAACCGGAATATCAGGAATGGGCAAGGATAAAGCGCGCAATACGCGGCGCAATATTTTCGCGAAAACGCCGACCGCTGAACACCCCATAATGGCCTACACCCTGTTGCACATACTCTTCGCGCAAAGCGGCGGGGATGTTTGTGCACAGATCATGGGCGGCGCGGGTCTGGCCGAGGCCAGAAATATCGTCCAGCTCGCCCTCAATCGTCATCAGCGCCATATCGGTGATGGCACCGGGATTAACCGCGCGCCCCGCATGGCGCATTTTGCCCCGGGCCAGCGTGTGTTCCTGAAACACCTCGCCAATGGTTTGCAGGTAAAACTCTTCCGTCAAATCCATTACCGAGAGATATTCATCATAAAAAACACGGTGGCGCTCGGCGCTGTCCCCATCGCCGGCCACAAGATGATTGAAGAAATCACGATGCGCATCCACATGGGTGGCCCGGTTCATCTGCATAAAACTGGCCAATTGCACAAAGCCCGGATAGACCCGGCGCATCATCCCGGCATTGGGCATGGGCACGGTGCTGATGACATTACGGGCAAACCAGTTCAGCGGTTTTGATTTGGCCAGCGTGTTGGGCATTGTGGGCGAGCAGCGCGTATCAATGGGCGCGCCCATCAACGTCAGGCTGGCCGGGCGGGCATCCTCGCCATCTTCGGCCATCAAAGCGGCGGCGGCCAAAACCAAAGGCCCCGGCTGGCACACGGCGATGACATGGGTGTCTGGCCCCAAAAAACGTAAAATGTCGCGCACATGATCCACATAATCATGCAGATCAAACTGCCCCGCACTTTGCGGCACGGTGCGCGCATCGCTCCATTCGGTGATGAACACTTCATGGGCAGGTAAAAAGGCCTCAACCGTACCCCGCAACAAGGTCGCGTAATGACCAGACAGCGGCGCAACGATCAGTAATTTTGGGTCTTCGTGTTCAGGGTCGATGTCACGCTGAAAATGCGTCAGCGTCATCCACGGGCGGCGCTGAACGGATACAGGCGTCACTGCAACCTGCTCCCCATCCACACAAGTCGTATGCAGTCCCCAAGCGGGCTTGCCATAGCGCCGGGTCAGACGTTCAAAGAGATCGGCACTGGCGGTCATCTGCCGCCCGGCCAAAGTCTCGGTCCACGGATTATAGGGTGCGCCATAAAGCGCCTGTGCGCCCCGTGCCATCTGGCGCCAAGGCTGCATAGCTGCATGGGTCAGTTCAAACGCGCTGTAGAGCATCTAGCACCTTCTGCCGTCCAGATGGCGGCGCAGGCATTTGGCAATGTCGTCCACACTGCTGGAATGGGTAAAGACGGCGACGTATTTGCCGGTCTTGTCCATCAGGAACATGGCGCTGGTATGATCCATAATATAATCATCTCCCTCGCCGACCTTTTTGTAATAGACCGCATAATTACCTGCCACAGTCTTGATCTGCTCTGGTGTGCCGGTCAGGCCCACAAGGCCGTCCGGAAAGCTGGCCGAGCGTACATATTGCGCCAGATTTTCTGGCGTATCCCGTTCCGGGTCCACCGAAACAAAAACCGGCTGTATTCGCCCCTTCTCCTTGCCAAGACTATCCAGTGCCGTGGCCATCATCTGCAAGGCATAGGGACACACATCAGGGCAATAGCTATAGCCAAAATAGACCAGCATGGGCTTGTCCAGAAAATCCGCCTCGGTCACGGTTTTTCCATCCTGATCGGTCAGGGTGAAAGGACCGCCGATCTTCACTTCGGAGCGCGCAGGCGGTTGCTGGCGCAGCATTTGCACGGCAAAGGAAATGGTGATCACCAGCACCATAGCGGCGGCGATCCAGCGAATGGTACGCAAGACTTGCGAAAAGGATGACGTGCTCATGGCGGCACCATAGCGCGCCTACGCCTGTCCGCCAGTGCTTTTTCATCATACAGACGGGTATGGCTGGCAGCAAATGATGAAATACCTGCAATGCTCTGCTATAGGCAAAGTCAATGACTGCAAATTTGGGGACTTTGATCCGTGCAAAGCACAGTAATACGTACGATTGAAACAAATTTTGGCATCCGTACCCGCACGCTAATTCTGCTGCGCTGGATCGCCGTTGTGGGCCAGAGCGGGGCCATATTATTCCTGACATTTGCGCTGCACTTTTCCTTGCCACTGGCGGCCTGTCTGGCATTAATTTCCGCCAGTGCGTGGCTAAATATATTTTTGGGATTTTCGCTAAATTCAGGGCGCTATGCCACCCCGGCCTTCACATTGGCACAATTGGTTTTTGATTTATGCCAGATGGCACTGTTGTTGGGCCTGACTGGCGGGCTGGCCAATCCGTTTGTCATTTTGCTGGGGGTGCCGGTGGTGGTTTCCATCACCGCTTTGCCCATGCGCAGCGTACTGCTGCTGGCAGTTCTGACGCTGGGCGCGGCGATTACACTTGGCTTTTATGCCTTGCCTTTGCCCTGGTTTGCAGGCCAGCGGCCCAATATTCCAAACCTTTATGTTGTGGGCCAGTTTGCTGCTTTGGTTACGGCCACCGGCTTTATCGCTATTTATGTGTGGCGGGTTTCCATGGAAAGCCGACGCATGCAGGCGGCGCTAACCGCAACCGAGGCCGTATTATCCAAAGAAGCCCGCCTTTCGGCTCTGGGGGGATTGGCCGCCGCTGCGGCCCATGAACTGGGTACGCCGCTGGGCACCATTGCTCTGGTAGCCAAGGAAATGACCCACGCCATCCCCAAGGACGATGAGTTAAATGAGGATGCGCAATTGCTGGTGGAACAGGCCGGGCGTTGCCGGGAAATTCTCTCTAAATTATCGGCCAGCGGCGCAGAAAATGACCCCGTTCACGCCCGCCACACGCTGGTGGATTTGTTGGAGGAGATTGCCACACCTTTGCGCAAAAATGGCATTAACGTCACTGTCAGCGCCAACGAAAAGGGTGGGCGGTCAGACAGCCCCATGCCCGTGCTACGCCGCCAGCCGGAAATCATGCATGCTCTGGGGGCCTTTGCCGATAATGCCGCAGATTTCAGCCAGTCCGCAGTCCAGCTTTGCGGCTTTTGGGATGATAATTGGGTAGAAATTATCATCAGCGATGATGGGCCGGGTTTTTCTGATACCATACGGGAAAAGCTGGGCGAGCCTTATATTACAACGCGTGCGGGCGGGGACAGCCACGGCCATGGCGGCATGGGCCTTGGTATTTTTATTGCCAAAACGCTGATCGAGCGCACGAAAGGCGTGATTAAGCTGGGCAAAAGTGATACGCTGGGCGGTGCAATGGTCCGCGTCATTTGGTCACGCGTGCACGTTGAAACGCAGATCACTATATAAGCGCTGACAGAGAACCACAAAAAAAGGTGATGGCATCATGAATACCACTCCCGCACTGGACCTTCCAGAAGACCATACCTTGCTGATATTGGATGACGATGCCCCGTTTCGCACACGCCTGGGACGCGCCTTAACGGCCCGTGGCTTTGTGGTCAGCGCCGTGGGCAGTGTGTCCGAGGCCATGGACATTTCCCGCCTGAACCCGCCCGCCTTTGCGGTGCTGGACATGCGCCTGGAAGATGGCAATGGCCTTGAGGTGGTCAATGATTTGCATAACCGACGGCCCGATTGCCGGGTCATTATGCTGACTGGTTATGGCAATATCGCCACCGCCGTTGCCGCCGTGAAGGCAGGAGCAGTGGACTATCTGGCCAAGCCCGCCGATGCGGATGATGTGGTCAAAGCACTTCTTGCTCTGCCCGGATCGGCCCCTGAACCACCCCTCAACCCGATGAGTGCAGACCGGGTACGCTGGGAGCATATTCAGCGCGTATACGAGCTATGCAATCACAATGTTTCGGAAACCGCCCGGCGGCTGAACATGCACCGGCGCACCCTGCAACGCATATTGGCCAAACGCGCCCCACATTAACATACGAAGGCGGCCACCTAGACCCCAACTATGCTATCTATGTCAGCCTCTTG
Source organism: Robiginitomaculum sp. (assembly GCA_002733495.1). GTDB lineage: Bacteria > Pseudomonadota > Alphaproteobacteria > Caulobacterales > Maricaulaceae > Robiginitomaculum_B. The sequence goes on from NVVV01000016.1 coordinate 32,989, forward strand.
CTTTTGTGGTATTTTTTTAATTTGTGCATTATGCCACTTGATTAGGATAAACACATAATTGTGAATGTGGCATTGACTATTGATTTTTTTACTATTTAGGGCTATATGATTTGTGTTGCCTATGAACGAGTGAGCTTTTCGGAGCGATACGGCAACCAGATCGGGCAACCGATCCCTAGTAGGGGTTTAAACTGGTCTCGTGCGAAATTTCGGTTTCAGAAAATAGACCCTGCGGGGTCTATTTTCATATCTAGCCTCGCTTAATTCTCATTTGTTGCCCTGCCCTTAATTGTCTGCCGCGTGCTTTTGATTTTATAAGCGTTGAGAACTGCACGGGTGAAGCCCACTTGGTCATATTGGGTTTGCGATAGGCTGAACTAACAATGATTTTTACGTCAACGCCCTTTTGGGTTGCCTTGAAAGCCCTGAAAAAGACAAGGTATTGATCACCTTGGGCATTTCGCATGAAAAAGAAGTTATCATGATGGGTAAAATAAACCGTACTTGTACCTAGTATGCGGAAAAAACTGGGGAGTTCTAAAGAATCCGTATGTCGCTCAATAGAAAATGCCCGTTCATCACCCGCTTTAGATTTATGCAAATAGCGAAAATCAGGCGTATGCTGTGGTTGCCGACTTTCCGTAAAACAGTGATTGGAAAACTCTATACTAACAATATAAACTGCATCATCTACAATACAAGGAAAGGTGAATGGATCCAGGTGATCCATTTCATAGGTAACCCCCTGAATCACGGTTTGACGGAAATACGACATAATTCTTCTCTAATTTTCTTCCGTTTCTACGGGTTTTAGTTTGGGTTTTCCCTTCTTCCCTGCCTTCATTTTTTTGATAGCTTCTTTTTCAACAAGCTCCTGCGCCCGTTCAAGGGCATACGGTTTTGCTTCTTTAATTAATCCCGAAAGATCATAGATATTTGTTTTGCTACCAACACTAGGAATGCGGCGTTCAATCCTTTTGATTAACCCGCCTGCCTCCAAACGTGCAATATGTCGCTGTATAGTTCTAGGATCAAGGCCAATCGCTTTTGCAAGGGTTGATTTAGAGGGGTGCGGTTTGCTGTCTGCTGACCACCAATACATTGCCAAATGTAATAAGATATTTATGTCAACAGCATCAAGGCCTAAGGCTTGTTGCCGCTCGATTATGATATTTGGAATCACAGTCCAACCTGTTGCCATTAACTCTTTAGACCATTTTTTCTCGTTGACCTTTAAATTAACGGCCTCATTTGTTTTGCTTGTCTTAGCCATTTGCCAATCTCCTTTTGTGTTGTTGCCTATATTGGGTATGTCTGACAAAATTACAAATGATGCAGGGGGGTGCCATTGCCTCGGGGTTAATACGTCTAGGTGTGTTGGGCAATGGGTCTAATTTTGGAAACTAAGTCTAATTGGAAACGTCCTTCTTTGTAGGGCGCTTGCATCTACCGCTGGGGTGGCATTAGCATCTTCCCCACCCGGGACATAGAAGTCTGTGGGAGGAGGGCGTATATGTCGCCCTGTAATGCTGAAATTAGTTAGTTTTTCTTCTTTTTTGTACTCTTACCGTGCCGATCCGTTTGTTGCCAGATATTGTTAACGAAACATACAAATAATCTTTCAAAAATGTTGGACACAGAATGGCCGCTATAAATTCTTGTAAATTTCAATGAGCAGTCTCATGATGAAACAGTCCCTACAAGGGTAAAATTATAATCGAGAACATATTCTTTTTATTCGTTCAACTCGCCCAGCAAATCCCCCAACGGGTCTGAAATCGCAGGCTGCGCTTCGGAACGCGCCTGTATCTGCGGCTGCACATCCCGACGGGCAATAATGGCGGCTAGCCCACGTGGCGCAGGAGCAATTGGTGGTATGTTTTTTAGCGCCTCAACCATATAGGCGTGCCATATTTGCGCTGGTAACGTGCCGCCCGTGATTTTTTTCATGGCGCGGTTTTTATCATCACCAACCCAGACGCCCGCCGTATGGCCACTGGAATACCCGGCGAACCAGGCATCGCGAAAATCATTCGTTGTTCCGGTTTTACCGGCGCTTGGCCGATCGGCAAGACGGGCGCGCCGCCCGGTACCATCGCTCATCACCCGTTGCAGCATGACATTCATCAAATCATAGGCGCGACGGTCCAACACTCGGTTCGCGGGGCGTTCATTTCGCGTCCACAACACATCCCCTTCGCGGGTTGAAATGCGCACCAGACCAAAGGGCTTTGCCCGCGTGCCCCCATTGGCAAAAGGCACATAGGCCGAGGTCAGCTCGATCAGTGTTGTTTCGTTTGAGCCAAGCGACATAGAGCGTGTCAGCGCAATAGGCGAGGTAAAACCCATTCTATGGGCCGCCCTGGCAACCCGGTCCCGTCCGACCTCTTCAGCAACACGAACCGCAACCGTATTTACCGATTTTGCCAAAGCGGTGATCAGCGGCATGTCCCCATCGTATTTGCCTGCATAATTTTGCGGCTGCCAGTCACCAATACGGATGGGGGCGTCCGCGCGCACCGTCCAGGGAGACAGGCCGGCCTCAATCGCCGCCAGATAGACGAAGGGTTTGAAGGCAGAGCCGGGCTGGCGTCGCGCCTGTGTGGCACGGTTAAACTGACTGCGCGCATAGCTTAAGCCCCCGGCCATGGCCCGAACCGCCCCATCACCGTCCAGCGCCACCATGGCCGCTTGTGTGGCGCCCCGTTTGATTGCTTTTTCATCCAGCACCATGCGCACCGCTCGCTCGGCGGCGCGCTGATTATCCATATCCAGCGTGGTTTCTATTAAAAGGTCCGCATCCACATCCCCGCTTAGTTCACGCACTTTGGGGGCCAGCCAGTCGACAAAATAAGACGCCGCCGGACTGGCTTGCGAGCGGCGCACATGCACCGGGTAGGCAAAAGCAGCATCGCGCTGCTGGACCGTTATTTTCCTGGCTTTGACCATCACGTCCAACACCACTGTGGCGCGGCGCTCAGCCCGGGCAAGATCTGCGGTGGGGCTGTAGCGATTGGGCGCTTTGAGCAGCCCGGCGATCATCGCCGCTTCGCCTAAGGACAGATCTGTGGCCGGCTTGCCAAAATAACGCTGCGCTGCGGCCTCAACCCCCCAGGCGCCACGGCCAAAATATACCCGGTTCAGATACAGAGACAGAATTTCTTTCTTGCTGAACCGGCTTTCCAGCCAGAAGGCAAGCAGCACTTCCTGTGCCTTGCGTTTATAGGTGCGCTCATTGGTCAAAAAGAGGTTTTTGGCCAATTGCTGGGTCAGGGTTGAACCACCCTGAACTACACCGCCTTTGCGTATATTGGTCACCATGGCGCGCGCCAGACCCACCGGGTCCACGCCAAAATGGTAATAAAAGCGCCGGTCCTCGATGGCCAAAACTGCATCCACCAGATGTGGGGGCAATTCATCCACCTGAATGGGGGGGGCATAGGCCGCGCCGCGCACCGCAATCTGCCGCCCTTTTATATCCACATAAGTAATGCTGGGCTGGCGCTCGACCTCCCAAAGCGTTGACGTGTCGGGTAAATCAGAGGCCAGCAATAACAGCCCTGCCCCGCCCAAAAGGCCAACCCACAAGCTGGCCACCATGCCCCAGTAAAACACCCGGCCAAAGGCCTTGCGCCAGGGCGGCGATGTGGGTTTGCGTTTGCGCTTGCGCGCTGTGGTGGTGTTTTTCTTTTTGGGTGGGCGGCCAACAGTGGGGGCACGCCTGGCGGTGCCATCTGCCTTGCGGCCAGCCAGATAGGACGCCCCGCGCTTTGGCCGGGCTTTGCTGCTGGCTGTCTTTTTACCGCGTCCCGGCATGGTTGGTCCTCATGAATATCGGGAACCGTTTTACGCGCCTCCTGTTAAGAGCACATGAATCAAAGGTTAAAATATGGGGGTTTTATGGTGCGGCTCAGACCATAAAAATGCTATGGGAAAAACCATAACAGGAATTTCGCCTTGCTGTTTGGCATTAAGTTTTCTAGGCTCACACGATGTCTATCATTGTAACCCTTGATGTCATGCTGGCCCGGCGCAAAATGAAGGCGCGGGATTTGGCGGACCATGTCGGCATTACCGAACAGAATTTGTCCCTGCTGCGCACGGGCAAGGTCAAGGGTGTGCGGTTCTCTACGTTGGAAAAAATCTGCGAGGCGCTGAAATGCAAACCCGGTGATATTCTGGATTATGATATAGAGAACATTGATTAAGCCTTATCCGCCGAATCTTTAGGGGCAAACACAATCAATACGCTGCCCTCGCCGCCTTTGGGTGTTCGCGACGGGCCAAGCAAAGCAAGATCCCCATTGGAGCCACGCTCCGCCACCATAATGCTTTCTTGCGGCAAGTTCTGCATCACCGTGTCCGGTGTTTGATCCTCATCCAGCGTCATGGCGATAAAACGCCAGCCCTGCCAGTATTGACGGATCAGGGTGTTATAGGTCAGCCCCCTCGCCATGGCGGTGCGGCCCCGCGCGGTAAATGTAATATTGTGTTCCCGGTCTTCTGTTTCTTCATGGGCGCTAAGCTGAAAGACTTTGTGGCGACCAAGCTCGGGTGCAAATTCCACACATACCAGCGCATTATAAGCCTCGTTTGACGAGGTGCTCAGCAACCAGTCAATCTGGGTATGGTCCAGTTTTTCTTCGGCATTTTCTGATAACACCTCGCCGCGAAACACTTTGATACCCTCAAGGCGGGCCGGGCGAAGATTTTGCCAGCTAAGATCAGCCAGCACCACCGGCGTACCCAATTCCCCAAGGATTTTGGCCAGCGCAATGCTCCACGGATTGGCCCCGACGAGCAGTAATCCCTCTGGCCCGGCATGCGACAGGCCCAGTTTTCTCGCCAAGGGCGCAATGGAAAAGCCGTGCGCCAGCACCGTGGCAAACACGATGGCAAAGATCAGCGGGGTTAGAACCGCCGCATCGGCACGCCCGCGCGCCACCAGCTCGGCAGAGAAATACCCCGCCACCGCAACCGCCACAATGCCGCGCGGGGCAATCCAGCCCACCAGCAAAGTTTCGCGCCAGTTCAAGTCCGTACCAAAGGTTGAAATCCACACCACCAATGGCCGCACCACAAATAGCGTTACCCCGACAAAGCCCAACACCCGCCAGTCCAGTGCGCGCAAATCCTCTATGCTCAATCCAGCGGTGAGAATGACAAACAGCGCCGAGACCAGCAAAGTGGCGATGCCTTCCTTGAAACGGCGCAATTCTTCGATCGCGGCAAAGCGGATATTGGCCAGCGTCACCCCAAAGGCGGTGACCGCCACTAGGCCAGTTTCATGGGCGATCTGTTCGGCCAGCACATAGACCACCATCACCATGACCAGCATCAGCGGTGCCTTGAGGTATTCAGGCACCCAGCCCCGGCGAAAGGAAAACGCCAGCGCATATCCGGCCCCAATCCCGACAATCATGCCCGTAATCACCGCGCCCAACAGCAAGATTACGGCCATACCAAAGCCGCCTTCATGAGGCTCAATGGCCATACCCAGCGTGATGAATTCAAAGATCAGAACTGCGAACACCGCCCCCAGCGGATCATTGATAATGCCTTCCCATTTTAGCACCGAAGCCGGGCGCGCGCTTAAGCGCGCCTGACGAAGAAGCGGGATAATGACGGTCGGCCCCGTGACTACTAAAATACCCCCCAAAAGCGCCGAAAGGTCCCAGGGCAGGCCCGTGGTGTAATGCACTGCCCCTGTCCCCAGCAACCAGCCTAGCGGCGCGCCCAGCAAAACAAGGCGTATAACGGCCCCTGAGGTGGCACGCACTTCGGCAAAGTGCAGGCCCAGCCCCCCTTCAAACAGGATAACCGCCACGGCCAGCGCAATGGCCGGGCGTAAAAAATCACCAAAATCGCGGGCGGGGGCAATCAAAGGCTCGCCAAGCAGCAATCCTGATAATGGTCCCAAGGCCAGCCCGGCAAGGCTCATCAACACAATGGCTGGCCATTGCAAACGCCAGCCCAGCCATTGCGCACCAATGCCTGCCCCAAGAATAAGAGCCAGCTTTGCCGTTAAATCCAGAACAATATGCGTTTCCATAGCGCCTTATAGCCCGCACTTAGCCAACCCCAAAGCGCTTTTGGGCGTGTTCAATTCTGCTCGCCTGCCAACCACCGACGCGCTATGATATGATTCGGTTGAAGCCGGACCTTAACCATGAGCGCACAAACAGCATCCATAATCGTTACGCTTGGCGCCGTATTTTTCGCCATCGCGGTGACCCTGTGGGCGGTCCGCCTGACCCGGGGCGTGCGCGAAGCCAATTTACGCTGGCGCAAACGCGCTGAGGATCTGGAAGATAAAATCCACACTGCCGATTCGCTTTTTGCCGCCCATCCGGGGCTAGTCATGGTCTGGCCTGATGCCGTCAGTGCCGAAGAAACAGAAACCCCGCCGCGCATTTATGGTAGCCAAGTTGCCCTTGGCAGCATGCTAAAATTTGCCCAGACCGGCAATCGCACCGATCCGGCCAATGCCATTCTGGACGGTCTGGCCGATTACGAAGCCCGCGATGCCGCTGGCGAAGACACCACTTTGCGGATACGCCTCAAAGCCCTGCACAAGGATGGCGAGCCATTTTCCCTGACCATTATTGGACCGAACGGGCACTTTCTTGAGGCCGATGGCCGCGCCGCCGGAGCACAGATCGCGCTCTGGCTGACCGATTCCACGATTAAAGGTCTCGAAGAATCCAGTGCACGGGGTCGGTTGGAAGAACTGCGCCATACCATAGCCAAAGACCCGGTGGCCTTTATCGACATGCTGTCCAAGGCGCCCCAACCGGTGTGGCGATTTTCATCGGGCCTGAAGCTGGACTGGGCCAATGGTGCGTACCTTAAAGCCGTTGAGGCCCAGGACCTGGATGATGCCATAGAGCGCCAACTGATGCTGGACCCACAGACTAATCAACTGGCCCGTGAGACCCTGGACACGGGCAACGCCCAAACCACCACCATCAGTCTTGTGGCCGGGGGCAAGGGCCATCAGTATGAACTTTCCTGTTTTCCAATTTCTGGCGGCGTGGCCTGTATCGCCAATGATGTCACCGAAACAGAATCCTTGCGGGCGGACCTGCAACTGCAAGCCCGTGCCCATAATGAAACGCTGAACCATTTGGCCGATGCTGTAGTGGTTTTCTCTCATGGGCAAAATATGGTTTTTCACAATACCGCCTTTGCCCAGCTTTTTGGTCTGGATGAAAACTGGCTGGCCAGCCAGCCAAACCATGGGGACTGGCTGGATTATCTGCGTGATCGTCGCCGCATTCCCGAACAGGCAAAATACGCAGACTGGAAGCAAAGCGAGCTGGCCCATTATACCGATGGCCCGAATGCCGAATCCCCCGACGAGTTATGGCATTTGCCCGATGGACGCATATTACGCATGACGCGCCTGCGCCATCCACTGGGTGGTTTGTTATTTGTTTTTGAAAACATGACAGACCAGATTAATCTGAAAGCGCAATTCACCACCCTGATCAATGTGCAAAAGGCCACGTTGGACAAACTGATCGAGGCGGTGGCTGTGTATGGATCGGACGGGCGGATACGCCTGCATAACGCTGCCTTTGAAGACCTGTGGCAGCTTGGCCCCAAGGATATTGCCGAAGGCGAACCCTTTGACGCTATTGCTGAAAAATGTCGCACTTTGTTGCCCGCAGATAAATACTGGGCCGATATGAAGGCGCGCATTACCGACCCCGGCGGGGAAATGCGCCGCCATGTCTCCGGCGAGATCAATCGCACAGACGGCTCCGTCCTGACCTGGTTGTCCCACCCCCTGCCCGATGGCGCCAGCGTGGTCGCCTGGTCAGACGTCACCGATAGCAAAAATGTCGAAAAATCACTCAAAGACCGCGCCGAGGCCATTCAGGCCGCCGCTGATCTAAAATCGCATTTTGTTGAACATGTCTCCTATCAGGTGCGGGCGCCGCTCACCACCATCAGTGGCTATGCCGACTTGCTGGAAAGCGGCTATGCCGGGCCGTTGAATGACAAGCTGAAAGGCCCTGTGGATGCCATCCACACCGCCTCGGCGCAATTGGCCACCATGTTGGAAAACATACTGGATGTTGCCGCAGTCGAGGCTGGCACGCTGGCGCTGGACCTGAATGACGTCGCCCCGGCGGCCATCATCGAGGGCGTGGTTTCGCTGGTGCAGACCCGCGCCGAGCAAACCCGTGTACAGATCAAGGTGGATTGCCCCGAAGACATTGGCAAATTGCGCGCCGATGGCCCGCGCTTAAAGCAGGTGCTTTATAACCTAATCATCAATGCCCTGACCTATACCGAGGTCGGCGGGATCATTCAGGTTGGCGCAAAGGCCGAAAGAGATATGGTGCAATTCTGGGTCAGCGATGATGGCACCGGCATTGATGAAGACAAGCGCGCTTTGGTATTTGAAGAATTTGAAAGCGGCAAAGGTGGCGGTGCCGGTCTTGGGTTGGCGCTGGTGCGCTCGTTCATTGACCTGCACGGCGGTTTGGTGCGGCTGCAATCGACCAAAGGCCAGGGGACCAAAGTCACCTGTCTGTTGCCGCGCCTGGCCAGCATTGAAAACGCGCCGCCCGAACTGGCCCTGCAAGAAACGGAGAATGCGCTGTAACGCACGCCAGCTCTGGCGGTGACGGCAGCCCTGAAGATATGGATTGGGATAAACTAAAAACCTTTCAGGCCGCCGCCGAAACCGGCTCGCTCACTGCGGCGGCGGACAAGCTAACCTTGTCGCAATCAGCCGTTTCGCGCCAGATCGCCTCGCTGGAGGAGGAGCTGGGCATGCCGCTCTTTCATCGCCATGCGCGCGGTCTTTTGCTGACCGAACAGGGGCAGATTTTGCAAGACACCACGGCGGGCATGAGCGAACGGGTCGCCCTGGCGCAATCACGCTTGCGCGACAGCCGGGAAAAACCCTTTGGCCCTTTGCGCGTTACCACCACGGTGGCGCTGGGGTCGATCTGGCTAACCCCGCGCCTTGTTGAATTTACCAGTGATTATCCGGACATTGTGCTGAACATCATGCTGACCGACAAGAACATGGACCTTGGCAAATTGGAGGCCGATTGCGCTATTCGTCTGATGCGCCCCACCCAGGTGGACCTGATCCAGCGCAAGCTCTTTACCGTGGGGCAAAGCCTTTATGCTTCACGCGCCTATCTTAGCCAGCATGGCAGCCCGGCCAATGTTGAGGATCTGGATGATCATCCCATTGTGCTTTATGGGGCCACCGGGGCTTTGCGTGGTGTAGACTGGCTGGCGACTTATGGGCGAAAACCGGGCAATCCGCGTAAACCCACGCTGATTTTGGATAATATTTACGGGGTGATGAAAGCGGTACAATTTGGTGTCGGCATTGCCGGCCTGCCGGACTATGTGGCCAGTGGCAATCCGGAATTGGTGCGCGTTCTGCCTGATGTACGCGGCCCCGAGTTTGATATTTATTTTGTCTACCCGGAAGAATTGCGCCGCTCGAAACGGGTGAAGGCTTTTTCAGACTTTCTGACCCGCCAAACCCGGATGTGGCGCAGCGATATGGGCGTTTAATGCTCGATTACCGAAAAACTAGCTCAATACTTGCGTTACTCTGCCCGCTACGCCCCGCACCTTGCCCGGCCATCCCGGATGGCAAGTGGCGATAAATTCCCATGAATTGTATAATTTGGCCGGGATACCCGCCAACACTTTGTGTCCATATTGGTCGAGCAGGCGATGCTGGTACGCCATCAGGCCCCCGCCCAGCACTTTAACCTGTGTCAGCCCGATATGCTCATTGGCGTAATATTTTTTGTAATGGTCATGCCCGGCCCCAAGATCAATTTTGGTAAGCCCCAAATCGTCGGCCCGGCGCATAATCCCTTCGAGCAGTAACAGGCCCGGCGAGCAACGCGACAATTGCGGATCATAAGCAGCAATCCAGGAATGATAGACCCCATCACACATCAAACCAATCTCCGCGCCGGCTGGCTTTCCCCCCAGGTAAAGAACATTCAGCACGGCGCGCAGCGGCCCCTTGGCCTGCCATAGATCGTGCAATAACGCGCAAATCCAGTCCGCCGCCAACACATCGCATTTGCGGGTGCGCCGGTATTGATCGCGCTTCCATTGCAAAAGTATGGAAAAATCCGCGTGGTTCTGACTATCCAGTGTTAGCAACATTGCGCCATGATCACGCTCTGCGCCCCGGGCGCGCTGGCGCATTTTTTTGAAATGCTTACGATTAGTTTTGTCTTGCGCGGCAAAATACGCATCCGGCCCGCAGGTAAGGTCAGCAATATGTGAATGAAAACCGTTTTGCATCGTATCGCTCACAGCTTTTTGCGGATCATTTAAAGCACTAAAAGGCAAGGCCCCTAGCCCCGCCGCCTTAAGCACATCACCAAGCGAAGCGTTAAACCCGGCTTCGGTGATAAAGGCCTGATGATCCGCCACCGGCGCGCCCAATGGGCGGGCATAACCGCCCGGGCGTTTGTGGATACACACAAGGCCCAGCAGGCCTTGATCATCATAGGCAATGAGAATGCGCGCATCAGCACGCACCTTGCCCACGGCCAGCGCAAATTCAGGGCGCAAAAACGGGCTGGACCAGTTTTTCTGTGCATTCAAGGCCGCCCGCCAGCGGATTTGCACCGCAAAGGGAACATCGGAGGGGCGAACAAGTGATACATGGTCCAGCATGGCTGTGTCCTGCTTTGGTATAAGAGGACAGGAAATAAGCAAGAATCGCGCCTAAGGGGATTTTCAAAATGGAACACGCGGTAAAGAGGGAAAAACTAAGCAGGGTTTAGCCTGCTTTGCCGTTGATGATTACGCCCCAAAGACCACGGCCCACATCAAACGCCCCGGGAAAAATGTAAAAAGCCCCGCCAGCACTAATGCACCGCTGAACAGCCCGCGCATGGCCTTTCCGTGCCCCGGACCATCTTTGCGGTATAAGGCCGATAACCCGCCATAAAGCCCAAAAATGGTCAGCGGGATAAACAGGTGAACCGGGCTGAATGAGCCATGATTTATACCCCGGATAAAAAATGCGCTGCTGGCCACCATAACCATGAGCACCACCCACACCCAGCCCATAATAATATGAGCGGTGCGGCCCTTGGGCAGCAGCATTTGTGCGCTGCCCAGCCCGAAGGCACTCATGGCCCCAAAAGCGTGAATTTGAATGGCCAAAGGGGCCGTAAACAACAGATCCATGGACATGGTCTCTCTCTTTCCTGGCTTTGGGATTAAAAGTGCAGGCGCGTCAGGCGCACGCTTTGCGTCGCGGCTTTGCCATCAGACAGATCAAAGCGCGCATCGGACCAACTGGCCGGGCCATAATTGGCCGGGGCGTTGTTGGAAAATCCAAACGGTTCCGTAGGAATACCGCCATAACGCATATCCAATTGGCCATTATCATTGACGTCCTGAAAAATTTTGACCGCATAGGTGCCTGCTGGCAGATCGGTGAACGCCACCTGCATGGTCTTGCCATCCACCGCGACGCCGCGACCATAATGCGCTACGTTTTTATCATAATCATCCTGGCTGGTATAAAGCCCCACCATGATGGTCCCCTTGTGGGCGTTAATATCTGAAATATTGACATCCAGATCCGCTGCGGCGGCGCTGTGCGCACTGGCGATTTGGGCCGCCAGTGCCAGTGTCACCCCAAGAGCAAGACAGGTTTTTGAAAAGCCGGGTGTGTAGTGATGTTGCATTTTTTTCTCCATTGCGTGGGGCAGCACAACGCCGCCTGTCAGGGCACAATGGAGGGATTGATTATGGACGCCAGCGTGAATGCGCAAAGCTGTTTTCTCCTTTCGCCAAATCACGTTATGATGGCTTGGCGAAGCGCGAAATCACGGGGCAATCCGTTCGCGAAGCGCGAAGATACGCAACAATTGAGAGTGCTAACGTGAAGCTGCCCATTTCAAGAGACCTGATCCTGCAAGGCCTGTGGACTGTGGGGATTGGCAGCTTTCTGACAGTTATTGATCCCTTTGGGGCCACCCGTGGCCTGCCGCCATTTTTTAACTGGGTCTATTGGACCGGCTTTGTCGCCTATGGCACGCTGGTGGCCTATTTTATTGTGCCTGTTGTTGAGAAGGCCCTAAAGGCCTGGCCCCCAGTTTTACACTATTTGGCCCTATCCCTGATCCTGGCGGTTTTTGTCAGCGCCGGCATTTTAACCGTCAGCCAACTGGCAAGCGAGCTGCCGCCTTTGCGCTATTGGCCAAAACTTTATGGTTATGTCTGGGTGATCTCTGTCGGCATTACCGTGGTGATGGTGCTGCGCGAACGCCGAGTGACCTCTGCCCAAAACGATGGGGCGGCGTTTGAAAAACGCATTCCGGCTGAAGTTTCCGGCGGAACGCTTTATGCCATCAATGCCGAGGATCATTACTTGCGCATTCGCACCAGCCGGGGCAATGCCCTGATCCTGATGCGTCTTAGTGATGCCTTGGCCGAATTAAACAGCATGGATGGTCTGCGCACCCATCGGTCCTGGTGGGTCGCCCGTGATGGCGTGGAGAAAATAGAGCGCACTAATGGCAAGATCATCTTGCACTTGCGTGATGGAACCAGTGCCCCGGTCAGCCGCACCTATGCGCCTGAGATACGCAAAGCCGGGTGGTTCTCATGATTGCGCTGAAAGACGTAGACCAGCTTGGCCCGGATGAAGCCGTGCAGGAACTGGCCCGGCTGGCAAAAGAAATCGCCAAGCACGACCGGCATTATTACCAAAAAGACGCGCCAAAAATTTCTGATGCGGTCTATGATGAATTGCGGCAGCGCAATACTGCGATCGAGGCGCATTTTCCTGATCTGGTCCGCCCGGACAGCCCCACAAAACGCGTCGGTACGCGCCCGTCCGAAGGCTTTGGTAAAATTGCCCATACGTTGCCCATGTTGTCTCTGGATAATGTGTTTAATGACGACGAAGTACGCGAGTTCACCAAGCGTGTGCGCCGATTTTTACGCTGGCCCGAGGATGAGACGCTGGCCTTTACTGCCGAGCCAAAAATAGATGGTCTTTCTTGTGGCATACGCTATGAGCACGGAAAGCTGGTCCAGGCCGCCACCAGAGGCGATGGACAAACCGGCGAAGATGTCACGCAAAATGTGCGCACCATTTGTGATGTGCCCAAAACCCTTTGCGGCGATGACTGGCCCGATGTGCTGGAAGTGCGCGGCGAGGTCTATATCCCCACCACAGAGTTTGCCGCCATGAATGCGGCGCAAGAGGATGCAGGCAAGCCCGTTTATGCCAACCCGCGCAATGCCGCCGCTGGCTCTTTGCGCCAATTGGATCCCGGCATCAGCGCCAAACGACCCTTGCGGTTTTTTGCCTATGCCTGGGGTGAGGTTTCTGAGCCTTTAGCCAAAACTCAATATGAAGCAGTACAAAATCTGGATGCATGGGGATTTTCCATCAACCATCATATGCGTCTGTGCCAGAGCGCCGATGAGATGATCGCAGTTTACGAGCTGATCGAGCGCAAACGAGCCACTTTGGGCTATGATATTGATGGGGTGGTGTACAAGGTGGACCGGCTGGATTTGCAGACGCGCCTTGGCTTTGTCTCGCGCAGCCCGCGCTGGGCCATGGCACACAAATTCCCCCCCGAACAGGCCAGCACCATTTTGGAAAAAATTGATATACAGGTGGGCCGCACCGGGGCCTTAACCCCGGTGGCAAAATTGCACCCGGTCACCGTGGGCGGCGTGGTGGTCTCCAATGCCAGCCTGCACAATGCCGATGAGGTCAAGCGACTGGACGTGCGCGTTGGCGATCAGGTACTGATCCAGCGCGCCGGGGATGTCATCCCCCAAGTGGTCAAGGTGCTGAACCCGGACCGCGAGGGCCGCGCCGCACCCTTTGCCTTTCCCACCCATTGCCCCTGTCCGCTATCCACCCCTGCCGTGCGTGAACTGGACGAGAAAACCGGCGAAGCCGGGGTGATCACAAGATGCAGCGGTGAATTTGCCTGCCCGTTTCAACGCGTCCGCCGTTTGGAGCATTTCGTCTCCCGTCAGGCCTTTGACATAGAGGGATTGGGCAAAAAGCAGATCGCGGCTTTTTTTGAAGAAGGGATTGTCACCGAACCTGCCGATATTTTCACGCTGAAAGCGCGCAATGATGATCTGAAACTGGAAGCCCGCGAAGGCTGGGGTGAGACCTCCGCAAGCAATCTTTTTGCCGCCATTGAAGAGCGCCGCCAGATTTCGCTTGAGCGTCTGTTGATTGCCCTTGGCATTCGCCATGTGGGCCAGACCACGGCACGCCTGTTAAGCGCGTCATATTTAAGCTGGCAGAATTTTCACAGCGCGATGCTGGCCGCAAAAGATCGCATGAGCGAACACTTTATCCAGCTCACCGCGCTGGATGGTATTGGCGATGTGATGGCCGTCGCCATCGTGAACTATTTTGCTGAGCCGCATAATGAAGGCCTGGTCGAGCGCCTGCTGGCCCAGATTACTGTGCAAGATGCCATCCCGCCCAAGAATGACAGCCCCGTTGCCGGAAAAACCGTTGTCTTTACTGGTAAGCTGATTGAAATGAGCCGCGATGAGGCAAAGGCAAATGCGGCAGCGCTGGGGGCCAAGGTGGCCGGCTCTGTCTCGGCCAAAACCGATATTCTGGTGGCCGGACCCGGTGCCGGGTCAAAGTTGAAAAAAGCGACGAATTTGGGCATAAATACCATGACCGAGGAAGAATGGCTGGCCTTGATTGGGAATTAAAACCCTAAAGACCCGGGTGGACACGCCTATAGTTGGTTCCAATAAATAACGGAAAACCCTGACCGTTTGGACAGTATAATATATTTTTTTGATTCTAAAGAACTTAGCGCGCCCCCTTATAGCGTAAGGGGTGCAGCCTATCAGGAGGAGCATGTGCAAAGCGGGACAACCCGTTTTACGCCGTAAACTTACAATCACACATCAACGCCAAATGGCGCAATCACCAAGGGGGAACGACATCAATTTCACAGCAATACGGACCAATAAGGCCCAGAGAAATTTACGTAATCCCCGAGCCTTCCTTCTTGTCGGCGTGGCCATGACATGCCTTGGCGCACCGGCCATCGCCACGGCGCAGGAAGCCGGCGCTGGCATTACCGACACCATTGTTGTCACAGCGCAAAAGCGCAGCCAGTCCATTCAGGATGTGGGCATAGCCATCACCGCCTATAGTGGCGATCAACTGGAAAAGCTGGGCGTTGAAACCAGTATTGATATTATCAATTTCACCCCCGGCGTTTCCATGGCAGGCGATATTGGTGGCCAGCGGGCGTTGTTTAATATTCGCGGCGTCGTGCAAAATGACTTTTCCGATCTGGCTGAACCCCGGTCGCGGTTTATGTGGATGAAGGCTATCTGGCCAGCACTCAGGCGCAGACATTTGGGATTTATGATATTGACCGGGTCGAAGTCCTGAAAGGCCCGCAAGGCACTCTCTTTGGCCGCAATGCCACGGGGGGTCTGGTGCACACCCTGACCAAACGCCCAACGCGGGATTTTGAAGGCTATGGCGAGTTAACCGGCGGCACACAAGATAGCGTACGCGGCGAAGCGGCCATCAGTGGGCCATTAGGCGACAAGGCTTCGGGCCGAATGTCTGTGATGTATAATCGCTATGGTGAGATTCTGAAAAATGTCTATTCCGGCGTTGATGCACAAGGGCGCACCGGCACCCCGGGTGGCGGAGAAAACGGTTATAATGACGACACCTTTGCCATTCGCGGGCAATTGCAATTTGACTTTAATGACAATGCCAGCCTGCTTTTGATCGGCAATTATGCTGACACCACCAAGAGCGAAGGCCCTTATCAGGGCATTGGTTCGATCGCGGTGATAGATGCACAAGGGCGCCATATCGACACCTTGCGCGCCCAGGATACCAACAGCAATTGCGAGGCAAGCTCAGCCGAAACCGGCAATTGCATCAACCTTTTTGCCGATGGCGATACCGATAGCGTGCGTCCAGGAGTTGGTGGTGATTTGTTTGGAAATCTTGATCCCGATGGCAATCGCAGTCAGGTCAATAAGGATTTTGCCTTTGATGATGAAAACAAAATCCGCTCACGCGGTCTGGCGGCCCATTTTACCTGGGATGCCGACTGGGGGACGTTGACTTCAATCTCGGATTACAAGAAATTTTATCGCTCCATCAGCCTTGATAGTGATCAATCGGCAACGCCGCTGGCGCTGTTCCAGTCCGATGGCCGGATTGACCAGTTCAGTCAGGAAATTCGCCTCAATGGGAAAACTGACAGGACGGACTGGGTCGTCGGCGTCTATTATCTGAATGTTTCTAAGGATGTGACGCAGGGTCTGGCCTACCCGACCAATTCGCCATTTCTGGTTGGTTTTCCGCAACAAATCCTGGGCATTCTAGGGGCCGTATTCGGTCCATTTGAAGACAATACCACTGGCAATTTACGGACCGATTCATATTCGCTTTTTGGTCAGGCTGATTTCCAGCTCACAGACACCTTGACCCTCGTCACCGGCCTGCGCGCCATTATTGAGGACAAGAAGTACAATCAGGTCATTGGTGTATTTGTAAATACCGATGACCGGCTGGTGGAAACAGCGGTATCCACAGGCTTTGTGCCGCGCGCCCCCTTTGCCGACAGTACCAGCAATGGTTTGTGGTCTGGCAAGGTGCAACTGGAATATTCGCCCGATGCTGATCATCTTTATTATATTGACATCAATCGCGGCGTAAAAGCGGGTAGTTTTAATGCCAAATTGTTTGATGGCGTCACCCTGACCGATGCACAGATCCCCTATAAATCAGAAGTGCTTTATGCCTATGAGGCTGGCTTTAAAGCCAAGCTGGGCGGCACGACACGGCTGAATGATCGACCAGCAGGGAGATCACAGTTTGCCCGACAAATATGGCAAAGATCACGTTCGTCACCCCAATTTTGGGCATTAACAGCAAAACCGTGGTGACATATAACAGGCCCAATAGGCCCCCGGCAAAAAGATAAGGCGGCAGGGGCTTTAACAGCGAAATTGAGGGCAAAGCGATCCCCCGCAGCATCATGAAACTTACCAGAGCGACCAGCGCCACACTGAAGGATATAAAGCTGGCCTGCAAAGGATGATCCAGCGATTGAGACAAACGAGAATTCAGCAGACCCTGAATGGTCAAAAACCCGCCCACAACAATTGCCGCCAGCAAATAAAGTACATTCAATATTGTGCTCTCCGATACTGGAAATGTCACCAATTACAACTTTATGTCTTTGTAATAATTAATATAATATAGATATACGCCCCGAATAAAAAAGTGCGATTCCGAAGCTTTGTTCTTTAACAGGAAACAGCTATGCTAACAAACTTTTCAAGCCGTCACTTGAGTCTTGTGTCATGAACATTATGGACCTCAACCTTCACAGACAATCATTGCAACAGGTGCAAAATGAGCGATAGCGTACAAATGCTCTCCCCCCTGAATAAGACCAGAAGCACTGGAAAAAGGGCCATTCGCGAAGCCAATGAGCGCCTGATTATGGTCGCTGCCGAAGAAGAGTTCGCCCAGACAGGGTTTAAGGGCGCAACCACCGATGCCATTGCGCGGCGCGCCGGTGTGCCCAAGGCCAATGTGCATTATTATTTTTCCACCAAGGCCGAGCTTTATCGCCGGGTTATTGAAGATGTGTGCGAACACTGGCTGGCCGCCGCCAAACCCTTTGATGAAACCGATGATCCCAAAAGCGCTCTTGAGGGCTATATCAGGGTCAAGATGGAACAGGCCCGCACCCGCCCCTTTGGCTCACGCGTCTGGGCGATGGAGGTGATCCGCGGCGCGCCGGTAATTAATGGCTATCTGCATACAGTTCTCAAGCCCTGGTATGAAGAACGTACAAAAAATCTGGAGGAATGGATCCGCGCTGGAAAAATGGATGCCATTGACCCGCAGGCCCTGTTTTTCATGATCTGGGCCACCACCCAGCATTATGCCGATTTTAGCCACCAGATTCAGGTGCTGAACAATGACCAGCCCCTCAGCGATAAACAGTTTGAGCGGGCCACTGATCAGGTGTGTAAAATCATCCTGACGGGCGTTGGATTAAGACCCTGACACTAATCCTGACCATTTGGTCAGAAAGAACTTGACCCCTTCGCCAAGATTGCCGATGCTGTACACGAACGCTGATAAAGCGCTGCAAACGCAGAGGAAGAGGCCATATGGGCGAGCATCCAGTTCACAGCAAAACCGGAGACGCACTAGCGCCAGACGATATTGCCGCAAATTTTGACGACTTGCACCCGCCGCTGAATGCCGAGCAGGTCAGTATTGAAGCCAGCCGGTGCCTCTTTTGCCATGATGCGCCTTGTGTAACCGCGTGCCCAACCTCGATCGACATCCCCAAATTCATTCTGCAAATCGCCACGGGCAATCTGACCGGATCAGCCCGCACCATTTTAAGCGCCAACATTATGGGCGGGACATGCGCTCGCGCCTGCCCCACCGAGATCCTGTGCGAGAATAAATGCGTGCTGAACACTGGCGAGCACGACCCGATCGAGATCGGTGCGTTGCAACGCCATGCGGTGGATCATCAGATTGCCAAAGACGGGCCGCACCCTTTCGCTCGCGCCAAGGAAAGCGGCAAAACCATCGCCATTATCGGCGCTGGCCCTGCGGGGCTGGCCTGTGCCCATGCCTTGGCGACAAAGGGCCATACGGTCGAAATTTTTGAAGCCCGGGAAAAGCCCGGTGGCCTGAATGAATACGGTCTGGCGGCCTATAAAATGGCCAATGATTTTGCCGCTCGGGAAATCGGCTTTATTCTTGAGGTTGGCGGTATCACCATTCATTACGGCCAAGCCCTTGGCCGCGATATTGCCTTTAACGATCTGCAAACGCGCTTTGACGCGGTGTTCATGGGCATTGGTCTTGGCAAGGCACGCACCCTTGGCATAGAGGGGGAAAATCTGGACGGGGTGCGGGATGCATTGCACTTCATCGAAGATATTCGTCAGGCCGAGAACCTCGCCCAAATCAACCCCGGACAGAATGTCGTGGTCATTGGCGGCGGAAATACCGCCATTGATGCAGCGATACAGGCAAAACGCCTGGGCGCGGGGCATGTGGCGTTGGTTTACCGGCGCGGACGCGCGCAAATGGGAGCCACCCAATGGGAACAGGATCTGGCAGCGATCAATGGCGTTGCCATTTATCTTTGGTCAAAACCCATACGCATTGAGGGCAAGGGCAAGGTGCAAAGCATTAGTTTTGAAGGCACCCGTCTTGAAAATGGCGCGCTGGTGGGAACAGGGCAGGTCCATACCGCCCCTGCGCATTGTGTATTAAAGGCTGTTGGCCAGTCCCTTCATGATGCGGGGCTGGCTAGCCTTGCATGCGCGCATGGAAAAATTACAGTCGATCAGGCCGGACAAACCTCTTTGCCCGGTGTCTTTGCCGGGGGGGATTGCATCGCCTCTGGCGAAGACCTAACCGTACAGGCGGTGCAGGATGGCAAGATGGCTGCCGCTGGCATTCACGCCTATCTTGGAGACAAATAATGGCTGATCTGGGATGCAGTATCGCCGGAATTGAGAGCATTAATCCCTTCTGGCTGGCCTCGGCCCCGCCAACCGACAAGCTATATAATGTGGAGCGTGCCTTTGCCGCCGGGTGGGGCGGCGTGGTGTGGAAAACGCTGGGTGAAGACCCGCCCGTGGTCAATGTTACATCCCGCTACGGCGTGCACAAGGACACAGCGCGTGGCATTTTGGGCATTAATAATATCGAGCTGATTTCGGACCGCCCGCTGGAAGTGAACCTTCGCGAGATCGAGGCGGTGCGCAAAAACTATCCCGATCGTATCATCATCGGCTCGATGATGGCGCCGGTCGAAGAAGAACTGTGGAAAGATCTGGCGATCAAAATTGCCAATGCCGGCGTGCACGGCATCGAGCTCAACCTTGGTTGCCCCCATGGCATGTGCGAACGCGGCATGGGCTCAGCCATTGGGCAAGTACCACAAATGGTCGAGGACACCACGCGCTGGGTGCGCGAGGTTGTCGGTAACCTGCCCGTCTTTACCAAGCTGACCCCCAACACCACCGATATTTTACTGCCCGCCGAAGCGGCAATGGCTGAGGCAAATGACCAATTTTGCAATTAAAATATGTATGTATTTCTTGCTGGTATGCATTTGATCGCCATTGTTTTCTTCTTCGTGCTTTCGTGTATGTCCCTAATCTCGTACATAAGCGCGTCATTTCAAAAGAAATAAGGGGCTCATACCCCAAATTCCTAAAAACCCTATAAACAGCAATTTCTGAAATGGATTCAAAAAAACGGCGTACATCCATTTTAATCATCCATTTACACCCACAATGAAGTGTTGCAGCACCTTTTATATTTTTCCCTTTAGTAAAGGCAAAGCTGGCTTCATGCGTACGTGTATAATTTAAGATATTATCGACTATCCATTTTTGCACCCTCATCAATCGATAATCCGGCACGCAGATTATACGAAAGGATTCCGTATTTTCTTTTCCATTCTTCTTAATTCTAAAAGTATCGTAGGGGTCGACTTCTTTTCTTTCCACGACATGACGTAAGAACTGAAAATCTGCATCAGCAAGATATGCTAGATGGCGAAGTGTAAACACTGGTACTAAAGAAGAATTCGATTTTACAACTCTTTTGCCAGTTTCAATGGTAGCCGCAATAACTTCTTGCGAAATGTTATTTTTCTGAGCCTGAATACGGTAATGCT
Source organism: Robiginitomaculum sp. (assembly GCA_002733495.1). GTDB lineage: Bacteria > Pseudomonadota > Alphaproteobacteria > Caulobacterales > Maricaulaceae > Robiginitomaculum_B. Next base: position 53,730 of record NVVV01000016.1, read on the forward strand.
GAGAATCCCATGAAGTCATCTACTTTGACCCCTCAGGGGCAAGATATGCTCTCGTCTGCCTAAAGACGCACGCCATGCGCATATGAGAGCATAACTTACGCTTAAGCGAGAGCTGATCCAAAGAGCGGCAGCAGTCTGCGCTCCGTTTGCAAGGGCCCAATTTGGACCTTGCTGGTCCCAATCTTCTCAGATTGGCTTCAACTAGATAGATCATCTGGCATTCTCAGCATCGTTGGATAATACGGTAGTTTAGCTAATTTGGAAATATCTGATTGTTTTTTCTTTTTTTTACGAGCATGTCTAAGCTGATTTCGTCCATCATCAGTAAGATGCAAATCCTTGTCTATCCAGCCCCATTCACGAGCCAAAGTTGAAAAGGCTTGTACTTCTGGCAAAGTGAGGCCTGTCTTGCGAGACAAAATATCATCATATCGTGGACCTTTTTTTAAGGCAGCTAAAAATAAAATCAGCAATTGTCCATCATTAGACCGCTGTTCCAACCAACCACTTTTAGTAATTCCTGCCTCTCTCAATCGTTTTAAACGCGATGAAATGGTATCAGTATCTTGGTGATCCCCAAATATTGCTCTTGTGCTTGCCGTTGAGCGACCTTTAAATAGTGGCTCCCAGTTTTTCACTCTTTTATACAAGATTGTGGGTAAATTATTAGGTGCACCATGCGCAAATGCAATCAGAGCACTACTGCCAGCAAACCCTAATGTCTCTTCTTGTTCCTTTTGCCAAGGTCCATATTCGTTACAAATTCTATAAATTTCATATTTTTCAGAGCAATCAAATGCAGAGTTTATTGTTGGGCAAGAAAGAACCTGATGAACTATTGGTTTAGACTTGTGTTTCTGGACTCTCTTGATTCCTTTAGGTGTGCCAGAATAAGTGATTACATGAATTGGCATGAGACCAAATGAGTTCCAGCTTCTGACCGACCTTATTCGCCATGCAGCAAATAGATATTCCTCAATCCTTTGCCCGCTCCCAATAAAGTCTGTGAGAATGATAAAGGCTCTTATGCTTTTATTACGAATTTGGGTAGGTCCCGGATTAACAATATATTTCTTAGGGAATTCATTACTTAATTCGGATGCAAGCTGGGATATGATACCTTCACTTCCCACTTTTTGATTATACCCTTGCTGGGGGTCGACAACTTTAGGGCCATTACCACAAGCGCGTTTTACTGTGTTTCTTGATTCCTTGA
>NVVV01000017.1 GCA_002733495.1 Robiginitomaculum sp.
TCGCAACACGCTATGAGCGGCTCTCACGAAATTACATGGCAATGCTTCAGCTCGTCGCCACCGTCATCTGGCTCAAATGATTGAGAACGCCCCCTAGTCCCTCATCCCAACCTTCTCCCAAGGGAGAAGGAGAAGAAGTAAGCCGCCTCCCAGCGTCACCCCGGCCCTCGCTTTCGCAAGGGTAAACTAGCCCGGGCCCATTTTGAGGCCTCACTTTGGATTGCGGCCTGCGCCGCAATGACGAGCCCGCCACCGTGTTGTCGCGGGAATGTCGTAAAACTGTGTTCTGCCTGTCATGACATGCTTGGCAGTGAGAACATGGCGCGGGCGGAAATCCTCCGCTTGCGAACGCACAGCAAACTGGCATAGCGTGTAGAAAAGCGTTTTGGGGAATTTGCTTATGACCATCAAAATGACACGGCGGCGCATCTTGGCCGCCAGTTCGGTTCTGGCGGCGGGAGGAGCTCTGGCCGCCTGTCAGCCGACGACCACCACAGATACCGACGCCAAGGCCGCACCATTAAAAAAGGATAATGCCATGTCCGATAACAACACTGCCCAGCCGCTGGTCATTGCCCATCGCGGTGCACCCGGATATTTGCCTGAACACACCGCGCCGGGCTATGATCTGGCCATTCGCATGGGGGCCGATTATATTGAGCCGGATCTGGTGTTTACCAAGGATGGGCATTTGATCGTCCGCCATGATCATTATCTGTCGACCACCACCAATGTGGCTGACCACGCGGAATTTGCCGATCGCAAGACCGTTAAAGACGGCCATGAGGGCGAGGACTGGTTTTCCGAAGATTTTACCCTCGCCGAGATCAAGACGTTGCGGGCCAAACAGGCTTTTGCGTCGCGCAACCACGCCGCCGATGGCAAGTTCGAGATTTTGACCTTTGCCGAGGTCATCGAACTGGCGCAGAGGCGCATATCCTTGCAAGGCCGCCAAATCGGCATTTACCCGGAAACCAAGCTTCCCTCGTATTTTGCGTCTTTGGGTTATGATTTTGAAAGCGCGGTTCTGAGCGAATTATCCAGAGTCGGCTGGGATGCGCCCGGATCGTCGGTGTTTATCCAATCCTTCGAGGACGGTATTTTGCGTTCTTTAAGGAATAAAACCGAATTGCCGCTCATCATGTTGCTGGAAAAAGCGGATGGCGTTGATATGAAAGACATTGCCACCTATGCGAATGGCGTTGGGCCATCCAAGGCCTTATTGGCCAATAAAGATGGCAGCTCCACAGGTTTTATCGAGGCGGCACACGCATCGGGCTTGAAGGTGCATCCGTGGACGTTCCGCTCGGACATGCTGCCAGAGGTTTTTGCCAATGCGCAGGCCGAGTTTGATTTCTTCTTTGATCTAGGCGTGGATGGCATTTTTACCGATTTTGCCAATGATGCGCGCGCTGCCCTCTTGGCGCGGGCGGCAAGATCAGGCTAAGATGAACGCTGTTCACTTTTCTGCGGAGACATTATGCAAACGATTTTGGAAAAACAGCGCGCCGCCTTTCGCGCCGAGCCTAACCCCTCTTATGAGCTGCGTGATGAGTGGCTAGGCCGTCTGGCCACAATGATCTCAAAAAATGCGGACGAGATCGCCGAAACGGTGTCTGAGGACTTTGGCCATCGCTCGAAAGTGGAAACGCGACTTGCGGACGTTGCTGCGCTGATTACCGAAATCAAGCATGCCCGGGCACATTTAAAAAAGTGGATGCGGGTGGAAAAACGCCCGGTGGCATTGCAATTCAAACCGGCAAAAAACGAAATTCGCTATATGCCCAAAGGTGTAGTGGGCATTATCAGCCCGTGGAATTATCCGTTCCAATTAGCAATTTCTCCACTGATCGCGGCATTAAGCGCCGGCAATCGGGCGATGATTAAACCCTCCGAGCTGACCCCGCGCACGTCCGCGCTGACCAAGCGTTTGCTGGGCGAAATCTTTGACGAGGATCTGGTTGCGGTTGTTACTGGCGACGCGTCCGTGGCGCAGGAATTTTCAACCCTGAATTTTGATCACATGCTGTTCACCGGCTCGACCAAGGTCGGGCGTTTTGTGATGGAGGCGGCGGCCAAAAACCTGACCCCGGTGACGCTGGAACTAGGCGGAAAATCCCCCACCATTATCGACCATGATTATCCGCTAAAAACAGCCGCAGAGCGCATCTTGTCGGGCAAATTACTGAACTCTGGCCAGACCTGCATCGCGCCGGATTATGTCTTGGCCCCCAAAGACCAGATCGAGGCCACTGCAAAAGAGCTGACCAAGGTCTGCCGTAAATTCTATAAAACCATTCATGATAATGACGATTACACCGCGATCATTTCCGAGCAGCATTTTGCCCGCCTGAATGCCCTGGTCGAGGATGCGCGCGAAAAAGGCGCAAACATTATCGAAATTTACCCTGAAGAGGCGAAAACCAGCTCGAATGTGCGTAAAATGCCGCCAAAACTGGTGACAAATGTGACGCCGGACATGGCGATTATGCAAGAAGAAATCTTTGGCCCACTATTGCCTCTGGTGCCTTATGAAAGCCTTGATGATGCCATTGAGTTTGTTGGCGATCGGGCGCATCCACTGGCGCTTTATGTGTTCTCGGACAACAAAACTGTGGTCGAGCGCATGAGCAATGAAGTACTCGCCGGGGGCATGGCGGTCAATGACACGCTGATGCACATTACCCAGAACGACCTGCCCTTTGGCGGCGTCGGTGATAGCGGCATTGGCGCCTATCACGGCCGTGACGGGTTTTTGACCTTCTCTCATGCCAAGGCGACCTTCCGCCAATCCAAAATCAATGGTCGCTCCTTGCTTTTCCCGCCGTATGGCAAAAATATTGAGCGCATTTTGGGCTTTATGTCCTGAACGGAGATCCATTATGCAAGACATCCTGATTGTCGTTATTCCGTCTCTGATCGCCATTGTGATTATGGTGCTGCTCATCAAGGCGACCGGCATTGCCCGTCCGGTTCTGCTAAAGGATGAAGCGCCGGTCCGCCGTACCATTGCCGAGCATTTTGAAGGCGAGGATGTGGAACGCATTATGTTAAGCGAGGATGGCAATAGCGCCCTTGCATTTATGAAAAACGGGGAGGTCTTGTTGGTTCGGGCATTGGGCGATCGCATGGCGGTACGAAGCCTGAATGCAAATGTTCTGGCCTCCCTTTTGGGGCATGAAAATACGCTGGAGCTGAAACTAAAGGATTTTACCTGGCCGCGCACCCGCCTGATTTTTGAAGATGTTACGGCACGTCAAAATGCAGAAAATGCGATCAGCACCGCGATCGACCTAAACTCACAGGAGCCAATTCATGCCTGAATTTATGCAAGGCACCCCGGTAACCGTACTGGCTGCACCATTTTTTGTGCTGCTGATCCTCGCCGAAATCATCCTCATTCGGGTGCGCGGCAAGGGCGGAGAATATGAGAGCAAGGACGCCGCAACCAGTGTTTTTATGGGGCTAGGCAGTTCAGTCGTTGATGGGCTGGTGGGCTTTGTTTCCGTCGGGCTGTTGCTCTTCGCCTACAATCTTGCCCCTATAAAACTGCCCATAAACTGGGTAACGGGCGCGGCCTGTTTTCTGCTGGTGGATTTAGCGTATTACTGGATTCACCGCTATTATCACCGCTCGCGCTGGGGATGGGCAGCCCATGTCATTCACCATTCGTCTCAACATTATAATCTGACCACTGCGCTTCGCCAAACCTGGACCGGGCTGCTTTCTGGCGGCGTTTTACTATTCGTACCAATTACATTGTTAGGGTTCCATCCGGGCCTGATTGCCTTCGTTTATGGCCTGAACCTGATTTACCAATTCTGGTTTCATACGGAAACCATTGACCAATGTCCGCGCTGGTTTGAAGCCATTATGAACACCCCGTCGCATCACCGGGTGCACCACGCCAATAATCCGCGCTATCTGGATTCTAACTATGCCGGCGTACTGATTATCTGGGATAAAATGTTTGGTACCTTTGTCGCCGAACGCAAAGACGATGCCCCGCGTTATGGGTTGGTCAGTGACCTTGGCACGTTCAACCCCTTGCGCGTCGCCACCCATGAATATGTCGGCATTATCAAAGATGCCGCGCAAAAAGGCCTGACGGTGAAAGAGCGGCTCTGGTACATTTTTGCCGAACCCGGCTGGTGTCATGATGGGGGGCGCAAATCCTCCTGCCAGATCAAGGCCGACTATGTCGCCCACCACCCGGAACATACGGGAGAACCGGGACTTTAAGCCAAATGCAAAGAAAGTGCCCGTACGCTGCCTGACAGATTTATATTAATCGCCTTTTTCCCCGATGGCGGCGGCGACCTCTTGTTTTAGCGCCCCGGTTTCTTTCATCTGCATTTTTAACTGTGAAATCAAAAACACGGTGTAGTTCTGCTCTGCGGTCAGCAAATGTAGAAAATTCTCATTACGAGCAGACATCAAAAAACTTTCTACTGCGCCCCCTGTTTTGAACGCTTTTTCCTTAATTCGTGGTATTGTTTTAATCATACCAGTACCCTGCTGAACCAGACCGGCTTGTGGATCAACCAAACCATATACGGCTCCGGCATAGCCGGTTATACGCGATTCAACACGGTCGGAACGATGCAGTGACTCTTGGTAATAAAAAGATAAACCTTGCCTCAAACTGGCATTTTCAATCAGGGCCAGCTTGCCGCTGCTGCGCAAATCAAAAAAGGTCACCGTCTGCACTTCAGGAAACTCAAAACCTAAAGAAACACTGTTGCTGAGGAGTGCAAGAATAGCATTAGAGCTTTCTTTTGGTGGTTTTTCTGACGTGATGATCTGTTTCAGTTTAGCCAGAGCCAGGCGTTTATTTTTCGCCTCATCACTTAGAAATGAGAAAAATTTTATGTCCCGGTCCAGGTCCAGACCTATCCGATCCAGATAAACGGATATAGTGGCGCGTTCTTTACGCGACTGGTTCCAGTTATCAACTTGCAGACCGATGAGAATACCGACGATAACAATCAGTACTTCCAGGACGACCGTGCCCCAGTCGCGCTTTTTTAAACTTTCCGCTATTCGCCGCAGCAGCATTGCTCAGCCCTACTCCCCCTTATAAACCTCGCCGCCCTTCATAACGAAGGTTACGCGGGTGTATTCGCTGGCATCTTTGAAAGGGTTGCCATCCACTGCAATGATATCAGCAAAGCGACCCTTTGTTATGGCCCCAATGTCGTCCTGCATGCCCAGCAAGGTAGCCGAGCCCATGGTTGCGGTCTGGATGGCCACCATGGGCGACATGCCCCATTCGACCATTTTGGCCATTTGCTTGCCATTATCGCCGTGGGGATAGACGCCCTCGTCCGTGCCAAAGGCCATTTTCACCCCGGCCTTATAGGCGCGGCGAAAGCTCTGGCGCTGCACCAGGCCAATGGCTTTTTCCTTTTCAATGGATTCGGGCAACATGCCATTTTTCATGCCTTCCGAGAGGATGTAATCGTCATTGTAAATGTCCATGGAAAAGTATGTGCCATGGGCCTTAGCCATTTTTATGGCTTCATCGTCCAAAATGCTGGCGTGTTCAATACTGTCCACACCGGCACGGATCGCCGTTTTGATGCCATCCGTGCCATGGGCGTGAGCAGCCACGCGGCGACCATGCAGATGCGCCTCGGTCACAATCGCTTTCATTTCCTCGAATGAATATTGCTGTGCGCCCGGGCTGTCGCCTTTGGACAGAACCCCGCCGGTGGCACAGAATTTAATTACATCCGCGCCATATTTAATCACTTCGCGCACCTTGGCCCGCACGGCCCAAGGGCCATCAGCGACCCCTTCGGCACGGTAATGAAAGCCATAGGGCAGAAGGTTGCTGTCACAATGCCCGCCCGTCATGCCCAGCGCCGTTCCCGCGACCAGCATACGCGGCCCCGGCACATCGCCATCATTAATGGCATCGCGCAGCGCCACATCGCTATACCCTTCGGCACCGACATCGCGCACGGTGGTGATCCCCGCCAGCAAGGTAATGCGCGCATTTTTGGCACCATAAAGCGCGGCGCGCGGCACCGAGACTTGCAAAGCCTCATAGCCATAAAATGGTGCGCCGGTCATGTGGGTGTGACTGTCGACCAGCCCTGGCATTATCGTCTTGCTACCCAGATCGATAATCTGCGCCCCCTCAGGGATGGCATCACCCACTTTACCTACTCTTTCGATGCGCTCCCCGCGCACCACAACCATCACATTATCGCGGCGCTTGCCGGCAATGGTATCGATCATATGGGCCGCCTTTATCACCGTGACCGGCTCGGCGGTTTCGTTTGCTGCCATAGCTACAAATGGCAGGCTGGCCGCCGCGATAAATGTCAAAATGCTTGTTTTCATTTCCATCCCCTTTTTTTGCACTCTAGGAGACCGTGCGCCGCATAACAACATTTCTCTTTTCGTCGTCCTCGGCCACCTCCTCGTCATCCCCCGGCTTGACCGGGGGATCCATAGATAAGGCCAATGCATATTTCGATTAAGTATGGATCCCGGATCAAGTCCGGGATGACACTAGGGTGGTCCGGGATGATACTAAGGGGTGTCCGGGATATGGCGATGGAGATACCCTAATCCCGCGCCTTTTGCCCAAAGAGTACCGCCTTGGCCTTGTCGGTTTCTTCATTTTTAATTCTTAAGTCAGCACGCAAGTCCGCCCCCAGCGCATGGCCTCTTTGCACCGCCGGGCGTTCGCTCACGCCCTCAAACCAGGCCTTTAAATTGGGAAAGTCGTTCAGATCCTGGCCCTGGCGTTCATGCGGGAAAATCCAGCCCCAACAGGCCATATCGGCGATGGAATACTCATCGGCCAGATAATTTCGCCCCTCCAGGCGCTTGTTCATCACGCCATAAAGGCGGTTGACCTCGTTTGTATAACGCTCGATCGCATAAGGAATTTCCTCGTCACTATAGCCACGAAAATGATGCGCCTGTCCGGCCATGGGGCCAAGGCCGCCCATTTGCCACATCAGCCATTCTTCCACGGCGACGCGGCCCCGCTCGTCCTGGCCATAAAATTTGCCCGTTTTGCGGGCTAAATATTGTAAAATCGCGCCCGATTCAAAAATAGAAATGGGTTTGCCGTCCGGCCCATCCGGGTCAATAATGGCAGGCATTTTGTTATTGGGGCTGATGGCCAGAAATTCAGGCTTGAATTGATCCCCCTGCCCGATCATCACCGGAATCATATCATAAGGCAGACCCATTTCCTCCAGCGCGATGGAAACCTTCCAGCCATTGGGGGTGGGAAAAAAATAAAGCTCAATCGGATCTTGGGTGGCCATGGGGAACTCCTGAATTCATTTGTGGCTTATATGGCTCTAGTCGCTGTAAAGCCAACCAATACGCGTCACCCCGATGAACATCGGGGTCCAGTTCTTTCAAGCCGAAACACAATAAAGAACTGGATACCGGCGTAGGCCGGTATGACGGCGGAGTGTATATAGTATATACCAAAAAAATCGTGCGTTAAGTGGTATGCTGATGGGGTCTGAATTAGTTTTGAGCTTACGGCATGCACAACCAGCACAAATCCTCCCACGCGCCAGCACTCATACCAATGGGCGATCCGGGCGGGGTTTCCAGCATATTTGCCTTTGCCAAAGCGGGGTCGCCGGGGCGTTCCAGATACCGCATAATGGTTTTGGCCAACATGGCATTGCTGGCTTTATCAGCTGAGTTTTTGGGGCGGCGCAGACGATCGGCAAGGCGGTTTAACGCTTGCTCTACCCTGGCCTTTACCGCCGCATTTGAGCGCTCATCCCCGGCCAGCGCGATCAGGTTATCAACCAGCTGGACCTGTATAACATGACGCAAACCACGCCATCGTGCCGGATCCTTAGAGGGGCTGGAAAAAACCGTGTCGATGGTGGTTTTCAACACCTCCTCCAAAGACGGGTTGGCATCATCACGCCAGTGTAATTCGACCAGCCGCGCCGCCCTGGCCGGGTGCAGTAAATGCCCAAAGGTGATTTTAGTCGCAATTTGCGCCGCACCCAGACTGTCAAATACCGGCGCCGTGGCGGGCCTGAACATTTCGCGGGTATAATTTCCACCCTCAACACGGGGGTTGAGCAGCGCCAATACCGAATCCGGTAAATCCAGTGCTTGCGGAGAAACAGTTTTGAGCACTTCGGCAAGTGCCAGACGTTGATAGGCCGGGTCCAGCATTTTGGCCGGTGGCAAGGTATCGCCTTTGACCCGATAGGTGAAATCAAGGCCGCCAATGGGCTTAACCGCCGCTTCAACCTGATAACGATGATAGAGATAAAGCGGCACCAGCGCCCCCAAAAGGTCGCTGGTATCCTCGCCAGTTCGCAGATTATCAAGACCAAAATTACGCAGCGCAATGGCCCGCACCTTCATGGTATTGCGCAAAGACGCCACCGGGTCTGCGCCGGTATCCCATAAACTGCCATAGGGGTGCCCGGCCCCGGCAGGGCGCGAATGCTGATCGGCCACATAGCGCAGGCCGCTGGCATAGCCATCCTCGATTAGAGCATCCAGATATTTTTTTTCATTCTGGCCCGGCGGCACTTCTGAATAGAGATAATTGACAGTGAATTTATCCCAGGCCCCTATGCCAACGCCGTAAGCATGGGAAACATCCAGCGTGCCATCGTCTTTGGCATCAATTTGCGGGGCCGGATAATCCATCACCGAGGCCCTTCCCATAATCGTACTGGCGGCCATATTGTGCTGGAAGCCCAGTGTGTGTCCCACTTCGTGGGCCCCAAGTTGGCGAATGCGGGCAAGGGCCAGCTCAACCGGATCATCCTTATCGCCGCTGCCAGTTTTTTTAGTGCCCAGAAGCCCTTCAAAAATGAGGCGATCCTGGCGCACGCGTAAAGATCCAAGCGTCACCATAGCCTTAATCATTTCGCCGGTTCTGGGGTCGGCAATGCCGCCGCCATAGGACCAACCACGGGTCTGGCGGTGCGCCCATTGTACAATGTTATAGCGGGCATCCAGCGGATTCACCCCTTCGGGCAGCACTTCAACCCGAAACGCATCCTTAAATCCCGCCGCTTCAAAGGCTTTGGCCCACCAGCCTATGCCCTCGATCAGGGCGCTGCGCACAGGTTCGGGCGTGGCATTATCAACATAATAGACGATCGGTTTTTTCACCGGGGAAAACACGGCGTCCGGATTGGTTTTTTCCAACCGGAAGCGCCGGGCCAGACGGGTTTCAATTGATGCGGTCAGGGGCGCACTGTAATCGGCATACTCAAGATAGATGGTTGCGGCGCGTGGATCAGACAGGCGTGTTTTAAACCTCGCTTCGGGCAGTTTTATAAACGAATGATGCTGGATCAGGGTGAGACTTTGCGGCACCGCCGTAGTGGCGCGCACTTCCGGCCCCGGCTTGTCGGAGGCAAAGGTCAGGTAGGCATCAAATTCCAGATTTTCCGGAAACACCAGAGAGGCTTTGGCATCCAGAGTGGAGCGGCTCTGGTCCAGCCTGAACTTGCCCTGTTTGGTGGCAGCAAGGCGGCTCGCCACCAGGCTGGCGTCACGCACCAGAAACGAGGTGATATTGATAAGAATTCTGCCATCTTTTGCCGTAGCGGTCACCGGCCCGCTCCATAGAATAGAGCGCGCAAAAGAATCGCGCACGGCGTTTTGTTCGGCCAGATTGTCCGCCGTGGCGCGATAGGCAGTATTTTGCGCTTCGATAATCAGTTGCCCACTCATCAGGCGCAGCACCACCAGCGAAGTGCCACTGCCATTACCGCGATCCAACCCCACCGGGTTTGACCCGAGGCCTGCGGTCAGGGCGTTTGTATAGATATAGCGCCCGACCACTCCATCCTCATGGGCTGGCTTGGGGAATAGGAAATACGCCTTGCCAGCATCTACATCCTGATAGAGCGCAATCAGGCCAGGTGAATATTCTAACTGGCTGAGTCGTTCATCAAAGCCGGGCTTTTGAACATTTTTTGCAAAGGCAGCCCCTGCAAAACCCAGGCTTAAAATCAGCATCAATATCAAACGCATCATGTTTCCCTCACTCTGTTGTCGTTCTATACAGGTTATTTTACCAGGGCTTTGGCCTTTTTCTTTTCCCCGGATTGATATTTCAAAAAGGCGCGAAAGACTCCAAAGCGCGGATCAGGGGCCTGGCCTGCGCCCATGCGCAAGAGTTGAAGGCAAAACCACGCCTGCACGCCCCAGCCGTTCAGCATGCGCAGGGTATTATTTTTGCTTTGTGGGCCAAACCAGCCGGGGCCAATCCGCAGAATGCCTTCCCAGGAGGTCAGATGTTCGATCTCACCATTGAGCAGTTTTTCCGGCGCAGCCGTATCGGCACACAAAGGCCGGCCCAGCCCAACCATGGCGACGCCGTCATCACCGATGGCCGCCTCCATGCCCGCGCGGGTGCGGAAGCCGCCCGTGACCATCAAAGGCGGCGTATCGGCGGCGCGCATCTGGCGGGCATAATCCAGAAAATATCCCTCTCGTGCGCGGGTGCTTTCGCGCTTACCTTCCTCGAACATCGGCTCCAGCCCTTCGGCCCCCATCATCACCGGCTGTTCGTAATTTCCCCCGGAGATTTCCAGAAGGTCCACACCGTCTTCGCGCAGCCATTTGGCCACCTGACGGCTGTCAGAAAAGTCAAAGCCGCCCTTTTGAAAGTCTGACGAGTTCAGCTTTACACTGATGGGGAAATCTGCGCCCACGGCACCCCGCACGGCGGCGATCACAGCACGCAGCATCCGTGCCCGGTTTTCCAGCGGCCCGCCCCATTCATCATCGCGTCTGTTGGTCAGGGGGTTCAAAAATTCAGACAACAGATAACCATGCGCCGCGTGAACCTGCACCCCATCAAAGCCAGTCTCTTTGGCAATGCGGGCGGTGTGGGCAAAGCGCCCAATAATGTCGGTGATCTCATCGGTGCTGAGTGCCCTTGGCTTGCCAAACATACCGCCGGGTATTTCCACCTGCACCGCCGATGGGCCGACGGGTTCGCTGGCCACATATTTCATGGTCTGGCGACCCGCATGACTGATCTGCATCCAGATCGCCGCGCCGTTTTCCTTGGCCGCCGCCGACCAGCGTCTTAAGGCCTCCAATTGCTCGGGGCTTTGCTGACCTTCGATTACCACATTGCCCGGGCGTTCCAGATAACGGTGATCCACCTGTACATTACCAGTCAACATCATGCCGATACCGCCCGCGCCCCAACGCCGGTAAAGGCGCTCGTGACCGGATGTGGCGCGGTTTTGCGCATCTGCCAGACCTTCGGTCATCGCCGCCTTGCACAAAAGATTTCTAAGAGCCACGCCGCACGGCAAAGTGAGCGGTTCATTCAATATAGATTTACTCATAGATTATTCTGCCCAGCTTGGTTTTCGTTTTTCCAAAAAGGCGGTCAGGCCTTCTTTGCCCTCGTCCGAGGCCCGCATGGCGGCAATGCGCTTGGCGGTCATATGAATCAGGTCTTCATTAATCGGCCTGCCCACCACATCATCCACCAGTTCCTTGGCTGCAGCTACCGCGCCCGGGGCCGTGGAAAAGGCCAGTTTAGCCAGATACTCCAGCATCTCTTCCATACCGTTTTCATCATCCACGGTATAATGCACCAAGCCCATTTTCTCTGCGTATGCGCCGTTAAAGCTTTCGCCTGTGACAAACAGCGCCTTGGCCCAGCGCGGCCCGATGGCCCGCACAGCATAAGGCGAGATGACCGCCGGGATCAGACCAAGCCGCACTTCGGAAAAGCGAAAATTGGCGTCTTTACGCGCTACAGCCACATCACAGGCCGCCACCAGACCGCAGCCACCGCCCATACAAGCCCCCTGCACGCTGGCAATGGTCAGCATAGGCAAATCGGCCAATTTTTTTAGCATATGGCCAAGCGCCAACGCATCATTTTCGTTTTCCGACTTGGTGTAATGCCCCGCCGCGCGCATCCATTTCAGATCACCGCCAGCAGAAAAACTTTTGCCGGCACCGCGCAGGATCATCACCCTGCAATTGGATGTGCGGACCGTTTCAAAGGCATCGCTAAGCTGTTCCACCACGGCGCCATTAAACGCGTTGTGCAGTTCAGGGCGGTTAATCATGATGGTGGCCAGCCCGCCGGGACTGGCATCCAGAATGACGTCATTTTCTTCAGACATTTTGCAGGCTCCTATTCTTCGCTGGCAGGTTCTGCTGGCGGATGAAAGCCGCCCTCGGTATTGGCGACCATCAGGGCAAAGGCCGCATAGACGGCTATATTTTGCGCCAGATCATCCGGGTCAACCTTGTCCAACGTATCATTGGGGGTGTGGTGCAGGTCGAAATATTTCCAGCCATTTTGCCCCATGGTAATAGCCGGTGTTCCAGCGGCGGAAAGCGCCGAAACATCAGACCCGCCAGAGGCCGTGCGCGCGCCCGGCAAAACGCCCAGCGGTGCCAGCACACGCTGGATGTCATCGGCCTTGGCCTCGTCCTCTTTGGCAATGCCGGTGTCCATGCGCCAGATACGCCCCGAGCCAAAATCAGATTCGGACACCATAATGATCTTGTCGAGATCGTCCTTATGCTTGGCAACATAGGCTTTGGCCCCGATCAGGCCGGGTTCCTCGGCCCCAAAGAGCACCACGCGAATGGTACGTTTGGGTTTGGCATGACGGGCCACCAGCGTCGCCGCTGCGGTAACGATCGCCACCCCGGTGCCATCATCAATGGCCCCCGTGCCTTCGTCCCAGCTATCCAAATGCGCCCCCAGAAGCACAATCTCGTCCGGGTATTCACTGCCGACAATATCGGCAATCACATTACCCGATGTCACCGTGCCAATGCGTTTGGAACTCATAGAAAAGCTGAGCGGTACATCGGCCTTGAGCACCAGCAAGCGCCCCAATTGATCTGCATCATTATTGGAAAGCGCCGCCGCCGGAATGCGCGGTTGTTCATCGTCATAACGCAGGCCGCCGGTATGGCCGTTGCGTTGATAATCTGTGCCTGCAGAGCGGATCAGCAGCGCCAGGGCGCCACGCTCAGCCGCGATGGAGGCACCGGCAGAGCGTTTTTGCACCGCCTGCCCATAACCAGAGCCGCGCTGTGTGCGGGTCATTTTGCTGTCAACAAAAGCGATCTTGCCTTTCAGGGAGCCGATTTTGGCATCGCGCAAATCCTGCAAGGTTTCAAAGCGCACCACAGGCGCCGTAATGCCGCCTACCGGCGTGCCGATCGAACGGCCCAGCGCCGTGGCCACCAGACGTTGCGGATAAGGATCACCCACCATCACGCTGATGCTGCCCCGTTGCCAGCCTTCCATCTCGAAAGGTTCCACATGCACATTGGCAAAACCCAATGCGTTCAGCTTTTTCACTGCCCAATCACGCGCCCGTGCCTCAGCATCTGACCCGGCAAGACGCGGCCCCACTTCGGTGGTCAGGCTCTCCACAATATCCCAGCCCAGCGTGCTCTCTTGCGCTTTTTCAATCAGTATTTTGGCCGTGCTGGCGCTGTCCCCGGCCAGTGTCGCTCCAGGCAATCCCACAAGTAAGGCGCTGGAAATCAGCAGTGTTTTGAAATGATTCATGATGACAGTCTCCCTTTTGAGGACAGACTAAGGCGGTGTTGGGTGATGCGCCAGTCCCATTGAAGATTCAATAATTTTACTTGATGCAAAAAGGAAATTTGATGAGACCCCTCACCAAATTCCCTTTTACATTTTCATACTTCTCGTTCGTCAGGTGCGAAGTGGATTTAGGCATTTATCGCCATTTTCGACTGATGAAGAAACAACCAAACCCTCCCACTAAAAACATAAAGGCGGGTGCCAGAAACCACCGCAGCTTTGAAACCTGCTCAATCTCCCGGCTGTCAATCAATCTATAGAAACGCTTACCATCAGATACTGTTTTGATGAAATTCTCACCCTTGTACTTTATGGATATGATGTCGTTCTCATCAATGCGTTCAATCATACCCTGTTGTCGTTCAAGCAGGCTTTTGAATTTTGGATTGATGTCGGCTAATTCACGTACGTCTCTCTTTACGATATCAAAAGCATCCAAGCTTTCTCCCGTATGCAAAACACCCGTCGAACGATACTGGAATTGTTGGATGTTATTCCGATCTGACAATAGAACGAGACCAAGGCATGCACCACCGATCATCAATAAGACAAGCCCGGCGGCCAACCAAATGCGTAAAAATTTACTCTCTGATTTTTGCCGTTCCAGAACAACGGCCCGAACTTCTTTAATTTCTCTTAGCTTATCCAACTCAGCCGAAAAAATCTGCCGGCTCATATCGGATGTATCGATGCCTAAGACATCGACTAGCCTGTTAAATATGTCTTCTGAGGGGTAGGATTTCCCGGTTTCCAGCTTTGAAAGATATGATTGTTCAATGTCTGCCTTCGCAGCGGCTTCTGGTTGGGTCCAGATTTTCTGCTCTCGTTTTAACCGTATATAATCGCCAAATTTCATTATGCACTCCCATAACATTTTGTTTTTACATAGATATTTATTGCAATACAAAACATTCTTTAAAAGTCCTGATAAGACTACAAGGTGAATATAGAGGAATAATGGGACATTATGCATGAATATCATGCGTTGTGGTTGATTGCCCTGTCACACCACAGGCAAACGCCAGTCCTTCTTGACCAAAGTGCAAGCGAGGGCCACAAAGGCGCAAAGGGAAACGCACATCAAAGAGGGATCATTATGACATCATCGACATTCAAAGCCTTGCTGGCCGGCAGCAGTTTAGCCATTCTTGCCGCCTGCGCCCCGCAAACCGACACCTCGACAACACAACTGGAAAAGATCCCGCCCCCCAAGGCAACCCCTCTGCCGCGCGGTGAAAAGACAACCGGCATTGAGGCCGAAGCCAGCGCGCAAACGGTTATCTCGGCCAAGGCTCTTGCCGAACGGATTGCCGAAATTGCCGATGACAAATATGAGGGCCGCGCCCCCACAACCCCCGGCGGCATTGCCGCCAGCCAATGGGTCGCCGATGAAATGGCCCGCATTGGCCTGAAAGGTGCCGTGGATGGCAGCTATTTTGAGCGTGTGCCTCTGGTCGAATCCACACTGGACGAAGAGACTTCTCATCTTGCATTGATGGCAGACGGCAAAGCCATTGATATGGCGTTTGGCAGCGATCAGGTGTTCTGGACCAAGCGCACTGATGAGGCGCTTAGCTTTGATAACAGCGATGTCGTGTTTGTTGGCTATGGCGTGGTAGCCCCAGAGTACGGCTGGGACGATTATGCCGGACTGGATGTAAAGGGCAAAACCGTGGTCATGCTGGTCAATGATCCGGGCTATGCCACACGCAACCCTGATCTCTTTCGCGGCAAGGCCATGACCTATTATGGCCGCTGGACCTATAAGTTTGAAGAAGCCGGCAGGCACGGTGCCGCCGCCGCCATTATTGTACACGAAACGGCCCCGGCCAGCTATCCCTGGGAAGTGGTGGAAAGCTCGTGGACCGGGGCGCAATATGATCTGGAACGCCCCGATGGCGGGGCCAACCGCACCAAGCTGGAAGGCTGGATCACCCATGACGCAGCACAAAAACTCTTCGCTGCTGCCGGAATGGATTATGATGCCCAAAAGGCTAGCGCCGCCAGAAGCGGCTTCAAACCCGTACCCATGGTCGGCATAACCGCCAAAGGCGCGGTGAACAGCAAGGTGAAACACCTTGTCTCGCGCAATGTGGCCGGGGTTCTGCCCGGGGCCAAAACCCCTGATGAATATGTGCTCTACATGGCCCATTGGGATCATCTGGGCAAAAAGGATGTCCCCGCTGGCGAAGACGGCATTTATAATGGCGCGGTTGATAACGCCACCGGCGTTGCCGCCATTTTAGGCATTGCCGATGCCTTTGTGCATCAGGAAACACCCCCCGATCGCTCGATCCTGTTCCTGGCGGTGACCGCCGAGGAATCGGGCCTTTTGGGATCGGCCTATTTTGCCGAAGCGCCCTTTGTGCCCCTGAAAAATATCGTTGGCGGTATTAATATTGACGCTTTGATGCCCATGGGCCGCACCCGCGATATGGAAGTGGTCGGCTATGGGGCCTCGGAAATGGAAGACATCCTGAAAGAAAAGGCCGCCCGTCATGGCAAGCATCTGGTGCCGGATCAAACGCCGGAGGCCGGGCATTTTTACCGCTCGGACCATATCAGCCTCGCCAAAAAAGGCGTGCCTATGATTTATGGTGCGGGCGGTGCGGATTTGCTGGTTGGCGGCGTTGCGGCTGGCAAGGCCTTTGGTGAGCGCTATACGGCGGATCGCTATCACAAGCCCGCAGATGAATACACCAAAGACTGGGACCTTTCGGGCGTTACCGAAGATGCCAGCATTTTGTATGAAGTTGGCGAAACCATGAGCCATGAAGGCGTCTGGCCAAACTGGTATAAAGGCAATGAGTTTCGGGCCTTGCGCGATAAGATGCGCGAAGAATAAGGGCAAGAGCGCGGCCTATCCCGCCCGTCTGTGCGGATAGGTCTGCTCGCCCTTGGCGCGGAGAATTTCTTCCAGCGCGCCGTAGAGTTCGATCGGCTGGATGGGTTTATTGATATGCCCGTTCATGCCGGCGGCACGACTTTCCTCGTGATGCTTGCCAAGGGCATTGGCGCTGACCGCATAGATCGGCACTTCCCCATAGGGGGCGTGCAGTTTACGAATTTCCTGCGTGGCGCTCAGCCCGTCCAGAACTGGCATTTGCAAATCCATCAAGATGACATCAAAAGCCATGGTTGCGGCTAGCTCCACCGCTTTTAGGCCATCATCTACACAGGTGACCTGATGGTCATTGGCCTCTAGCATTTTACGGATCAGAAACTGGTTATGCAGGTTATCTTCGGCCACTAAAATGTTCAGCGGCAGGTCCAGAGGTACCGCCTCCAGTGCCAGTTCATCCTCTTGAAGCTGCACCATTTCGGCCTCTGCTACCACAAGAGGCAACTTGATCCAGAAAGTGCTTCCCTGGTCCAGCACCGTATCAACGCCGATCTGCCCCCCCATAGCTTCGGCAAGGGTTTTGCAAATCGCCAGCCCCAGCCCCGTCCCGCCATATTTTCGGGTAATCGAGGTGTCTGCCTGACTAAAGCGCTCAAAAATATGATCCAGTGCACCTATCTCAATGCCAACGCCGCTGTCGGTGACCATCAGCATCATTTGTGGGCTTTCCAACGTACCTGTCAGGTCCATTTTGACCAGAATACGCCCATCTGAAGTAAATTTCAGCGCATTGGAAACAAAATTGGTGATGATCTGGCGCAGACGTGCCGGGTCGCCAACAATGCGTGCGGGCATATCCTCCTGCACCTGAAGCAGTAATTCCAGCCCCTTGGCCCGTGCCGGAGCCTTGAAGGCCTCCATGCTTTCAGACAACAGATCGCGCAGAGCGTAGGGAATATCCTCCAGCGTGAACGCGCCCTGTTCGTATTTGCTATAGTCAAGAATATCATCAATAATGCGCATCAGACTGTCAGCAGAACTTTTGCCAATGGCGGCATATTCGCGCTGCTCTTCGTTTAGCTCGCTTTCTTCCATCAAATAGAGCATGCCCAGAACAGAATTCATCGGCGTACGGATTTCATGGCTCATCGTGGCCAGAAAATTGGCTTTGGCCTCAGCGGCTTGCATGGCTTCCTCGCTAGCCTTTTGGGCCTTCTGCGCCAGCATTTCTGAGCGTTTCACCTCTTTGACCAGGCGCAATTGCTTCTGTTTCAAACTAATAATCACGGCCAAAGACGCGCAATAACTTTGCAAGAATTCTGCCTGCATCTCGCAATACTGCGCCCCGTCTTCAAGATAGACGACCAGAACCCCCAGTAATTTTCGTTCGAACATCAACGGCACATTATAATGCCCGTGTGGCTCCATAGTCTCAGTTTTCACCTCATGGCGCTCATCAATGCAACTGGAAAATTGCAAACTCTGGCTTAGCGCCGCACGGCCGCACAGGCAATGGCCATAGGCGACCTTGGAGCATTCCTGCCGGATAGCACCCAGATTGCGTGCACCTTCAAGGCGCAGAGTTTGTGTTTCAGTATCGCTAAGAAAAATACCGCCCTTGTCAGATAACTTCAGCCACGACAGTGACAACAAGATTTTTAGCGCAGCATCAAGCACTTCAGGTACGCTTTCGGCCTCATAAGTCACTTCGTAAAGTGCTTTCAGACAGGCTGCATTTTCCGCCTCGGTCTTACGCCGGTTCTTGTCAGCAACCAGCGCGGTTACGTCGGTACGCACCGAAGTAAAGCCAAAAATTTCGCCATCTTCGCCCACCATCGGGCAAATGGTGGTGTCCACCCAGTAAAGGTCGCCATTTTTGGCCCGATTCTGGATGTTTCCGCGCCAGAGCTGACCATCAGAAATGCGTAGCCATAGTTTTTCAAAAAACTCAGGCGGATGAAATCCGGAATTGACTACCACATGGGTATTGCCGACCAATTCCTCCCAGCGATAGCCGGACAAACGCATAAAGTTGTTATTAACATAGGTAATGATGCCATCAGCATCAGTTACTGCGATTATAGAATGCGCATCACTGGCCTTGTGGACAACCGTTTCCAGATCCGCATCTGCATCATTTGCTCTTGTGGCCTGTTTCATTCATCTGCCTCTACATACAATCGACGGGCATAAACTATGTATAACAACCTATTCGTGTATTTCATGTATAGTCCAGAGAGTGTTGACGGTATGTAAATACCCGTTCCATAGGTCAATACACGCAATCTTGATCGCCCTTGCGTTGACTTAAGCTACAGAACATTTCTCACTGAGATGGGGCGTGTACTAGGGGGAAATAACGTGCACAAACACTTGAAACTGACCATACATATTTGTGCGGTCACCGCCGGTTTTGTTTTTGTCGGCTGGGCCGTTCTTGCACTTCTCTTGCCGCTATTTGGTCTGCATGTCTGGCAACAGGAATGGCAAAGTCAGGGTACAACAAGTCTTCGCTTCACCCGGGCACAACTGGACTTCACCAACAAGCCTGATCTGGATAACGCCTTGCCCTTTATGGCTTCGGCCCTGCTGGACATTGATGGCGATGGACTTGATGAGGTATTTCTGGGCGGAGGGAAGGGCCAAAATGATGGCCTATTCCGTTATGAAAGCGGTACTTTTCACAACATAATTTCTGAGATACTGCCTCCAAAAGCCAATAAAGATACCAGTCTGGGTGCGGCCAGCATCGACATAAACAAGGATGGCCGACCGGATTTGTTTGTCGCCCGCCAAAGCGGTATCTGGCTCTATGAAAGCGGTGCATCCGGATACACAGCCCGGTTTTTAGGTCCCATGCCCGAAGACAACACCACCGCGCTTTCCATTGCACTTGGCGACGTCAACGGCGATGGCTGGGTTGATTTCTATGCCTCTGGCTATATCCGCAATGACCTTGTCGAAGGCACCACCATTTTTAACGCCCCTTATGGTGGTTACAGCGCGCTCTATATCAATAATGGCGACAACACGTGGCGAGATGCCACCAAAGCAGCCGGTCTTTACCGCCAGCATAACACTTTCACTGCGGTTTTTGTGGACCTGAATAACGATCTGGACAGTGATCTGATCATTGCCCAGGACACCGGCCATGTGGAAATGTATGCGGGCGATGGCCAAGGCCATTTCACCTCGATCAAAAACCCGTCTGTTTTTTCGTACCCAATGGGTGTCGCCGCCGCAGATTACGACAATGATGGCCTGATTGACCTCTATTTTTCCAATGTCGGGCACACTATGCCCGCCCCATTGGTGCGCGGTGATTTGCGTAAAGATCAGGTATTTAATCCTGACTATATACTGTTTCATAATGAAGGCGATTTGCGCTTCACCGATCAGGCCCGCACCCGCAATGCCGCGCGTTATGGCTTTGGCTGGGGCGTGGTTTTTGCTGATATGGACCTTGATGGTCGCGAGGATTTACTAGCCGCGCAAAACTATGCACGCTTCCCCAGCTTTCTGGCCACAACCTATCCCGGTAAGGTATTGTTGCAGGGGCCGGACAATAAATTCCATCCCGTTGAAAAGCGCATTCATGCCAAAAACAACCATTATGGCATTGCGCCTCTGGTCGGTGACTTCAACGGGGACGGCTGGCCAGACCTGATCTGGGCCAATCTGGACGGCCCGGCCCGCGCCTATATCAGCAAGGGGGGTAAGGCGCACTGGTTGAAAATAAGACTGCCCAATGACGCCGCCTCAATCAATGCTATTGTCCAGGTTCAGTTAGATGACGAACACACACTGACCAAACAGATCATACCAGGCCAGGGGCTAGGCTCTGACCAGTCACGGACACTGATCTTTGGCCTTGGTACAACACATACGATCAAAGTCGTCAGCGTGCGGTTTCAGGATGGACGGGTAAAAACCGTGCAAAGCCCCGCAGCAGACCAGACAATCCACATCGGAGAAACCCCATGACAGAAACAAAATCCACTTTGGTGTTTTCCGGCCTCATTGGCCTGGCTGCGGCCTTACTGGTTGGTACGGGTGAGTATCTGCTGCAATTCTCGCCCACAGGCGGCTATGGCGACCCCAATTATGGCTGGATGGCCAGTATTCCCTTTGCCCGCCTGCAAATGGGGCATTTTTTGGCCATTCTGGCCGCACCCCTTTACCTCATAGGCTATTGGCATATCGGGCAAATGCTCAAGCCCGCCGGGCCGCGCCTTGCCCGTCTGGTCACATTGCTGGGTGGCTATGGGTTTATGGTCGGGGCCGTCTGGATCGGCCAGCGCGCCTTTTTGGGCATAACGGCGGCGGCTATTGCACAAGGCACAGCCCAACCAGAACTGCTACACACTATGGCTAGTTTGAACGAGCCTCTAGTGAACGTCTTGCGCCTTGTCATGGTGGTGGTGTCGCTGATTTGGATGGTCCAGATTATGCGCGGACAGACACGCTACCCACGATTTATGGCGCTCTTCTCGCCCTTGCTTTTACTGATTTCTATTTTTGTTTTTTTTGCCTGGCAGCCTGCTTTGGGCACCTATACCGTGCCCACGGCCATGAATACGGCCCATGCTGTGCTCTTTGCCCTTTCTACGCTGGTGGCCCTTATGTCTAAGAACGACGACACCTGATGGGCATAAAGGGCAGGTAAGTGAGTTTTTAGAGGATGTTATCAGCCGCTGCGGACCCGTGACAGAAACTCACGCACTTCCGCACCTAGCTTTTCAGTCTGCAGGGTCATCTCGACCGTCGCTTCGTGGGTTTCTACCGAGGTCATTTCCGTAGTGGAGGAAGTGTCGGCAAGCTGCGTAACCGAATCCGATATTTGTTTTGAATGCTCAGCGGCGCGACGAATACTCTCGCTGATCTCTCCCGTTGTCGCTGATTGTTCTTCTGCGGCAGCAGATACCGTTGCCAGGCGTTCTTCGATCTGCCCAATGGATTTGGCAACTTCACCGATTTGTTCAACGCTGGTCTTGGCGACGTCCTGGATTTCCTTGATTTGCGTGCTGATGTCCTGTGTGGCCTTTGTGGTTTGTTCGGCCAGGCCCTTCACTTCGGAGGCCACAACCGAAAAGCCCCGCCCGGCATCACCGGCACGGGCGGCTTCAATGGTCGCGTTTAAGGCCAACAGGTTTGTCTGCTCGGCAATATCCTGAATGATCTGTACTATGCTGTCGATCCGTCCGGCAGCGTCGCCAAGACTTTTCACTACGGTATTAGACTGGCGAGCAGCATCGGCAGCCCTCTGCGCGAATTCTGCAGAACTGCAAATCTGTTCCGAGACTTCTTGGATTGAACATCGCAATTCTTCGGTCGCCGCAGCAACCATTTCAATATTATCAGCGGATTCCCGCGAGGATTCAGCCGCGCCATTGGCTTCATTACCGGATGATCTGGCCATTTCTGTCAAATCATGGGCGCTAGCCTGCATTTGCCCAGCCGATGAAGCCACCGTATCAACCATTTCTGTAACCGAAGCCTCAAAATCATCGGCCAGACGGCTCATGGATTGCAATTTTTCTTGCTTGGCACGCTCTTCGGTTTTCAGTTGTTCGGCGCGCATACGATCGGCTTCGATCATATTCTGGCGAAAAATTGCTACGGCCCCTGCCATATTGCCAATTTCATCCTTCTGCCCTTCAGCAGGCAGCTTTACTGTAGAATCACCACCGGCCAGAACCAGCATGGCATCGGTCATGCGCCGTATGGGCGTGACCACCAGGCTGAATAGCCCGACGCCGGCGAAACCTAGCACCGCCAGAACCCCCAGCATTGCTGGAAAAGAAAGGTTAAGGGCAGCACTGGAAGCGTGCAATGCAGACTGGCGGGCCTCTTCAGCCTGAACTTCAAGGTCCGTTGTCAGCGTCCCAAGAAGTGTATTGACTTCTCCAACGCTTTCGCGCGCCGTGGCCATAAAGGTGTTGCCAGCCTTGCGTTCATCCATGATGTACTCATCCATGGCTGAAAGCGAAAGTTCTTCAATTTCATCGGCTTTGGTGCGCACCGTGGTTGCAATATCCGGCACATGACTTTCCAGAACCAGCAGCTCGGCAAGCAGGCGCTCTTTGGCCTCAACTGCAGCATCCACAGAATCATCCTGCAGGCTGTTGGCCAGTTCTGCATTCCAGTATTTCATGTCGCCAAAGGCCTTGGCCGCATTGCGCGCACTTTGCAATAAATCCAGGGTTTCCCCCTGCTGGATGACGGCATCCTTAATCGCCGCGTTTTTGGCGCGTAAAGTAAGCCCAAAGCCCGTTGAAAACAGGGCAATAAACGCAAGCATGATGGAAACCTTCGCCAGAATTGGCAGGTTTAATATTATCTTAGGTACATGCATTATGTGTCATTACCCCAATACGCTTCACTGTGCCTGATGATCTCAGTGCTCAGTCAGCAGAAAACTCAAAAAGTACCTTAGCATTCGCAATACCTGCGGCTTCGCTGGCTAGAACAACACCAAAACCACCAGTGTTTTTGCCGATCTGGCGCGCCAGAATACGAGCAGACCCGATACCCCGAGGCGGCGTTTCCCCACGGATCTGTTTCAGTTTCAGCCAATGCCCTTCGATCTCACCGCTGGACATAGCCAGCACAGCCTTCTCAAAGGCAGCCTGTTCAGGAGAACCGGCTTCACGTCCGAACGGAATGGCACCTACCCCGCCCGGCCATGCCGTTTGTTCTTTTAAGTACAAACGCTTGATTTGCGTACGCTTTGTATCTTCATCGCCAGAAAACTGGTTTTCTACGTTTACAACAACAGCATAGGTCTGCGCCCAAGCCCCGCCGGCAGTCAATGCCAGCGCACAACCAGTGGCAAAGACAAGAGCGATTTTTTGAATAAAAGTATACATTGTCTCGCTCCCTAGAAATTAAAGGTTGTTGAAAGCTGGAACACATGCGTGTCAGCCGCCGGAATACCCGCATCCCGCGTCGCCCGTCGCCACCTGTAAATCCCACGCAAATGCACGTTAAAGATAGGACGGACCGTCAGACCAAGTGCATTTTCAATACTTTCCCCACCGGGCAAACCTGTATCCAGATAATCGAAGCGGTAAAAGGCCGTCCATTTATCTGTCAGCTTGTATGCTGGCATGGTGTAGAAGGCATATTTACTCGGTGCGTTTTCTTCGTCGGTGATATAAACCTCGTTTTTCCAGGTCCAGCGCCCTTTCTGGAAGAGCACATCAGCGCCCAAAACAGCAAAATTAGCATCACGCGTGCTGGAACGATCGCCATAGGTGCCGTTCAGGCCGAATGTCAGCCCAGATTCCTCAAAAGAATAGGCCAGACGCCCGCCAACATTCACATTACTGGAATTGCCGGCCCAGGCCGCCGCATAGGCGTTATAACTGAACTTGTTATTCCCAATAAACTTGGAACCATGAACATTCACGCCATCAGAGAAGTTGGCGAAAATAGTCTGGCCCGGAAATGGACGCAAAAACTGTGGCTGTTCCGGGTCCAGCAAATTGGCCGGGAAATGCTCGATATTGATTATGCCGTGCGGAGTAATAAAGCGCCCGAACTGAACATTTAACATGTCGCTTTTTGAGTACTGCGCCCAGGCAATGACGGTATCAGTCACCACCGGCGAGTTATTATTGGCAAAAAACGGCGAGCGACGACCCGCCGGGTCAGAGAACCGCAAAGGCGCATTACGAATAAAGGCCTGGGCGACAAAGAGGTCCCACGCATTACCTAGCTTGGCCTTAACCAGCAACTCAAACACTTCACGATTAAACGCGGCTTCGGTTTTATCCTCGCCAATGGCAAGCGTCGTTGCAATATCAACAAAGCCGCCAATATCCAGTTTGGTGGCATCAAACGCATTGGCCACAGCGCGACTGCCAACCCGGCTATCGATCGTATCGACAGTATCCTCAAGCTCTTCAACACGCTCGTCCAGCTCGGCCATCATATCGCCATTTGAAGACGTCGTAGCGCTCGCTGCCTTTTGCGCTCCCAGTTCGCTTTGCAAAGCGGCTACGGTACCACTTAGGGA
The DNA here is from genome assembly GCA_002733495.1 of Robiginitomaculum sp. Taxonomy (GTDB): domain Bacteria; phylum Pseudomonadota; class Alphaproteobacteria; order Caulobacterales; family Maricaulaceae; genus Robiginitomaculum_B. The sequence continues at coordinate 24,445 of NVVV01000017.1, forward strand.
TTGGATGGCTGCCATTGCCTCGGCCAGCTTGGCCTGCATTTGCGCCATCTGCTCATCAGAGGCGGCATCTGCCATCGCTAATTGCGGTGTTGCCATCAAAAGGGCCGCAATCGCAGCACTATGTAATAAACGGCGCCCTACCGCACCGCATTTTGTTTTAACATTCATGTGTATTGCCCCGACTCTTTCATTCAATTTGAAATGATCGACGCCAAGGTGAAAGATTTAGGTAAATAGTCCGTTAAATCATATAAATACGTTTATATTAGATATACTAAGATATAACATGTCGATATTTTTAATTAGCAATTACTATAATATTATCATAATTAGTATATATTTACATAATTCCGCATCCATAAAGAAGGAAGCAGGAAAATATAAAGCTTCAAAAAAGTTTTGTGCAGTATTTCTCAAATCAGACTTCAGAGTGACCGTAATAAAGTGTTACCACATGCTTTGCTTCGGCAAAAAACAGCCAGCGTTCGGTCACCAGCCCAATAACGCCTGAGACCAAAGCGCCGACGCTAAGGATCGGGGCGTAGGACGACCCCATAGCTGAAATCATAGCCAGCAAGGCCAGTGGGATGATAAAGCCAAGCACCAAAGCAATGCGTTTCAGTTTTCGGGCATGTTTGCGCGCAATTTGAAAGCCCATTTCTTTCAACAGGTAATTATCTTCACCATGGGGGCTTTCGATCATATGCACTTTACCAAATTGCCCAAGACCAGTTGCACTTTCTGCGGTGCTGCGTGGTTCGCTTTTGCGCAAAGAACGCCAATATGTCAGTTTAACCACCCCGGCCAGGGCAATCAACGCCACGCTCGCTTTCAAGGTCAGAGCAGTATTCTCCATACCCATCGCGATTTGCAAGACCAGGATCAGAACGGCCCCACTCATTAACGCCATCAGTAAATAGCCCAAAGAGGTCCAGCGATTGCTCCACGCGGGAATGGTTTTCAGCGAAGCATAGATCATGGAGGTAAAATAGATGGTGATCAGGCTCATCAAAGCCCCGACCAGTCCGATAAGACCGACCATGCCAGTATTTTGGCCAAGACCCACCCAGCCAAGAGCATAAAGCCCCGTGGGGCCAAAGGTCAGGATGGCCGCCACCCCTTCGCGCGATAGCCAGGAGGAACGCCATTGCGACAAGGCACGCCAGGCCCGTTCGGGCCGACCCAAATGGCCGGTCGAGGACAGAAGCCCACTGATGATCAAAAAGAACGCCAGCCCAAAGCCAACAATCCCAAAGGTCCGGCCCGCCGGGATGAAGCCAAAAGACCCCATCACAGCCAGCCAAATCATCAGGCCATAGCCAGCGCCGGACGCGGTAGTAAAATATATAACGGATTTAGCCGGATGCATGGTTCTTCCTCACTTCACGCCGTCAGGATTTTATCGACCCAGCGGGCCAAAAGGCCAGCGCCATCGGCACTGTCATCATGATGATCCAGCAGGCGCGGGGCAACTTCATCACCAATTTTTTTTGGGCGCGGTGGTAAATATCTGTTCACCGGCTTGGTGCCCTGTTCAGGCATCAACGCATAGCCATCACGGGCCGCGACCAGCTTGCTGACATCAGAATCTGGATCACCCAGATCACCAAAGCTACGCGCCCCCGCCGGACAGGTGGAGACGCAGGCCGGCACGCGGCTCTCGGGGGGCAGGTTTTCATTATAAATTTTATCAACGCACAGGGTACATTTTTTCATCACCCCTTCGTCTTCGTCATATTCGCGCGCCCCATACGGGCAGGCCCACGAGCACAATTTGCAACCAATACAAATGTCGGTGTTGATCAGGACAATGCCGTCTTCCTCGCGCTTGTACGAAGCCCCGGTGGGGCAGACGGTAACGCAAGGCGCATCATCGCAATGCAGGCACGAGCGCGGGAAATGCACTGTGCGGGATGTGCCCGCCGCCTCGTCCACCGCCTCATAGGTGTGCACCCGGTTAAACCACACCCCGTCCGGCTTGGCCCCATACGGCTCCAGGTCCGTTAATGGCGCCATTTTGCCCGAGGTATTCCATTCCTTGCAATTGACCGCACAGGCATGACAGCCGACGCAAATATCCAGATCAATCACCAGGCCCAGTTTTACCTTTGACGGATTTTGAGGCAAAGAGGTCATGAATGCTCCCCTTTGATCTGATTGCCCTTGCCATCTTTAAGGTCGGCAATGTTGGTGGCGTTTTCATTACGATTGCCCACCCAGCCTTTGGTCTCGGCCTTTTTTCCGGTTGGCGCACCTTTGAGGTCTGCGCCATAGCGCAAAATCGATGGATTTGGTTCGGCATGAGGCTCGCGCGGGAAGGCCTCAAACATCGGCTCGGTAAAGCCGACCTCGTGCGCCGCACATTTGGTCACATTAACCCGCAGATCAAACCATGCCGCCTGCCCGGTTACCGGATCAGAATTGGAATACCGCTGGCCGTTTTTACCAGGGGCCAGCACTTCGGAAATAATATGGTTCAGCAAAAAGCCTTTGTTTGATTCCGGCGCATCTTCGGACAAATTCCACGCGCCCTTGCGTTTACCAATGGCGTTCCAGGTCCACACGGTTTGCGGATTAACCCCGGTGATCAGTTTGACCTGTCCCTTGACCCGCCCGTGACGGCTTTCAATCCATACCCAGTCCTCATCCTCAATGCCAAACTGCGCCGCCGTATCCACATGCATATGCAATTTGTTGGCCGAGGTGATCTGGCGCAGCCAGGCATTTTGCGAACCCCAGGAATGGTACATATGCATGGGGCGTTGCGACAACGCGTGCAGTGGATACTGCTTTGTGTCGACCTCGGCCTCTTCAAACGGCATGTACCAGATCGGCAGTGGATCAAAATAAGTCTCGATGCGTTCGCGGTGTTGCTCGGGCGGTTGCTTGTCCCCATGACCTTGCGCGGCGAGGCGGAATTTTTGCAAATCCTCATTATAGAGCTGGAACACAATCGGGTCCGCATGGCCGATCCAGCCCATCGCGGTGGCATGGTCCAGATAGCTGCGGTTAAACGGCTTGAAATAAAGCTGTTCGTCCGACAAGTTTTGCGTCCAGAAACAGCCATTTTCAATATAACGTTCTATCTGGTCCGGATTGGGCGCACCACGGCCTTGGCTCTTGCCATCTTCGCCCCGCCAGCCGGCCAGCGGCCCGATGCCAGAGCCTGCGCCCCGTTCATGATTGACCATATAGTCCACATAACCGCCGGGATAGACGGCGCTGCCATCCTCTTTGGTCATGCCGGGCAGGCCAAGACGGTGGCCAAGATCAATCAACACATCCTGAAACGGGCGCACATCGCCTTCAGGTTTTAAAATCGGCTGACGGATGGAATCCCCGGCCCCGTGGGCCGACGAGATGGGCCGGTCCAGCATGGAGATACAATCCCAACGCTCTAAATAGGTGGTATCAGGCAGGATCAGATCGCAATAGGGTACGGTTTCTGACCAAAAAGCATCGGAATAGATAATCTTGGGGATTTTATAGTCCCCATCTTCATCCTTGGCGGTGAAGTAATCGAGCGTGCCCGGCACATTCATCGACGAATTCCACGCCATATTGGCCATGTACATAAAGAGCACACCAACCTTATAGGGGTCCGCATTGGCGGCATTATGCAGCACCATGTGCATCATGCCGTGCAGTGATAACGGGTGCTCCCACGAATAGGCTTTGTCGATGCGTTGCGGCGCACCGGCCTCATCTACAATCAGATCGTCGGGCGATTTGATAAAGCCCAGCGGCGGACCGTCCAAAGGTTCACCCGGATTGGCGACGGGGCCAGCGGGGCGCACCCCCGGCGGAATGGGTTTGGGAAAGGGCGCCTTGTAACGCCAGCCCCCCGGCACATCGACCGAACCCAGCAAAGCTTGTAAAATGTGCAAAGCGCGGCAAGTGTGAAAGCCATTGGAATGCGCAGAAATACCGCGCATGGCGTGAAACGACACCGGGCGGCCAATCATTTTATCGTGGCGACGGCCCCAGGCGTCCGTCCAGGGTTGTTCGATCACCACTTCTTCTTCAAAGGCCACATGGGCAATCTCGGCGGCAATGCGCCTTATGGTGTCGGCGGATACGCCAATGGTATCGGCCACCGCATCGGGACTGAACTCAGCGCTAAGATAACGCGCGGCCAGATGCTGAAATGACGGCACCACATTGCGCTTTTTCACGGTGTGCACCCCGGCAAAGGCGGGGGCGGCATCAGCATCCGGTCCCATGGCATTGATGGCTTTTTTTTTGGCTAAATCCCAAACCAGCGGATTGCCTTTTGCATCGCGCAAAAAGAGGCCGTGATCGGGCTTGCCCGGCTCGTCAATGACCAGCCACGGGGCGTTTGAATAGCGCGCCAGTGAGGAAAAATCTATTTTTTCGGCGCGCAGCAACTCATGAATAATGGCAAAAACAAACAGGCCATCGGTGCCGGGGCGTATACCCACCCACTCATCAGCAATGGCGTTATAGCCATTACGCGACGGGTTCACCGCGACAAACTTGGCTTCCCCCCGGGTTTTCATCTTGCCCAAACCGATTTTGATCGGGTTGCTGTCATGGTCTTCGGCCACCCCAAAGAGCATGAAATATTTGGTCAGATCCCAATCTGGCTCGCCAAACTCCCAAAACGCACCGCCAAGGGTGTATAGCCCGCCAGCAGCCATATTGACCGAGCAAAACCCGCCATGAGCAGCAAAATTATGCGCGCCATATTGCGTCGCCCACCAGCCGGTAAAAGACTGGCTCTGGTCGCGGCCCGTAAAGAACGCCAATTTGCCAGGATCCTTGGCCCGCACGTCACCCAGCCATTTTGTGGCCAGGGAGAGCGCCTCATCCCATTCAATTTCCTTGAACTCGCCAGAGCCACGCTCGCCAACGCGAAGAAGCGGCTTTTTCAGCTTGGCAGGGGAGTATTGCTGCATAATGCCGGCAGAGCCTTTGCCACACAGTACGCCCTGGTTGACCGGGTGATCGGGATTGCCTTCGATATAACGAACTTTCCCGTTTTTCAGGTGCACGCGAATGCCGCACCGGCACGCGCACATATAGCAGGTTGTGTTTTTAACCTCGTCCGCCACCTCGGGCGACAGGTCCACATCTTCCTTAACCGTTGCAAACGGATTTGCGTTCACGATTTCGCTCCCCATACCGTTTATTCGGTACTTCTAATATAACACTGCCATATTATGCGGGAATATCAACCAAAAAAGGTGCACGCTAAATGTAAGCCTAGCGAACGATCATCACCGAATTTGCCGCCTTTTGCAGCACTTCATACGCCACCGAAGTAGTGAAGAAGCGACGCAAGCCCTTAACGCTGGTGTCGGCCAGAACGATTAGCGAATATTTCCGCCCGGTGCCAATAATGCACTCCACCGGATCGCCCATATCCACATCTTCGCCTGCAATGCTTAGCCCTTCGGCCTCTATTGCGGCCTTGGCCTCGGCAACTACGGCCCGGGCGCGCTCCATCTCGCTCTCATTGGCTGCAACGGAATAGAGATAAACCGGGCAATGACAACGGGCCGCGATTTGCGCATCCTTGACCGCAGCCTGGGTCGCCTTTTCGGTGAAATCAACGCACATGAAATGCCCGTGATCTTCCTCTAGCTCACGGGCAACCAGAACCGTGCCCCGGTGCTGGGTTGCAACCGTGAAGGTTGTCGCCGGTGAGATGTAGCCCGCGTGCTCTTTGGCCTCGGCAGTTTCGGACATGGAAATGATGGTGATGTCATACCCCCCCACTTCACACTCATCCAGAATACCCCGGTCGACGGATGGCGAAACCAGGAGTTTCAGCGAAATCGAAGCGCCTTCATCATTGCGATAAACGGTTGTATTATCGCCCAGCGGATCGCCGGTGACATCGGTGTGGACCACCTGCTCTTTCCAGTCGTCGGCCAAATAGCCCATTTCAACCAGCATATCGCGGCCTTTTTTAAGTGCCTTTGTGCCGGGCAATTGCACACCCCATTTGAGCATATTTTCCCGCGCCACGCGCATTTGCAGGCCGCCGGAGCTAAGCCCCTGATCAACCGGGCGCACATAAAGCAGCGTCAGATCCGCGCTGTTCTCGGCACCCATACGCACCGCATAACGCAGCCCGGAATAAGATTCTTCGGATCCATCAATGCATACAAGGATAGAAAAGCGCTTTTCGGCCTTGGCTTGATTATCCAGTTCGGTATCAATGTCAGACATCAGGAGTCCCTTCCCGTTTCAATTCTATAGTGATCAAAGGCCCAGCAATGGCCAATAGAATTTTGCAGCCARCAGYAAAACGGCTGCRGACATAATGGCCATGCGCCACCCCACCTTGAAAAARTCCGTMGCCTTCARATAACCGGAGGCATAAACAATWGTAAASGCCGGRTGMGCCGCAGCKGTAAAATAGGCAAAYGAGGAAGAAATCGCCGTAATRAARCCAAGRTGCARYGGATTYTCATTRGCKATTTCCGCYGTWCKYARSGCRATYGGYCCYARAACYGCMACSGCRGCCCCRGCRGACATGGTATTKGTMACCARMGTSGTCAACCCCGTATAGGCRGCCAAWAGCGGCATSCCATGRTCCATATTYAATGGCCCYAACAAGTCCARAAARCTGGTKGCYACCCATTCGGCAGCCCCCGAGGCCTGCATTTCCACGCCCAARGAAATCGTGGCGGCATARAGCAGYACCACCCCCCAGTTCACACCGGAATTCATGTCATTCCAMGGCACCAGGCCCACCACRAGRAAGAAGGCCGCGCCCATCARYGCGATGGTGCCAAGRCCYACGGATTCGGACATKGTYACCCAGCCAACCAGGGTCGCCAGAAAAATGCCAACGGCGGCCCAGTCACGCCCCTTCATCGGGCCCTGTTCCTCAATCTGTTTGCGCAGTTTAGCCACAGCGCGGCGCAAGGTTTTGCGTTCGGGCTTGAAGGCAGAAAACAAGATGAGCGTCACCAATGGCAATTGCACCAGAAAGACCGGATAAGCGTATTTAATCCAGGTCACATAATCCACCAGGAAACGGCGCGTTTCAGGATTGGTTGGATCGAAAAAAAAGTCTTTCCAATAACTGATCATGATGGCGTTGCGTGCCCCGCCTGACGGCGTTCCGATACCGCCAATAGCACAACCGTATGAAATCGAAAACAACAGCACTGCGGCCAGCCCCTTAACGTCCTTGGGGTTGTCAGAAGTCAGTGTCACCAGTGTGACCGCCACCGGCAACATCATGGCAGCAACGGTGTGTTCGCCAATGATTGAGGCCAGCACACCGCAAAAAAAGCTAATCCCCACGCAAATGGGATAAATGCCTGTCCCTGTAACTTGTACAATCAGATAGGCAATGCGCTTGTCCAGTTTTTGCTTGACGATGGCCACCGCCAGCATCAAGGACCCCATAATGAAAAGCACGGAATCGCTCATCAGTGATCGGGCGACCTTGCTAGAATCAAGGCCCAACAAGATGATTTGCGCAATAATGATCATCAAGGCGACGCTGGGCAAAGGCACAGGCTCGGTCACGAACAGGATCACCGCCACTAGCGAGATGATCAGGACAAGCTGCCCCTCGCGGCTAAGGCCATCGGGCGGCTGGACAAAATAAAGGATGGTACCAATGATCAGGGCGGTAATCAGCCATCGCCGGTCATGCAGAAACAACCCCATGGCGCGCGGCGAAAACTTCATCCCCATGATGGTGCCAGCCTGCATGCTCGAATCCCCTTCTTCCTTAATCTAGCAGAATATTCTGACGTTCCACAAAAACGACCAGATTGCCCTTAAATCACCGTCTAGCCGTCCAGCAATGGCCAATAAAACTCAGCCGCCAGCAACAGAATAACAACCGACATAATCGCCATGCGCCACCCTACTTTTAAGAAATCCCGCGTGCGCAAATAGCCAGAGGCAAACACTATGGCAAAGGCCGGTTGCGCCGCTGCGGTGAAATACGCAAATGATGTGGATATGGCTGTAATATAGCCCAGCTTGATCGGGCTTTCCCCGACCAGCTCTGCCGTATGTAGCGTGACCGGACCAATAACGGCCACTGCGGCGCCCGCCGACATGGTGTTAGCCACCAGTGTGGTCAACGCCGTATAGGCCACCCACAAGGGTACCCCATGGTCCATATGCAAGGGCCCCAAAAGATGCAAAAAGCTGACGGCCAGCCATTCGGCAGCGCCAGATTGCGTCATCTGTACCCCCAGCGAGATGGTGGCAGCATAGATCAGAACCACGCCCCAGTTCACCCCGGTATTCATATCGTTCCAGCGCACCAGCCCGACCATCAGGAACAGCGCGCTGCCCAGAATAGCAACAATGCCCAGCCCCAGCTTGTCAGAGAGCGTGATCCAGCCTGCCAGGGTCAGCAAAAAGATAACAATGGCGGCCCAGTCCCCGCCCTTGATTGGACCTTGTTGTTCAATCTGTTTACGCAATTTGGCCACGGCCCGGCGCAAGGTTTTGTGTTCTGGCTTGAATGTGATGAACAATATCCAGGTCACAAATGGCAATTGCGCCAGAAATATCGGATAGGCGTATTTCATCCAGTCAATGTAACTGACAATATATTTGGCTGTAGCCGGATCAGCCGGGTCGTAGAAAAAATCCCGCCAATAGCCAATCATAATGGCATTGCGTGCCCCGCCTGAGGGCGTACCGATACTGCCAATGGCACAACCATAAGCAATGGACAGCAACAAAACTGCCGCCAGCCCTTTTATATTTTTCGTATGCTCTTTGGTCAGGGAAATCAGGGTCAGGGCCACCGGCAACATCATGGCCGCAACTGTGTGTCCACCAATGATGGATGACAGCACACCGCACACCACGGCGATGCCAACACTGATCTGAAACAGCCCCGTCCCGGTGACGCGCACAATCAGATAGGCAATGCGCTTGTCCAGTTTTTGCTTGATAATGCCAACGGCGAGCATCAAGGAGCCCATAATAAAGAGGACGGAATCGCTCATCAGCGAGCTGGCAACCTCATTGGCGTCTTTGTTCAGCAGAATAACCTGCCCGCCAATGATCAGCAAAGCAACGGTCGGCAGCGGGATCGGCTCGGTCACGAACAGGATCACCGCCATAATCACCATCATGATGGTAATTTGCCCCTCGCGGGACAGCCCTTCGGGCACGGGGAGGTTAAAGAGAACGACCCCAACCAGCGCCGCGATGATCAGCCAGGTTCTTTCGCGCAGGAAACCAACCATGCCGCGCAAAAGCGAGGTTCTGGAAAGCTGTCCGCCAAGGCTCATCGTCAGCACCTTTCTGCCGGTAAAGTGACGGATATGCGCCAGTCCAGCATGCGTACTGAATATCAGAAAACGATGGCCGGTTAGTTAACCTGTCAATTTTGGATCGGCGCCATGCGCCAGATGAATATTCGAATAATCTAATATACCCGAAGATGCAAGGCTTTAGGCAAATAAAAGGCCACTTCGCGCGCGCAAAATGGCCTTTTTGTGATCAAACGGCGTTTGGTTATTTGCCGAATTTCATTTTCCAGCCAATGGTGGCTTCCCACTGCTTCATCCGCAATTCAATGGTCCGGTTCGGGTTCGGGCCCGACGGCGTCACTTCGATGCCTGAAACTTTGGCCGTTGGCGCATACATGAACGCAAATTCAAAGCTGTGCTTCTGACTTGGGTTAAACTCGAACCCGCCGGTCAGATGGGTTTTCATAATGCCTGGTGCCAGGATGTTCAGGGTTACATCATCTGTGCCGATGGGGTTTTCATTCTTGGCAATACCGGCACGCCAGGTCCATTGATCACTTTTACGCCATTCCGCACCAAACTTGATGATATCAATGTTCTGCCAGCCAAAGCCCGCAGCCCCTGGATTACCAAACAGATTGGGAATACGAGATGAGTTTCCGATCGAGCCAACCGATTGATAATTGATACGCTTGTAGTCCACAACGAAGGTAAGGTTAGGCGACGCATCAAAAGCAATACCAATGGTGTAGTTTTCAGGGATATTGAAATCACCGCGGTCGGCAAACAGGCCTTCGTACTTTTTAAAGCGGCTCATATTTAGCTCGCTTTGGTAAGTGCCTGCAACCCGAAACGAATCTGTTACCTCCAATTGCATACCAACGCGCAGGCCAAGACCTGTTGCAAACTCGCTCTCATTATTAGTAAGCGCCGCCGGATTTGATGAGACACCACCAAAAGCCGCCAGACCACGAGCTTCAAACTGGTTAATCGCCAGAACTGGCGCAACACCAATGCTTAACACATCAGCAAATTTATAGGCAAAGCTCGCCGCTACCAGCAATTGATTGAGGTTCACCCCCGTGCCCGCGCCACAAAACACGCCCGTTGGCGCCGGGAAAGGCCCGGAACCACAAACCGGGTTCGCCAGTTCACGTTTCCAGCTGGTGTTCATGCCGCCATTACCAACGGCGGTCAGGGCAAAACCAAAATTGTCGGCCAGTTTCCGGCTGTAGGCAAAACCAGGAACAGGAAACAGGTTCGAGCCTGATTTAAAATCCCCTGCAGGGGTAAAGCCGCCAGGGCCCGTGCCCTTGAAATGGCGGACCGGGCTGAAAGCTGAAAGATTGACTTGCAGCATATCGTCGACGTCGACGGCACCGGCAGGATTCATTGCCGCGCCAAAAGCATCGCGCGTATCGGCAACGCCGGCACCGCCCATGGCTTTGGATCGTGCGCTGATCCCGTGCTGGAAATAGCCCTCAGTTGCCTGTGCGGCTGGCACACCGATCATCGTTAGCGCCGTAGCGCCCATTGCTGCAGAAACAAGCAGCTTTTTGTTAAGTCGAGCCATAGTCCCCTCCCCGGTTGTAAGCTCAGATAAAACACCGAAAGCCTGCATGGCAAACGGCTATGATTACACCTTTACGGTGCCAATGGTGGCATGAGCACATTTTGTGCCATGCCACCGTATTGGGTCAGGCGACGCGCTTGATCAAAAAGCGGTAAATGTCACCATCATTATTGTGTTCGAGCAATTCATTGCCCGTCGCCCGGCAAAAGGCTTGAAAGTCTGCTACTGAACCTGGGTCGGTCGATAAAATTTCCAGGGTCTGACCATTACCAAGACCAGTTAGAGCCTTTTTAGCCTTTAAAATGGGAAGTGGGCAATTCAGCCCTTTTGCGTCGAGCACTTCATCTGCCATGTTCGTTCCTCTCTCGTCATATTCCGCGCTTAAGGGAAGCTATTGTCTACATATAAAGGTTGATATCAGATTCCAGTGCACTTTCCATCCAAGTGGCCGCACCGCCAATTTCAACCTCATCAATCATGTCACTTTTGTCCAGCTCGAACAGGTCAAGTGTCATCTGACACCCAATCATACGAACATCAGACAAGGTGGCCGCTTCGCGAAGTTCCTCGATCGAGGCGACACCCTTTTTCTTGATCAGGTTCTTCATCATCACTGAGGCCAAATCCGTGACCCCGGGAATCATACCGACCATATTGGGCATGGACATATGCATGCCACCCATGGGCATGGACATGGCAGGATTGCCAAGCGGCGTAACCTTCAATTTCAGGTCTTTTTGCAAAAGTTGCAAACCGTAAAATGTAAAGAACATCGTGACATCAACGTCCATAGCCGCCGCAGTTGTTGCCAGAATGAAGGGCGGATACGCCCAGTCCAATGACCCTTTGGTACAGATGATGGTCATTTTCTTCGCATTGCTTAGTGCCTTTTCGGCATTTGCTTCAGCCATTGTTATAATCTCCTTCGCTGTGCAACACGTCCCCGATCCCCCCGGATCCGTATATCAGAATTTGCTTTATTAGTGAAACTGTATGAAAGCCCCCCCTCCGGTCAAGGAGATTCACAAAAATGTGTACCTTAAACCAAACCTAAAATCCGACCTGTGACATTTTGGACAGTTGACACAGCCTACAAACAACAAAGCAACATGCTGTTTTCCCTAAGTAATTAAAAATATGTACGAAAACTCACCACGCTATGGTGCCGATTTATAATTTCTCTGCTTTTTTACAGAAAACACATGCCCCAATCGACTTTTCACCGACGCAAGGCGTAAACTCGCACATTCATGGTCTCCGTTTCGGTCTGTAAGAGGGCATTTTATGGCAAATTATGATCAAAATGACTCTCTGGCCTTTCTCAAAGCACTTTATGATAATGCCATTAATGCCGTTCAGGCGGCGCGTACCCTGCCCCCGGCTTTACCCGCATCACCACCAGCGGGGCGCACGCTCATCCTGGCCTTTGGCAAGGCCGCCGCCGCCATGGCAAAAGTGGCAGAGACAACCCTTTGTGGTCCTCTTGGCGGCTTGGCCGTGACCCGCTACGGACATGGCGGCACCATAAAAACAGACGCCATAGAGATCAACTATGCCAGTCACCCTGTGCCCGACGAGGCCAGCCAGAACGCAGCCCGGCGCATGCTGGACAGGGCGCACGCTTGCACGGAAAAGGACCGCCTGATAGCACTCGTTTCGGGTGGTGGCTCCTCTTTATTGGCTTTACCAGCGCCAGGGCTGACTTTGGTGCAAAAACAGGATGTGGTGCGCCATCTTCTGCACAGTGGTGCCGACATTGCGCAAATCAATTGTGTTCGCAAACACCTCTCCGCCATCAAGGGTGGGCGTCTGGCCGCCGCCAGTGGCTCACAGGACATTCATACCTTTATCATTTCCGATGTGCCGGGCGATGATCCAGCGGCCATTGCCTCTGGCCCCACCATTGCCGATCCCACCACACTTAACGAGGCTCGCGCGGTTATTGCGCGCTTTGGCACGCCCCATGAGGGGACCATTCAGGCCATATTGCATGATCCGGCCAATGAAACCCCAAAGCCCGGCACCCTGCCCGGGCAATACAGTATTATCGCCTGTGCAAAAGACGCTCTGGATCATGCAGAGCGCTTTGCCATGTCAAAAGGCTGGCAGATCCATAATCTGGGCGACCGGGTGGAAGGCGAAGCACGCAATGTCGGGGCCGCACACGCCAAAATCGCTCTGAAATTACAAGCGCGCGGCGGAGAATGGCTCATACTCTCGGGGGGCGAAACCACCGTCACCATCAGCAATAAAAACGGTTGCGGTGGTCCCAATCTGGAATATCTGGGTGGACTGGCGCTGGCCCTCAAGGGTGCGCCCGGCATAACGGCGCTGGCGTGCGACACCGATGGCATTGATGGCAGCGGAGACAATGCCGGGGCGATCATTACCCCCACCACGCTTGCCCGGGCCAGCGTCAAAGACCTGAACATAATGTCCGCCCTTGAAAACAATGAGACTTATCGTTTTTTTGCGGCGCTGGACGATCTGATCATTACCGGGCCAAGCCTGACCAATGTGAATGACTTTCGTGCCATTGCCATTTGGGCATAATCGTGCGCGCCGCTTGCGGACATCGTAAAAACCTGCTCTTTCCTAAAACCAACATTTTGCCTTTTGGAGACCCCCCATGCGCGCCACCCTGACGGCTCTTGCCACCATTCTTGCCTTAACAGCCTGCGGCAAGAACGCCACCGCCCCCAGAGAGAGCGCGGCACCCGCAGCCATCAGCTATTCTGCGCAGGACATACAGGCCGAAACGGACCGCCTGAACGCCTGGTTTGAGGAAAAATATGAAGAAAATTTGGCCTTTAGTCCTATCCAGCAAACTTTTCTTGGCCGTGATACCAATCAGGACAAGATCGATGATTTTTCCACCGAGGCACAGGACAGACAAATGGCCTGGCGTCGCCAGAGTCTGAAAGACCTGCGTGCAAACTTCGACTATGACAAGTTAACGGACGAAGCCAAAACATCATATGACATCTGGACATACCAAAGTGACGCAGCAGAAGCGGCGGATAAATTTCGTACCAATGGATATGTCTTTGAGCAAATGGGAGCCATTCAGGGCTTTTTCCCGCAATTGCTAATTGCCTTTCACCGGGTCGAAGAGGGAAAGGGTATGGACAATTATTTGTCCCGGATTGCCCAGTCCGCCCGGGCACTGGACCAATTGATTGAACAATCAAAATTCAATGCCAAAACTGGCGTCCATCCACCCTATTTTGCCTTTGAACAGGTTATTCTGGAAGCCGGAAAAATCATTACGGGTGCGCCCTTTGACGATAGTGGGCATGACAGCGCCATCTGGGCAGACGCCAAGGCAAAAATCGCCAAGCTGTTGGAAGACGGCAAGATTGATCAGGCCAAGGCCGATCAATTGACCACAGATATTCGTGCTTCCCTGCTGGAAAACTGGAAACCGGCCTATGAGCGCCTGATTGCCTGGCAAAAGGAAGATCAAATCAATGCCACGCCAATGGCCCACGGCGTCAGCAACCTGCCCAATGGGCTAGCCTATTATAACGAACGTCTGGCCAACCAGACCACAACCAATCTGACCTCTGATGAAATCCACCAGATCGGCCTGCGTGAAGTCACCCGCTTGCGCGGCGAAATGCTGGCCGTCAAAGATGAGTTTGGCTTTGACGGCACCTTGCCAGAATTCTTTGACTTCCTGCGTGACACCAAGGATGACGAACGCCTTTATTACCCCAATGATGATGAAGGTCGGCTGGGCTATATTCAGGACGCCACCGCCGCGATTGAGAAAATCAAGACGCAACTTCCCGATTATTTTGGCATTTTGCCCAAAGCAGATCTGGTGGTGAAACGGGTCGAACCGTTTCGTGAACAGGACGGTGCGCCGCAACACTATTCCTCTGGTACCCCCGATGGCTCTCGCCCGGGCGTTTATTACGCTCACCTTTCCGACATGACCGCCATGCCCAAACGCGAGCTGGAAGTCATCGCTTATCATGAGGGCCTGCCCGGTCACCATATGCAAATCTCAATCGCCCAGGAACTAACCGGCCTGCCCACTTTTCGTACCCAGGCCGGCTTTAATGCCTATGCCGAAGGCTGGGGCCTTTATGCGGAATGGCTGGCCCAGGAAATGCCCGGCACTTATGAAGACCCCCTGTCGCGCTTTGGTCGCCTGGGTTCTGAGATCTGGCGTGCCATCCGTCTTGTGGTGGATACCGGCATCCATTCCAAAGGCTGGAGCGAGCAACAGGCCATTGATTATTTTATTGCCAATTCTGCCGTAACCGCGCCGCAAGCCCGCGCCGAAGTGCGCCGCTATATTGCCTGGCCCGGACAGGCCACCGGCTATAAAATCGGCATGTTAAAAATTCAGAAATTGCGCCGCAAGGCCGAAGCGGAGCTTGGCGATAAATTCGACATCCGCGCCTTTCATGACACCATTTTAGGCGGCGGCGCTATGCCACTGACCATTTTAGAACGCCGGGTCGACGAATGGATTACCAAAACTAAGGCGTCCTAGATTTTGCTAAAAAATTTTCGCGAAAACTATCAACGCTTTGGCCTGATTGCCGGGCCGTTGTGCGCCATTTTACTGGGCCTTTTCTTTGCGCCCGATGATCTGGGGCCAGCGGGTCGCGCCACTGCCGCCATGGCCGCCTGGATGGCCATTTGGTGGGCCAGCGAGGCCGTTCCCTTTGCGGTGACGGCCCTGTTGCCTTTGGTGTTTTTTCCACTTCTGGGCATTAACGACATCAAGGCCACGTCATCGCCCTATGCCCACCCGACTATTTATCTTTTTCTAGGCGGTTTTATTGTTGCCAAAGCCATAGAGCGCTGGGATCTGCACAAACGCATTGCCCTTGGCATTTTTGCGCTGGTGGGCACCAATGCCCGTGCTCTGGTGGGCGGCATTATGCTGGCGGCGGCCCTGATCAGTATGTGGATTTCCAATACATCAACCAGTTTAATGTTGTTACCCATCGCCACCTCGATTGTGGCCGTAGTGCTGCACTCGGTTGAGGGGTTAAGCGAAACCCAGAGGCGCAATTTCTCAATTATTATGGTTCTGGGGTTGGCCTATGGGGCCACCATTGGCGGGGTGGCTACTTTGGTAGGCACACCGCCCAATATCTTCCTGAAAGGCTTTATGGAAGAAACCATGGGCATAGAGATTGGCTTTGGTCAATGGATGCTTGTCGGCGTGCCCATCAGCCTGACCTTGTTACCCATCGCCTGGCTGGTGCTGACGCGCTTTGCCTATCCGGTTAATTTTTCAACATCCCAAAAAACCAGGCAACATCTGGCCGATTTACGCACCGCCCTTGGTCCGGTTACGCCAGCGCAAAGCCGGATCGGCCTGATTTTCATCCTGCTGGCACTATCCTGGGCCTGTCGAGATAAACTCACCACCCTGACGGGGCTAACCGGCCTGACCGATGCAGGGTTGTCCATTATGGCGGCCATCGCCACTTTTATGATGCCCAGCGGCGATAAGGCTCAACGCACTTTGCTAACCTGGGAACAAGCGGTGAAATTGCCCTGGGGCATTTTGATCCTCTTTGGCGGCGGGTTAACTCTGGCGGCTTCGGTGTCCAGTTCCGGCCTTGCGGTCTGGCTTGGTAATTCCCTTTCCGGCCTTGGCGCGGTAAACTTCGTTCTTCTGGTTCTTGGGGCCACGGCGCTGGTAATTTTCCTGACCGAGCTGACCAGCAATCTGGCTACCACCGCCACTTTCTTGCCAGTGATGGCCGCTTTGGCCATAAAACTGGATCAGGATGTATTGCTGCTCGCCGTGCCGGTCACACTGGCGGCGTCTTGCGCCTTTATGTTGCCCATTGCCACACCGCCCAACGCCATTGCGTTCAGTTCCAACATGATCACCATTCCGCAAATGGCCCGCGCTGGCTTTATGCTGAACCTTATTGCCATCGCGCTGCTCTTGCTGGTCGCAACCCTTCTGGTGCCACTGGTATTTGGGTAGTTTGCCCCTTTTGGCGACCTAAACGCCCAAAGCTGTTGGGACATGGCAGGTACTGGCATCTGTGTATTCTCCACACATCAAAAGTGTTGCACGCCGCCTCAGTGTGGGGTCAAAAAACCTGCCTCATCCTGAGACGCTTAGCGCAGCGAAGCCTCGAAGGATAAAGAAGCATCAGACTCAGACGTCATCCCGGCGAAGGCCGGGATGACGACTATATATTTTCTTCAATAAAATTAAAGAAGGGGCTGTCCCAGATAACTAATTCAAATACGCCTTAACCCATTGCTTTAGCTGTTTCAATTGGATTGTCGGGTCACTGTTGTTAAAACGCCACTCACATTCCTTCAAAAACAGCCCGAAATGTGCCCTTGGTACGCCATTGAATTTACGCATGTGGCGTTTGGCCTGGTTCCAAAAATTCTCGATACCATTAATATGATTGTGACGATCAGCAAACAGCTTGGAATGGTTGATCCGAAAGTGCTTGAAATCTGATACATCCAGCACGTTATAGCCGCGCCAGCAATCTGTATAGACGATGCTGTCGGGGACGACTTTGCGCTCTATGATCGGGTATAGAGTCGCAGAAGAAGCATCCGGGATGATCTTCGTATAAACCTTGCCGCCACGTTTTAACAAGCCAAACACGGGGACTTTGCCAGCGGCACCCCGTCCCCGGCGGCCTTTTCTTTTGCCACCAAAATAACTCTCGTCCACTTCGATCTCGCCTGCAAACACCTCATCAAGTTCCTGCTCCAATTCAAAAGCAATAACCTCTCGCAATCGCAGAAAATAATAGGCCGCTGTCTTGCGATTAACCCCGCACAGAGATGCCGCACACCTTGCCGTTGTTCCGGCAACAAAATGCTCCATCAGTCGCCCTTGCTTATACGAGCTTAATCGTGACTTTCTCATGCCGTCCATTATAACACCTAATCGGCGTTATCTGGGACAGCCCCATATCTTATTTCGCCCTGCCCCAAGATTGGTCATGGTCACGCCCGCAAAATGGCGAATAGCATCTCGGCCGTTTTCAATGCCAAAGGCATCAATAGTATCGCCAGTTAACACAGAAACGCTGGCAGGAAGATTGAAAAGCGTGCTCTTGCGTTTGTTCGCGGTAACAATAATGTCGCTTTCGCACATAAAAAATATCTAGTGGTGGTCGCGTTCCCATAACCGGTGGGGGCAGAGGTAACCGAACTTCAGATTCTACCGGATCATCTAGAATTCTCTGTATTGTATAAAGTTGCGGGGAAACCACTTCAAAGCTCAGATGAGTCCCTTTCAGTAGCATGTGCAGGGCATTTTGTGCCTCATAATTTCCTTCAAGCCCCGGACTTTTCTTACCGCCAGACTTATGCCTTTAAGCCAAGTGCAATGCCTGTTTCTCGGGTATATTCTGCCAAGGATTGCGAGAGATTATTGGGCAGAATATTAAATTGAAATCGTGGCGCTTCATCAGCCAATATAGGGTTAGCAAAACATGCAAGTAAAAAAAGCGTGCTAAGCAATATATGTTTGGCAAAGTTGATCATATGTACCATCTTGTCCTGCACGCACATGCGAATTCCACATGATATTATATCCAGTAAAATATTATTTTCACTACCATAAACTGGATTTCATCGCTCCAAGCCAATAAGTGCATAGGTGCCTGATAGTGTGAACAAAAGCGGCGCACCAAAAGCGGCGGCATAGGCAGGCAAAGCACCGGAATTGCCAATTGCGATAAAAAGACTGTCCAGCGTAAAGAACAGGAAGCCTGCCCCTAGGCCAATCAGAAGCGGCCAGGCAAAAGTTCCGTTGCGCGGCAGGGAAAAGCCTACAAACAGACCGATCAGCGGCATGACCATATCTGATAGTGGTCTTGAGAAATGAGAAAGCAATGAGGTGTTCAGTTTGGCAGATGGTTCATTGCGAAGACGCCGCTTTTTTGCTTCCTTGCGCAATTGGTGTACGGACTGTGGTTGGGCATTGGGGAAAAAATCCTGGGTCGTCAACGGCGTAGTCCAGCCAATCTGATCGCTTTTTACCCATGAATTTTCGTCAGATGTGCACCGTAATGTCTCCTTTAATATCCATGACGGCTCGCCTGAAATCGCATTTTTTGACAGGATAACCCCCAAGAGCAACCCATCTTTACCAATCTGGTATATATCCAGGTCAGAGATTTTAGTGTTTTGACCAAAACGGTAGGCAGTTTTAGCGCCGACGATAAGACCATCAGAGGATATCCAAATATCCCTGTTTTCCTGATCCGCCACAGTATCAAGGTTTGAATAATCAAGCTCCTGCCATACCTGCAGTCGGCTGGAAGTGTTGGCGGCAACCCATTCCTGAAATGCAAAATGTGTCAACGCTATAATGGCCGCACCAATTAGTAATGGGCGCAGGATAAGACTTGGCGACATCCCGGCGGCTCTCATGGCAATAATTTCGCTGGTTCCGGCCAATTGACTAAGGTTTAACAAGACGGCGATCAAAAGTGCAAATGGAGTGAAACGTACGACAAACTCCGGCGCTCTCAGTATAGCATATCGCAGAAGACTGAACCCATTAGCCCCAGGTGCAGCCATAATGTCATCGGCCAAAGATAACAGATCCAGCATTTGCAGTACTGTGACAATAAGGACCAGAAGAGCTATTGTGTACATGACAAGGCGACGGACGATGTATCGATCTAGAAGCGCAAGGGGCACCATCAACCACACCTCTTTTGCCAGCGTTCCAGAGAATGTTGCAGTGCATTGATACCATCGTATAACACGCGGCGAACCGGGGTCAGTACTTGCGCGCCAGGCCGCTCAGAAACATAGAAAAACAAACCCATGCTAGACACTGTGAACAGTGCGAGCGTTGGCCACATACTCAGCCAAGGGGAAAATTCACCTGATTTTGCCCATACTGTGGCTGATTGTATAACCTCAATATAAAGGATCAGTGACCCTATACCTAAAACAACCCCGCCATAAGCATTGCGCCGCTTGCTGGTCAGGCCAAAGGCGATGGCCAGAAATGGCAAGGCAATAAAGCCAAGCGCATTAATAATGCGGCCATGCAGATTTGCGCGATAGTTGTCATAGCGTTCTGCGCTGATCGTTTTTTTATTGCGTAAGGTTTGCAGTATCTCTCGATTGGTCGCCTCTTCACCAATGTCAGCCCGCATGCGAAATTCGGGAAGAGCAGGCATAACGACATCTATATCCAGTCGGTCAAAGTCCAGAAACATCGGCTTACTATCATCTAGCAAATGAGTCAGTTGCCTACCATTTTTCAAGTGAAGTGTGAGGGTGCCTTGGGTCTTTGCTGGGATGAAAGCCCCCTCTTTTGCAGTAACGACATTGCATGGCCTTTTTTCAACGCAAGATCGAAAAAAAACCTGTTTTCCCTTGCGACCAGATTTGTCCAGCACAGCAAACCGCAAAACTTTGTTGTCAGACAATCGCATAAACTCACCGGCGCGCAGGGTTGAGCGAAACACATGCTGCTGGGCCATAAACCCCAATTGCTGGTAACGATACAAGCTGCGTGGTTTGATTGTTCCTTCGATATAAACGTCAGCAGCGGCAAGCACGAAGCCGAGGGCTAGAATTGGCGGCAAAAGATTTCGTAAGGAAACACCATTTCCTAAAATTACATCAAGTTCACTGTTTAGGGAAAGACGACGAAACGCCAATAAAATTCCGATAAAAAAACTGATCGGCAGCGACAAAGCGACGTATTCAGGCAGCAAATTGCCAAGCATCATGAATACAAGACTGATCGGCCCGTTTTCATTAACGACAAAATTAAACAGGCGAAGCAGCTGGTCAGTGGCTAGCAGGAATATGGCAACTGCCATGGTGCCCAAAAAAGGCACCAATATGCTGGTCAGGACAAAGCGATTGATTTGCCCAAAAAATGGGGTCACGCAATGCTCTCCCCTGGTTTAACCTCGGAGGAAACCGTTTCCGTCAATGAGGTGACCAAAAACACCACCAAATTAGATGCCTGTGTTAAAGCTCCTGATGCCAGGAACATGCCAGCAACGACGGCACTTGGGGCATCTACCATCCCCGCCAAACTGAGGCTTAACCCCAAAAACAGCAAATCCTTATTAGGTAAAAACGGAATTCTGGTCATAAGAAATTGTGCGGTTAGGAATGCAAGCCAAACACTAAATGGCGCTTGTGGTATGACTATACTCCATTGCAAGGCTTGCAATAGCATGACAGCAAACACCCGAAACACATGAATTGCCAGCACAATGACCGCATCCCGGCCCGGCATGGCGATCAGTTTTTTACGAAAACAATAAACCGCCATGCTGCTCATGAGGGTAAAGCCAAGGCCAAAGCCGATATAAAGCCCAAAACTGTTCCCCGATGTGTTCAGCCAGCTGATCTGGCCGGTACCGATAAAGGCCAGCACCAGTAATATGGTGGCGCTGTTGGAGGCCATGGCCGATAAAATATTGTTGTCCTTGATTGCCATTAAGGCGGAACGTGTCGTCAAACCCAGTTTGCTTTGCGCCCAAAAACAAAAAACCGCTTCACCGGAATACCCTATTAGGGCAGCATTATAGACCTGTTTGCGCAGGAAAAATGGCGCGTAGTGCCATAAGGGACGCTTCCACAAGCGTTGATAAA
Organism: Robiginitomaculum sp.; assembly: GCA_002733495.1. Taxonomy (GTDB): domain Bacteria; phylum Pseudomonadota; class Alphaproteobacteria; order Caulobacterales; family Maricaulaceae; genus Robiginitomaculum_B. The sequence continues at coordinate 45,829 of NVVV01000017.1, forward strand.
TGACCACTTCAAAAAGCGGTAATGCGAGGTAAATCAAAACAAAAACCAGATAAAATGCGGGATTGCCCGGCAAAGCCGTAATCACCTCTGCCCAGCCGATTTTAGAAATTTTAAGATAGAGATAAACACCAACGGCCAAGAGGAAACCAAGGCGGAGCCACAAAGTGGCTTTGCTTTGGGAAAATATATGAAAAAGCCCGTGTAGTTTCACGCCAGTATTTTTGATCTTTTGCATCATTCAACCAGCTCTGCATATTGGCACAGGGTACGATGTTGTAGCTGGCGCTTAATCGTGCGCTTTATTTCTCTAACAAGACGAGCGCTATCCAGATCATGCGGGTGCACAGCCATCCGAAAAATTGGTAAGGGACGAAGAAGCCAATTGGCCAGTTTTGACCAAAACAACGATGAGTAGATGCGCCCTTCACTGCGGCTGGCATAACTAACCACAGGGCCACGGCAAAGCGTCTTCTTTCTTCCTGGTGACCAGACATGCCAATGGTCTTCTGCAAAGCTAAACCCAAGGTCGGCAAGCGCCGCGCAGGTGCCTTTGCTGTAAAGCCATGCAGGGGCAATAAAACCTTGAACCTCCATCCCGCAGGTGTTGCGTAAAACCAGTGCTCCTTGTTGCAGGCGCATAGTCGCGCTTTTCTGGGACAGTCCGTAAAACTCTCCTTCGCGGGCTGTGAGGGTTCGGGCTTTCCAGTTTTTGAAAAAAGAATTATGCGTGCTATCATCAAGGTGGGTAAAACCGTGTAGGATAATCTCGACTCCATCCGCAGCACGATTATTGATCCAGTCAACGAATTCCTGGTGTTCTGCTAATGGCCATTCCTGCCAAAAATCCGGCACGACCAGCATGGCATAACGGTTTTCAACGCCAATACCCTGCAATAACGCATGAATGGTTTTTACGCGTTCAAAATGGCGCGGCGTCACGTCATGCACACTGAGCAGTATTTTTTTCATACCCAGCTACGCTCCCGCAACTTGCTATTGTCCAATCGCCGGTTTTGAAATTTTCTGGCCAGAAATGAATAAAAAAACCAGTCCTTAAATGCCCATGGCGTAAGGTGATAAAGTATCTGCTCTGGCAGGTGCCAATTTACACTCGCGCCATTGGTGCGACGCTCTGAGGGACGGCACCATAAATCACGATGGTAAACGGACGTCCCCAGCTTCAGTATCCGATGGGCAACCTCATGGTCTTCCAGCACATAAGGCCAGACCTTGGTATTAAAGCCGCCGCACTGCCGTAATCCTTTGGTGCGGAACATTTGCCCAAACCCGCCCGTATGGCACTGGCGTGGTAAAACTCTTGATATTAGCCAGGTTTTGAGCCTTTTAATCTTCGCGCGCATTGCCTGAACATCGTTATAAATATCAATCGCCATGACACTGCTGGCCACTGGGCTTTTATCAAACAGGCTCTGAGCCAAGGCAAGATAATGCGGTGGATAATATGTATCGGCATCACAGGTGGCGGTGAATTCTGTTTTAACAGCAATCAGCCCGCTTTGAAGGGCATTCACCTTACCCGGTCTCGGTTCGCTCAAAAACACGGCATTAATATGTGGATATTTCCCCATAATGGTGCGCGCCAGATTGGCGGAATTATCCGTAGAAGCATTGTCTACCAATATGATCTGCGCGGGACATTGGGATTGTTCACATAAAGAACGAAGTGTGTCCGTAAGATAATTTTCTTCATTATAGAAAGGCAGCACGACCGCCCAACGGGGTGGTGCCTCCAGGCTCACTATATGGCGGGTTTGGGTAGTCATGAAACGATACGTATTGGCGGATTAAACGCTGGCTCATTGTGAAGAACAGGAGCGTTAATCAAGGCAGCATAGTGATCAAACAGTGCCTTGAAGTGCTCATCCGGTGAATGCACATGGCTGGCGGCACCGCCAAGGGCAGCTTTGCGTAATTCTTCAGGTGACCTTTGCAGCAGTCTGCCAATGGCAGCCTGACAAGCCTCGACATTTCCGGCTTTATAGGTTTCTGCGTATGCAGGGCGTGCCAAGTCCGCAGCACCGCCAATATCAGGAACAATGATAGGAAGGCCAGAACACAGGGCTTCACCGACAACAATACCAAAAGTTTCTGATGCACTGCCGTGCAGCATGGCATCTGCACTGGCCATCATTTGAGCCAGTCGGGGACGGTCTTTGATTTGCCCGGCTACGAAGACTCCTTGAGCTTTATTAGCCAAGCGTTCCACGCGTCGCCGATCTGGTCCATCGCCGATAACGTACAAACCAACCTGTTGATGAAACTTTCCCTTTGAAACCGCCTTAATCAAGGTGCCAAGTCGTTTTTCTGGGTGATGGCGACTAACGGTAATCAATAACTTGGCATTTGGGTTTTCTATCCCGCACGCACGCAGCATGGAAAGGCGAGCTGTTTCACGGCGTAAAAGCGGTGAAAATATTTCTCTTTGTATTCCTAGCGGAATCGCATGGGGACGCCGTAATCCATACCCTGCGAAGCGGTCCGCCAGCCAGCTTCCGGCAACTACGGAAGTATCATAAAGCCTGCTTAGCCGTTCCAGATAACGCCAGAACCAGGCAAACATCTGTTCGACCATTCTCTTACCCAATATTGGTTCCAGAAAGGTTTGTGGGTATGCGGCAACCGGATCAGCATGAACAAAAAACGATCGCACCGCTGGGCCGCGCCATTTTGCAGCGATCCAGCCGCCTTTCCATGGTGATGAACCTTCAACAACGTCCGGAGCTTCGCGGTCTAATATCTTATAAATAGGTACCGGATCGGAAAAAAGAAAATAACGTGGATCCACGGGTATTCGTCTACCCCGCACCCAAATTATTTTTCCGCCAGGCCTGAGTTCCTCTCGGTCTTCAGCACCGGGCGCAATGATTACGGTGTGATGGCCATTATACGCACTATATTCAAGTTTTTGATCTATGTACGTACGAACGCCGCCGCCTTGTTCGCTATAAAATTCTGCAATGTCTACGATTTTCATGACTGGCCCCCAAGCGCGATTCCATGTGCGTTCTGACCAGCGAAGTCTTGAGGGGTCGCTAAACCTCCGTGCCAGGTTTGTTTTGGGGTAAAATCTCTCTTTTGTTTGCTGATGCTGACGGAAGCACGCATTCCGTCTGGGTCGGTTAAATCCTGTATCAGTGCTCTGCATGAACGGGTGGATGCAGGTAATCCTAAGGCATCGTAATAATTGTCTAGAAGACCGTTCAAGATTTTTGACCAATGATAAGCTTGACTGCTTTTAACGCTATTTGACGACAGGCTTTTTCGAAGGTCTGGTGACTTTGCCAGCTTTGCCAACCAGTATGTAAAATCTTCCAAATCTCCAGGTTTGGCCAGATAGCCGGTTACGCCCTGTTCGACCAAAGAGCGACTTCCAGTAGCATTGGCACATACAGCCGGTACGCCGCTTGCCATGGATTCAAGCGTGGTATTGCCAAAGGTTTCAGAGAGGCTTGGGTTTAAGAAAATGTCAGATGAGGCATAGGCCCGGGCAAGTTTTTTCCCGCTTAAATGCCCTGTAAATATGGCCCCTGGAAGTTTTTTTTCCAATTTGGCCCGAGCCGGACCATCCCCGACAATGAGACAATGGAACGGCACGCATCGGGCGCGCAAATTCTCAAGGGTATCTACTAGAAATTGAAGTCCCTTTTCCCAAACAAGTCGCCCAACGAAGGTGATCAGCACTTCTGAATCGCGGATGTCATGGGACAACCGCCAGTCATGATCTCGCTGTTTGGGGTTAAAGAGCGAATGATCGACGCCGCGGCTCCATATTCTAACGTCCGAAGTAATGCCCTGTGCCTGTAATTCTTCTGCCATTGAGGCAGATGGGGCCAGGACCTGGTCACATCGGTTGTAAAAACGGACCATGGCCCGCGTTAGCAGAGGCTCGAACACGCCAAGGCCGTAATACCGCAAATAAGTATCAAAACGCGTGTGGTAGGAAGCAATCGCTGGAATGCCCCACTCTTGAGCAAGTTTCAGTGCTGCATGACCTGTAAGGTCCGGTGCAGTAATATGAAGCAATGAAGGGTTAAACGCCTCCAGGTCCTCACGAATTGCTCGAGGTAGCCCCCACCCTAAACGGTATTCGCCACGTCCCGGCAGAGCAATCGAGGGAACAGAAACCAGTTTTCCGGTCGGTTTAAAGGCGGGTGAAGAGGTGGTTGGCGAATATACGCGAACCTCTACTCCCTGACGCCCAAGAAACCCGACGAGCCGGTTCAGTGCCTTTGCGGGTCCGTCCATCAGGTAATTATAATTACCGGCAAAAAGGGCAATTCGATGTGGTCGTAATTCTACATTACCTAAAAACATAACAATACTGTGTCCCAAGTCTGGCTAGTGCCCACCGCCCAAAAGGTGGTGTTAATTTTCGTCGTTACTTCAAAGACGGAATCAATGGAATTATTCCTCTATGGTGATGTGGTTTTTGTGATCGACATGCGTGACTATGGCTGGTTAAGCGTTTGAAGAATGCGGTTTCAGGCCCTCCCGCTTCAACAGAGTACGTTGGCAGAACGAAGTTTTCAGGCACAGTTCGCGCTATGTGATTTGGAGCTCTGCGCATAACAATGAAAGAAACAAACGCGCAGAGTTTTGATAGCTTTTATAGAACCAACAGGGACAGGCTTATCCGGTTTTTGATTATGCGACTGGGTGATGCCAGTGATGCTGAAGAGATCGCACAGGACGCCTTTTCTCAATACTTAAGGGTGAGAGAAAAGGGCATTGTATTGCTGCCTTATGCACTCTTGAAAAAAATCGCACTGAATTTGGCAACCGATCGTGTTCGTCAGAACATCTCCAGACGTAACCGCGAAGCTAAGTGGACCGAGGCCCGATTGTTGGAGGCCTCAGCCGACACAAACTTGCAAACCATTCCGGCAACGCAGGAACGAAGCATTGAAACGGCTGAAAACATGGCACGGGTTGTTACGGCACTGAAAGAATTGTCCAAGCCCGTAAGAACCGCCTTCATTTTAAATAAGTACTATGGAATGACGCAAAAGGAAGTTGCCGCAAAAATGGGACTTTCAACCAGCACGATAGAAAAACACATAATGAAATCAATGCGTCACCTTATACTGAAAATGGAGGAAACCCATGATAAGTGAGGGTTTTATGATTTTCATTCCTATAGCAATAGCGGATAAATTCACTTCACTACGGCTTATCATTACCATGCAAGAGAAAACTTATGCCTGCTGATCCAGAAAAGCCGACTTCTTCATCGACGTTGGATGAAGCCATTGCCTGGCATACGCGCCTACGCGATAGCATGGCCACGCCATCTGTTATGGAAGAGTTTAGAGCCTGGAAAAACGCGGCACCGGTGAATGCTACGGCGTATACTCAGGCGCTACAGTTTTGGCAAAATTTGGATCATGCCCGCCCAGCGGTGCTTGAGCATTTCTCCAGTGATGTGGAAGACGTCTTAAAAGCAAGCCCCCAAAATGATCCCTGGTTCGAATGGTTTGGGGTTTATCTTGATGGTTTCCGCTTTACTTTTTTGCATGCACGTTACGCAGCACTGGTCGCATCTTTGGTCCTGGTCGCCTTTATTTTCATCCAAAATATTCCATATCAAGACCAACGTGTTTCCTATGCCACAGCCCGGGGCGAGATTTCGCAAGTTAAATTACGCGATGGATCATCTTTAGTGCTAAATGCGGATACAAATATTAACGTGCGCTATCATCGTCGCTCACGCGATGTATACCTGCTGCAAGGTGGGGCCATTTTTGATGTTGCGCACAATCAAAAACGCCCTTTTATAGTTCATGCCGCAGATAGCAAAATAACGGTTCTGGGAACACGCTTTGAAGTTGACCTGACACCAGATAATATCAAAGTCGCGGTTGCGCGGGGCTTAGTCGGTGTTGCTTCTGATGCAAGGCAGAAAGCAAACACAGCCTATTCACTGAAACTGAAACCGGGTGAACAATCTAATCATACGATCGGACAAGAAAAGTACACCCGCTCCACCATAGACCCTGCGCAAATCGGATCGTGGCAGGACCACGTGCTTGTTTTTGATAATGCAACACTGAAAGAAAGCGTTAGTCGTTTGAACCGACATTTTGCAAAAGGCGCGCTTGCATTGGCGGCAGAACCTGATATCGCTCAAATTCGCTTAAGCGGCGTCTTTAAGGCCGTTACACCTGAAGCATCAGCCGCACAATTAGCTCAGCTTTTATCACTGGATGTTCAGGTCAATAAGGACACTTTCGTGCTTCAGAGAACATCAGATAATTCTCCAGATAAATAACTGTTACCCCATTGTTTTAGTTGTTACAATTGTATTGTTGGGTCACTGTTGTTGAATCGCCACTCACATTCCTTCAAAAACAGTCCAAAATGTTGCTTGGGAACACCGTTGAATTTGCGTAAATGGCGCTTAGCCTGGTTCCAGAAGTTCTCGATGCCATTGATGTGATTATGTCGGTCAGCAAACAGTTTGGAATGGTTGATCCGGAAGTGCTTGAACTCGGACACATCCAGCACGTTATAGCCGCGCCAGCAGTCGGAGTAAACGATGCTATCGGGCACCACTTTTCTCTCTATGATCGGGTATAAAGTCGCAGAAGATGCATCCGGTATGATCTTGGTGTAAACCTTGCCACCACGTTTTCACAGGTCAAACACGGGGACTTTGCCCGCAGCACCCCGTCCTCGCTTGCCCTTTCTTTTGCCGCCGAAATAGCTCTCATCCACTTCGATTTCTCCAGCAAATACCTCATCACATTCCTGTTCCAGTTCAAACGAAATGAGCGCGCGCAATCGCAGGAAATAATAGGCTGCCGTCTTGCGGTTAACACCGCACAAGATGGCCGCACACCTTGCCGTCGTTCCGGCGACAAAATGCTCAATCAAACGGCCTTGTTTATACGGGCTTAATCGTGACTTTCTCATACTGTCCATCGTAACACCTAATTGGCGTTATCTGGGATAGCCCCAAATATAATATCTCAGAGCCTGTATCGAAAGTAGTTGAGTGATATCAGTGGATTATGATTCCCTCGGATTGTCGAAGATTCGAAGGAGGCCACGATGTCCTGGACTGATACCACT